>VRUJ01000022.1 GCA_019456165.1 Chloroflexota bacterium
TCTTCAGAACCTCCTGCTTTTTAGTTCTCATGGATGCAAGTTTTATTCCATCTTATTCACCCTGACTGAGTACTAGGTAGATCTCATCGCTTGTGATACCGCTGGGTTTGGATACGATGATAACCACGCCTATTACTAAACCCAAGAGGATAATGCCGCGTTCCACCCAGGTGTATTTTGATTGCAGTTGCTTGGGAAGCAGGTAATGGGTAAGGTTATGCGCGGCAATAAGCGCAGCAGAGATTGCAAATGCAATCAGGCTACCTCCTGTGGGGATTGGATGATCTGCATCGATCAACCTGATAAAGTAATTTAACCATAACGCAATGAGTACGATGAATAACCGATATGCGAGTGCGTTACTACGACCTCGAGGCAGGAGATAGAATGCAAGCCAGAGAGATAGCCCCATACCCAAGTAATCTGCGGTTATGGTTAGGTTGGATAACATATTGCTTCCCATTAATTCCCTCCGATAAAGTAGTGAAATATAGTCCTTTTTATTATACCTTCATTTATTTCAAAACCCAAAACAAAACCTATGAAAATATCTTCGCATTATACTTACTAGAAGAAGGTGGAGGGAGTAATCCATTCGAGAATCAATCTAGCTTGAGGAGAAATCATTACAATCTTCTTATCGGATTATGTGAACTACCGAATGAGGCTCCTATATGACTGATTTCTCTGCCAGTAGCCTGCATCTTTTAAACGCTTGAAATTGGATAAAGTTAACAGTTTTTGGTAGTCGTATATCTAGGAATGACAGTTCGCCTGTGCTAGTGTATGAGTATTGCCAAATTAGCCTAAGGAGTTAATCATGAATAAAATTGTTTTCATTGCAGCGTGTGCGGTAATCTTGACCGCATGTGGCCCGTCGCAAGCCGAACTAGATACCCAAACGACAGAAACAGCTGAGAGCGCCCAGGCTACGCAGACAGCGCGAGCACCAACATCAACGCTCACCCCAACCAATACCCAAACACCCACAGTTTCGTCGACTTCAACATCCACGCCAACAAACACTGTGACGCCTACACCTGTAACCGAAGGTACGCTGATGGGAACAGTGTTTTGGGCTGATATTGATCAACCAATTGCTGGCGTAGTTATCGCACTGGAGAACCTTGAGACCATTACTGATGCACAGGGAAGCTATTCCTTTGATGAGGTGGAGCGTGGCTCTTACTCGCTCATTGTTAGGTGGGAGGAATTTGCTGCTGCTGATGTTCCTTGCTCAGGTACAGCATTTACAATTAACAACACAATCTTAGGCAATGCGTTTGCTCCAATTTTC
Source organism: Chloroflexota bacterium (assembly GCA_019456165.1). GTDB lineage: Bacteria > Chloroflexota > Anaerolineae > Anaerolineales > UBA11579 > VRUJ01. Next base: position 1,298 of record VRUJ01000022.1, read on the forward strand.
AGGAATAATGAGACAGGGAATTACGTTGTAATGGGATTATTTTCTGGAAAAGTATCCATAACTGCTGGAGAAGTGACGGAATTGGATATTGTGTTTTCTTGCGGCTAATTCATTCGTCAGCTTGAAGTGTGAACGTATAGGTCCAAAGTGCGAATGCAAATTAGCTATTAGAACATCCGTCCGATAGCTGGTATAATCGCGGCATGACCTCCATAGTCGCACTAGACCTCGAAACCACCGGACTGGACACAGCCAACGACGCCATCATCGAGATTGGAGCAGTGCGCTTTAATGACCGCCGCATTGAAGATGAGTGGACCACGCTGGTCAATCCTGGACGAAAAATTTCCAATTTCATCACCAAATTAACCGGCATCACGAATGCCATGGTTCGCGGTGCCCCGACGATAGATGAAGTGCTCGACGAATTGGTCGATTTCGTGGAGGATTTACCCGTGCTGGGGCACAATGTAGGTTTCGATCTGGCCTTTCTCCAGCGCTACGGGGTGCTCAAATACAACGAAGGGTTGGACACATACGATATGGCCTCGGTACTTATTCCGGGGGCTGGCCGTTATAACCTGGGCGCGCTGGGCCAACTCTTGGGAATACCGCTGCCAGCCACACATCGCGCTTTGGACGATGCGCGTGTTACCCAGGGTGTTTACACTCGCCTGTTCGATAAAGCACTGAACCTGCCTTTGGATCTGCTGGCCGAGATAGTGCGCCTCGGAGAACCTTTGGATTGGGGCGCTGGATGGGTATTCAAACAGGCCATGAAATTACGTTCTCGCGATGCCGCCAGCTCCCGGCCAGCCCGCGTGAAAAGCCGCCCCATCGCAGGGCCGCTCTTTTCCACCCCTGCTCCAGTAGATGTAGAGCCATTAACACCTGCGGGCGAGCCTACCCCTTTAGAGATCGAAGAGGTTGCTGCCATCCTCGAACATGGCGGAGAATTTTCTCGGCATTTCCCACAATTCGAACATCGCCCCCAACAAGTCGAGATGCTGCGCATAGTGGCAGAATCCCTCTCCGAAGGAAACCACACATTGGTTGAGGCAGGCACAGGTACAGGTAAATCCATCGCATACTTGATCCCGGCCGCTTTATGGTCTTTGCAGAACCAAACCCGAGTAGTGATTTCTACCAATACGATCAACCTTCAAGACCAATTAGTTAACAAAGATATTCCTGACGTGGAACAGGCTTTGGGTTTTAACTTGAATGCCACCGTACTCAAAGGCCGCCGCAACTATCTTTGTCCTCGCCGCTTGGAAGCGCTGCGTCGAAGAAGGCCCGAAAATGCTAATGAGATGCGGGTATTAGCGAAAATGCTGCTCTGGTTAGAAGAGTCTGAAAGTGGTGATCTGAGCGAGATCAATATCACCGGCCCGGCAGAACGCGCTGTGTGGTCGCGCATCTCCGCTGAGGATGAGGGCTGCACAACGGAAACTTGCATAAGACGTATGGGGGGCATCTGCCCTTATTACCGCTCCCGCCAAGCGGCACAACACGCACACGTGATCATCGTCAACCATGCTCTGCTCCTGGCAGACGTTGCCACCGGGAACCGCGTATTGCCAGATTACGATTATCTCATCGTGGATGAAGCCCACCACCTGGAATCGGCCACTACCAATGCATTGAGCTTTCGCGTGACCCAACCCGAGACCCAACGCATTTTCCGTGAATTGGGGGGAAAGAACGCAGGGATACTAGGCCGCGTGTTGGTTGTTTCGCAAGAATTGCTAAACCCTGGGCAATTAGCTGCTCTAAACCAATTAGTCGAAAGCATGACCGATAAAGCTTTCCAATTCCAGAACCTTTTGAAGCGTTTTTTTACTACGCTTGACCATTTCCTTGTTGAGCAGCGCGACGGCCGCCAATTAGGGCCCTATTCCCACCAAGAACGCATTCTAGAAAGCACGCGCACCCAACCAGCCTGGCTTGAGGTTGAGATCGCCTGGGAAGAAGCCCACCACACCTTGATCCCCCTGATGCAATATAGCGAACAAATCGGCCAGGCGCTCACCGATCTATCCGAGAGCGGTGAGGAAGAGATCGAAGATTTGCTCAACAACTTGGGAAACGTTTACCGGCGTTTAAGCGAGATCAATGATAACGTGAATGCGCTCGTGTTCGAACCCTCACCAGAGACGATCTACTGGGTAGAAATCAAACCTCAACGCAAGGAGGTAATTTTGCAAGCCGCACCGCTGCACATCGGCCACCTGATGGAAAAATATCTCTGGCACGAAAAGATGTCGGTGATATTAACCTCGGCAACATTGACGACTTCAGGTGAATTCGATTATTTGCGCAGTCGCCTTAGCGCCTACGATGCCGATGAACTTTCTGTTGGCTCACCCTTCGATTATGAGGAAGCCGCCCAAATCTTCATCCCGGATAATATTCCCGAACCTGCCGAACGAGAAGCCTATCAGCGCGCCGTAGAACGCAGTCTCATAGATCTGTGTAAGGCCACAGGTGGACGCGCTCTTGTTCTGTTTACTTCCTACGCACAATTACAACGAACCTCCAAGCGCATAGGGCCAGCTCTAGCGGAGCAAGGCATTCAAATTTACGAGCAAGGCCAGGGGGCTTCACCGCACACACTTTTGGAGAATTTCAAGAACGCGGAAAGCGCCGTGCTGCTGGGGACGAGCGCATTTTGGGAGGGGGTTGATGTACCAGGCGAGGCTTTGTCAGTCCTAGTGATCGTAAAACTCCCCTTTGCTGTGCCTTCCGATCCTATTGTGGCCGCACGCTCTGAAACTTTTGAACAGCCTTTTTACGAGTATTCCATCCCAGAGGCCATTTTACGTTTCCGCCAGGGGTTTGGCCGCCTGATTCGTACCCAGCATGACCGCGGTATCGTGGCCATCCTCGATAGGCGCGTTTTGAGTAAACAATACGGACCCATGTTCATCGATTCGCTGCCTAGATGCACCCTGCATACAGGTCGATTGGAGGAACTCCCCAGGGCTGCAACCCAATGGTTAGGTATTTAGCTAATCCCAAACAACCAAATGTTCGTTTAGTACTCCTTCACATTAACTCAAGATTTAAAAAACAATGGAAAATTCAGCAATCCCGAAAAGCCTGAAATCTTGGTTCGTCCTTCACTTTGTTGTGGATATGGTTTTTGCTATCCCACTAATGCTCAAACCTACCTGGTTCCTCGAGGCGCTCGATTGGCAAACAGTCGATCCAATCACAACCCGCATTGTGGCCGCCGCGTTGTTCGGTATTGGTATCGAATCCTATTTGGGTAGGAACGCAGGCTTGGAATCCTACAAAGGTATGCTCAACCTTAAGATTATCTGGTCCTCAGGCGTAATCATCGGGGTTGGCGCCTCACTTTTGCAAGGCGCACAGGAAGGTCCAGTATTAGCCTGGGTGCTTTGGACTGTGTTCCTGGCTTTCAACTTGCTTTGGGTTCACTGGCGATTAAAGTTGGGGAAAATGTAATTTGCATTTACTATGGAAACGTAAAAAAGCCGCCCTTTAGTGATTCTAATTTATTTACCCACGTTCTAGCTATTCGTGCGTAGACCCATCCGGCATGATTGCCCCGGTGAGCAAACGCGCTTGGGCCAATTGTTCAGGAGTCACAATTGCGTCGGTAAGGTCTGCCCGGACAAAGATGGCAAACTCAAGGTCTGCATCCCGCAAGTCTGCTTTTTGAAAATTGACTTTTTCAAAGTATGCCCCCACTAACCTGGCTCTCCCTAAATTCGCTCCCTGAAAGTTTGCGCCCATCAAATCCGCATCATCAAATACTGCCTCGGTTAGCACGGCTGATGTCAAGTCTGCATCTCTTAAATTCGCCTGGCTGAGGTTGGCTTTTTCCAAAATGGCTTTACGCAATTCAGCTTTGCGGATATTCGCTTCACTTAAGTCTGCCATATAGAGAGAGGCCGCATTCATGATCGCCCCAGATAGATTTGCGCGCGTCAATTGTGCTTTATTCAAGATGGCATTATCCATCTCAGCCCAATTCATCTTTGCTCCCTCCATTTTGGCTCCACTAAAATTTACTCCCCGAAGATTAGCATGTCGCAAATTTGCATTTACAAGCGTCGCGCCCTCAAAATTGGCATTACTAAAATTTACCTCCTCAAGGATCGCGTTGCTCAGATCAGCGCCTTTAAAACTCATCCCCGGCATTTCCATTTTGGTCATATCCAATGGCCCCGGGCGTCTCAAAAGATCGTCTAATTGAGCCTGGGATAGCTCTGCTGACATATTTGCTCCTCCTGTCTCCCCGGATTGCTGACTCGGCTGCTCGGTTGCTCCAGATGGAGATTGGCGCTGCTTTTCCCATTGCACCCTTTTTTCGGGTTTTGTGAGCGTCTCGAATGCCCAATTGATTTCCTTCATTTTTTCTTCGGGAGAAGGATGTTCTGTTGTGTCCGGATGGTATTTCAACGCTAAACTTTTAAAGGCAGCTTTGATTACTTCAATTTCGGCGCCGCGGGAAATTTGAAGTATTTCGTATGGATCCTTTCTGGATTCATTTTGGGAGTAATCCATCCTACCTATCTTCCTTGTAATTAAGTACGGATTATAACAAAGCTGTTAGCTCAACTTTGTAAAAATCCAAACGCCATTATACCCCGCAATAGTCGTATTGGGAGGCAGTTAAGATTTATTTCGCAGGGATAACATTGAAGAAAGAGATGAACTACTGTAAATTCGATCAAATACCCATCCCAAATCGAGATAATTCCAACAATTCTTCCGCTATAATAGTACTATTACTAGCAATCATTAACCTTAGGAGTAATAGATATGGGCAAAATTTACCGCCACATTCCCAAAGGTCGCGACGAGTTGTTAGGACACGCGGATGCGGATACGGGGAAAATCTATGAGAGTCGTATGGGTCCCGACAAGCACATAGGCCGTGTCGATATCGAAAATGGAAAAATCTACCACTCACGCTTTGGTCCGGATGAGTACCTGGGCCGGTTGGACTTGGAGACCGGTAAGGTCTACCACCACAAGTTCGGGCCCGATGAATATCTTGGCCGCGTAGATCAAGACGGGAAGATTTCCCGCCATGTCCGCTTGGGGAAGGATGAGTATTTAGGTAAAGTCGAAGATATGCATGCTATTGCTGAAGGCGGAGCAGCTTTCTTATTGTTTTTCTATGAAGAACCCAAGGATAGTGAAGAAGAAGCTGAGGCAGAGTAGTAATTGCTAGCTTTGCATAACCCAAAATAAAATTTATATGCGTATAACTAACCTGGAAGGTTTTTGGTTGCGATATTCCAGCTTTGCGTCATGTTGAACTGGTATCTCCCTAATTTCTCGTTCACATTGATGCCGAACATAAAAATTGTAATTAATCTCACCCAGTCCATGTTCTATGTAAATGCCTCGTTTTATATCTGGGTGTGATCTGACAACATCAGCTATCGTATAATTCACCTTATTTTTACATTTATCGCAACTTGCCTGGAATTTCTTTTTAATAATTATTCCCCCAGCTTTGTTGGGGAGTTTTGCAAACCTTAAAAATTTTATAATTGCATTTTTATCAGAAATTCTTAAACCAAATAACTGTCTAAAAACTATCCAAAGCACAATATACAACGATACGATCAGGAAAGTTGATAATAATAATGTGAAAGCAGTGATAGTCTCAAGAGTAACTAAGGGGATTATAGGATATCCTAATAAATATATTAGGATTATTCCAAATCCGAGCATTACGAATACTAAAATTGCTTGAACCAACACCCACCCCTCAACTGCCCGTTCTATTTTAATATTCATCAACATAAATGAAGCTAGGAATAAGGTGGCAATCAACAAACCAATACCAACACCTATGATTAAAGTTTCAAATAACATTTATCATCCTCGTTCTATCTAGAAATCTCAGCATCAATTTCTATACTTTTTCAGGTTAATCATGTTTAAGGTTTGAGATGAATTCGCCTACACTTTCTGCTTCTAGCTAATTGATTTACCAGAGCTTGGGGTTAACACCTTCGAACTATTAAAAAAGGCTATCGTCACTAAAGAGGAAATCATAACTATCCAATAGTTCAGACTCCTCAATATAGCCATTTGACCATAAAATGCATTTTGCGATTAAGAACTCTAATTCTTCCAGATTATCTCCTCCAAGATTTGAGACCTCGACCGGCAGACAAGAGCCGCGCCAGTCTGGCATTTTCTTCAAATAGTAATTCTGTATTTGCTGGCGCGCTTTATCAATCCCACTCTGAGGTATCGCCCGAGACTGTTCAGCCTGATCCAGGTGAGTGCCAACCAAAATAAATTGAGTCGCGGGATTATAGAATCCATCCACGGCATTTAACCAAAATTTCAGATCATTAAAAGATTCTCGCGATGTCAGATCATAGGTCAATAATATGACCTCAATAGATTTAATGTGAAACTTGTAGATATCCATTACTTGTTTAAAAGATCTACCAGCATTTCCTTCCTGGGAGGCTTTCTGTCCAGGAGGGACAAGTAATTGTGATACAACCGAATATTCCAATTGCCCCTGAAAAATTTGGGAAACCAAGAATTCATATTCCAGGTTGTTCGTCCTGCGGATGCTGCGGATGATTTCAGCGCTGTTGGCTATTTCCGATTGGTATTTCTGGAGCATTGTGGCGACGCTTGATTTCCCAACTGCGCCATTTCCCACAACGAGCACAGAGCCAGTAATGCGGATTTTTCCTTCTGTTTGTGTTTCTTCTTGAACGCTCATATGTTTTCGAACTCTGATATCGACTGGAATACTGACTATATCATATCTAATTATAAATAATAATTTTTCTATTTACATTGCAATAATGTACGTAATCCGTGAATTGGTACTAAAGAGCCACTTCTAGAATTCTAAAAGCTATCAAATCATTGGGTAGTGAATGAAAAGAACTCATACGCACGAACAACGGACAGTGCGGGTGGTGTGGTAGCCCCCTAGGTACGTTGGGTGGATGTGCTTGTGTGAGAAGAACTGGGTGCCGTCCCGCGAGTGAATAATTAATTTCTGATTTTTTGATATTGTGCTTGCCCTAAAAGAGAATAGTAAGGTACAAGAAGTTCTCCTGTAAAATCTTCTGGAATTTGAGTGTACATTAATACTGCAATATTTCCTGTTGAGAATCCAAAAATTAATGTGCCATTGTTCATTTCTCCAATCCAGAACGAACCAGGTAAGTCTGGATAGGATGGTGCATCTAGACTCCTTCCATACTGTAAAAATACAATCTCGTTGGCCGAATTCCGTGAATTTGAACCAAAATATTTAAATCTTGTTATTTCGATAGTAAATGGTTTTGACCAATAAACATCAGACAAGTAGGTAATTGCATAACACTCTGAATCGGGGTTGTCCCCTTCATCAAAACAATCTACTTCAACGGGATTTTCTCCCCACTGGGTAGCTAATTCTGGTTCGACATTTACCAAATCAGAAAATGTGAGAGCCAAATCTCTTAAAGGAATTTCTGGTATTTCTGTTTCGGTTGGAGTTATTGTTACAGTTGGGGTTAATGTTACAGTCGGGATTAAAGTTCTTGTCGGCGCGCTTGCCGTTTGCGTTTGTGATATTCCCTCTTCAATAATGCTCACAGCCGTATTTTCACTGCTCTGGGTCAATGCGATAGCAGTTTGTACATCCCCTTCACTTGGGCTTCCCGAACATGCCGGTATGAATAGAGCAAATAATAGTATTACCCTCGTCATGAAATACCTCCAATTTTATTATATTGGAAGATTATACATTATTTAATGTTTCTTCCAGGGCTGTGATTTCTTTTTGCATTTCTAGCAGAATGGTAAATAAATATATCACAACTGGCAGGTAGAAAGCAGCATACCCACATTCGGCGAGGTTTGATAATTCGCGGAATAATTAAGTTCCTAAAGAAATATGGTAATATTTTGGATATTCCGTCAAATGAAATAATGTTAGGACTGGAGGATCATCAAGAGTTCAGCTATGAAGAGAAAGGGATTGATTTACAAACCTAAATGGCAAGAACCGCCTCCCGCATCTGATTTTGTGGAATGGGCTTTTATTCTTCTATCTTTCCCTTGCTCATTAATTTCATGTTTATTGTTCATTATCGCCCGCGAATCAGTTTTTCAAAACATGACTAGCGCATCTTTTTATGCGATTTGCGGGATTAGTTCAGTAATGTCGTTGGTGCCTGGAATAATATTTGGAGTTTTGATAAGGAACATATTTCACAATAGAGCTAGTAAAAAGCATAGTATTTGGCTGCCTACAGTACCTACGGGGGATGTAACAAATGTAAAATTTTTCCTGCTGTCGGGAAAAACCACCTACCCCGAAAGTGGTATCGGAATTGATATATATATTGCTTGTAAGGGGGAAATCACTTATACAACAATATGTATGGATTGCCAAGAAAAGTACTCATTCACGCGTTATACACATGATTTTACTGTTTCAGATAGCATTGCATATAAGTTTCGACCACCTGATAGAGGCTATAATTCCTTTAATATATATGATCCAGTTTTTACGGATTTCGAGATTGCAGAACAAGAGAAAATTCTAGAAAAATGGAGAATCCATCAAAGAGATATTGCACTCAACCGTTTAAACGATATTCTTAGAGATCATATTCCTATGAATGAACCTTGTCCAAAATGTCCACAATCACACAAATTTGTGAGGAACGTAATCTCAAAAATAAAAAACCGTTGACAGAATGACAAATCGCATGGTTAGAATCTCCCTCCATGTATCCAACGAAGCCCAGGCCGAAATGACATTCCTTGCTATGCCAGGAAAAGTGACTCCACAAGTAACACAATTCAAAGTCTGAAACGCTTTGAAGCGGGCAAGGAAAGGATTGTCAATGCGGGGAAGATAGCCGGATATGGAGAGGAGGAGGAATAACAAGGTTCAAGGTTGAGGAGGTTCAGTGAGATCGGGCATCCGCATCTCTCTCCCTTTATTTAATATTCTATTCCTGTATTCCTGAAACCCCTCACCCTCTCCTCGTTGGCCTTCTTGACTGGCGACCCACTGATAAAACTCTATAATATTTGGATTCAACCCCGCCTGTTCAAAGATCCCCAACATCAACTCCACATCTCCATTAGCAATAGCGAAATAAGCTTCATCAGATATCACTACTCCTAACTGATACTCCATCCATTCTTTTGGCGCATATGCTGGTGGATCAGTTATAAATATCCTATATACCTTTTCTGTAATTAATATACCCTGATCATCCAAGAAAAATGGCCATGTTGGCCCAGCGGTTGCTATAATATCAGCTATGACTACATTCCCAATATCAGCCAACTCTAACTTCATACCCCCTGTATAATTATTTAATTCAACCTCAGCTAATATTTCAACCCTATTGACAACCTGAGCAGTTGCTGTAGCGTCTTGTTGAGCTTGTTGAGCTTGAACTATTTGTTGTTCACGCTGGCTGAGTTCAAAATAAAGAATAGCATCACATTGCCACTGGGATCCCACTTTCCAACACTCTAACAAAGCCTCTTGCTCTTGCCAATGTTCATCCGCTTGAAATCTAAAAAAGGTTGTAATCTTGACTGTAGCAAAAGTCCCATCATTGCTAACTGTCTCGAATTTTTCATCCCTGTGAGGCCATCCCCTCGATAACACAAAATTCTCAAAAGCACTCCTTGCAACTGCCTCGGGTACATTTAAGTTACTACAACCAATAGTCAGTGAACCAAAAATAGCTAACAAAATTAAAACTTTTTTTGCCCTAAATTTATCTGCTAATTTCATATTGTTTTCTCCTCTCAATCTTATACCACCTGATAAGCAATAAACAACAAGCAGCAGTGTTTCATTTCTTGCTTCTCATCTAAGCCAAATAAAACTTACAACATATAAGACGATTAACCATCCAACTCATACAACTTTTACCTCACCCCCCAATTATGCCACAAAATCAAGACATCGTGTGTTAAAATACCCACACAGTAAAAGCGGGTGTAGCCAAGTGGTAAGGCATTAGCTTCCCAAGCTAACATTCACGGGTTCGAGTCCCGTCACCCGCTCTTTAGCATCTTCTCCGGCTCATTAAATTCAAAGAGCATTTTCCTCAATCTTTCCACAAATTCTATCTTTACCAAATCGAGAATATCCATCCATGGATTAGTTATCAGGTTCTATCTCATTAGGGGATAATCTTCGTTTCAAAATCGTTAAAAATGTATGCGTAGCAAATGTGAAAAGTCAGGCAGGGAACTGTAATGTTTATGTCACGGCAGTCAAAACCAATAATGCTACAATCTTAAAAGCTAGGAGGCTGACCGTCAATATGTTTAATTATTCTACTCAAAACACTTTCGAAGACTCAGCCAAAAAAATAACCATTTTGTACATTGAGGATAATCCTGAAAATCGCATCTTGATCATGCGAATTCTAATGGCCGAAGGTTGGGATGTGATCTTTGCAGAGAATGCAACCGAGGCCATGGAAAACGCCCGAAACGTTGATCCAGACCTGATTTTGATGGATATTAACCTACCTGATGTGGACGGCTATACACTCACATCCCAGTTAAGAGAATTACCCCATCTTGAAAAAGTTCCCATCTTAGCTTTAACTGCCAATGTAATGAAAGGTGACCGAGAACGTAGCCTAGAAGCAGGCTGCGATGGTTACATTCAGAAACCAGTAGATGTAGATGGTTTGCCAAGGCAAATCGAGGAATATTTGCAAAAGAGGTAAGCTATGATTAATCCAGATTCTGCCAGAGAACCTATCTCACCCAAAGATGCCACGGTTCTAGTAGTGGAAGATAATGTTTCCAATTTCGTGCTAATCGCGCGCATGCTGGGTTATATGGGCATACATTGTGAGTGGAAAACTTCAGGCTATGAGGTTGTCGAATACGCAGATACCTTGCCTCGCCTCGATCTTATTTTAATGGACATCCGTCTCCCGTACGAGGATGGTTACGGAGCGTTGAGGAAAATCCGCAGCTCACCAGACCTGAAAGACACCCTGGTAGTTGCGGTTACTGCTGAAGCCAGCATGGAACAAATGAGTAAATCACGCAAATCTGGCTTCGACGGATTTATCGGAAAACCCCTAGACCCAGATCGTTTCCCCGATCAGATTAAACGCTTATTAGCAGGGAATGAAGTCTGGGACGTTAGTTAAGCTCCACGGAGGCAGAGATTATGGCTGCGGAAGCATATGCAACGCTCTATCATGCCAGCCGCCAAATTGCGAAGGCCGAAACAGAGGAAGTAATATTAAGAACAACCGCCAACGCAATTCAACAAGCCGAGTATGTCAGCGCGCTGTATGTTCCAAATCAGAATATCCTCAAACTAGCCCCAGGTTCAAGCGCGCTGAGTTATTTAGACAGAGTTCCTGTTGAATTGTCGATTTCCCGTCAACGGGTTGAAAAATTATTCGAGTCATCAACCCCAAAGTTCATTTCTGACGTTCACCAATCCGAAACAGATATTCCCTCACAATTACTAGCCATGCCGCGCGCCCTGGCCTGCGAGGAAGCAGCTTATTTGCCATTATTTAGCGCTGGAGAGCTCAAGGCTTTGATCATTTTAAGCTCATCCACACCAGGCGAGATCACAGAGACAAACATCCAACCTTATGCCAGCCTGGCCGAATTAGTTACCATCGCCTTGGAAAAAGTCCACGCGGTAGAAAGCACACAGAAACGCATTAATGATCTGGAAGTTCTCAACGAATTCAGTCAGGCGATTGCTTTAGAAAGTGATAAAAATCAACTGTTCAAGCTCATCCATGAGCAAATTCTCCACATTATGGGAGAAGTCGATTTTTATATTGCCTTATACGATTCAGCAACCGAACATATCACTTTCCCATATGTATTTGAACTAGGAAAAGTCACGCATATTAATCCTATACCTCTCGGTGAAGGTCTAACTTCCACCGTAATTAGCACGCGCCGTCCGTTAATGCTCGTGGAAGATACTGCCGAACGCGCCAAAGCTTTAGGAGCCAAGGTAATTGGAGAATCCGCGGAATCATGGCTTGGAGTTCCTCTGCTGGTTGACAACGAAGCTTTCGGGGTCATTACCGTCCAAGATTTGAAAGTCGAACACCGCTTTGATGAAGACGACCTGCGACTGATGAGTACCTTAGCCTCACAGATGGCTGTAGCGATCCATAAAGCCGGCTTGATCGCAGAATCGAAACAGTACGCCTTGCACCTCCAAACCGCCTCCGAAATTGCCCGAGATGCTAGTGGAACTCTGAAACAGGATGTACTGTTGAAAAATGCGGTAAACCTCGTGAGTGAACGCTTCGGCTTTTATCACGCTTCAATATTTTTATTGGATAACGCAAAAGAATATGCGGTAATTAAACAAGCAACCGGAGACATTGGACAACAGATGGTCCAAGAAGAGTACAAACATAAGGTTGGCTCAACATCGGTTGTCGGGTATGTGACCGCTATTGGTGAACCATTGGTGGTAAATGATGTCTCTGAAGACCCAAATTTCAAATTCAACCACTTACTCCCAAACACACGTGCAGAATTAGGCATTCCGTTAAAGAGTGGTGAACGGGTATTAGGTGCATTGAATGTACAAAGCGAAAGGTTATTTTCATTCTCTCCAGCTGATGTTGAAGTATTAAGAATTTTGGCTGACCAATTGACTGTAGCTGTCGCTAATACCGAACTTTTCGCAGAAACTCAAGAACATTTAGCCCAACACCGGTTGGTACACCATGTAACTAGTGTTGCTGCTTCTAGCACGAATATAAATGATGCCATCTCCAGCTCTGTCCAAGGATTACGCGTCACTCTTGGTGATCGGGTTGCCATATTACTCTTGAACAAACCAGAAAATAAGCTTGAGCTAATTTCCTCATCAGGATATGAAGATGATATTCTCGGCATGGAAATTGATGTCGGCAAGGGAATTACCGGTTGGGTAGCAGCAAACAAGAAAGCTCTGATAATCAATGACGTAAGAGAAGATCCCCGCTATATTCCAGGCAAAGACAGTGTGCTGTCAGAGCTGGCCGTTCCCCTCATTTACCGCGATGAACTTTTAGGTGTTTTAAACGTTGAAAGTGACGAAACAAATGCTTTTGACGATCATGACAGAGAAATTTTATCCACGATGGCCAGCAGCCTCTCGTCAATTATTGTTAACACTCGCTTATCTGAGAGCCAGACACAACTCTTTGAAGTGACAGATAAAATTCGCCAATCAATAGATATGAAATCTATTATGAAAACTACCACCGATGAGTTGAACCGCATATTAAATACCCGAAGGGTGCGCATTGAAATAAATCTTGAAGCGCCAACAAAGGAACCTGTAATTGAGCCAGGTTCTGAGAACGGGAAGGAAGAGATCGAATGAATAATTCGGGATTAGTTCAATCTAAAGATTCCGGTCGGATAAGTATGCAAGTCTGGCGCGAACGCATCCTCTCCATATTCTTGGGCATAATGCTGATTTTTGGCACCTTAGCATATCTGGTCAATATTATTGATATTATTCAGCTTAAACAATGGGGCTTGATGTTTTTCTACACGGCAGCTTTTTTGTGGGTGGTTGCCTTAAACCTGGTAAAACGTGCGCCATATAACTTCCGAGCAGTTAGTATGCTCGTAATTGGTTATCTCCTCGGTCCAATCACTTTATTACAATATGGCCTCAGCGGGGATGGGCGCGTATGGATGCTTTTCTTTGCCGTTTTTGCCAGCGTGTTACTCGGCCTCCGTGCAGGGATTTTCGCCACCATCTTAGGCTCCATTACATACATCCTGATTGGCTTCCTGATGACCAGGGGCATCGTTGCTATGCCTGCTCAAGATTTACTAGCCAACACCACAGATCCTACCGCTTGGCTGGCTACTGGCATTGTTCTGTTGTGGTTGACACTGTCCATCATTTTTTCTTTGACTGTTATCGTACATGGTTTAGAAAACAGTCTTTCTACACTAGAAGATTCATTGTTTTCAGAGAAGAAACTCACCGAAGAATTGGAGGAAGAGCATGCTCGTCTAGAGAGGCGCTCCACCGACCTGGAACGTCGTGTCCTCCAAATTCGCACGGCTGCAGATATATCACGATTGATTTCCGCGGTGTTAGATCCGCAAGCAGTCTTGCAGCAAGTTGTGGATTTGGTAAAAGAGCGTTTTGATCTTTATTACGTGGGTGTATTTTTATTGGATGATAATAAACAATTTGCGGTGTTATCTGCTGGAACAGATGAAGCTGGCAGACAAATGCTTGAAAATGAGCACAAATTACTCGTTGGAGGATCTTCAATGGTCGGGTGGGCAATCGCTAACCAGCAAGCCCGCATAGCATTAGATGTTGGTCAGGATGCGATTAGGTTTAAGAACCCCTATACCCCTCTGACACGCTCTGAGTTAGCCTTGCCTTTGGTAGCTGGAGAAGAAGCTATTGGTGCCATAACAATACAATCTAGCGAACAACAAGCCTTCGATGAGGATGATATTACAGTACTCCAAAGTATCGCTGATAGTTTGACGACTAGTATTAGAAATGCTGAGTTATATCAACAAATTGAAAATAACCTTGAAGATATCAGCACGCTCAATCGCCAATACTTCAGTAAAGCCTGGAGTGATGTCGTGCGAAGCGGTATAACCCTAAGTTATACGACAGAAGCGGATAACTACTCGGAGGATGAAAAACTTCCAGACCCGCTGAAAGTCCCCCTGACCCTTCGCGGCGAGCAAATAATTGGAAATATCACATTGGAATCTGAACGCGGAGAATGGACTGCCGAAGAATTAGATTTTATTGAAGCGGTCAGCACACAAGCAGCCCTGGCATTAGAAAACGCCAGGTTGTTGGAAGAGACCCAACTTCGCGCCACACACGAGCGTTTACTCAGTGATATTTCTGGAAGCTTACGCGAAACCTTAGATATGGATTCAGTCCTCCAAACAGCAGTTCGTGAGATTGGTTTAAAGATGGGGATAAATGAAGTCGAAGTGCGCATGGGTTCAACCCCGGAAGTAAAATTTTCGCAAGATTACGGCAGAGGTAATGGCGGTAGTACAAATGAGTGAAGAGCTTACAACCCCCACTGGCCCACAGCAACCAGAAACCGATTTAATGTCCCCTCAGGATAAGTCGCTCGAGCGTTTGACCAGGCGTGTCTTATGGATCGGTATTGCTGCTGGCCTGCTAACTGTAATATTTTATTTGCTAATCTATTTTAGTTTAGGTGTGTGGCAAATCCTTGCGGCCGCGGCTGCAGTATTAGTAGGCCTGTTCATTTTAATTTCCGGTCACCTATCAGTGCGATCTGGTGATCTGGATCGTGCAGGATTACTTGCCTTGACCGCAGGAGTCGTTACTTTCGGCATTGGAGAATTATTTTGGTCAGGTGCAACTTTATTCAACCTCTTGAATGGATTATTCCTGATACTTATTATCGGCCTTACATTAATCCCAAAAGAAGCTCAAAATTGGATTAGCATCGCAGCAATCTATATAATCGCTTTTCTGGCCATTAATTTCGGTTCCCCATTCCCCCGCTTCAATTTTGAAGAATCGCCTCTTCTCTTTGGTTATTTGCGTTCCATCACAATCATCCTTAGCATTCTCGCAGCTTGGATTTTAATTCGCACAATCCGTGGCGGGAACATCCGCTCCCGTCTGGTAACCGCCTTCTTAGTAGTTACCCTTATTCCTCTCGGAATCTTGGCGATTTCAACTAATTTGAACACTCAAACCATACTTGCCAATAACGCAAACCAATTACTTTTTGCAGTCGCCTCAGATGCTGCCGCAACCTTTGATACTTACATTACAAATAACCGAAGCATTATCCAAACTGAAGCCCAAATCCCTGCCTTAGTAGAACTCTTATCTTTAGATGCAGATTCGCTGAGTGACAGAAATAATCCAATCCGCAGAGCTGCCAACACAACCTTAAGCGCGCTTGGCCGAAAAGATTCAACTCGAATCCAATCATATGCAATACTCGATGCAAATGGTATCAATATCCTTGATACAGTTTTCCTTGATATCGGCAATGATGAATCAGGCACCGAATATTTCCAGAAATCATTCTCTGATAATGTGACCTTCGCCTCCTCTGTAGAATTTTCAGAAGAATTAGGTTTATTCCATGCGATTTATTTCAGCAGCCCTGTGAAAGATCCCATTGGAAACACGCTAGGTGTATTGCGTGTAAAAACTAGCGCTGCAGTTTTACAAGAGATTATCCGTGAAACCAATGACCTGGCTGGGGAAGATTCGTTTGGCGTTTTATTCGAGGAAATTGAAGAAAATTATTTGCATCTTGGCCACGGAATTGCACCTGAAACACTATTTACCAGCATCATGCCTTATGAGCCAGATCAATTACAGGAACTACAAATTCAACGGCGCGTACCTCTGAGCACTTTATTTGGCGAAATCTCAATGACTATTCCCGACCTTCACGAGAACTTGTCAGCGGTTGATGAGCAAACTTTTTTCTCAGCCACTGATTTCGCAACCGGAGAGCGAGTTAATCAAGTTGCGGTTTTACGCTTGGAAGAAAAACCAGAATGGCTCGTCGCCTACTTCCAACCTCAAGATATATTCCTCGCGGTTGCTGAACAACAAGCTGTAAATTCAATTGTGCTCGTTCTAGTAATTTCCTTTGCCGTTGTATTTGCTGCCATCTTTTTTGCCGGAGTACTGGCAAAACCAATTACACAGCTCACCCAGACAGCCCAACTCGTTGCTGGCGGAAACCTCAAAGCCCGAGCAGAAGTAAGTTCAAAGGATGAAGTCGGAATCCTGGCTAGAACTTTCAACAGCATGACCGATCAATTGAATGATGTAATTACCAACCTTGAAGATACTGTTACTGAGCGTACCGCGGCCCTGGAACGTCGGGCTGATTTTCTAAGCGCTTCAACTGAAGTTGGCCGCGCGGCCACATCGATCTATAACCTAGATGATCTGCTCCCCAAAGTTACCCAGCTCATTAGCGAACATTTCGGTTTCTACCAGGCGGGAATTTTCCTTATCGATGAAGTTGGCGAGTACGCCGTAATGCGGGCCGCAAACAGTGAAGGTGGTCTACAGATGTTAGCCCGCGGCCACCGCCTCAAAGTTGGTGAACAAGGTATCGTCGGCTTTGTTACCGGAACAGGTAAGGCACGCATTGCTTTAGATGTGGGTGAAGATGCTGCGCACTTTGATACACCTGAGCTCCCGGAAACACGTTCCGAGATGGGATTGCCTCTATTATCCGGAGGACGCCTCCTTGGCGCATTAGACGTACAAAGTAAACAGGCAAACGCATTCTCCCAGGAAGATGTTGAAGCTTTGCGCGTGCTCGCTGACCAAGTTGCTATGGCAATTAATAATGCGGAGCTCTTCGGACAACTTCAGCAAAGCCTGATTGCTGAACGTAAGGCGTATGGCGAAATATCCCGCGAAACATGGAAAAACATGGTCGGCAAGCGCAGTGGTTGGGGTTTCCGCTTCGGAGGCAAATCCATAGTTCCCACAAGGGGTGCTTGGAACCCCGAAATGCTAGATGCGTCGATTACCAAGAAAACTGTGGTAGGAAAATTGGACAACAATTCCACATTGTCCATACCGATTATGATCAGCAACCAAGTAGTGGGTGTTCTCCAGGTACGCAAGGATAACCCTGACGACATCTGGTCTTCTGAAGATCAGGATTTGTTGGAGGCCCTCGTCGTCCAACTTGGTCTCACTTTAGATAGCGCGAGACTCTACCAGGAAACCCAACAACTAGCCTCCCAGGAACAGCTCGCCAGCGAAATTACCACGAATATAAGGCAATCGCTGGATATTGATATGGTTTTACAAACAGCCGTGCGCGAATTTGGTGAAGTTCTCGGCGCGAGAGAAGTTGTGATTCGCTTGAACAACCCCGAACCTGACGATAGAGCACCAAATAATTAATGAAGTTTAAAATTTGTAATGAGAGAGATATAAAGTGACTCGCACAAACACATTCAGATACACGCTCTTTGGAGCATTCTTCGGTCTATTATTCCCTTTGGTAGCAACTCTGCTTGATTTCTTTTATATTGCAAAAACGCCTTTGGAGAGCCTTTCATTGGAAGCTGTAATCCAAATTCAAACAGGCAATCCTTTGCATTGGATAATTGATTCCGCTCCTTTGGTCGTAGGCATAATTGCCAGTATCGCAGGTAGGCGGCAAGACGCCTCCGCTCAACTAAACGAAAAGTTAAGCGAACAAATTTATCAACACTCAAAATTAGCATTTGAGCTAGAACAAAATACAGAAAATCTCGAGGAAAATGTAAATCAACGCACCGAAGAATTAAATCGCCGTGCCACCTACTTAGAAGCTGCTGGGCTTGTGGCCCGAGATGCAACATCTATTCTAGACCCTCAGGAATTAATCACTAGAGCTGCAACATTGATTGCGGAGCATTTTGGTTTTTACCATGTAGGCATCTTCCTCATTGATCAAAAGAATGAATGGGCGATATTAAGAGCAGCATCTAGCCCTGGTGGACACCAAATGATTTCCCGGGGGCACAGATTACCGGTTGGCAAGCAAGGTATCGTGGGTTATGTAACCGGTATTGGGCAACCCCGTGTTGCTCAATCCATCGGGGAAGATAAAATCCACTCTCTTACAACAGAATTACCCGAAACTCGTTCAGAGATGGCTCTCCCTTTAAGAGCGCGAGGTGAAATTCTTGGTGCATTAGATATTCAGGATAGCAAAGAAAATGCATTCTCTGATGAGGATGTTTCAGTTCTGCAAACCCTTGCTGATCAAATTGCCCTGGCAATCAGCAATGCGAAACTATACCAAGAAGCCCAAGAAAATCTCCAGGAAGTGCAGCGTACTCGTGGAGACTCAAGCACTCAAGCTTGGGATCAAGCCAATCGTCATAGTACTCTTCCCATGTTCCGCTTTTCGGATGGTGAGGTTTCACCCCTCGATTTAGCAGATGAACCTCTTTCCGGTAACGCGTTCAAACTACCTATTAGAGTGCGTGGCGAAATCATTGGTGAAATTGACATTCAAAAAGACGACAGTAATTTAAACGACTGGGCAGAAGAAGAACTAAAACTAATGGAAACCCTAGCTGACCAGGTTGGTATCGCTCTAGACAGCGCTAAACTATTCCAAGAAACTCGCAATCGTGCAGTCAATGAAAAATTAGTGAGTGAAATAACCACTCACGTTAGAGGTACCCTAGACGTTGAGACAATATTAAAAACAGCCGCCCAAGAAGTTCGAAAAACCTTAAACTTGCCTGAAGTTACCATCCGTCTAGCTTCAATCCCGGATTCAGAACCCGGTACAAGTAACAACGGGCAATCCGAAACCCTGGACAGTGAATACAATGAGTAATGAATTAGACAAACCAATCTCAAACAACCCATCTGGACGGTCACCGATTATGGGTCAGGATGAATCGCGTAATTCCCTAGCAAGCCGCGTTATATGGATCGGAATCCTGATTGGTTTCCTAACATTTGGTTTGTTCCTGATTGTCTATAATTCGTTAGGAGAATGGCAGATTCTAGCTGCTGCACTTGCCATTCTCCTCGGCGTATTATCATTGTTTGCCGGTTTCTTATCCTTGCGCAGAGACAATATCGAACAAGCCGGATCATTTACCCTGCTTGCAGTTTTTATTGCTTACGCTCCTGGAGAATTATTCTGGTCTGGCTTGACGATTAACAATCTGATGGGCGGGTCATTCCTCATACTTCTGATCGGCTTGGCGATGATACCAGGTAGGGTGAGGACCTGGATTAGCCTCTCGCTCATCTATCTAGTAATAATATTAGCGGTCAATATTTTTGAACCAATTCCTCGTTTCAATGTCGAATTGTCACCCACATTGGATTTTTATGTTCGTTCCACCACAATCTTTCTCACCTTGGTAGTTTCATGGATGCTGGTCAATGCCATCCGCACTGGTGACATCCGTACACGCCTGGTTACTGCATTTCTGATGGTCACACTCATCCCGTTGGGTCTATTAGCCCTTATCAACAACATCAACACTCAAAACATTCTTACAAATAGCGCCAATCAATTACTCTTTGCTGTAGCATCTGATACTGTTGATGCTTTCGACGATTACATATCAAACCAAAAAAGTACTATCCTAACTGAATCTCAACAACCTACTTTTGCTGAATTCCTGGCCTTAGACCCAGAATCTCAAACTGATAGGAATAATCCCATCCGGGCTGCAGCAAATACATTATTGAGCAGCCTGGCTAGAAAAGATTTTACGCGCATCAGATCATATGCATTGCTTGATGCAAATGGTATCAATGTCCTTGATACAGTATTCCTCGATATTGGAAATGATGAATCGAACACTGAATATTTCAATAAATCCTATTCTGATAAATTGACGTTCGCCTCCTCTGTAGAATTTTCTTTGGAGCCAGGTGTTTTCCATTCCATTTATTTCAGCAGCCCAGTAAGAGATGTTTTCAATGAAATAGTTGGAGTACTAAGAGTAAAGATTAGCGCTTCAGTTTTGCAGGAGACAATCCAGGGAACCAACGACCTGGCCGGAGAGGATTCGTTCGGTGTTTTGTTCGAAGAGATTGAAGGCAATTTCTTGCACTTAGCACACGGAGCGGCCCCTGAAACACTTTTTACTACAATCATGCCGTATGAAGCTGACCTACTGGAGGAACTACGAGCCTCGCAACGCATTCCTTTGACCACCTTTTTTGGTGAAGTCTCCATGAATTTACCCGAATTGCACGAAAATTTAAATGCTCTCGACGAGGAAGCCTTTTTCACTGCAACCGATATAGCCACTGGAGATCGTATTAACCAAATCTCAGTTTTACGTTCGTCTGAAAATCCTGATTGGATCATAGCGTATTTTCAGCCCCAAGATATATTCCTCGCAGTTGCTGAACAGCAAGCTCTTTCATCCATCGTGCTGGTGATAATTATTGCAGTATTTGTAGCAGCCATTGCTATATTCGTCGCCCGTTTGCTTTCAGACCCAATTACCCAGCTCACCAAGGTGGCCCAGAGCGTGGCGGGAGGCGACCTTACGGCAAGAGCCGAAGTGATTTCCCAAGACGAAGTTGGCATTCTTGCCACCGCGTTTAACAGCATGACCGATCAAGTAAACGATGTCATCACGAATCTAGAAGACACAGTTGCCTTACGCACTCAAGCATTGGAAAAACGGGCCCAATACCTGGAAGCTGCAGCAGAGGTCGGTCGTGTTGCCAGCGAATTTCGCGACTTAGATAAATTGTTAGATACCATCACTCACCTGGTAAGTGACCGCTTTGATTTCTACCACGTTGGCATTCTTTTATTGGATGACAGCGGTGAATATGCTGTTTTGAAAGCCTCAAATAGCGAAGGCGGCTGGCGCATGATCGCTCGCGGGCACCGGCTGCGCGTCGGAGAAGAAGGCATTGTTGGTTATGTTACTTCAACTGGTGAGGCACGCATTGAACAAAGCGTGAAAGGTGAGGGTGCCTTCTATTTTGGTAACCCTGAACTTCCCAATACGCGATCAGAATTGGCTCTGCCCCTCAAAACCGGAGACCAAATATTTGGCGCATTGGATGTGCAGAGTGTAGAAGAAGAAGCTTTTTCAGAAGAAGATGTCACAGTTCTTCAGGTTTTGGCAGACCAAGTAGCCATGGCAATCAACAATGCTCTCCTGCTTGACCGTGTCCAAAAGAGTTTGGAGATCGAACGCCGAGTATTTGGAGAATTAAGCGCGAAAGGATGGGACAAATTGATCCAAGCCAAGCCTGATGTCGGATTCCACAGCACCATAAAAGGCACTAGCCCTGTTGGTGGAGATTGGCATTCAGGATCTGAAGAGGCTCTCCGAATTGGAGATTCTATTCAATCTCCAGATAAAGATGACCCAGAAAAACAATTGCTCTCTGTGCCGCTAAAGATTCACGGAGATAACGTTATTGGTATCCTTGAAACCTACAAATTATCCAGTGATGGTCCTTGGACAACTCAAGAAATATCAATACTTGAAGCAATTAGCGATCAACTTGGCGCTGCTCTAGAAAATGCACGCCTCTTTGAAGCTACTCAAAGCCAAGCCCAACGCGAGCGTATTACTTCTGAAGTCGCCAGCAGAATCTGGGCTTCATCCAGCGTGGATACAATCCTCGAAACCGCCGTTCAGGAACTAGGTCGAGCGCTGAACGCATCCCAAGGCACGATCCGATTAGATATTAGTGACCAAGATAAAAATATACCTGATTAATAGAAGATGCAAATCCAAATGATGAGTTACTCAACGATAATCTTACATCCACCCACGGTCTTCCACTACGCTTGGCCGGACCTTTATCGAAATGGTTCTCAAGTAACCGGTAATAAAACCAGAGGTTATTATGCTTAAATTATTCCGCCAAAATCTCCGTTGGAAGGTCGGATTGATAATCAGTGTCATCATTATTCTAGTTTTCGGGGTTGGAACTTATTTCAAGTACCAAAACCAGAAACGATTATTGCTTAACAACTTGGGTATTGAGGTCGAGCATAGCGCCATGATTATCAAAGGTTCTATCAACCAAATTGATAATCTACCTGAGATTCAGCAAGTTGTAGATGAAATTGATCGCGCTCTAAATAGCGGAGGAGCACAGAGCCAACCCATGGTGGAAGTGGGGGATGATATGGCGATGGGGGCGGGTAGCGTTTATGAGATTTTCATCATCGACGACCAATCAATTGTCTTGGCATCCAACATTGCAGAATTAATCGGACAACCCATGGATCTTTCTGACACCGCCGAGGTTTTGGAGACTGACGTAGAATTTGAATCTGGAGTAATGCTTCACGGAGATCATGAATCTTTTCATGGAACCTTGGCCATTGGATCTGACACCAGGTTTACACCCATAGAAGCAGGAGCAATCCATATCGCTCTACCATTAACACTAATTGAAGCCAGCCTCAGAAGTGGCCTATTTCTAGATTTAGCCATTATGGGCTCTCTATTCATAGCAATATTACTTGGAGTCTCAATTGTTGTTTCCTGGGTAGTCATGAATCCGGTTGTCACAATGACGACACAAATTAATAAATCTCAAGATGAAGAATCTTCTGCTCAGATCCAGGTAACCAGTGAAGATGAAATCGGTCAGCTCGGGTCTGCTCTTAACCAGTTGTTAATTGCTCGCAAAATAGCTAAAGAGCAAACCAAAGAGGCTCACGATCAGCTTGAAATGCGCATGCAAGAATTGGAACAACGAGCTTTCCAAACGGAAACTTCTGCTATTGTTGCTCGAGAAGCCGCTGCAATTCGGGAAGTGGACGAGTTGCTAGATCGTGTAACTCATCTAATCTCAGATCGTTTCAGCTATTATCACACTGGAATTTTCCTGCTTGACAAAAATGAAGAATACGCCGTTCTCCAAGCTGCTAACTCGGAAGGTGGTAAAAACATGTTAGCACGCGGCCATAAACTGCAGGTCGGTAGAGTAGGTGTTGTGGGATATGCCGCTGGTGAGGGTTTTCCGCGGATCGCCCAAGATGTGGGTGCAGACGTTATCTACTACGATAATCCGGATATGCCAAACACGCGCTCCGAGATGGCTCTGCCTCTCACCATAAGAGGAAAAGTGATTGGTGTGCTGGATGTGCAATCTACTGAGGCCAACGCATTTTCGAGAGAAGATCAGCAAGTGTTACAAATCCTGGTAGATCAGATCTCCCTTGCTATCGAAAATGCACGCCTTCTTGAGACCAGCCAAAGAGCGCTCGAAGATTTGGAATTCTTATATGGCCAGCAGGTCTCAAGCGCCTGGCAAAAAAGGCTCAAAAATAGACCAGTTGCGTACTCATTCAGCTCTACCGGTTTAGATTCCACTCAAGAAGATTTGGCTCAGGTGAATGATTCGACCCGAAAACTCACCAAGGAAATTAATTTCCGAGATAAAACCTTTGGCAAAATCAACTTTCTGCGAGAAGAAAACCAAAGACCTTGGACTGAGTCAGATATTGAATTGGTTGATGAAATAATCGAACAAACTACTCTTGCTCTAGAGAGCGCACGCTTAGCAGAACAAATTCGATTGCGTTCAGATCAAATCCAATTACTCCAAGAAATCACTTCCTTGGCTGCTTCGCTATTAGACGAAAAAGAATTATTAGACGCTACCACACAAAAGCTAACTGAAAACTTAGATCTATTCCGCTGTGACGTAGTACTTTATGACGAGGATCAGAAAATTGCTACGCTTGTATCTGAAGCCCATGCTCCAAGTGATTCCCCCGATATTGTGACTCAAGTTAAGAATTTCGAAATACAGAACAATGAAATTTTTCTGGAAGTGATACGCACCCAAAAACCCCTCCTGATTTATGATGTACAAAACGATCCGCGTACAAAAAACATGCATAAAATCTTGGAACGCTTAGGAGTAAACACCCAATTTATCATACCTCTCGTAGTGCGAAATGAAGTAACAGGCGCCATAAGGTTACACGTTACAGACGATGAAAGGCGCTTTGATGATGAGGAAATTGTATTGTTAGAGCAGATAAGTACACAGGTTGCTACCGCCCTTGATGTAGCTCAACTTTTCCAAGCTGAGCAGCAAGGTCGACAAAGCGCTTCTGCTTTGCTCGAAATTTCGCAGATTGCAGGCTCTTCCCTCGACCTTATGCAAGTGTTGTCCGATTTGGCTATGCGCACTGCTCAAGCGACCCAAGCCACTCGCTGCACAATATCTATGTTAGATCAGAATGCAGAATTTCTAACCCCAATTGTTTCACAATTTGCTGACGGGCATATTGACGACGAGCTTTGGAAGTTGTTCCAGCAGCGAAAAGCAGACCGCCTAGATTCCATGCCGCTCTATGAGCAAGTTGTTCAACAAAAGCAACCTAAAATATTGGATGACCCAACTCGCACAGATTTGATCCCTGAAAAATGGATAAAAACATTCAAAATGGAGGTTGTACTTCTCGTCCCCCTAATCAGCCAAAATAAGGTTATTGGCGTAATAACGTTGGATCATGATAAACGCTATCGCGAATTCACGCCTACTCAGATAGAACTAGCTCAGACCATAGCCGGCCAAGTGGCGACCACTATTGAAAATGTCAATCTCTTCGAAGAAACCTTCCAACGTGCAGAAAGGGAACGTCTTGTGGCTGAAATCACTAGCAAAATCCGGGCCAGCAATGATCCCGACGATATATTGGATACTGCCATGGAAGAACTTCGTTCGGCTTTAGGACCAAAATCCGATCAGGAATTAACCCATGCAAAACTTGGTATAACCGGAGCACTGGTTTGGGATGAAACTTTTGAAAAAGGCAGAGCAGCAAAAGAGAAAAAAGGCGAATAACGCATGACTTACAAGATTGCTATCGCAAATGAAAAAGGCGGCGTCGCAAAAACCACAACAGCGGTTTCACTTGCTGGCGCCATCTCTGAATCTCAAAAACGCGTCCTTTTGATTGATCTTGACCCTCAGGCAAACCTCACCCTCGCTCTAGGGATAAAGCCCAACCAAGTCAGCCGCTCAATCTCGAGAGTTATCCTAAACTCAGATGAGCCAAGTTCTGTTGTTTATGAAACAGCTATCGAGGGTATAGACCTAATCCCTTCAAATTCAGAAATGGGGCTTGCTGAACGGTTCTTACCCATTCGACAGAATTACCACACAGTATTACGTAATGCCTTATTCGGTCTAGTTAACTACGATTATATCATCCTGGATTGCCCTCCCGCTTTAGGTGCGATAACTACAAACGCCATGACAGCCGCAGATCTACTAGTAATTCCATCCCAAGCCGAATACTTCTCAGCATACGCTCTGAAGAAAATGATGGCAGCGGTTCGTCAGGTACGCAAAAATGGCAATCCCTCATTAATTTACAGAGTTTTAGTAACTATGCTGGATAGGCGCAACCGTACCCACCGGGCTTTATTGGCCCAACTTTATGCAACGTTTGGCATAGGCCTGTTCCAATCGATTATCGAAATAGACACTAAATTGCGCGAAAGCCCAATTGTCGGTCTACCCATTACCACTTATTTTTCGCAAAGCCGCAGCGCGAACCAATACCGGGAACTAGCTCAGGAGATTTCCCAGAATGTCGAAAAAATCAAACAACAAGCAATTAAACAATCGGCTTGATACCCTTTTCTCTGAACTCGATTTAGAGCAAGACGTTGAGCTAAACGATCTCATCGTCGAATCCCCCAACTCTGGGTGGATTTGGCGGACTGATAGTAATGGCGTCTACACTACTTGCTCCGATGAAGTGTTATCGATCCTGGGATTCAACGCAGACGAATTTATCGGTCAGTCCGTCATCGACTTTGCTGTTGAGCCAGAGTCAAGAAGTGCCATTGAGAGCGCTTTTAACGCTAAAAAATTCCCGGTGGAAGTAAACACACAATATACAACAAAAACGGGGCAGTCCGTCGAAATAGCCCTGCATATATTCTTAGACCAATCCAATAACGAGAACGGGGACGGTTGGCGGGGTTTTGCGAACGTGCTCGCCCCAACCAAAAGTGAATCAACCCCACCTGCAAAACAACCAGTGGCTAGTAAGGAAACCGATGAGTTGTTTATGCCGGATAACCAACCCGTTGTTGAAACGATTTTCGAGGCTGAGAAATTACCTCCTCCAACCGGCTCTTTAGAAGCTGAGGAAGCCGAAATTGAAATTCAGGAAGAATATTCTGCTCCGGAAACCCCCCAGGTTAGTGCGGACTTAGTTCCAGAGTTTACCGTCGAACAGCCATCCGTTCAAGAGTTGCTGAAGATTATTGATAGCGACCCTGACCGTGAATGGACCAAAGATGATATGCTCATCGTTGAACAAGTATCTTCACAGCTATCACTTGCCCTTGAAAACGCCCAGCTCTTCAAACAAACCCAATCCGCATTGGGTGAAACCGATACTTTATATCAAGCTAGTGCCGAATTAAACGCCGCACAGAATTACGGCCATGTATTGAGCGTATTGCGCAACTATACACTCTTGGGGAAAAATTCTATCGCCGTTAATTTCAATCTGTTCAACCATCCCTGGATAGAATCTGAAGCTCCAGATTGGTTTGAAGCTCTTTACCGTCTGACCGAAATTCCACCAGAAAGTTTCCATTTCCGATACACATTTGCAGATTATCCTTCGTTTTTCCAGATATTACGGAAAGATGAGCCTACCCAAATAATCAATATCAAAGCGGACCCACGTATAGATGAAAAACTCCGCACCCATTACACAGACCAGATCAACGCTCGAAGTTTAATATATTTACCGGTGGTTTTGGGTGGAGAATGGTTGGGCTTTATCGAAGGATTGTTTAAAGAACCCAGTGTCTTTAATGATGCTGAAATCCGCCGCCTAAACACCGTTACCATTCAAGCCGCTGAAAAGGCAATTGGTATTCAACTGAGTACCCGCGTTGAAACACGCCGGCGAAATGCGGATAATTTGACCCAAATTGCGCGTCAGATGACAGAAATTGTTAGTGAAGTAGAGCTTCGCAAATTAATGGTAGATGAAATATACGAACAAATGCAGCCCGATCAGGTTATATTCTACGAATGGATCCCAAAGGAAGAAGCTTTCCTCACCTACCTTCAGAAATATACATCCCCCGATAAAACCAATGCTAATTCCCTAGCCAATACGCTCGTCTCCCCCGATGATGATCGAGATTTATGGGAAGTATTCAACATTGGGCGCGCTCAATATTTGGTCGATGACTGGACTGAAAGTGGAGCCCACGAGCGCTATATCTTACCTTGGTATGCTGGAGACCAAATCTCCGGAATTATTGATATTTCACACATCGCACACGGTTCATTTATATCGGACTTAGACCGAGATTACGTCGAAGGTATTATTCTCCAAGCGGCCTCAGCAATCGAAAGGGCTCGCTTGTTCGACCAAACTCGAGCAGCACTTGCCCTTACCGATGAGCAAGCCCGTCGTCTGGGAATCCTCAATCAAATGAGTGCTGAGTTAAGCCAAATTGAAAGTTTAGATGAGCTTTTCAGTATCGCAGTCAGGCGAACCCAAGATATTTTCCACTCCGATCGGTCGAGTATTGCCCTATTATCCCCCAATGAAGACCATTTGATCATTAAGGAAACTTTAGGGGAACAAGGTACTTTAGAGCGTGGCGGCCAAATGCCCATCGAAGGCACTTCAAACCACGTAGCGATAAGTGAAAACCGGGTAATTATCAGCCCAGATACAAAAGATAACACCCCGGGTGCTCTGCGGTCATTCATTATCGCACCACTATCTGTTGGTGGAAAAGTTATTGGTACATTGAATGTTGGTAGTTTGCAGGCTCTAACATACGCAGATGACGACGAAAACTTCATGCAGCAGTTGATATCCTTGCTTGCATCGATCATTGAGAATCGACAACTTTTCGAAACTGTCGAAGATGCCTTGGCAGGTTCAGAAGAACAAGCCCGCCGCCTAAGCTTACTCAATGAAATGAGTGAAGAGCTAACCCTCGCCGCGAACATACAGGATATCGCCAGAATAGCTACAACTAAAACTCAAGAGATAATGAACGCCAAACGAGTCAGCCTTACCCAAGTAGAATCTGATTCTAACTCTGCTAAAATTTTGGCGGTATCAGGTATCCACTCAGATGTCCCGATTGGCTCTCAGGTTCCCCTTGAAGGGGCTATAGAAACAGCGCTGCGTGAAAGACGTTTGGTTTTGAACGAAGAAGCAGGAGATGGAGACCTTGGCAGCATTCGCTCAACAATGGTAGCCCCCCTAATTATTGCCGGCCAGGTAATTTACACGCTCAACGTAGGGAGTGAGCAAAATCAGTACTTTTCTCAGGGTGATCAGAACGTCTTAACCCAGATCGCATCCCTTCTCTCTGGAACGTTAGAAAACACCCAGCTTTTCAACCAAATCCAACACCGCAGCGCCCAATTACAAGCTTCTGCAGGAGTCTCCAACCTGGCGAGTGAAATTCTCGATTCAACCGAACTCTTTCAGAAAGTCATTGAAGAGATTCGCCAAGGTTTCGATCTGTATTATGCAGGCATTTTCCTGATCGACGAAATAGGTGAATGGACCGGAGAACCAGGCAAGTGGGCGGTGCTGCGTGCCGGGACTGGGGAAGCGGGTCAACAGATGCTCCTGGCCGAACACAAACTTGAGATTGGTGGAGATTCAATGATCGGATATGCTGTCTCCAGTGGAGAGGCCAAGATCGCACTTCACGTCGCTGAAGAAGCCAAGTTTTATAGGAACCCCTACCTGCCAAATACACTCTCCGAAATGGCCTTGCCCCTAATCTCACGTGGAGAATCCATCGGCGCGCTAACCATTCAAAGCGAAAAAGAAGCCGCCTTCACGCAAGATGACATCACCGCCCTGCAAACCATGGCAGATCAAGTTGCTAACGCCATCGAAAATGTCAGTTTGTTCGAACAAACTCAAGAACGTGCAGAAGAGTTGGCCGTGCTCAACGAGATGGCGCGCGCTTTTACTCAAATATTAGATATCAATACAATTCTGGATAACATTCATAAATATACCTCCCGACTTATGGATGCACAGAATTTCTATATCGCGTTATACGATAATGAGCAAAGTGAAATCCATCTCCCGGTATTTTATTACAATGGAGAGCCGCACGAAGATCAGGGTATTCGCTTTAAAGCTGGAAATGGGATCACAGAGATGGTAATCCGAAACCGGGAACCACTGCTCATCGAACAAGACGCAAGCAAATGGATGCAAGAAAATGGGCTTGAAGTCCGCGGCTACGATTCCCAATCATGGTTAGGTGTTCCAATGCTGAGAGGAAGAGAAGTCACTGGAGTAATTACTGTTCAAAGCTACACAACACCCCGGGAATACACCGGTCGTCATCTAGATTTGTTAAGCGCGATCGCCAACCAGGCGGCTGTAGCTATTGAAAACGCCCGTTTATTCCAACAAACCCAGGCACGCGCTCGCCGTGAACAAATACTCAGAGAAATTACTGCTCGCGTTCACAGTTCTGCGGATGCTGATTCCATCATGCGCACTGCTGTCCATGAGATCAGTACTGCTCTGGGAAGAAAAAGCTTCATTTCCTTAGGGCCACCGAAACAAATCCCAACAAATATACCATTTGTTGAAGAACCCCCAGAAGATTTACCAGCCCCCCATTCAGAAGGAAGCAGCCAGGAACCATAAACGGATGAATCTATGCAAAATTTATCAGCAGAACAAATAAGTAAATTCTTGGACTTGCTCCCATCAGCCGCTATGGCAGTTAATCTTGATGGAGAAGTTACAGCTTGGAACCAGGGCATGGAGGCAATGACCGGTATCCAAACCAAGGACATGCTGGGGGTAGGAGATCTAGAATATTCCCTACCGTTCTTTGGTGAGAAAAGAGCAATGTTGGTAGATTTGTTACTTGATCCTCAAAAAGACCGCATGCAGCTTTACCCCTCAATGGAAATTTACGATGATGGTCTGGTTGCCGAAATCCACTTACCAGAATTCAAATCCGGGGGAAAAACTCTTTGGATGAAAGCTCAGCCCATCCACGATTCTGACGGCGCCCTCAGCGGTGCCTTCCAAATAATAAAAGATAATGAGCAAGTTAGTTCCGGGAATTATGAAGATGTGGGTGATGACACTTTCCTGGCGCTGACTGAAAATTCTTCGGATGTGATTACTAAACTCGATGAAAATGGCAAGATCTTATATCAGAGTCCCTCGACTTTCAGGGTTCTAGGCTATCAACCAAACGATTTGGTCGGCGGGATATTCATTGAATTAGTGCATACTGACCAGAAAGAAACTCTTTCTGAAGCCTTTAAATCAGTCATTGATAATCCTGGGGGCAATATAATCTTTCAATTCCGTTTCCGCCATAATGATGGATCTTGGCGTGAACTTGAGGCGATTCTCAGCTGCGCTCCCGATAAGAACAATGTTACCAGTATAACGATGACGTCCAGGGATATCACCGACCGAAGACAATTGGAAGAACAACTTAAAGTTTCCAATGAACGCCGCGATCAGCATGTGCAAATCTCTACCCAAATCGCGCAAAAGATAGCTGCAGCCAACGACATGGCAGATCTTTATCAACGCGTTGTAAATATTGTAAAAGATAAGCTTGATTTTTATTATGTCCAACTTCTGCGCTATAACCCCACCTCTAATGATTTGGTGGTAGTGGCTGGTTCCAGTGAAATAGGTTCAAAAATGGTTGGCTCAGGATATGACGTTTCTTTAGGTAGTGGAGCGATAGGAAAAGCAGTCTCCACTGGAGCCTCAGTATTGATTCAGAACGTATCAGAATCCCCCTTATGGACACCCAACCCTCACTATCCAGAGACACGCAGTGAAATCGTTGTTCCGATCAAATTAGGGTCAAAAATCCTTGGGGTACTAGACGTGCACACTTTTCTAGAGCATCAAATTGACCAAGACATTCAGCTTATCTTAGAAATATTGAGCGGTCAGATTGCTGTAACTATTGAGAGCATCCGCGTGCGTGTTGAAATGGAAGAGCGTTTGCGCGAGCTAAACACTCTACAGACGATAACTTCCACCGAGGGATGGACAAGTTTCTTCGAAAACACAGACGATACTACACGCGGTTATCAATATGATCTCACTTCTGGACGGATAACTGAAAACAACCCTCAGCGGCAAAAAGTTTCACGGACAGGGAGGCAGCGTGAAGTTGCTCAATCTATGTCTGTGCGTGGTGAAATCATTGGATCGATTGGCGTCCAAGAAGAAACTGACCGGCCCCTTGAGAAAGAAGAACAAGAGTTATTAAAATCAATTTCTATCCAGGTTGCGGAAGCCTTAGAACGTGCCAGGCTGTTCGAGGAATCTCAACGCAGTGCCTCCGAACTAAAAATACTTAACGATATGGGTAACGCATTTACGGAATCTTTAGATGAAGCTACGATCATCGAAAATATTTACGTTTATGCTTCTCAACTCATCGATATTGAAAACGAATCATTCTACGTAGGACTTCTGGATCAAGATAGCAACATGGTCATCAGCCCATTAGTGATTGTTGATGGAGAGAGACTGACAGAGAGCCATCCGGACTGGGAAAATTGGTATTCAACAGCGGCAGATGAAGGTGTCACCGGGTATCTCTTGCAGGAACGCCAACCACTTCTCGTCAAAGAAAATTTCTTGCAAACGATCCAAGATATTGGCATTACTTCCGTTCCAAAAGGCGAACTCCCCGCTTCCTGGTTGGGTGTCCCCGTTGCTTTGGGAGACCGAGTTATCGGTGTAATCGCAGCTCAAAGCGATAAAATTGCCAGGCATTTCAATGAAAGGCACCTCGGATTACTAAATGCGGTTGCTAGCCAAGCGGCAATCGCGATTGAGAATGCCAGGCTATTCCACCAAGAGCAAGCGCGCGCCGAGCAGGAAAGACGTGTGCGTACAATAACAGAACGTGTGCGCCAAGGAGCAGATATTCAATCTATTTTACGCATCACGTTGGATGAACTCAGCCAAATTTTGGGGGCAGAAAAATCAGCGGTCAAGCTGGGCACGCGCGAACAGTTGCTTGCCATCGAGAATTCTGACAATTACGAGCCACCTGAAACCCAAGATACATCTGTAGAGGAAAGTTGAACCCCTCTAATAACAGGATTTAGATATAATGCCGCATAACTTACAAATGGGCGAAGAAGGAATATTAAGAGTGAACCTAAATGGCGATTTGGACAGAGCCAGTATTAATGCTTTCATTAAAGATCTCTCTCCATACCTCGACGCAGCTACTGAAACCGACCCTGTTCACCTCATAAATGACTCTAGTAAGGTAAGAAAATATTCTTCAACAGCTCGAAAAACATTAACCGACCTGAATCGGGATCTTCGGATTGGAAATCAGGCAATAATTGGCGCAAATCGGGCCGCACGAGTATTATCCAGCTTCATCCTTAAAGCAACCGGACGAGAAAATATCAGTTTCTTTGCTTCAGAGGCAGAAGCTCTGGAATGGTTAAAAAGTAAAAATAATCATCGAGAATAGGCAATTTAACTCGAAAATAGACCTGCAGGAAAACCAATATGGCAGATAAAACTTTAGAAGAATACAAAAAGAAAGTAGACCAGTTTGGACAAACTTTATTGGATGCCATCGCGTCTGTTGCCACAGGTGATTTAGATGTCGAATTCGAAATCCCTGAGGATATTGAGGTATTCGCGGACCTGGCTGTTGGATTACAATTCATGATCGAAGATATCCAAGAAATGACTGCCGAACAAAAAGAAACTCGTTACGAACTCGAGCAGCGAGTTGTTCAACGTACCCGCGAATTGGAAACCACTCTCCAAGACTTGCAAACTACCCAACGCAAGATAGCCGTCCGGGACTGGGAAGAATATTCTGATAAAGAGAAAGTTAAGACAAAAGAATCCAATTTACCCGCTCGCGCAGACCAAGCGATTGATTGGCTCCCTAGTATGGCAAAGGCTGTACAAGTAGCAGAGACCACTCACATTGTTAATGGTAATAACGAAGAAAATCTAGCGCTGCCAATACGACTGCATGGTGAAGTTATAGGAGTACTCGGGTTCCATCGGTCAGAAAAGGAACAGTCTTGGGGCGAGAATGATATCTCCACTGTAGAGGCAGTTGTAGAACAGGTAGGCCTTGCTCTAGAAAATCAACGCTTGTTTGATCAAACCCAGGAAGCATTTTCAGAAACTGACGTGCTCTATAAAGCCAGCGCTGAACTAAACGTCGCCCAAGGTTACGATGAAATCCTCACCATTTTGCGGAACTATACAATGCTAGGAAAAAGCTCAACGTTTGTCACCGCTAACCTTTTTATAGAACCTTGGATAGGAGATAACCTGCCAGCAGAAATGACATCCATTTCCCGTTGGTCAACCCGTGAGTTTCCTGGGATGGATAATCCAACCATCGACTTGACTTCTTGGTCTAACATCCAAGATCTACTTAAATCCGAAGAACTTACCATAATCCAAGATCTGGCTAAAGACCCTCGTATGGATAATGAGAGCCGTGGGTTATATATGGGAAAATTAGATGCCAATATGGTTGTCTTCGCTCCCCTGGTGAGCGCCAGGCAATGGATTGGCGTAATTGTAGCCACCTATCAAGAAAAATCAAATTTCCCTGAGTTTGAGTTGCAACGCCTGATGTCTCTTTCCGGTCAGGCAGCTGTGGCCATTCAAAATATTCGCCTTTTGGCTGAAACCACACGCAAGGCAAACCAACTAGAGACGGCTGCCGAAATCTCACGTGAGGCCGCCAGTACACTTGATGTAGAAAACCTGCTAAACCGGGCTGTAAATTTGATCAGAGATCGCTTTGGGTTCTATCACGCTTCCATCTTCTTCAAAGAAGGTAACAATGCGGTTGTAAGGGCTTCCACAGGCACAGCAGGCAAAGAATTGGTTCGCACCCGTCACAGCCTGCCTTTGAAAGAAGGCGGCTCCGTCATCGGCCACGTGACCCAAACTGGTGAACCATTGGTTGCTAATGACGTTTCGAGAGATGCTACTCACCGCCCCCACCCATTGCTTCCTGAAACCGTGGCTGAACTGGGTATACCAATGAAAATTGGCGACCGTGTCATAGGTGCGCTAGACGTTCAATCAACAGTAGTGAATGCATTCAGTCCTGATGATATTTCTGTTCTCCAAACTCTTGCAGACCAAATAACGATTGCAGTCGACAATGCACGTTCATTTGAACTTTCTGAACAAGCAGTGGAAGAAATGCGAGAACTCGACCGTTTCAAAAGCCAGTTTCTTGCCAACATGAGCCACGAACTACGCACCCCCCTGAATTCAATTATCGGTTTTTCGCGAGTCATCCTCAAAGGTATCGATGGTCCGATCAACGATTTGCAGACCCAAGACCTAACTGCCATTTACAGCTCCGGCCAACATCTGCTCGAAATGATTAACTCCATCCTGGACCTCTCAAAGATCGAGGCTGGCAAGATGGAGCTCTCCATCGAAGAAATTCAATTAAATGAATTAATCCAGAGTACTATATCAACCGCAATTGGGTTGGTGAAAGAAAAACCCATCAAATTGGTCAATAATATTCCTGATGAACTGCCCACGGTAAACGCTGATCGTACGCGTGTCCGCCAGATTCTGCTCAATTTACTGCAGAACGCATCAAAATTCACCGATGAAGGCACGATAACAATTGATTCTTACCAAGAAACCAGCCCGCAGGGTATTCAAGAATTTATCATTAGCGTGACAGATACCGGTATCGGAATTTCCGAAGAAGATCAAATCAAACTGTTCGAGCCATTCTCACAAGTTGATGACTCGCCTACTCGTAAAACGGGCGGGACTGGCTTGGGATTATCCATCTCCCGCCGCTTGGTCGAGATGCAGGGAGGGCGTATCTGGTTAGAAAGCGAAGTAGGAATAGGCACCACATTCTATTTCAGCCTGCCGCTTGTCAGCGAGGCCTTGCCAATAGTAATTGAAGAAGACCAGCCAATAGAAGGGGACAAGGTAATTATGTCAATTGACGATGATCAAGATGTTATCGGCCTCTACAACCGTTACCTCCAACCTCACGGTTTCCAAGTTATTGCGATTACAGACCCCACCCTTGCCATGCAAGAAATCCGCAAGATCAAACCTTTGGCGATTACGCTAGACATTATGATGCCCAAACAAGATGGTTGGCAGTTAATAGAACAGATCAAATCAGACCCGGAAACCAAAGACATCCCGGTTGTCATTTGCAGCATAACTGAAAACCAAGAAAAAGGTTTCAGCTTGGGCGCCACCGACTATCTAGTCAAGCCGATTCTGGAAGAAGAATTAGTTCAAGCCATCAAACGGTTGAACATAGAAGAAGAGAAGGAAGAAGTCAACATCCTGCTGGTGGATGACGATCCAGATACCATGCGATTGATTGAGATAATGCTCTCGAAAGAAAAATCTTATAAATTGCAATTTGCCCAGGGCGGGTTAGAAGGGTTGGCAGCTATTCAATCCAATACCCCAGACGCCGTCATCCTCGATCTATTTATGCCAGACCTGGACGGCTTCTCGCTATTAGAAACCATTCGAACCGATCCCGCGGTGAAGGACCTCCCAGTAATCGTTCTCACGGCAGGAGATCTAACTGATGAAGAAATTAAAGAACTCGCCAATCACAAACAACAATACCTGCGCAAAGACAACCTGAACGAAGAAGAATTAATGCGTTGGATCAGGCGCCTGAGAGACGAGCGTAAACAGAGAATCTAATAACTTCGAAGA
This sequence comes from Chloroflexota bacterium, assembly GCA_019456165.1. Lineage (GTDB taxonomy): Bacteria > Chloroflexota > Anaerolineae > Anaerolineales > UBA11579 > VRUJ01. The sequence continues at coordinate 37,558 of VRUJ01000022.1, forward strand.
GAAAAAAATAATGTCATCCCATTTTGTTGTAGAATGCCAAGACTGCGGGCACCAAACTCCATATTCTCCTACTTCCAGTGCCTGTCCACGCTGTGACAGCCAGTGGCGGCAGGCAACGTACGATTATAAAACCCTTAGCCAAAGCCTCCCATTGCAGCTTCCTGGACGAACTTTCGATCTATGGAGGTATCATGAGCTCCTTCCAGTGCGAACTCCGAACCCGGAACTCTCCTTAGGCGAAGGCGGTACACCACTTATCCGGGCGGCGAACCTGGGTATGATGTTAGGATGCCCGCATATCTATATCAAAGACGAACGTCAAGGACCTACAAGTTCCTTCAAAGACCGCCAGGCTGCTGTAACTATCGCAGCTCTTGCCGAGGCAGGAATTACCGAAATAGTCATCGCTTCTACTGGAAACGTAGCGATATCATATTCAGCTTATGCAGCTCGCGCAGGGATAAAGTTGTGGGCTTTCGTTACCAGTTTGGTCCCCTTAGTTAAAATGCGCGAAGTGGCCCTCTACGGCACCCAGTTGGTAAAGGTTACCGGAAATTATGACCAGGCCAAACAAGTTGCTGCTGAATTTGCCCGCCAACGGGGTTTATACCTGGATCGGGGAGTACGCTCTATTCCCACAGTTGAATCTATGAAAACGATTGCTTTCGAAGTCGCCGAGCAATTAACTTCCTTCCTTGGGTCTCCCGCCGGATCCCTTGACGGCAACAAACATCCAACCTCCCCATTGCATTCACCAGATTGGTACATCCAAGCTGTGAGCGGCGGTTTGGGTCCAGTGGGAGTGATGAAAGGATTTGATGAGCTTGAAGAACTCGAATTAGTAGACCGAGTTCCTGCCTTCGCGAACATCCAAGCAGCCGGATGTGCACCCATGGTCCATGCTTGGAAAGATAACAAAGCGACAGCCGAACCAGTGCGAACACCCCGGACCCACATTGCCACACTGGCCACTGGAGACCCTGGCCGAACCTACACTTACTTACGCGAACGCATGCTTAATAAGTTTGGTGGTTTGTTCGACAGTGTGACTGACCAAGAAGCTTTCCGAGCGATGCATGTAGTCGCAAAAATGGAGGGTATCTCCGTTGAACCCGCAACGGCCGTTGCATTCGCCGGTCTAATCAAATTGGTGCGCTCGGGCGAAATCAAACCCACGGATGTTGTGGTCATAAATTGCACCGGTCATACTGTGCCGGTTGAACAATCCGTGCTTGGAGAAGACTGGGTGCATAGGGTAGATCTACCCAGAGAAGCTTATGAAGGCGCAGAAATTCCTGAAGATGGCCTATTGGCAGCCCTAAACCATGTCTCAGTTGATCGATACCCGCGCATCTTAATCGCCGATGACCACCCGCATGTGCGCCGCTTGATAAAACGTATTTTACAAGCTCAGGGCAATTACACATTATTTGAAGCTGTAGATGGTCAAGCCGCGGTTGACCTTTCACAAAAAGAAAAACCTGACTTAATAATTTTGGATTTGATGATGCCTGAACTAGATGGTTTTTCGGTGCTGGACGCACTCAAAAACGATCCGGATACAGCCAACATTCCAGTAATCGTTGTAACCGCCAAAGAACTTACGAATCAGGAAAAAGAACGCCTCAATGGGCAAATTCAACATCTCATGCAAAAGGGAGATTTTATTAGTGAGGAGCTGCTCGAAGAAGTCCGGTCCCTCGTAAATTAAAGCTTTATGGAACGCACTTGGGTTAGAATGCAAAGTAAAACTAAGAACGGGCGCATTATAGGTATTAATGCCGCTCTTTTCTCCGCTTTCTTTTTAGGGCTGGCTCCCATTTTTGGGAAACAAGCCATACTATTCGGACTCAATCCATTGGGTGTTGTTGCAATTCGCACTTTTTTTGCCACCCTCTTATTATTTTTAGTAATGGCAATATTCCAACGCCAATATCTTTACATTTACCCTGCTGGATTAATAGGTTGTTTGTTGGCAGGTTCAATAAATGGAATCGGCTCCCTTTTTTATTACAGCTCTCTAAGCCATATAAATGCGGGTGTGGGCCAACTGCTCTACTCGCTCTACCCGTTATTCGTGGCTTTTTGGATGTTTCTCGATAAACAACCTCCCAAACGAATGACGATCATCAGACTCATTCTAGCGCTCCCAGCGGTTTATCTACTCGTTCAAACGGGGGAAGAATCTCTTAATCTGATAGGTGTGGTACAAATGTTAATTGGCTCAGCATTATACGCCCTGCACTTGCCGATAAATCAGCGCGTGCTTTACGATATCCCCTCACCAACAGTTACTTTATATACACTTACGGCAATGACTGCGATCGTTGTTCCAGCTTATCTTTTCTCGGGGGCATTTATTGATTTCCCCGATACAAACCAATTCGTTTGGCCTGTAATTGGTCTTACAATGGTGACATTTTTTTCCCGCCTAACCCTTTTCATGGGTATTAAATTCTTAGGTGGAATGCAAACTGCGCTATTAGGCCTCAGTGAGCTGCTTGTCACAGTTTTACTTTCGGTTTTGTGGCTTGGTGAGGTTATGAGTCCATACCAATGGATTGGGGCTATATTGCTCGCGAGCACAATTTTGCTTATTGGAATTGAAAAACCGAGCCCGCCAACCCGCAGGAAAGGAGGCTGGTTCAGTTGGCTGACTCCCGCATCTAGTGATGTTCGCTGGCATCCGGGAGATTGACTCGCTTCTTATCCTACGTGTGCCCGTTGGCAAATAAAAACCCACAATTTACCTGCCATCAAACACATAACCTGTCCCGCGTACGTTTACAATCCAATCGCCACCTCCAGAAAAAGTCGCCAGTTTACGCCGCAGCCGGCTCACAAGGGGCCGCATGATTTCTGGTGCTTCCCAATCTGTTGTCTGGTAACCCTGCACGAGCAGTACCAATTCGCGATGTGAAAGCACCCTTCCCCGGTTTTCCAAAAGCACTTTCATAAGTTTTCCTTCGGTGGGGGTTAGGGAAACTTTTTCATCACCTTGCCAGATCTCCCGCCGTTCCAGATCTACTTTAATATTATCGCCCAATGTGAACATTGATCGGGTGTTCTCTATGGTAGTCTCGATACCCTCGGCATCCTTTAATTCTTGGAGTGAAGCTTCCATTTGCTCTAGCAAGTGACGTTTGCGTTCAGATTCTGAACTACTCGAAATCCCGCGCTCTACACTAGCAATAATATCATTCGGGGCTGCTGGTTTCAAGATGTAGTCATGCGCCCCCTGCCTTAAAGCCTCAATCGCTGACTCCAATGAGCCGTGAGCAGTCAGCATAATTATCTTGGTATTTGGAGTTATTTGTACAGCCTGATCCAAAACCTCCAACCCGCTCATCCCAGGCATTTTTAAATCCAATAACATCATATCAAACTCATCATTATTTAAAACCTCAACTGCCTCCTTCCCAGAAGCTAACGCAGAAACAGTGTACCCCTCCAAGCGTAATATTTCTTTTAATGAACGGCGAGATGCTTCTTCGTCGTCTACGATTAGTATCTTTCCTTTCATGACATCTCCTCGATGGGTAAACTCACCTGAAAACAAGCCCCTTCCCCTTCCGAAGGGAGCAATTCAATAGTGCCACCATGAGCTGTTAAGATTCCATAGGTAACGGACAATCCTAACCCAGTTCCATCTTCTCTGGTGCTGTTAAATGGCTCAAAAATACTCTGGCGTTTTTCGTGTGGTACACCTGTTCCCGTATCCTCAAAAGATATCTCAATATGGTTATTATTGCGCTTGCCACTTATTTTCAATTCGCCCCCATTCGGCATTGCTTCCATGGCGTTGAGGATAATATTGAAGAAAACCTGTTGAAGTTGGTTACTGACAACGGTAACTACAGGCAGTCCACTGGGAAAATCTTCGCTTACATTTACATTCTGGTTGGCCAATTGTTGGTCAAGAAGTTTCAGCACCCTCTTGACTAATTCCACGATGTCGGTAGGTTTACGTTCCAAAGCACCTGGGCGGTAGAAATCGAGCATGCGTTGAACGGTGAGCATTAGGCGCTCCAATTCATCCTTGGCCAATTGCATATAACTTTCCCGCTCTTCTTCATTTAATTCCGGCCGTTCTGCGAGATGTAAACAATTGCGTACAGACTGTAGGGGATTATTGACTTCATGAGCTATCGAAGCTGTCAATCTGCCTACAGCCGCCATCTTCTCGGCCTGAGTTAATGCCCGTTGACTTTCTTCAACTTGCCGCACATAGGCACGCAGTTCACTATATAATCGCGCGTTCTCCAAGGCCACATCTGCTTGCCGGGCAAGAATGCCGAAAAGATCCAAATCCGCGACTTGAAAAGCAGGCTCACTGGGCGCGCGACCGGCCATAAAGACATACACCGCTCCGTCTCGTTCTACTGGTGTGCATAGAACGGAACCCAGGTTATTTTCTTTCAACACGGCTTGCAAACCTCTATCACCGGGTCCATCGCTATTTATCCAAACTGCTGTCTTCCAATGGCAGGCGCGTGCCAAGGGACCGCCCTCTGGGCTGCTTTCTTCTTCAGGCAGTGAGTTTCTGCGATTAGCGATCAACTCTATGTACCCTTCCCCAGCATTCTGGTAATAGATTCCCGCGTTTGCACAGCGCAGATGCCCGCATATAGCGTTTATGATTAAATCCTGCAATGCTGGTTTGCGAGTTTCAGAAAACATTGTTTCTGTTATATCCAACAATGGCCGGATGGCTTGCAAACGTGCAATCTCTTGCTTGTTTCGTCGTTCTTCCAATGCATGGCGAACGGCCTGGACTAACTCTTCCCCTTTTTCAAAAGGTTTTAAGATTAAACCATCTGCTCCTTCTTTTAGAGCACGTATCGCGGTTTCCAAGGTGCCAAAACCGGTCATAATCACGGCACCCATATCGGGTTGGTGGCGGCGTGCGATTTCAATTAATTGAAAACCATCCATCTTGGGCATTCGAATATCGACCAAAAGCAAGTCAATCTTCTTATCTTTTATTATTTCTACTCCCAGATCAGTATCGTTTGCACTCAGTACTGAAAAATTAGCGCGTTTTAATAACCGTTCACACAAACTCACTATTCCTTTCTCGTCATCTACAACCAGGATGGTTTGATCAGGCATTCACACTCTCGCTCTCAATTTCTATAGGCAGCCAGACCATAAAACTCGAGCCCTCGCCTAATTCACTTTCAACATCTATATAACCACCATGGTCAGAAACAATCCCATAGCTTACCGAAAGACCCAGGCCAGTCCCCGCCCCGGATGGTTTTGTTGTGAAGAAAGGTTCGAAAATCCGCGGCAGATCCTCTTGGTCAATGCCCTCTCCGCTATCACTAATTTTAACCATTATCCACTGCTTTCCATCTCTCTCTTCGACGGTTGTTTGAACTTTCATTGCCCCACCCTCAGGCATTGCTTGGATAGAGTTGTGCATAAGATTCAGAAAAACTTGCTGCATTTGGTTGCGGTCAATGCGAATTTGGGGCATGTCATCCCACAATCCAATCACTACTTCCACCCCACTGATGTGAGCCTGATGATGAACTAGAGCTAATACGTCGCTCATCACTTCGTTTATGTCCACTTGGGCTCGTAAGATATCACCTTGCCGGGAAAAATCTAGCAAACGCCTCACTACGCTGCGAGCACGCAGCGCTTCATCCAGCACCATCTCTAAATCTTGTCTATGAGGAAAATCTTCCGGGACTTCTTCTAAGATCAATTCTGCAAAACCCGTAACTGTTGTGAGCGGATTATTTAGTTCATGGGCAACCCCTGCCGCCATTTCACCGACAGCAGCCAACTTGGCGGAACGGATCATGCGCTCCTCTGCCAATCGCTGAGCTCCAATCCGTTCCTCAAGCTCTTGATATAAACGCGCATTGCGGATAAAAACCGTCACCTGGGGAGAGAGCAGTTCCAAGGTTTGCACATCTTGAGGGCCAAAAGAGCGATTAGGGCGGTCGTCCTGCACAGTTAGTGTTCCTATCGTTTCTCCTCTCAGTATTAATGGCACACCTGCAACAGTAGTAAATGGAGCTTTATATTCATCCTCACCCTTCCCACTCCAAGTATTGTAATCACCAACCACAATGGGTTCGCCAAGCGCCGCCACTCTTCCGGCTACTCCAGCCATCAGTGGGAATGTATAGCCGGTATAATCTTGCCACGGGTTTTCTGAAACCAAAACTTTTACTGAACTTTTATTCTCATCCACTAGTCCCACCTCAGCCCCTCTGGCATCCACCAATTCTCGCACACGGTTTACAACTCGCCTAAGCAGCAAATTGAGGTCTAGGTCTGTGCTGAGGTCCAAGGCAGTTTCGCGCACCGCTTCCAACTGACGTATATTGAGTTGAAGCTGATGATACCTGCGGGAATACATCATTACACTAGATATCACCCCTGCTAAGGCTTCTAAAGTTAAGCGGTCATTTTCTGAGAAAGAAAATGTTTCTTGATTTTCGAAAATTATTACCCCGAAAACATCTTCGGCTTCTCGCAGTGGCACACAAAAACCTGATCCAGGTTCCCAATCCGGAAGGTAAAAATATTCCTCTTCCAGGCCGGTTTCTTCAATAAGCCGGCTTTCACCTTCAACTAACACTTGCCCGGCGATACCCAATTGTTTCGCAAATCGCATTTTTTCCGGTAGCGCGGGTGGATTTTTCCCGCCGGTACCCTCCGCTACCAGCTCTTCCTTACTTTTATCCAGCAGCAGAACCATCACCATATCATATTCAAAACGATCAGCGATCATTTCCACTGACAAATTCGCTATATTACTCATATCCGTTTCCCCAACAACCTTTTGCACCAACTCGTTGACAATCATTAAATTAAATACCCGCTGACGCGTCTCATCAATTAATTGGGCATTCTCGATCAAGCCTGCTACCTGGCTGGCAATCACCTGAAGAAAGTTTTCATCTTGTTTTGTGAATGCCTCCTGCTCGTTACTTTCCAGGGCCAGCACTCCGATTACGTTTCCGTGGAACCTAAGCGGCACAGCTAGTTTAGAACGGACATTTGGGTTAACCTGCAAATAGCGAGGGGCCTTCCCAACATTACCGGTTCTTATCAATTTCCCCGTTTCTACTACATTGCCCACCAAAGTGGATTCTATTGAATAGGTCTGAAAACGACCAGACTTGTCTTTACGGGTTGCATCGTATAACTCACCGTTATCTGATGAGATCAGCAATAACTCAACTTTTCCAGCTTGGAAAGTGCGCTCCAGCATTCTAAACACCCGGCGGATAATCTTATCTTTATCCAAGCCAGCTGAAGCAACCGAGGCCAGTTCATTCAGCAATGCAAATTTTTGCAAGTGTCGGGAGGTCTCAATATAGGCCATCGTTTTTTCAATTGCAGGAGCCACATGATGCGATAGAGTAGTTGCACGGTCTAAATCTGCAGGAGAGAAGATATTTTTATCTTCAAAAGCCATATAGCCGATCACACGCTTCCCAATAATCAAAGGAACACCCAACCAACATACAGCTGTGGTCTTTTTCTCATTTCCAATCCTTAAATGTTTTCCCTCACCTGCCTCTAATATAATCCCCTGACGGGTTTTTACCATTTTAGCTAATGCTTCATTCTCAGAAATTAATATATGATCCTCTAAATGGGCCTCCGCAATGTTGATCTCAGCTTCTAAACGAAACATATCACCAGAGCGCACAGTTAGATAGGCACCTTTGGCAGGTAAGTAAGACTTAACTGTCGCAAGTATCTCTTGAAGTGTCTCTGAAGGGTTGAATGAGACGTCACTTCTTTTCTTTAACCTGGAATCTTGAATAATTTCATTTAGGGCATCTAGTTCGATTATATCTTTCCCTACTGAGGTTGCAGCCAGGATATTGAAAAAGGATTTTTCTTTCTCATCAAGGCTATCGACGCCAACCAAGAGAGCATGCTTCTTATCGACACCAGAGAATAGAAAAACCCGCTCGCAGCCTAAAGCCTTTGAATACTTTCCAAGTTTACGAGTTCTTACCCGATTGCTGCCGCGTGATTTCTCCAACCAGCGGGTGACGACTCCTGCCTCGAGAAACTCTTTCAGCCCCTTTTTACGTGCTTTTGTGAGGCGGTACGCGGATGAATATAACCAACCAGCGTCGGTATCAACCAAGATGGTCGCCCAGTTTGCGGCAGTCATCTTACAAATTTCTTTTATTTGGTCCATTAAGACATTTGTCTTTTTAGACACAAAACGCCTCCGATCAATAAGTATAATTATTATAGGTTAAAACCTATGTAATTGAAACAACACCAGGACATAAATTTTACCTGTTTATGTCACATTAACCCAATAGAGGCAGAGGTGCTGAACGGTGAGTGCATTTGTTTAATAAGCCCTAATTCGAATCTTCTCACAAGCTTTTCGCGGCAATATGCTGCTTCATTAAATTAAATCAATCAAAGATTCGGCCTACTGTTAGTTCCAAAGAATATTCGAACTATCCAAGGTACAGCGGTGAAGAACCCCGCAACAAGATGCGGGATTCTTCAAAGGAAAAAGCCAAATGGAGGCTTTACCCCCAAACACCCATTTACCATTCATCCCTGCTGCAAGAATTAGGAGAGTGGTGATTTAAGTGGGTTCTTCACACTTGGACAACGGGCTTCAGCCCATAGAAAACCACGAGATTCACCACTACCAGAATTATTGTATTCTGGCTTTTTCCACATAAATGTGGTTGAGGCGTATAATAATCCATATGGATAGACGCGCTAAAATAGTTGCAACAATAGGACCAACCAGCAAGGATGAAGAAACACTGGTGAAAATGGTTGAAAGCGGAATGAACGTCGCCCGATTGAACTTCTCTTACGGTAGCTACGAAGAACATTTCCAAACCATTAAACTATTGCGTGATATCACCAACCGGCTCGGTCAACCGCTTGGCATTTTGCAAGATTTGCAAGGCCCAAAAATCAGAATTGGTGAGTTAACAATCGACAGCTTCACCTTGGCTCCAAACCAAACTATCACCCTGACTACAGAATCAGATCCCGAGAACCCAAACATGCTGCCGGTAGATTATCCAGATCTTCCAGAGAATCTTGAACCAGGCAACTGCATTTTATTAAGCGATGGGAACCTGGAACTTGAAGTAATTTCGGTGACAAAAAAAACTGTTGAAACTAAAGTCATCATTGGTGGACAAGTCAAATCGAACAGCGGGATAAACCTGCCTGGCATTCCTCTCTCAGTCCCGGGATTTACAGAGAAAGATCAGATGGATCTGGCATTTGGGCTTGAAAATGGAGTAGACATGATAGCAATCTCGTTTGTGCGCTCCCCCGAAGATGTAGTTCGGGTGCGCGAGGAGATTGAAAAAATTTCACCTGAAAATCACGATATTCCAATCATCGCAAAAATTGAACGCCCAGAAGCTCTCGACCACCTTCATGAGATTGTTGGCGCGGCAGAAGGTGTTATGGTAGCGCGCGGTGATTTAGGAGTGGAAATGCCTGCTGAAGCAGTGCCGATAGCACAAAAGCAAATCATAGATACAGCAAACCACCAAGGTAAACTTGTTATCACAGCAACCCAAATGCTAAACTCAATGATTACCAGCCCCCGTCCCACCCGCGCGGAAGCATCTGACGTGGCTAATGCAATCTTCGATGGCTCCGATGCTGTGATGCTCTCTGGTGAAACTGCAAACGGAAAATATCCGATTGAGGCAATTTCAATGATGGATGCTATTATCACGGAAGCAGAAGACCATTCGCAAAACTGGGGGCATTGGAGAGGAACTACCTCAACAGCGAGTGGAGATAGCGCACTTTCTATAACCCGGGCAGCCCGTGAGCTCGCTCACGATCTAAACGTCTCTGCCATCGTGGTATTTACCCAAACTGGCCGGACAGCAGCCTTGATGTCCAAGGCTTTCCCAAGAGTACCCATCCTGGGCTTCACGCCTGAATCACGCACCTACCGGCGCATGTCCCTATACTGGGGGGTATACCCCTACCTGGTACCCTATTCTGATTCGCTAGGGAAAATGTTAGAGCACGTAGATGACGCTATTGTTGCCATGACCGCTCTTATACCAGGCAACCAAGTGGTTGTGATCACCGGTTATCCGGTTGGGGAAAAGCGCTCGCCAAATCTAGCTTTGATGTACACCGTCGGCCAGAGTAGTATCAAACTATCTTAGACGATCAAGCCCAGCTAATCAAGCTGGATTCAAGTAGCAAGTGCAACAGAATGCTCAAAGTGATATGTTATGTAAACAATTATTGCTCCAAACATAGTGAATAATATTCTGAACGACAGAGATCCTGAATTAAGTACTAAGCCAAACCACAAAAGTAAAAAGGGGATGATTGACCAGTTTAGATAAACCCGCAATTTCAATATATAGTCAACCTTGCCAAAGTCAAGATAACCTCGTGTCATTGGTCTATAATTGGACATTCGTTTTGGAGTACGGCTCTGATATCTGGAAGGCCAAAGACCATATTCATTTTCATTGAGGTTTTTGATTTCTATAGAAAGTTTTCTTATTTCAGTCTCAAGCTGAAGTTCTCCTGGTTTTATCTTTTTAAGTGAATGAAATAGAGATGTGGTGCGCCAAATAATTGGAATCCCATAACGAAAATAGAAAAGGGGAAATAATTTTCGTAGAATATCTTCTAGGATTCCCAAGACATGTTTATGAAATTTCAAGCAGGGATTTTCACAATCAAAGATTATTTAAACTATCATAAAAATAAATTATGAAATTATTTTAGGATTTTATCATCACAATAATAATAAACGTGTAAAGAAACTAAACTCCCGCAGGGTCATTGAGGATTCTACACGCGCCTGCGGGAGTTCGTGAATCTATTTATTCCTATCCAAACATACCAGTCGGAGAATCTTCATCCTTTTCTTCAGAAGCATCTTCCTCCGGCTCATCTTCATCATTTTCCTCAATAGAATCTTCCTCCGGTTCATCTTCAAGGATTTCATCAGGTTGATCCTCCTCAGACGCAAGAATCAAGGTGGAACCTTCGTCCTCTAGTTGCTCTTCCGGGGTCTCCTCAGATTTCCAAACTCTACCAATCACAAAACCGATTACCAAGGCGATCCCCCCTAAAAACAACTGGAATATCCCTAAGAACACTAAAGGCCAAGCAATCGAAGCTACCACACTTCCAATGAGGCCTTCCACAATGGGGAGTGCTACCTGAGGTAGATCGGATAATATTCCACCACCAACCCCAAATCCTAATGCTACGATACCAAGGAGCATAAGAATCGCTATTAAGAAAGTCAATGCACCCGATATGAGCAGCGGCCTACCAGCCCAATTGAAAAATCCCTGAATTGAACGTGTTCCCATCGGAATAGCAGTTAAATAAAGGAAAACAACCAGCAACCATCCCCATTTTAGGATGGCGCGTGCTCTGCGATATTGTTCTCTTATATCTTTTAAATCTCCTAAATCCGCTGCAGATAAATCTTCTACAATATCTTGTTCATCAGGCAATTCACCCATGCGCTGCCTAGCCTCCCTTGAGGCCTCCGCAATCAAGTCTTGGTAAAGATTTTCGGGTGGCCGGCAAGGTGGAAATCCCTCTCCGGTTCTTAAAGCTTCGTCGATAGATGAAAATTCCTGTGTTTGTTGAGCTGTACACGGTGGAAGAGAGTTGAGAACCAACTCCATCACATCACCAGCATTGCTGCTAATGTTTTCTTTCCAGGGGCGCAGGTCTATTTCTAATTTAAAATTTGACTTATCGCCATCCATCCAGGTATAAAAGCCTTCCAGTATTTCCCGGGTGGTATCAACCATAACGTCAGTCGGCGCGACCTCATCCATAATTTCTATCCAATCATCATGCTCAAGATCAGATAATGCATCAAACACCAAATGGGTAATATCGTTATCCGTATTAACTTCAAGATCCAATCCAGCTGTCACGATTTCCTCCACAAGATCTGCAGCTCTGTCTTCATTGAGAATATTCTGCTCAACTAATTCAAGCATAGCGTCTGGTGAAGACACAAGATTCCCTACCGCCCGACCTAATAACGATAAAGGCAAAGCAAGCGCCACTAAGATTAGGATGATGATCCCAATAATTCGAAAAAAAACACTTATGAATTTCATTTTACACTCCTCGTGATCTAAAATCCTCCGTTGAAGCTAGCCACAACCCTAAACCGATAAGTCCCCCACCAATTACAAGAAGGGGCGTTATTTGTTCTCCGAGAAATAACACACCCAGCGTCGCACCAACTACAGGTTGGGCAAACAATGTAAGAGATGCTAAACTTGCTTCCAAAACCTCAAAAGCTTTATTCCATAAATATGCGGCGAACGCTGTTGAAATTATACCTAAGTACAGTAATCCTGCAACAATTCCATAGGTTATTTTACCAATTTCTTGCATACCAAGTTCCCAAGCGCTGATGGGGAACACCAGCATTATACCCCCGATAAAAGCAAATAAACTAAAATGCAGCACTCCCACATCTTGTGTAACCTTACGCACTAACACTGAATAAAGAGCCCATGTTATTGCAGCGGCAGCCAACAGAAGATTTCCCCAAAATAAGTCCGGCGCTAGGCGCACAGACCGCGGATCCAGCACTGCCAGAACTCCGGTCGTTGACAACAGCAGCGCGGTCATACCCCGTTTTGAGATTTTTTCTCCCAAGAATGAGTGTGCGAAGAGGAACACGAAGGCAGGCGTGGCCGAAGTTATCACGGCCCCATTTGAAGCTGTCGACATTTTCGTACCCACAAATTGAAACCCCATTGAAACTCCATAACCGATTATGCCCACACCCAGCACCAGCATAAGCTGCTGGCGCGTAATCCTGGCATTCCCTCGCCAAACGACAATCGCTCCAAGGGTGATGATGCCTAGCGATAAACGAAGTGCTAGTAAGACGAAAGGGGGTATAACATCCAATACAACCTTACTGACCACGTACATTCCACCCCAAATCGAAGCAGCAGTCAACCCAGCAAGAATACCCAATTTTTTATTGTTCATATCAATCCTTAGAAATTATATCAGGCATGTAGCGCGGCAGCTTTCCAGAGAACGGAACACCATGCCGTTGGCCTGTTTGAGTGAAAAAGACAAGACCGTCTCTTCCTCCAAAACTCCATAAATCTCCCTAAAGTTTCCTGCTAATAGTCCCATATTCCAACTTTTTTCCAAAAATTGCTCAATTATCAATCATTTGAAGATAGATTTCCGATTATTAATGAACGAAATTCTCCCAAACATCAAGACTCTTTGGTAAAATCTATATGTGTCTGAGGAGAATTCCCACGAATCACCTTTCTTGTTAATTGAAAATGATCAAGTCTTTTACCTTGAAAAGGAAGAGACCAATATTGGTCGCGGCAATCATAATGATCTCATCATTTTAGATGTACAGGTCTCCCGCACCCACGCCAAGATCAAGGAAGTCAATCAGCGTTTCTTGCTAATGGACTTAGGCTCATCAGGAGGAACTTACGTAAACGATACCCGGGTAGAGCAAAAGATTCTCCTACCTGATGACACCATCCTCTTGAGTGGGAGCTATAAAATGGTTTTTATGCAAGATAGGTCAAACTTACCCCCTGACACCAAACTCTATTCAGTTGGCATCAGCCAGGAAAAAAGCTCGCTGTCCACTACTTCTATTAAAATTCCCACCGTCTCATTTCCAGAAGACGAGGATTGATTTGTTTCTGATTATCTTTCCCCGAGATTAGTAAATAGGAAGGCAGAAATGGCTAAGAAAAAAGTTGGCTTCGTTGAACTCCAGTGGACCTGCCCAAATTGCGGGACCATCAACCCTGGGCCGGTAAAGGTGTGCAGCTCTTGCGGGTCACCTCAACCCGAGGACGTAGAATTCGAACAAGCAGTACGCGATGAACTGATCACGGACGAAGAAAAATTAAAACAAGCGCGTGCTGGCGCGGACATCCACTGTGGATTTTGCGGTACCCGCAATCCTGGGGGAGCAGTCACATGTTCTCAATGCGGAGGTAACTTGGCCGAAGGAGAAAAACGTAAAAGTGGGAGAGTTATCGGCAAGCTCAAAACAGGCCCAGCAGGCACGCTAATTTGTCCTAATTGCGGTCATGAAAACGCAGATACAGACAAGAAATGTTCCCAATGCAGTTCTCCACTATACGCGCCCCAAGATGATCAGGTTGCTAAAACTGCTGCTCCCCAAAAGAAACGCGGCATACCACTCTGGTTGATCGTTATCCTCGTCGTAGCGGTTGTGGGTTGTGGGGTACTCGCCCTTTTATACTTCAGAACCACCGAAGTTGCTGGGGTGGTCACTGGTGTCCAATGGGAACGATCTGTCGCTATCCAGGAATTCCTACCGGTGGACCATGAGGATTGGGAAGACCAAGTCCCCTTCGGCGCTGAGAGCATCTCCTGCAGCAGGCAAAAACGCAGTGAATCCCAAAACCAGCCGAGCTCCAATGTAGACTATAAAGAAGTCTGCCGCGAGGAGCAAGTGGAAGATACCGGTGGTGGATTCGGAGAAGTAGTTCAAGAATGCGAGTATCACATCTATGAGGATAAATGTTCATATACAATCGAGGAGTGGACGGATGTGGATACTGCAACCCTTACTGGAGAAGATCTTAACCCAGCCTATCCCCAACCCCTTATCAATGCAGACCAACGACTAGGCGATGAAAGCGAAACCTACACCTGCATCTTTGATGCGGATAACGAAACTAAAGAATTCAATACAGAGGATCTAAGTTTATACCTGCAATGTGAAGAGGGCAGCGAATGGACTCTGGAGGTGAATACCTTTGGGACCGTCCTCTCGATAAATCAATAAAATAAAACCCAACCTCTAACAAGTAAACTTTTGGAACAACCTCACGTTCTTGTGGGGTTGTTCTATAATAGAACCCCAACTGAATTTCGCTATTAAAGGTTATTCTAAAGATAAAGGAAATTACATATGTCCCAGAACTTTGAAGGATTTTCAGCAACTATCCAATTCCTGCGGAACCTTGAAGCCAACAATAATCGTGATTGGTTTCAAGCTAATAAACAGACCTACCAGGATGATTATCTTGCCCCTGCTCAGGCCTTCATCGAAACGCTCGGTTCTCAGCTAAAGGCCATCTTCCCAAAGATCAATGCCGACCCACGCGTTACTGGAGGTTCAATGATGCGTATCTACCGGGATGTGCGCTTTAGCAAAGATAAAACGCCCTACAATACGCGTATGCGCATGACATTTTGGGAAGGAGCTGGGAAAAAGACTGAAAACCCAGGGTTTTTCTTCGGATTCGATCAAAATAGCGGTGTGATCTACGGCGGCCAGCATATGTTCCCAAAACCTACTCTTATCCCCTACCGGCAAGCTGTGGATAGTGAACAATCTGCTCAAGATTTAGAAACCGCAATGGCCGAAATTCGTGCCAGCAGAAATTACGAAGTTGATGGTGAGCAGTATAAACGCGTTCCCCAAGGTTTTGACCCCGAACATCCCCGCGCGGACCTGCTGCGCTACAAAGGTATTTTCGTCAAAAGCCCAACCATATCTGCTTCTGTGCTCAGCTCCCCAGAATTAGTGGGGATCTGCTTGGAGCACTGCAAAAACATGGCCCCGCTCCATCATTGGCTGGTCAAATTGGGTTAGAACGCCAAGTAAAATCAGATCAATTTTACAGTAAAACTGCGCATAAATGAGCTTCTAGTTCCAAATTATGCGCAGCTTTTCTATATTAAGTAACAGGACTTTCCAAAAAACGTCAACTTTTACTAACCTATTAGCATTACAACGAAAATTAGCATGATCACAATCCCACTGCTGACGGTCAAAACAAGCCCTTGATTCGGTAAACTACCTCTGAAGGCATTTGTTTCAATACCTGGAAGCTGCCCGTTTACATCTTCAATGTAAATTGAGAATTCCCTATCTACTGCTTTGAGGTATTTGCCTCGTAATTCATCTTTGGGGTGAAACATTGTTTTCTCCTTTTTTTAGTAATTTCTAAATGTCACTAATATCATATAAATCCAGCGTCCCAGAATCGTTGCGAAAAGTGTCCCGAAAAACGTCTCAGAAAATCAATTTTTATGTCATTTATCCGTTATAATTTATTATCGTTTCAATCAGAATCATTTGAGAATTAGCAAATGCCCAAATTATCCATATTCGTGCTTGGAAGTCCGCGCATTGAATATGAGAAAATACCTATTAAAATAGATCGCCGAAAAGCAGTTGCTTTGTTGGTTTATCTTGTTGTTACTAATCGGGGGCACACACGCGATGCATTGGCAACCCTGCTCTGGCCAACCCTTGACCAAAGTAAAGCACGCGGCGCCTTACGCCGCACCTTATCGGTATTAAACAAGGCTCTAAATGGAGAGTGGTTGGATATCAATCGCGAGACTGTCACTCTGGAGCAGAACGCGGATGTGTGGCTTGACGTAAACGAGTTTCATGAATTATTAGCATTTACTGACACACATGACCATCCTGATGATGAAATATGTTCCAAGTGCCTCTCCTCCAAAACCACCGCAGTTGAGTTATACCGTGATGATTTTTTGGTTGGATTCACACTAAAAGACAGCCCAAAATTTGATGAATGGCAATTTTTTCTGGGGGAGAATTTTCGCCTTGAGCTCGCAAGCGCTTTGGAGCGAATAGTTTCCGTGACTGGAGAACAAAAAAAGTTCGAGTTGGCTATTCACAACGCTAGGCGTTGGGTAGCGCTTGATCCTATACAAGAGAACGCCCATCGTCAACTTATGAATTTATTTGCTGCATCTGGGCAGCGAAATGCTGCCTTACGCCAGTATCACGAATGTGCCCGCATAATTAAGGATGAACTAGGTGTAAACCCACAAAAAGAGACTGTCGAACTTCTCGAAACTATCAAACGAGGGCAGAAGCCGCCATCTTTAACAAAAAAAATATCCATTCCCCAAACAAGATATGTGAGGAGTGGTGAAATTTATATCGCCTATCAAGTGGTTGGCAGCGGACCTATTGACTTTTTGGTTATTCCTGGATATGTAACTCACCTTGAGCATGCCTGGAATGAACCAAAACTTGCTAATATTCTTCAACGCTTGGCTTCAATTTCTCGCCTTATCCTGTTTGATAAACGAGGGACCGGACTCTCTGACCGAGCAGCGGAGCCTCCCAAAATAGAGCAAACAATGAATGATGCCATGGAGGTTTTAAAGGCTGTCGGCTCCAAACAAGCTGCGTTGTATGGCTATTCCGAAGGAGGCCCTATGAGCGCTTTGTTCGCTGCCACCCACCCTGAACGAACCTTAGGTTTGATCTTGTACGGCACATTTGCCAAGGGGACAAGAGTTCCAGACTACCCTTGGGCGTTAAACTCGGAACAGCATAAAAGATGGATTGAGGAAATTGAACAGAACTGGGGGAGCCCATTATTAATCGATTTCTTTGCTCCCTCAGCCGCTGATGACAATCGTTTTAGGAAGTGGTGGGCCAAATTTTTGAGACTGGGGGCAAGTCCAGGAGCTGCTGTAGACTTGGCTCAAATGATGGCTGAAATAGATATTAGAGATACCTTGCCGTCAATCCGTGTTCCAACACTCGTCCTTCATCGTACTGACGATAAATTGTTAAGAGTGGAAGGAGGACGATTTATTGCGGGACAAATTCCTGGCGCAAAATATGTTGAGCTACCAGGAGTTGATCATCTTTGGTGGACAGGCAATACAGAAGAAATCGTTTCTGAGATCGAAGATTTTCTAACGAGTGTCCAACAAACTGATACCTGACCACACTCACAAACGTTCAGAAGACGTATTGTTTTGATCTGCAAACCTGGCAGATCATATACCCTTATTTCTCATTCAAAAAAAGTAAGATTGGCGAAAGTCCAGTAAAGTAATTCTTATTAGCCGCGGCTACCCTCAGACGGATCAAATATTTTTTCAATTGGCATGTCAAACACACTTGCCAGCTTGAAATACACAAGATTTTTTTCTGTCAATAATCGAGTTTTATGGCTCAATTCAAACAGATTCAGCAACCCTATCACCGGTTCCCATGAACAAGAGATAGGCCAAAAATGCAGCGGGGATAACTATCAATGCCCCCACACGGAATAAAGCTTTGGGGTTAATATTATCAAATACATAACCAGACCAGATAGGACCAAAGATGAAAGCCAGGCTGAGCGCAGATTGATATAATCCCAGCATACGCCCCTGGTTCTGTGGGCTGCCGAACCGAGTGACCAAGGATTGCAACAACGGATCGGTTACCCCGCGTGAAAATGCGAATGGTGCTAATAGGACGGTAACAATGATTGGAGACACAGTAGTAGGAATTAATAACATAGTGAAGAAGAAAATGATCAGTCCAACCAAAACCAGGCGGCGTTCACCCAAGCGCGTGGACAGCGGTTTTAAGAGCACGCTTTGCGTCACTACGCTTGCCATGCCAAGAAAAGCCAACATAAAACCAACATTTCGCGCAATTGTGGTGGCTTCATTCACATCTGGGAAGAGAACATTATCCGAGTAAAGGGAAAAAGTTGGAGGGATAGCCGAAAATGCCAACGTGCTGATAAAGCCTATCGACAGAATGAGAGCAAAATTGCGATTAACCAAAACCTGCCTTAAAGTAGTCTGAGCCTGAGGGCTTTTGGGCTTTTCACGTAGTTCAGGAGGCAGTGATTCATCCAGGACGAAGGTTGTCAGCAGTAGTGTGGCTACTGTAATTACAGTGGCTCCGATGAACGGAGCGATTATGTGGAATCCGCCAAGCAACCCACCAATCGCGGGACCAAAGATAAAACCTAACCCAAAAGTCGCCGATAGCAAGCCCATCATTTGAGTGCGGTCTTCTGGAGAACTGACATCCGCGATATACGCGCGCGCCGTAGTGATGTTACCTCCTGTGATGCCGTCCAAAATACGGGCAGCATACATAACCAATAATCCTCCCCGGATGGGCAGGCTGAGATCCAAGCTTTCTATTGCAGAACCAATTTGGATCGCGAAAATGAAAATAATAAACGAGAGTACCGTCCCCGCCTGGCTCAGGAGCAGCACCGGGCGGCGTCCGTGAATATCCGAGAGGCGCCCCAGCCATGGGGCCGCGAAAAACTGCGCTCCAAAATACGCAGAGAAAAACAATGCGGCTTGGAAATTAGTGGCCCCAAATTGATCGACCGCAAAAAGAGGCAACGTTGGCATGATCATCCCCGCGCCGAGAATATTGGTAAAGACAACTAGAAGTATAGAGATTGAGCGTTTACGGTCCATTGTGAGATGATACTCCAATAATTAGAAAATGTGTTTTATTAAAACCAAACCGCCATTATAGCTTACTTTGGGAGTGATCTTTCGTAATCAAACCATATATTATTCCTGAACGTAAAACACATGGTATTATGCATCAAGTCTGTTAAACTTGTAATTTAATCTTTGGACAAAGAGCAGGCGCACTTCTCATTTGATGGTACTTAATGGAGGTTTCACATTATGAATAAGAAATACATCGGTTTCCTTCATCCCGGCGCAATGGGAATATCTCTTGCCGCGACTGCCCAAAATACTGGACATATTGCGTATTGGGTGTCACAAGGTCGCAGCCCGGACACATACGAACGCGCTGCAAAGCAGAGCCTTGTTGAAACACAGACTATCCAAGAGCTGTGCGACACGTGCTCCGTGATTATAAGCATTTGCCCACCTCAGGCTGCAACCGAGGTAGCTGAGCAGGTCCTTGCATGCTCCTTCACAGGTATCTACGCCGATGCCAATGCCATTTCACCACAACGTGCGAAACGTATCGCTCAATTAATGAACGCTGCTGGTGTAGAGTTCGTGGATGGTTCGATTATTGGTGGACCCGCCTGGAAACCGGACACTACCTGGTTCTATTTGTCTGGCCCCGCCGCCGACCATGTTGCAGTGTGTTTTTCAGGTGGACCATTAGCAACCGAGGTCATAGGTGACAACATTGGCAAGGCATCAGCATTGAAGATGTGTTACGCGGCCAACACCAAGGCAACATCCGCGCTCTTGGGTGCAACCGTTGCTGCGGCCGAGGAGATGGGCGTGCGGAACGAACTCGAAAAGCATTGGTCTCGTCAAGACTCAGATTATACGCAAAACACCCACGCCAGAATCACTCGCGTCACGGCCAAGGCATGGCGATTTTCAGGCGAAATGGAAGAAATTGCCACGACATTCGAAAATGCGGGACTTCCAAACGGCTTCCACCTTGCCGCGCGCGAAATATACCAACGGCTTGCCAAGTTTAAAGGCGCTGATCCGTTGCCATCTGTGGAGGATGTCCTCAATACCCTGTTAAATCCTGGTAAAAGCTAATTGGTATTACAAGATTACATGCCCCCGACCTTTAAATCGTGAAAATATATCGAAAATAATTCATCGCCCCCATATATATGGTAATATGCATACATATCTGTTTAACTATTAATTATCCCATTCTCGAAACCAGAGCTTTGGAGGTGGAGCTGTGAGTGAACAAACTCCTAAATCGGATATCTTCTATCAAATCAAGAACGGGACTCGCGCGACGGCCGCAATGCTCGCCGGGATGAAGCTTGATCTGTTTACTCCATTAAAAGATGGTCCTCTACCCGCCGTGCAGCTGGCCACAAAGCTTGGAGTAGACGCTGGTAAGCTAGGTCCCCTTTTGTATGCGCTCGTGGTCGCTGGATTGCTGACTGAACAGGATGGAACATTTTCTAACACCCCAGAAACGGATGCGTTTCTCGTCAAGGGCAAGGTCGGATACTTGGGTGATGCGCATAAGATTTGGTATAGCAACTTGCTTGCATCATTACAAACAGCAGATACCATCCGAGCCGGTGTTCCCCAGGCCAAGTACGATTGGACGAACATGGCCGCTGGTGAACTGAAGGCTTTACATGAAGGCATGGCCGCATCCGATGTTGCTTTTGCCAACCAATTATCGGCCAAATATGATTTTTCACAATGTCGCAGGCTTCTGGATGCAGGTGGTGGCTCGGGGACTTTTGCCATCACAATGACGCAAATTCACCCGCACCTCAATGCAACTGTCGTTGATCTCCCAGAAGTGACTCCCATCACAGAGCAGTTTGTTATGGATGCAGATGCCTCAAGTAGAGTCAAGGTAGTGCCGGCGGATCTTACACGCGACCCACTCCCAGGAATGTATGATGTAGCGATACTCAGCTCGGTGATTCAGACACTCTCTGCCGAGGCAGCCCAGCAGGTAATTAATAATGTCGGAAAGGTGATCAATCCTGGAGGTTGGCTGTATATCTTCGGGGGAGGCATGCTTGATAATTCGCGTTTATCACCAAAAACTGCCGTGGAATGGAATCTCGTCTTCATCAATACCTACGATGGTGGACAATCTTACACTGAAGAAGAACATCAAGATTGGCTTACAGAAGCCGGCTTCGAAGATTTTAAATTCAAACCTAAAGAGTTTACAATCACGGCCCGAAAACGGGCGGACTAAGATAAGGACAAGATGCATCTAAAACTGCTTAATAATTCTTCTCACCCGAGCTGCTACTCATACTAAATTAAACCGAAAATTCCTCCCATTCGCTAAATTCATGGTATTATGCATACATCTTTGTTAAACTATTAGTTAGGTGATGCCTATAGAAATAGGGTCGCTCCCCATCTATTCTTGATCCAGAGGAGGTGAGATTCCATGATCAGATTCCACAGATCCGCACGGACAGCAGTTGGTGTCAGATTCCCAGAGGCGGTCCAGTGGGCAAAGGAAGTCGCAGAGTACATTAATTCCAAGTACCCAGAGGCCACAACTCTCGTGTTCACGGAACAATACGGTGCTGTTGGCACGATCCACTGGTACGCCGATTACGAGGACGTCGCTACCCTAGATCGGGTTGGAGGACAGCTCTCATCAGACGAGGGATACTATGCACTCCTAGGCAAGGCGACGGACCTTTTCATTCAGGGCAGCACTAAAGACACATTGATGGCCTCCGTCTAGGCCTACCGTACTTGCAATAAATCAAGCTAGCGCAAGCGGGAAGGAGGTAGCAATCGAGCAATTCACAATACCAACTCGTTTAACTCGTTTAATCGATACCTACGGAGCGCAATTCGTGCAGTCAACAATTGCAGCTCTGTATAGTCAGTAAGGAGAAACAGCTATGTCTGGAAAGATTATTCAACTCAATTTCAAATTCAGCGTTTCAGGATCCGATTACGAACAAGCGGTAACTCCCCTCGCCAGCCAATTCGCGGCCGTTGCCGGTCTTCGCTGGAAGATATGGATGATAAACGAAGCGGAATCGGAAGCGGGAGGCTTCTATATGTTCGATGATGAAGCATCATTGAATGCCTTCCTCGAAGGACCGCTCGCGGCTCAGGTGACGAGTCACCCAGCACTCAGTGAATTTAGCGTGAAGCAGTTCGATGTAATGGAGGATTTAACCGCAATCACGCGTGGTCCTGTTGAAAAGGGTGTCTCAGCCTAGGATGCAACCAGACGCCTTGTGGTTAGACGGAAGATCCAACTTTCCGTCGTGATGGCTTCGCCCGGCGCCTCAGCGTGGCGAGTTAGCATCGAGATGGGCGAACTCTGTGCTAACTTCGCTCGCTTGGCCTTCGGTTCGATTAGCGGGCGGGGGAAGCTCCAATTAGGAGTAGAGTGTCAACCAAACCCACCAGCACCCTCCCTGCTAATCGCGAAATTAAATCGAATATTCTTCCTAAACGCCAAATTCATGGTATTCTGCATCCATGACTGTTAAACTATTAGTAAGGATGCCATGTATTTCATTGTCATTTCTTATCAGTCAATCTTCATATTAGTGAGAGAAAATGAGTCGAATAGAGCCAATAAGTAGGGTCACCAGGACGAAGGTAGAAGCCAAAGCTAGTTACGATAAGATGAGCAAGTGGTATGATTTACTTACTGGGCTAACCGAGAAAAAGTACAAAGATATGGGGTTGAAAAAGCTAAATGTTAGAGAGGGGGAAACTGTACTTGAGATCGGTTTTGGCACTGGGCAGTGCCTAGAGACTTTGGCCCAATCGGTGGGAGACTCAGGTAGAGTGTATGGTATTGATCTTTCAGAGGGAATGTTCAATGTCGCCAAAGCTAGGCTAAACAATGCAGGATTGTTAGGTTGGGTGGAATTGAAGTGTGGAGATGCTGCGAAACTCCCATTTGAAGACAGCTTCTTCAATGCCATTTATATGAGTTTCACCCTCGATTTAATCGATACGCCCGAAATCCCAGTTGTATTGAACGAGTGTCAAAGAGTTCTTCAATCTGACGGGCGCATGTGCATTGTAGCTATGGCGAGAAAAGAAAAGGTTGGTTTAGTAGTTAGGCTATACGAATTGGCACATGAAAAGATACCAAAATATGTGGATTGCCGCCCGATCTTTGTCCAGAAAGCGATAGAAGATGTGGGGTTTTATATCGAAAGTGTGACCGAAATGTCAATGTTCGGATTGCCAGTTGATGTAGTTTTGGCTAAGAAATTACAGCCTTGAAATCCGAATTGGGTTTTCCTGTTGAACAGCCCGACCCTACCTTCACTCAACCTCCTAATCGTGAAATTAAACTGATAATCCTGAGCACCTCTCCGCCCCCATCCCCCCACTCAAAACATCTTAGAATTCAAAACATCCTGCTTCTTCTTAGCCGGGCGCAGCTCCTTCTACATCATACGGTTGAGCGGCTTATCTTCTGAGAGCTTGGGCAAATAGTTGTTTAGGATTTACCGCGTTGACCCGCCTAAACACCAAAAACAAAAATCAAACCCTTCGCTGAAATCATAATTGAGAAGAGATAAATTCACATTGTTAAAAACTCTCCCATGCGAGGGGTTTGGGGACAGCGGTGTCCCCATCGGGGGTGGTGGGGGCTGGCCCCCACCAATAAAACAATTTAAAAACCCGACAATCTGTACCACAATAATCCCCGCCCAGTGGCCTCCCTCCCCCCTTCCTAAATGTATAGACTGGACAGATGGGTAACAAACGTTCGGAGACATAGGTAACACTTTTTGTAGCAAAATAGGGTATGTCACAAAAGAAGCAAGGAGGCTGACATGCCCTGGAAGGAAACAAGTGTGATGTCTGAACGTAGTGAGTTTATCAAGCAAGCAATTCAACCTGGGGTCAATTTCAGCCAACTCTGCCAGCAATATGCGATTAGTCGCAAGACAGGCTACAAGTGGATGCGGCGGTATCGAATGTATGGTGCTGTAGGTTTGGCAGACCGCTCCCGGAAGCCCAAGCATATGCCGAGGAAGACACCCGGAGCCGTGGAACAAGCTGTGCTGGAGATACGAGACAAACATCCAGCTTGGGGTGGTCGCAAGATCCAAAGGCGCCTCAAAAACCTAGGGCATGATGATGTACCCAGCGCCAGCACCATCACAGCCATCCTGCACAGGCATGGTTGCATTGATCCCGAAGAAGCACAAAGCATACCCCCTTCCAACGTTTTGAGATGGAGCAACCCAATCAATTATGGCAAATGGATTTCAAAGGGTTCTTCCATATTGCCGGGCAACAATGTCACCCGCTCACCATTCTAGACGACCACTCTCGCTATCTGTTGGGCTTGAAAGCCTGCCAAAACCAGCAGCGAGAGACGGTAAAAGGGCATTTGACCTCCGTATTCCGACAATATGGACTGCCGGATAGTTTCTTGGTAGACAATGGACCTCTTTGGGGACCAGCCCATGCCAAACGTTACTACACCCGGCTCAATGCCTGGCTGTTCCGCTTAGACGTCAAGGTAATTCACAGTAGGCCCTATCACCCCCAAACTATGGGGAAAGATGAGCGTCTACACCGCTCACTAAACGCCGAAGTTATCAAGCAGCAGCAATTTGATGATTTTTCAGTTTGTCAAAGCGGCTTTGATGATTGGCAGCACATCTACAATTATGAGCGCCCTCATGAGGCATTGGCGATGGATGTACCTGTTTCCCGGTACCGCCCCAGCCAGCGAGGTTTTCCTGAGCAACTATCCCTAATAACCTACCCGTCGGATGACCAAGTCAGAATGGTATCGAAGGGTGGTCAAATATCATTTCGTGATCACGTATTTCGGGTTGGTAAGGCATTCATTGGTTATCCTGTTGCCATTCGCCCAACCCTGACAGATGGCGAATTTGATGTGTATTTTTGCAAACAGATGATTAGAACAATTTCATTCAGTCAGGTACAATGTTAAAGGATTGGAGTGTAACCCATGTCTCCGAACACCTGTAACCTATGTCTCCAGTCTATACACCCTTGAAAGGGGAAAGGCCGGGGATGGGGTTAGCTTCCCACCTCCAATAAGAATCCAGCCCTGATAATCTCAACCTATTGTCGACTATATACCTCACAAGCTAATCCCTAAAACATCTTAGAATTCAATTCATCAAGCGTCTTCTTAGCCGGGCGCAATTTCTTCTCTATCACACGATTAAGCGGTTTATCTTCAGGCATGTTGTGCATTTTTGCAAGCGAGCCGCGCCGCGTATCCATTAGAACCGAGCGATATCTGGGCAATCTCGGTTATAATTATCTTAAAGGAGAACCTAATATGCTTGGTAGAAAGAATTTCACTCAGGAAGAAATTGACAACGGCAAGGCTACCATTAATGAGCAGTTTGCCGTGTACAAAAAACTTTCTGAGGCCATTGCAAGCGAGAAAACCGACAAGAAGCTCCAATCTAAGCTAGAAGACTTCGAAGGGCTGTTCTTCAACAACATGACTTTAGTGCTTGACCGCTACTACGTCCACAGACTGCGAAGTGTGACTGGAAAGGACGGCACCCCACTCAATGAAGTGGAGTTGATTTGTGAGTCCTTGATGAACAACAATGGGATCCTACAAGGTCAAAACGTAATAAAGTACAAGCCAGATCAATCTGTTGTGAAGCTAAATATTGGCGACAAGATTCGCTTAACGGCAGAAGAGTTCGAACGCCTTTCAGCGGCATTCTTCGTAGAGTTGGAGAGCAAATACCTTCAGTCCTGAGCGCATCTACGCCCCTCAGCTCAATCTCTATTCCCTAAAACATCTTAGTGTTCAATACATCCAGCCTCTTTTTTAGCTTGGCGCAGCTCCTTCTCAGTCATACGGTTTAATGGCCTATCTTCTAGCGGGTGGTGCATTTTAATTATATGGGATTAACCACGCTGAACCGCCCAAACACCAATGACCATTATCAAAATCTTTGTTGAGAAGAGATAAATTCACACTGCGATAAACTCGTCCCATGCGAGGGGTTTGGGGACAGCGGTGTCCCCATCGGGGGTGGTGGGGGCTGGCCCCCACCAAGAAATCATAATAAAACCCAACAATCTATACCACAATAACCCCTACTCTCCCTCCTCTGATCTAAAACATCTTAGCATTCAATTCATAAAGCGTCTTCTTAGCCGGGCGCAGTTCCTCATCCGTCATGCGGTTGAGCGGCTTATCTTCAGGGAGATTGTGCAAATAGTGGTTTGGGAATTTCCACATTGACCCGCCTAAAAACCAACGACAATAATCAAAGCCTTCGCAGAAATCATCGTTGAGAAGAGATAAATTCACATTGTTTAAAACTCGTCCCATGCGAGGGGTTTGGGGACAGCGGTGTCCCCATCAGGGGTGGTGGGGGCTGGCCCCCACCAATAAAACAATTTAAAAACCCGACAATCTGTACCACAATAATCCCCGCCCAGTGGCCTCCCTCCCCCCTTCCTAAAACATCTTAGCATTCAGTGCATCCAGCGTCTTCTTAGCTGGGCGTAGTTCCTCCTCCGTCATGCGGTTGAGCGGCTTATCTTCAGGGAGATTGTGCAAATAGTGGTTTGGGAATTCCCACATTGACCCGCCTAAAAACCAACGACAATAATCAAAGCCTTCGCAGAAATCATTGTTGAGAAGAGATAAATTCACCCTGCTATAAACTCGTCCCATGCGAGGGGTTTGGGGACAGCGGTGTCCCCATCGGGGGTGGTGGGGGCCGGCCCCCGCCAAGAAAACCTTATAAAAACCCAGCAATCTGTACCAAACCAGCCCCTTACCCTAATCCTCCCTACCTAAAACATCTTAGCATTCAGTGCATCCAGCGTCTTTTTAGCCGGGCGCAGTTCCCTCTCCGTCATGCGGTTAAGCGGCCTATCTTCAGGCAGGTTGTGCATCTTGGCTAACGAGGCACGGCGTGTATTCAGGTGGATCAACCCGGTGAGCAGCACGCCCTCCTGGTTTGATTTTTCGACTACACGCATAGCATTCCAACGGTCCCCAGGGTCATAATCGCTTTCTAATTTCTTCAAGACCAATGTTGAGCCGTCATGCATGGTAATCGTGCGCGTGCTGCCTTCAGGGAACTCGCCATCAATCATGATCTCCTCTTCCTTGGGGACGAAGGAAAAATCATGCAATTGTTGCTCGTGCTCTTTACCCCAATCGTATGAATGTTTAGATTCAGGGCGGTTGTTAAAAGTCACACACGGGCTGACGATATCTAGGATCGCCAAGCCTTCATGGGTTAAGGCGGCTTTTAGTAATTCTTTCACTTGCTTGGCATCCCCAGCAAAAGACCGCGCAATGAATGTAGCATCCGAGCTTAAAGCTTCCATAATAATGTCTATGGGCATATAGGTATTCTCGCCCTGGTATTTCAACTTCAAGCCTCTCTCTGCGGTGGCAGAGAACTGGCCTTTGGTCAGACCGTAAACGCCGTTGTTCTCGACGATATAAACCAATTTCAAATTTCGGCGCATCACGTGCTTGAACTGGCCTAATCCGATGTTGGAAGTATCCCCATCCCCACTGACCGCGATAGCCCTCAGGGAGGTATCCCCGAAAGAAGCACCGGTTGCCACGGACGGCATTCGGCCGTGCAGTGTATTGAAACCAAAACTTCTATTGAGGAAATATGCCGGGCTTTTACTCGAGCAGCCGATACCGCTGAATTTTACGATTTCCTCGGGCACAATATTTAGTTCATAACAGGCCGCGATGATCTGGTTGGAGATCGAATTATGCCCGCAGCCAGCACATAAGGTTGTCACACCACCGCGGTATTCTCTCTTTCTTAGACCAATTAAATTCGTCTTACCGTTAGATTTTTTTGCAGCCATGTTATTTTTGCTCCTCGGCCATTACTGCTTCTTTAACCCAGCTAGCGCTGAGCGGCATGCCGTCATGTTTCGGCAGGGAAACCATTTTCCCAGCAAACTCCGGGTATTCAAGCGTGAGCAGTTGGTGCATCTGCCCATCCCTGTTCAATTCAACCACGTAAACTACGTCATACTTCTTAAGGAATTGCTTTACCTCAGCAGTAAAGGGGATCGCACGCACGCGCATTGAATTTGTCTTGATACCTGCTTCCTTCAAGTAATCCCGCGCTTCATCAATTGCCGCTGCCGTTGAACCAAAAGCCAGGATACCAATTACAGCCCCGCGCATATTTTCACTAATTGGCTCAGGCATAGATTTACGCGCCGTCTCATATTTTCTTATTAAGCGCGCCATGTTCTCTTCCCAAACTTGGCTGTCTTCAGAGTAAACGGCAAATTCATCGTGGCCGGTGCCGCGTGCGAACCATGAGCTGGCTGCGTGGCGGTTGCCAATTACGGTGCGGTATGGGATGCCATCGCCATCCACATCCTTATAACGTCCCCACTTTTCCTGCAATTTCTCCATATCCCCTTCCCAATGGATCTTACCGCGGTCCATGGGTTCATCCGGATATTCAAATGGTTCCGACATCCACTGGTTCATGCCCAGATCGAGGTCGCTGAGCACGAAAACCGGCGTTTGGTGGCGCTCTGCTATATCGAAGGCGCGCCAGCCAAACTCGAAGCATTCGTTGGCTGTTCCGGGAAGCAGGATGATTTGCTGAGTATCGCCGTGCCCCAGGAAATTGACCATTGTGAGGTCTCCCTGGGAGGTGCGCGTAGGTAAACCTGTGCTCGGTCCGACACGGATAACATCCCAAATTACCACCGGAACCTCAGCAAAATAAGCCAGTCCGATAAACTCCGTCATTAGGCTAATTCCGGGGCCTGATGTAGATGTTATTGCTCGCAACCCAGACCAACCCGCCCCTACAGCCATGCCGATGGCGGCCAATTCGTCCTCTGCCTGGATGATGGCGTAATTTTTCTCACCGGTCTCTGGGTCATCCCGCAGATCAGAGATGTTGTGTATCAAGGCTTCCGGTAAACTAGAAGCCGGCGTAATCGGGTACCAAGAAAGAAATTGAACTCCGCCGTAGATCGAACCCAGAGCAGCCGAAGTATTGCCATCCGCCAAGATCAGGCCATCAGTCGCGTCCATCGGTTCCACATAGAATGGATCTTGTTTTTCCAAGTTATCAACTGCCCATTCCGCCGCAGCCTGGATTAGCCCAAAATTCAAATCAATCGGTTTTTGTCTGCCGCCAAAATGGAACTCAAGCGCCAACTTGATCTTATCCATATCTATCCCCATCATCCCTGCTAATGATCCAACGTAAACCATATTGGCAACATAATCACGCAGCGCGGTAGGTGCACCAGATTCCTTGACTAACTTTAAAACAGGCATAGGGTACATTGTGATATCGTCACGCTGAATATTGAATTTAAGATGGTCTGCATAATAAAACGCCCCACCCGGCACAACTTTTTCCAGGTCTTCAACGAATGTATCCTTGTTCAATGCGACGACGATTTCGGTTTCATCCCTGCGTGCTATATAACCATCTTTACTGACCCGTATGGTGTACCAGGTTGGCAAGCCTTGAATATTGGATGGGAAGAGATTCTTCCCAGATACAGGAATGCCCATCTTGAACAACGCCCTGAGCAGCAAAAGGTTTGATGTCTGGCTCCCAGAGCCATTCATCGTTGCGATAGTGAAGGAAAAATCATTCACCACCCGCTTCACTCCAACAGGGGTCTTTTGTGTTTTCGTTTTTACAATAGTCATCAAATCTCCTAAAGAGGTTTACCTGAGAAGGTAAATTTAGAAAATTCTTTCATAATATATTTCATCCTGCCTGATCCGGTCTCTGGGACATTAAATCGAAATGATCTACTAATATCTGCCTTCCGGTTTCAAAATCACCGCTTCGAATAGCCTCCACCATACTCTGGTGGTATCGCCATACTTCTTCCAGGTAATCCAGGCCGGCGTAGCGGTTTAACCCCACATCTTCATATGCGTTCCAATAGGCCTCCAAAATACCGAGGACAAAGGGGTTTTCTAAATTGGTGAAGAGGGTGAGATGTAATTCGCGGTGTTCGCGATGAGGCAGCCGAATAGGATCTCCCCGCAACTTTTCCCAAGCGCTTTCTATCAAATCCTCCAATTTAACAATATCTTCAGTTGTGAGGCTTTTGGCCGCCTGAATCACATACGCGGCTTCAACCGCTTTGCGTAGATCTGAAAATGTTGCAAAATAAGATGGATCTAGAGCAATTGCGTAGGAGAGACTCCCATGTACCGAGGGAGTAAATGAATATGGTAAGCGCCGCGTGCCTGTGCGCGGCCGCACCTCTACAAAACCTAGAGCCTTGGCAACTTCCAGTTGTTCGCGCAAACTGGAGATTGAAACCCCCATCTGTTCACTGATTTTTGATAGAGCTGGAATGCGATCAGGGTCCGATGCGCCTTCATCTTTCTCGCCAGAAGCGAGGTATTCCATGAATTCATAAGTTGAGCGCTGATTCGCCATAAAACACCATCACATTTATAATTGTTAATATTAATCGGATAATTCCGATAATTATATTATTACATTATTTGTCTGAAAAGTCAATCTCATTTACCCCCCATCATTGTAGTGCATAGCTGTCCATGGTATCTACACGGAAAAATTACATCCACATAGTATCAAAACTAGCAGAAATTGTGTTGATAGCGTCCATAGTGGCCTTTGTTTCCACACCCTACCTGCACCCAAACGAAGGAAAGGCGACTCGCTCTAAATTCTAGGTGAAAGTACAGGTGTCCATCTCCGTTACCGGCCCAACGTCGCCGCGCACCTCCCCAAAGGGCATGTAGCGCTGTTCGGTTTGTAGGGTTTCGGTACTGGAGAGGATTGCCGAGGTGGTCACCCAGTATCCAGTTGACGACAGATGGGTCTGAGTTTACTTTGGTGCGCACGGCTATGGTTTGCCCTCCGGCGGCGTAGTACTTGCGTATCGTGGTATCGCCTCCATCCACTTCTACCTGGTAGTGCCTGCCCGCGAAGAAGGTGGTGACTCCGTTGACCGCTGATTTTACCATGTTGCCGTCGCCGTCGTAAGAATATGTTGCGCCCGTGAAGAGCTGGGAGAGGAGGCTCGGTGGCGGCGGTTGTGGGCGTGTGGGTTGCGGTTTTGGTGGGGATGGATTTGTCGGTAGGCGCAAGGGTTTCTGTGAGGGTGGGTGTGGCTGTGCTGGAAAAGATGGCCGCCCCCTAACTCGCACTTCTTGAATTGTTGGTTTTTAGAAAATTTTTCATACACTTCCTCCAGCCTTCCAAATATTTTACTACATATTTAGTCATAAACACGCCAACAATCAGCCCCGTTTTCAACGATTTAAGGCTCCTCGGGGAGGACTCGAACGCAACCCATCAGTATGATGATTTAAATGGCTTTTCCACACTGACAAAGGGCTTTAGCCCATTGAAAACCTAAGCAAACAAGGAGGGAAGCTCCTGCACAGCCTTTGCCAACCGGGTGCCGTGCCAGGTGATCAGGCTGCCGTCCACGAACAGCACACGGCCGTTCTTTACTGCCGGTGAACCTGCAAATAATTCTAGGATAGTTTGTAAATGCGATTCATCAAAATCGAATGGTTCACTCGGCAAGAGAATTAGTTCGGGCGAGGCAGACTCAATTTCCTCTTGGGTTACGCGTGGATAACGCGTATCCATCTCATCGCGGTCTTCTGGCTTTGCTTCCCCCAGGTCCGCGGCTAAGGGGTATCGGCGTTCGCGGTCTGCAAACACATTCTCTCCCCCCAGAGTTGAGAGCAGATCATGAGTGTAAGTATGTTGGTTGAACGTCATCCACCATTTCTCCCCGCCTTTAGTTTCGTCTTGCCAGATTGGGCAGAAGTAGCGCACTTTGGTTTGGTTTTGAGATGCAGAACTGGCCCAATCTAGAGCCATCTGTAATGAATTAACCAGCATCACAGGATCGTCAGTGCGGTAAATTGCTAACAGATTTCGCAGGATATCCACAGCTTGATTCACCGTTTGAGGGAATGTCAACCAAACATTTACACCCGCATCAACCAAACCTTTTATCAGTTGGCGGCTGTTTTCCTCCTGATTTCCAAATACTAGATCGGGTTTAATATCTATGATCTTATCCAGGTCTGCATTTTTAGGCCCCCCCAGCCTCGGCAGGTTATCTAGGGCGCCAGCAGGATAAATGCAGTAATCGGTTATGCCCACTACTGACTCCCCGAAACCTAGCTCAAATAAACTCTCCGTCATCGAGGGCACCAGCGAAACCACTCGTTCTGGCGGTTTAGGTAATTCCGGGATTTTTGAAAGGCTTACAAGATCAAGTTTAGACATGGTAAACAATTATATATCTTTTCTGATGTGGCTTCAAACTTTTAGTGCAACAATGTTGTTAATTACTTCATCAGGTTTATAGAAGTTTAGAATTTTTCGTGG
>VRUJ01000023.1 GCA_019456165.1 Chloroflexota bacterium
TTCCTCGTATGTGGTTTTCGGTAAACCATACTTTACTCGAAAACCATGCCGTTTTATTCAAACTGTCTGGTAGCTAAAAATCAAACTCAAAAATCATAAAACAATTCTGCTGATAATCGCGGGAGTATTGCTCGCTGCTTGTGGGCAGACAAGCATTGACCAGATCCCAACCGTAATTACTCAAACTCCAAGGCCGACTTCCACCCAACCAATCCCTACTCGCACTAGCGTTCCATCTCCGACTCTGGATTATAGCGAAACTCGTTGGAGTAACACCCAAACAGCAATAGCTTTGACCGGCACCGCATTGCAGCAAATCACACACATCCCAATCCGTACCCCTCTCCCCGCCGTGACAAAATATCCAACGATGGGCTCCAGCCCTACAAGTAGACCCGTACTCCCCTTAATCGAGCATGAGTGGGTACCAGAACCTGTTTTGGTTGAAAGGGGATACAATGATGGAGATGGGGGAATTAGTATTGATTATCCACCTTACCTGAGACTTTATGGCGACGGGATGTTAGTCATGTCTATATATCGTGAAGAATTCGGGTACCGCCCAATGTATAAAAATCTAGCGCGTGGCGAAGTTTGTCGACTACTTAATTCCATAGATCAGACAGGGTTTTTGAATTACGATCCAAGGATTTATCAATCCCCATTTGATGGTGGGGGAGAAAACTATATTAAGGTTGAATCTTGGCGATCAAATTATATCTCCCATACAGAATTAGCTGGATTTATTAATGGCATGTGGTATGAATTCTTTGAGGAACTAGGAAGGATCGAAGATTCTCCAGTAATTTTACCGGCTTTGAAAGATACTTATCGATTGTTAGCCAATTATGAGCCAGATGGTATGCGCTCGTATTATCCACAAAATATGATCGTCTGGCTCTTAGAAGCCTATACAGATGACCCCGGAGAACCTTGGCCTTTATCATCCATTTCCTTAAATGAATTGTTGGAACAAAGGAATAGTGATTATGAGGAAATTCCAATAATCATTGGTGATCCGAATATTGGAGAATGGTTTAACCAAATAGATAATGGCATATATTACCAGGGGAATTTACGCCTCGACATCTATGCCCGCCCAATGTGGCCGTACGAAATACTGGGCGAATCTGGAACACTTCTTCCAGACCCTAACGCGGAGTTACCCACTGATCCGATCAGCTGCTATCCTTCTGACGGCGTACTGCCAATTCCTACTGAATGAATAATCCAGCAAGCAAGTAAATTAGGTTTTAATTTCATTTCACAAGACATTCAATCCCCCACCACCCCTGCCAACACTGCTTCATCACCGTTGTAACGCCGCAATTGGGGCCAGCGCCTGTTTATCCAAGCTACGCTGAAAACGCATAATATCCCCCCACTGAACACCGCAATTGGCGCGCCAAAGAATTGCGCTGCTAATCCTGCCTCCACCTCGCCCAATTGCGGACCGCCCATAAAAAAGATCTGATTAATACTGGTCATGCGACCGCGCATATAATCCGGGGTCTGCATTTGACGGGCAGTCCGGCGAATGATCGCGCTTACCGTATCCCCCGCCCCCACGAACATCAAGGCAAACATGGCTAGAACAAAATTGTTCGCTATCCCAAATATGGCCGTGGCGATCCCATAGACCACTACCGAGACCAGCATCACACGGCCTTGGCGGCGGATGTCACCCAACTGGGATATCACTATTGCTGCCAGAGCAGCGCCAATAAACTCGGCAGCCGACAACCAACCATACCCCATTTCCCCCACTACGAGGATATCTCTGGCGAATATGGGCAGCAAAGCTGTTGCAGATGAAAAGAAAGTGGCCACAAAATCTAATAACATGGAAGATAAAATAATAGGTTTCTGGGCAATGAAACGCACTCCCTCGCGGATGGCAGGCAAGTTGATGCCCCTTTGCGCGGACGTATCCTGCTCTTGAGCCACCGGCCCCATCAAGTATAGGGCGGCAATGATCCCTAAATAGGAAACCGCGTTGAACAGATAAGTGTAAGGCTGCCCTAACCATGGGGTTGCTAAAACTATTCCGGTCAACATCGGACCGACGATGGCGCCGGTAGTATAAGCAATAGCCTGCATACTGAATGCGTTTGGCAGAACTTTAGCGGGTACCAAATTGGGTGTTAGGGATTGGCGTGCGGGTAGATCAAAAGAAAATGCTGCTGCCTGTATCGCCGTAAACGCATATATATGCCATAAACTTAAAACATCAAATAAGGTCATTAAACCCAACGTCAGAGCGATCAATACTTGCACCGACTGAGTGATAAAAAGCACCCGCCGGCGATTGTAGGCATCCGCTACAGCGCCTCCGATCAAAGAAAAGATCATAATTGGCACAATTCTAGCCACACCGATGAGTCCTAATGCGATGGGCAAATCGGTTAACTCGCGTATATGCCACAACAAGGCAAAGAACTGCATGCGTGAACCGGCTACGGATATCATATGGCCGCCCCACAGCAAGCGGAAACGTCTATGTTTTAGCGCTGGTGGGATGCGAAGATTCATAGATATTTTATACGTTCAACTCTTTCTACGTTCTTACGCTTCACGTACCCCAATCGCGTAAATAAAGGAAATCATAACCAACGGTGCGGTTGCTCAATTTAGCAATAGGTGGAAGGACGCGTTTGTAATGGTTTCGCTGCACGCGTTCAAGCACTTTTCGAACAAAGTCATCTTCAAACCCTGCCTGCACACATTCTTCGGGTGTAAAGCGCTGATCGACCATTAAATACAGTAGTCTATCAACTTGCTGATAAGTAAAACCCAGTTCGTCCTCGTCGGTTTGTCCTTCCCAAAGGTCCGCAGAGGGCGGTTTGTTGATGATTTCCTCGGGTACACCAACAGCCTGGGCAAGCTGCCGCACCTGGGCTTTATACAGGTCCCCGATGGGGTTGAGCGCGCAGGCCGAATCACCATATAGAGTTGTATAACCCAGGAGTATCTCGGTCTTATTACCCGTTCCAATCACCAGGCCGTTGAAGGCAGCAGATTGGTCGTAGAGCACAGCCATACGTGTGCGTGCCATCACGTTACCGCGCCGCAGGTTATCCATTTCTGGTAATTTTTCAAATAGCGGCTCGACCAAATCGGTTATTGGTATTGTGACGGATTGAACACCAGTCTTTTCGATCAGCAACTCAGCATGATCCAGGGAATCTTTGGATGAGGTCTTATACGGCATACACACTGCCAGCACGTTATCCGGGCCTAGGGCTTCGGCGGCCAGGGTGCAGCTCAAAGCCGAATCCACCCCGCCCGATAGGCCCACCACACCCTTAGAAAATCCGACACGGGTGATCTCACTGTGGATGAAACCGGTCAGGATTTTTCGCGCCAAGTCGGTATTAATCTTCAAATCAGACATAAAATCTTCCATCTGAGTGGCAATTGTATCCGAATTTTGGAAGGGGGGTTAGATTTTGGTATGTGTGATTCAGAATAAATGAAAATCAAGGTACTTAAATCTCTCCTTTTCAGTCCATTTTCTCCAAAAAACAAGGGGCTTAAGCCCATTGTCTATGCTCCCTGTATACGCAGCTTGTCTAAGAGGCTTGCCCCAAACCCAAGGATATAAATTCCTACCAAAAACGAATCCCCCAGTCTGCTAACAGTTATACATTTGCTGTGGATTTACCGATTTCCCAGATCCCTTTTTTCCAATATGCGTTGTAATTCCTTCTGCATCATTCCAGTGCGTTCGTCGCGCAGCAAAGGAATTTTGGAACGCGTGTGGTGAATTTTCTTGAGATCAACCTCGGTTATGGTGAGCGCTTCTTCGTGATATGGGCCTTTTACGACCAACTCCCCGTCTGGGTCATACAATGTTGCCCCGCCCCAAAAGCTGATGCCGTCCTCAAAACCTACCCGGTTGGTGTGGGCGACAAAGGTTGTAAAAAGGCTGGCATATGCCTGGTTGATGTGCTCCACCCAGCGCGCCGATTCTAGTTGAGGGGCTTCGCCCAAACCGCGCCCAGGAGATGCGGAATGGAAAAGCATCAAGTCTGCCCCGTCCAGCCACAACAAATAAGGCGGCGAGGCATGCCAGAAATCTTCACACGTCAGCACACCTACGCGGCCAAAACGCGTATCAAAAGCCTGAACGGTATCCCCCCAAGCAAAAAAGCGGCCTTCATCGAACATACCGTATGTGGGCAAGTATACTTTGTGGTGCACGTGGATCATTTCACCACGCGAGAGATAAGCTGTGGCAATGAAAAATCGGTGTCTGGAATCCTCATCTACAAATCCAACTACAATGTCCATATCTTTACTGGCTTGCAGCAATGGGCCGAAGGTTTGATCATCTTTCGACGGGCGTCGGACAACACTCGGAACCAGGTCCTGGAGCATGTATCCGGTGAGCGAAAGTTCTGGGAAGACGAGCAGGTCTACACCGGATCCTTGAGCATCCTTAATGTAATCCAGATGTTTTACGAGATTTGCTTCCACATTTCCAAGGCTGGTATTTATTTGGGCGAGAGCGAGAGATAACTTCATAGTCATATAGTCATTTAGTCAAATAGT
The DNA here is from genome assembly GCA_019456165.1 of Chloroflexota bacterium. Taxonomy (GTDB): domain Bacteria; phylum Chloroflexota; class Anaerolineae; order Anaerolineales; family UBA11579; genus VRUJ01. Next base: position 4,555 of record VRUJ01000023.1, read on the forward strand.
CGTTTAGTCATTTAGTCGTTTAGCCATTTAGCCATTTAGCCATTTGGTCGATTGGTCATTTGGTCGTTTAGGGACAAAACTGGTTAATCTCTATCTAATACCGAAACTGACGACTCGGATTCATCCAGCTTGAAATTATTTATTGCCAGTAAGCTGAGCAACCCAAAGGCGGCAAATAGAATTGCCGCCCAGGCATCCCAGCGTAGTCCGTTCCATACTGGCATCGGGTCAGCGCGCAAATATGTAAGCGCGAACATGACCACTGATACTCCAATCATGTAGATGCAGGCAGCCTGTCCTGGTAAACGAAATGACCGGCGCTTTTTCTCGACCAACCAGAATAAGGACAAAGTGAGCAGCGCTCCCACAAGCTGTACCGGCCAACGCTCACTCACCACACCCCATTCATCAACAGCCGGTAGTGTCCACCATGAACTTGATTCAATTCCATAAGCATATCCGGTCAACCAGGAGCCCATCCAGGCGCTTACCGCCAGGCTGGCCCCTAATGGCAACAACACATCCGCAAGCACACCAGCAGGCATTTTTCTTTTGCGGGCGAGGACAAATAAGGCAAGCACTCCCCCTGCCAAAGCGCCAGGCCAGGAAAGCCCTCCACGATACAGCTCAAAGATTTCGATAACATTTCGACGAAAATACGCCCATTGACCCACAGTGTAAGCAATTCTCGCCCCTATAAGAGCCGCCAACAGCACCCACAAGCCCACATCCAGGTAGAAACGCCTATGCTTTTCTTCAGATTGTTTGGCGATCCTCCAAAGACCTACACTAGAACCTATTGCCATGAGCAACGAAAAACTGTACACCGGAATAGAACCAGGGAGATAAAATGCGATATTCACAGGTGAATCATACCACGCACAATTGTAATTATGCTCATGAGCAAGTATAATTATTGAGATTATCTTAATCGCTAATTTGTTCTTGTCAAATTGGGAGGACAAGATGGATTTTTTTATTAGTACAAACTTCGCTTTCCTGATCATAATAGCAGGAGTCTTGCTATCAGTTTTTGCCATTCTGACTCCTGGAACAGGCATCTTCGAATTGGGCGCGCTGTTGGCCTACGTGTTGGCAGGTTGGGCGATATTCAATCAACCGATCAATATTTGGGCTCTGGGCATCCTTGTGCTGGGTGTGTTTCCCTTTTTGCTGGCTGTGCGGCGCACAAAACAGCGCGCCAACCTGGTCGTTTCTTCTTTAGCTTTAATAATCGGCTCTGCATTTTTATTTCGCGGGGAAGGGTGGCAGCCAGGTGTGCATCCTGTTCTGGCGGCTGTTGGCTCAATTTCAGCAGGCGGGTTGTTATGGCTGATGACTGTAAAGATACTAGATGCGGAAGCTGCCGGCCTGGCCCATGATATGACCAAAATAATTGGTGCGTGTGGAGAAGCGCGCACCGACATCCATAGTGAAGGTTCTGTGTATGTTTTGGGCGAAATGTGGACAGCGCGTAGTGGTTCACTCATAAAGAATGGCAGCAAAGTGCGTGTGTTAGGACGCGAAGGATTTATATTGGATGTTGAAACGGTTGAAAATGGAAAGGATTAATATATGACTCAATTTCACACCTTTTACCGAAAAAGACCCTTAGGGTCTCAAAATATTTGGTTCACCAAGATAATTTACCAAGGAGGTAAATAATGGAAGTTTATTTATGTTTAACCGGGGTTATCGTCCTGGTTGGTCTGTTCCTCGTGGCCAGCGCTATCCGTGTCGTACCAGAATACATGCGTTTGGTAGTCTTCCGTTTGGGCCGAGTTATCGATGAAAAAGGTCCCGGATTGGTTTTCTTAATCCCAATTCTCGATAAACCCGTGAGGGTGGATCTGCGCGAAGCGATACGCGAGATCCCCCACCAGACGGCCATCACCAAAGACAATGCCAGCATCGCAGTGGATTTCATATGGTACTTTAGGGTTTTAAACCCAGCCGACAGCGTTATACAGGTGGGCAATTTTGAAAAAGCGGCTGAGGGTATGGCGACCACCACCTTGCGCGCCGTAATTGGTGGAATATTATTAGACGACGTGCTTTCGGAACGCGAACACATCAATAATATGCTGCGCACACGCCTGGATGAAGTCACCGAGAGATGGGGTGTCAAAGTGACCAACGTTGAGATCCGCGAGATCGTACCCCCGCGCGAGATCCAGGATGCTATGAACCGCCAGATGTCCGCGGAGCGCGACCGCCGCGCCCAGGTAACAGACTCTACTGGTCAGAAAGAGGCCGCAGTCAACATCGCAGATGGAGAAAAGCAGGCTGCCATTCTGCGCGCTGAAGGTCAAAGACAGAGCTCGATCCTCGTAGCGGAGGGTGAACGCGAAGCCCAGCTGCTGCGCGCCGAAGGTTTTGCCAACGCGCTGGATAAGATCTACGAAAGTGCGCAAAACGTGGATACAAAAACAATGACGCTACAGTACTTTGAAACCCTCAAAGATATGGGTGCCAGCTCAGCAACAAAATTCATTTTCCCGATGGAGTTTACCAGCATGCTGAGCGACTTTATCGGTTCGCGGAAATAGAATAGTGAGTGAAATGAGGGATGCCGCAGAATACTGCGGCATCCCTCCAGGATTAACATATTTAGGCCTTACGAAAAACTCAGATACTTATATGCATTTAGGTTTCTTTTGTATATAACAAGGGGTTTAAACCCTTTGTCTTTGACAGAGAACTACTGAATTGCGTCAGTCCAGATATTAAAAGGCTCAACAAAATTTTTATGGACCAAAGCATTGCTATCACCTCAGGCAGCACGGCTGCAATCCAAACCGCTTCCTGGCACGATCTCACTCCAATCCGCGAATTGGAACGGTTGTGTTTCCCGCAGGACGCCTGGCCTTGGTTAGATATGCTCGGTGTGCTGACACTGCCCAGCATGGTGAGCCTAAAAGCAGTTGAAGGCGATAAAATCACCGGTTTTGTGGCTGCGGATATCAAACGCAGGAGGCGCTTCGCTTGGATTGCGACAATCTGTGTCCACCCAAAAAACCGCGGGCAAGGTATAGGCACAGCGCTATTAAATAACTGTGAAGATAAGTTAACGGTACCACGCGTGCGATTGAGCGTACGGGCTTCAAATTCCACGGCGATCAAACTATATTCACATTCCGGATACGTCCAGACTGATATTTGGAAGCGTTATTACAGAGGGGGAGAGGATGCTGTGGTAATGGAAAAAAATATCAACTAAATTCTAAGGGTATTGCAAATTAAATAACAGTGGCAAAATATACTAACTTAAACGCGCAACAAATTAAGCAAATTGGGGAACTTTATGATTTTGAAATCAATCAATACCAACCCATTGATGGGGGGGCCGCTAACTCAAGCTATTTGCTCTCTACTCCGCGAGGGAAGTATGTGCTGACGGTATGTGATGAAAAAAGCAGGTCCCAGGTTGAGATTACGGCAAAGTTGTTGTTGCATTTAGAGAAGCACAACTTCCCGGCTTCTGGGGTCGTTCCTGGAAAAGATAAAGGCTTGGTGATAGATTATGAAGACATGCATGTGATAATGAAAAAGTATATCGAGGGTAATGTTGTAGAACAATTAAACGAAAGCATGTTAAACCAGGCTGGGGAAACTCTAGCTAAATTACACCTTATCCCCTCGCCTGAATATCTAAGCAATAAGCACTCATACGGACATGAGATGTTTTCTGAGGTTATTGGACCCAATATTGATATAGAATACGAAACCTGGTTGGGCGGGCAGGTTCGCTATCTCCAAGATAACGTATTGTCAAGCTACCCAGGTGTTTAATCCATGGGGATCTTTTTTATGACAATATAATCTTTGAAGGACAGAGATTAAAAGGGGTCTTAGATTTTGAGGAGGCTTGCCATTATTTCAGGATTTTCGATCTAGGTATGGCGGTACTGGGGATATGCATCCGGAACGGTCAAGTGAATTTCAATCAAATTCGCCCCCTATTGGCTGGATATTCGAAAATAACAACCATTGAACCAGAAGAGAAAAATGCCTTACAAAGCATGCTCGAATATGCTGCCATTGCCACATCTTACTGGCGTTTCTGGCAATACCACATCAATAATCCTACACCGGGGAGAGCAGATTGGCATTGGAAAATGGCCCGGTTCTCAGAAGTAGTACGCGCCATCCCAAAAGATGAATTTATCGATAAGGTCTTTGAATAATTAAGTTAATAGAATAAACTCTAAAAATTAAGCCTGGCAATCACTGCGAATACACGGTGCGGAACTTGTAGAATCTCCTCGGGGTATTTAGTTTTTAGTAAAGTAGCCAATGCTCGGTCGAAGATTTCGACCTTCTCCGCAGTCAGGCTGGCCCCCACTCCTGCGCTGGCTCGGATACGGCCGCGCCAACTTGTATGTGTGTAGGGAACATCCTGGTCATAGGAAAATGTTTCTATGTCTCGAAATCCTGCTTCAGATAATCCCGGCAGCCATTGAGGATACATACCATCGCCGCCAGACATATTCCAACTCGGGTTATGAGCTAATATCAAGTCCTCGGTCTCGGCGACTATGTTTCCCTTGATAGGTAACCAATCGAAATGAGTAATAAGCAAACACCCACCTGGATGTAAAATGCGGGATGCCTCTTTTGCTGCCAAAGCACGTTCAAACCAGTGCCAACACTGTCCTGCAGCAACCACTTGCGCACTTGCAGATGGCAAGCCTGTCGCTTCAGCGGTTGCGACTTGGTACTCTATGCTCAGACCAGCTTCAAGATCTAATGCCCTGGCATGGGCAAGCATATCTTCTGCTGGGTCAATTCCAATTACCCGGCAGCCTCTCAAGGCGAAACCACGCGCCAGTGAACCCGTGCCAGTACCAAGGTCCACAATTTTCTGCCCAACTGTGCCGATTCCAAAATCTGTCAAGCGTTCAAACAGCGAATCAGGGAAACCCGCCCGGTGTTCGGCGTAATCTTGTGCGGTTAATCCGAAATCCACGTTCAATTGGGCACGCTCACCAATCATTTTTCATCACATTTAGCGGACAATTGCATCTGTCATGCGAGCCACGCGTGCGATCATCTCCACGTCGTGCACTCGGACGATATCAGCGCCGCGCAGGATGCCTACCGCTACCGCAGCAGCAGTACCTTCGGCACGCTGTTCGGGCGGCGCGTCAAGTGTAAAGCCAATAAAGGATTTGCGCGAAGGTCCAATGAGCAGCGCATAGCCCAAATCGCGTATTTCACCAGCGCGGTTAAGCAATTCCAAATTTTGTTCGACTGTCTTACCAAAACCAATTCCAGGGTCCAAAATTATATTTTCATCCCTTATTCCCGCAGCTTTAGCCAATTCAACGCTTTGTAATAATTCCCGCCTGACGTCTTCCACCAAGTTTTCGTATTCCACTCCCACGTACCTGCCTCCCAGCCGTTGGCGCACTTCCGCATTTCCGGGATTGCTGCGATTATGCATCAAAACAACGGGAACATCATGCTCTGCGACCAAAGCAGCCATCTCCGGATCGGCGCGCAGCCCCCAGACATCGTTGACCAGATGTGCCCCAGCATCCAAGGCTGCTGCGGCCACCTCAGCCTTATAGGTGTCAATCGAGATAGTAACATTCATTTCGGCTGCCAGTCTTTCTATTACCGGCAGTACACGCATTAACTCCTCAGCCGCGCTGACAGGCTCCGACCCGGGACGCGTACTTTCACCACCCACATCTAGTATATCCGCCCCGGATTTCACGAAATTCCGCGCTTGCGCTAAAGCGCTTTCAGCCGGTTTTCCAGCGCTATATAATCCATCACCACTGAAACTGTCGGGGGTCATGTTGAGGATACCCATAATGTATGTGCGAGCGCCCCATTCGAAGCTTTGATTATTGAGATTAAGGCTTGATAGCATTATGGCTCCATATAAGTCTTTATTCCAGATGTGTCTAATTTAGATAACAGTTCTCCCACAGATTCATCCAACTTTGGATGAATGATACTAGGATTCAAATCAGCCAAAGGAACGAGGACAAAAGCACGCTCCGCCAAACCTGGATGAGGAATGGTAAGGTTTCCGGATTCGAAGACAAGGTTATCGAAAAGTAAAATATCAATATCAATAACGCGTGGTCCATTTCGAAAATTGGGGGTGCGTCCTACCTGCACTTCGATGTGTTTGAGGTATGCCAATAATCCTTCTGGGGATAGTTCTGTTTCAACCTCCACAACCTGATTGAGGAAATCATTCTGTTCTGCAAATCCCCAAGGCGCGGTCTCGTACACCGGAGATTGCCGGAGAACGTGCACATCCGGAGCAAGGCTATCGATAGCTGCCTGAAGGTTTGCGCTGCTCGCACCCAGATTACTCCCTAAGGCAAGGTAGACCTTATGCTTCACGAGGTTGACTCACAATTGGAGAATACAAGAATTGCCTCTACTCGGTTTCTTCCGTTTTAGAATGAAAACTATTATGGATCTAGCCTCGAGTGAAGAACTCCGCAGGTATTTTCACGGAATCTTCAAGGAAAAACCATCTAAGATTCTACCAACAAAAACTCATTTGGCAATAACATTTCTTGTATCTAAAGGATGGATATTTCTGACTTTTTCCAGAGAAACTATTGCTAATAAAATGCACCCCCCGACCTGAGGGGGGCAGGCCGAGGGATGCAACTACATTATACAGAATATTCCGCGATGGTACAAGGGCAATTTTCTTCTTGCAATACTAAAATTATCCCATCAAGACAAAAAAATGCCACCAGCCGTCCCCCCCTCTGCTGGTGGCGGCGTAATCTGAAATTATTACGATATTATTTATACAAAAAAAGATACCCAATTGTGAATAGGCAGGTCGCAAAATCTTATAGACATTTGTACTGAATTTTCTATCTAGCACTTGTGCGCGGTAGGTTTTTTTGGTATCTTATATTCATACGGGTTTTTCTACTGGTCTCAGGATGGGAGACATTATATGTCCGATAAAATAAAAGTTGGTATATTGGATGACCATCAATCCACAATTGATGGTTATATATTTCGTCTAAGTAATTCATCAAATATTGAAGTTGTCGCGACTGCTGCCTATGGTGAAGATTTAGTAACGATGGTAGATAGCTTCCATTTAGACTTGCTCCTGCTGGATGTTAGCGTCCCTACTTCCCCAGAAAATTCAAGCCCATATCCAATCTTGCATGAGATCCCAAAGCTTCTCCAGAACCATACAGAATTAGCTATTTTAATCATCTCCATGCACAACCAACGCACTCTGATTAAGGCGGTAATGGAAACAGGCGCGAGCGGTTACATCCTAAAGGACGATCGCCAATCAATCCTCAAACTTGGCGAGGTGATCACTTCTGTGGCCAGTGGAGGAGTATATTTTTCCCAACAATCCTATAAATTGATTTCGGGAAAAAATGGAGACGATTCGCCCAACTTAACCAAAAGACAAAAAGAAGTGCTTTCTTTGTGCGCCTCACGCCCAAACTCTACAACTGCAGAGATCGCGGGAAAACTCGACATCCTGCCTTCGACGGTGCGAAATTTATTGTCCAGCTCTTACCTGCGATTGGAAGTCACAAACCGCGCAGCTGCCATCCTGAAGGCACGAGAATTGGGATTAATTACCCCAAGCGCTCAAGATCCTTAAACCGGAAAGCCATTCCACGTATACGAATCTGCGCTTTGGGAGAAAAGCACTGGGTAGGCTCCTCAGGCAGTCTGAAGGCACGCTTTCTGAAGAGCCTCTGGAAGTTCTGCGCCGATGCTATTGATCAACTCTCGGACCGGTTCAACAACTTCTTCAAACATGTTCTCCAATCTGGAATAATCCACCAGATCAATCGCAGCCAAATCGCGCCTGGCTATCTGGTACTTTTTTATTAGCAGATCGACGCAATAACTGATCGCTCCACAGCGCACCAGGATTTCCTGCGCTTCTTCGAGACTTTTCGGGTCGCTAATATTTTTTCGCAACTGGGTAAATCTCTCTCGATCAGGGTGGTCGACAAGGTGAGTGTAAAGGACCGGCAAAGCGAAGCGGCCTTGCAGCCAATCCGGGTTTGCAGGGATAGCGAGGGCATCTTTCATATCATCATGGATCTGGATCATTTCACCATAAAGCTCGCCCAGCCGTTGAATTTTCTCGGCAATTTCACGGGTTGCTCCCCCATAAAATGCTCCCAGATACAAACTCGCTGCGGAATAAGGCGAGGTCTTCGCCCTAACCATTTCCCAATAGCCTCCTTCGCTTTGCGGGTTTAGGACATCTAGATGCTGGCCATATGTGGTCATCAGCAGCGTTTGGTTGTACATGTTTACGGCAGCCAACATAGGCGTGGTATCCAAATCGCTTTCAGTAATTGCTAACAAACCCGCACCCTGAAATGCTGAAGCCAGATTGGCCGCGGCTGGGGAACCTATCTGGTGATGCCTGCCGCGCGGGTCTTCATCCAACATATCATCAATCAGGATGATGTTTATCTGCATACAGCCAATCGCGGTAACCGCAGGTATTGATTGCTCTAAGCTTCCGCCCACCGAGAGGCAGCTCTCAATCGGCAGCTCCCAGCCGCGCGGCTTTCTTGCAGCCATAGCTTCAAAGTGATTTTTGATATCCTGCCAAGAATCAATTATCTCAAGTCCAGATAAATATTCAACAGCTAATGTATGAATTTCCATCAGTTATTCTCCAAAAATAATGGCTGGGTTTCCCCAGCCATTATGAACTAAGCCTGATCTTAGGCTTCTCCCCCACTCCAAGGATCCCATGCGAGGGCGCTTTCCCTGATTACGGCAACCTGCTCAAGGGTCAGCTGGTTAAGCTGAGCTAACCAGGATTTTTCTGACCCGCGTGTCTCTCCCTGTGGGACTAACTGATCATAAAATGTTTGCATGATTTGTTTCTCCTTTTTGAGTTATGATATTGAACTTGTTGACTTAGCTTGTTATAAGGTTTATGATAATCTTGTAATAACAACCACCTCCTCCAGATATTAAAATAAATAACATTTTTGCCCTGATTAATCCAGGAAGCGCTAAATTTGAAAAAAACAGGCAGAGATTACTGGTCATTTAGGCAGCAGATCATCCCCTGGCTAACTTTCTTAAGTATTGCTCTCTTCACATACGCGCACTTCTTTGCCAGACCCTATAAAGGTTTCTCTTATTCCAACGGGCGGATACTGCGTATTTACGTTCCTGAAAATCTATATGCCGGCTTAAAAACAAACGACAATATTATCCAGATTGGAACAGTAACTTGGGAATATTTTGCCGAGAATATGACCCAACAGTTTTTTGTGGGAGTGCAATCCGGAGATGTAGTACCAATTCAGGTACAGCGAGGTGAAGAAATTGTTTCCATCGATTGGGTTTTCCCAGGTCTAAACGCCAATGATTTTTATAATAGTCGCCTGGGAACCCAATGGTTTTTGCCATATATTTTCTGGGCCGCGGGAACCGCCACGTATCTTTTGGTTCGGCCTCGGGACAACCGTTGGCGGCTTTTTGCTGCATTTAATTACATAACTGCCTTTTGGTTGGCCGCTGGGAGCGGACCTTCAGTTGACCACGTTTTTGGAGCTGCAATTGCACTTCGGTCTGCGATTTGGTTAAGTGTGCCGATCTACTTGCACCTGCATTGGGTATTCCCAAAAAGACTTAGCAAACTCCCCAGAGCAGTTTGGTGGTTCGTCTATTCAGGCGGGATCATTTTTGCAGTGGCTCAAATTTTTCAAGTCATTCCACCCGACCTATACTTTTCGGGTTTCCTGCTGGCTTTAATTGGCAGTGTAATTCTTATTTTCCTGCATTACCTACTACAAAAAGAAGAACGCAATGAAATTTTACTAATCACCAGAGCGACATTGATTGCATTTATTCCTCCCGTTCTTATCGGCTTCGTTTCGGATCCTAGTCTTTCTACAAGCTATTTGTTAGTTGGTTCCATGTTAGCTTTCCCATTGATTCCCGGAACCTATTTTTACACTCTGTTCCGCCGCCAGTTGGGGGATATGGAATTACGCGCCAACCGATTCATCTCCATTTACTTATTTATTATCCTACTCGGTTCCGGATTGTTAATCATCATTTTATTGGTCCACACAATTATTGATTTTCCTATGGGGAGTGCGATAATCAGCATAGCAATTGCGATACCAACCGCCATTTTTGCGATTGCTGCGTTCGCTCGATTCCAACGTTTCGTTGAAAGCCGCATCCTTGGCATTCCTTTGCCACCCACACACCTGGCATCTTCTTATGCTTCCCACATAACCTCCAGCCTGGAGATTCCCAGCCTAATCGGAGTCTTGCGTGATCAAGTACTTCCTAGTATGCTCATCCGCCAATCTGCCCTATTAGCTTTTGAAGAAGGACAAGCAAGCACACTAATATTTTTTTCCGGGATAGAGAAAGATCAAATTCCCCCAGATGAGGCAATCCCTGACCTCTTGGAACAAGCTTTCCACTACCGTGCTCCACAATTAGATGCGCCTGGCACACAATCCTTCCCATGGATACGCTTAGCTTTACCCCTGCGCAGTGGAGAAGATCTTATTGGGATTTGGCTGCTGGGAAAACGTGATCCGGATGATATTTACTACCAGGCTGAAATATCAATCCTGGCATCTATTGCCAGCCAAACCGCAATCGCGATCGCAAATATTTTCCAGGCGAAACGACTGAGGACTTTGTTTCAAGCAAACATTGACAGGCACGAAAGCGAGAGAGCCAGACTTGCCAGAGATTTGCACGACGAGGTACTCAATCAGCTTGGCGCCATGTTTGTAACGTTAGATGAAAGCTCATCTGCTGATGAAATCGAGGAAAATTATCAAATCCTCACAGACCATTTACGTCAGATCATCCAAGATTTGCGTCCCGCGATGTTGACTTATGGATTATATTCAGCGCTCAACGAACTCACCGATAACCTCATGGACCGGTCAGGTAAAAATACTGAGCTCAAACTGGAAATTTCGAAAAACAATGCAAGGCTAGAACCGAATGTTGAACTACACATCTTTCGGATCGTCCAACAAGCCTGTGAAAATGCTCTGCGCTATGTCGGAAGCAAAATTGACTCGCATCTTCGGCCGTATTGAACCTGATCTTGTAAATATCGTAATCGAAGATAATGGTAAAGGTTTCGAAGTTGATCCAACACTTGACCTGGTGCAACTACTCGCAAAAAAACAGTTTGGACTGGCCGGCATGGTCGAAAGAGCCAGCTTGATTGGAGCCCAAGTATTGATAGACTCCACATACAGCCGGGGCACTAAAGTGATTATTGTTTGGGAACCAAGCTGAAATCCGTGGTGTTAATTTTTTCGTATGTTAAAGTCCCAATAAACATGAAGGTGAAAATTTCGGCCTCCAATTGAATCAGCTTACTCTTAATCAACGTTCTCAATCTGTCACCTTTATGCGATTATCTGCGATAATGTGGGTTTAACCAAGGTGACGAATTATTAAATCCGCGGAAAAATTACTCGTCTATATAACAATTGGCACGGATTCATTTTTCCTAGCAGTTACCAAGGTTGATTTTTTCAAAACACCATAATGATGAAGTGTTTTTCTCAATAAAAAAGATCTGTCAGGTTTGGTAACCTGACAGATCTGAGGTTCAAGATACTCTTCGAAGACTAGGCTTTTTTGGAAGAGTTGAAACGAGGATCTTCTATTCTGTCTCTATGAAAAAGATTATCGTCTGAAGGGTAGTGTTCCCACTTAATGGGCGGGAGGAGGCTGCAATGACTGTAAGTGGTTCAATTGCTTGGATAGCTTCATTAAAATCCTGTGGGTCCATATAAGGCATGCCTTCCCGCATAAGGTCGTATAAACCTTCAAGATCGAGGTAAAAAACTGGGAAACTACCCCTCGGGAATGCATCCCAAGTATCATTGTATCTTTGACTATCGGCAATTGAAGCACCCCCACCAAATCCGTCTTCTACTACTCCCTCGCCAGAAGCGAACACGAGGAACCCTTCGCCAACACCGTAAACAATCTGGGGTGACTCGGAATCACCGTCTCCAAGCCCGAAGAGCGTGAAGCCACTCACATTATAGGAGTCCACTTGCATGTACAATTGATCTTCCGCAATGTCGTTGATAGTTTCAATCATGTCGAGCATTTCGGCTTCATCACTAGTTCCCATTAACAAAAGGAACCCTAGAGGAACTTCCATTTGGCTAGCAAAGAGTCCCTCATTGCTTGACATTAACCCGAAAGCAAATTCGCCACTCAAGATAGAAAGCAGATCGTCTGGATTGAAGCCGAACTGCATTTCGAACAATTGCATAGACTCGTTGAAATCAGATTGACTAGTCGTGCCAATCAAAGCTTCGCGAAGAGCGTCAACAGCCATTTCCAAACCTTGGCCACTCATATAAAAGAAAGTATCTTCTGGGAAAAATGCGTCAGTGCTTGTCGCTTCACCGATACCTTCGAGTAACTCACGCTGGGATTCTGTCATCTCCTCGCTATCATAGGCGGTAGCAAAATCCATTTGAAGCCCCTCTGGAACCACAGCTAAGGACATAGCAAAACCAGACACAGGTGCGGAATTTAGATCTATCAGGCCGAATTCTTGAAATTCGCTAGCAGATGCTTCTGTTAATTCTAGCAAAACTTCTGCATTAATGTACATTGTCATCAAACGTTTGTTTGGCAGTTGGTTAGTCACATCTTTAAAAGCGCTGTTATCTGCTAGGGAATCGCCTTTTTGGGCATCAATGGCATCTTCCAAACTATCAAGCTTCTCGCTTATAAGGACAAAATTATCTGACCGACCGATTGCAAATTCCTGAAAATCTTCGTCAATGAAGTAAAGGGTAGCTCCTTCGTATTCAACATCGTCAAAATTCATTCCCGATTGATCTTCAATTTCTTCGATCAAATTGGCGATAAATTCATCCGCCCCGCTGCGGTCACGCGCTTCGATAGCGAAAACAACATCAGGTGCGCCCTCGAAACCACCATATTGATCAACACTAATATTAGAGACACTAATTCCGATACGTTGACCGATCCACGGGATTATGTCATCGGATATAGTGAGGTTCATTTGATCATCCATTTCTTCATCAACAATTTCGATCAAGCCACCAAAATCCTCGAAATCTTCTCCTGAAGCATCAGCAAATGTTGCAATGATTTCATTAAAATCTTGGGAATCTAATAATTGTTTCACGTCGAAGCTGACGTAAAAATCAGTATCTTCCGGCATAACTTTGGCCGTACTATCACTGCCTCCCAGAAAACTCTGCACCCATCCATATGCATCTATGCCAAATGGGTCGAAATAAAGGAAGGCTCCTACTGCAATGACACATACGCAAGAAATGATTATTACACCTGCACCAATACCAAGGGCAATATTACGATTTTTATTACTTCCGGAATCATCCGCATCATAATCATATTGTTCACTCATTATTTTCTCCTTGTTTTATCTTTGTTCGAATAAATAAAATCGGAATTACTGCCAACGCGCTTGCTACGGCGGCAACTAAGAATGTTTCACTGATCACTTTTTCGAGCACTTGTACACCCACACGTATTGTCTCCGAAAGATCTGCCGAAGAGGAGAGCATTTGGTTTGAAAGTTTATCGGCTCTCTGTAAGGCATAAGTCGTAATACTAGAGACACCGGCTGTCATTCCAATAAGGCGAAAGATTATTACCAGTGCAGAACCAGTGCCCCGATGTTCAGATGGAGATGCATCAACCACCGCGGAGGCGATGGGGGCAAGCGTCAGGCCAAAGCCCAAGCCCGCTAACACTAGCTGAGGAATCATTGTACCGTAAAGTGTGGTTGATTTCCAGCCCATCATCAAGGAAAATGCGACGATGGCTGCCAACAAACCAATAGCTGAAGGCCAACGGTATCCTATCTTCTCAGTCAACCAGCCCCCTGGCACAGCTATCAGAGCCATCGGTACTGTAAGCGCTGAAAGCATCCAACCGCTATCCCAAGCTCCTTGCTCAATCGTATCGGCGATCAGTAAATTGATGAACAGGGGCACGTTTGCAATCGCGATAAATAGGCTGAATCCCACGAAAAAATTTGCCAGACTGGCAGGTGAAAAGTTGGGCGTGCGAAAAAGTGTGAGAGGGATAAGCGGGTGTTTGGCGCTTAGCTGTCGCCAGATAAATAACCCAAGCAAAAGGATAGCTACTATCATCGCAGGAAAGGCATAGGGAGGCAAGGCAGTCTGGTCCTCGAAACCAGTACTGCCGCTTAGTTCTGCGCCGGTGCCTAACCCCAAGATAAGAGCCGAAAGGCTGGTGGTGATTAGCAATGCGCCTAGCCAATCCATCCTACCTTCGCCTCGCGGCTGCCCCACTCCTCGCAGCAGAAACCATATAAGTAGAAATGCGAGCAGGCATACCGGTAAATTGAACCAAAAGATCATGCGCCAGTCCCAAAACCGGGCCACAATACCACCGTAAAGGTGTCCCACTACCCAACCAGCCGTATCTACAGCAGCAATAAAGCCAAGCGCTCTGGCACGCCGCCCAGGTGGGTACAAATCTCCTACCAGAGCCATACCCACTGGAACCATAGCCCCAGCGCCAATTGCCTGTATCACCCGCGCAGCGATCAAATTCCACAACGAAATAAGCGATGGGTCTGGACGTCCGCTGGCCAGCATATAGTATGTGCGTAAAACCATACGCGTGGGCCAAGTATCTGCTACTGCGACCAGATAAGAGCCAAGCGCAAATATCCCTAAAGCAGCCAGGAACACTTTTTGGCGGCCATACAAATCTGAAAGCCGTCCCATAAATGTCATCGAAACGGTATAAGCGAGTAAATATCCGGTAACTATCCAGGCGGCGTCATCCAAGCTGGTTTGTAGAGGGATCTCAAAATCAACTAATACATGGGGCAATACCGCAGATACCACCGTAAGATCAAGAGCCCCAATGAAAATAGGGATACTGATCAAGATTAGGATTATTATTGCGCGGGAACTTGGAGTCCTAGCTTGCATTTTGGTTTTATCAGCCTTATGGGATAGGAGGCACAATCTCAATTACCTGATCAAAATCCCAGAAATCAAGCTGCCAGTTGGTGTCCTCCGCTCCTTCGATACCAGGCTCAACAATAGTTAATCGATACAATTCAAAGCTATCCGGCGCGATCCACAATTGCACGGTCATCTTATCAGGCCCGATCATACCGTATGTCATTGTGTATGTCCGTGTCCCGATAATTGCCGCCTTAAATAAATAAAGGGGGAGACCGGGCAGCTCATCTATCTCTTCGATGTCAACAAATTCCAAATCCAAAAGGTCATTTGCCAGGGCGGACTGAATACCCGTTTCTGGATGGAACAATATTGATGGGTTGAAGCTATATTCAGGAGCAAGTTCCTGCCATTCTCCGGTTAGATAATTTGTTTGCCATTGCGTATCCCCGATACTCACAACATCAACCTCCGTGACAAACCCTGGAAGTATTACTCGTATCGTTGCCGTCACCATATTTGGCGCAACGAAATTACCTTCGGCTCGTGTAAACGATATTGTTTCTTCTGGGTCGATGAACTCAGGTGCGCCGCTGCGGTCGATAACAAAATGAAATCCAAGAATATCCTGCATTCGCTCGACAGAATTGGTCACAATTTCGTTTGCCTCCACGGAATCTATGACGAGTTCCTCCGGTGAAAAATCTTCTCCAGAGAAAATTCCACAAGCCAGGATTACTAAAGATATTGCAGAAAGGAGATTCCGGATTCGGTTTATGGATTCAGATGTCAATATATCACCAACAAAACACAGTTTACTCCAAGTTGATTAGAGGCGCAATTCCAGTTTAATGCCTCCAGGTAAATCTCCCAAGTTTAGAATTGTCTGGGTCCTTCAATCTATTCCCGCTAAATTACGGAGAAGTTTTATTTCTTTCTATTTACCTATAACAAAATACTAATAGGAAAAAAATTATTCAGTGAATATCCTGGCCTCAAGCCGCGCGCGATGCTTGCTATCAATGTATTTCAGGTTAGTCAATCCTCATCCCCTTTTTCAGCATCTCTCCGCATTTTCTTGCTCTGCGTCTTTAAACTTTTGAAGAAACCAGAACTAGTCACATCATCCACAGACTTCTCCCTTTTTGCCTGGTCGATCACTATAATTAATTCGTCCAACTCCTTTTTCAAACCATCTTCACGCGCTCTAATATCCTCTACCATTCGAAAGAAGGTTCCCAGGAGGCGGTTAGCCCTATCTTCATCCGGGCTTGAACTTTCAAATACCCCAGATTGGGCTTTCTGAACCTGTTCCTGAGCAAAGTTGTAATCCCCTTCAGCGATACGTTGGCTCCAGAAAATTGTGTTTTCCAGGTAAGTGTTTGCGAAGCGCAAACTTTTTGATACGCTATGGATGATATGTAGTCCTAGTTTTGGCTGCTGGTATAGCACGTTGAGAAAATCTTCGCTTCCCAATTTGAGCAGTTCAACATCAGACATGGCAATCACTCCTGCTGAACGAGGTTCCATATCTATCATTGCAATCTCCCCAATTGTACTCCCCGGACCAACCTCGTTTAGCACCACTTCCTTACCTTCCGCATCCTCACTAACCATTTTCACCCAACCACTTTGCAATAAGTAGAGGGCATCCCCGGGGTCACCTTTACGGAACAGCACTTCATCATTTTTTAAACTGACTAGTTCAACCTTTGCCGCCAGCTCCTTGCTTACAGTCTCGGGCAAATCCTTGAACAATTCATAATCTTTGAGATCTTTAAACTTATTATCTTGGCTCATCAGCAATTCCTGAAGAAAATTCTTTTGGTTTAGGTACCCTTAATTTACCATAAAAAAGCGACCCGAGATCAATGGGTTTATTAGCATTTTTAAGAGCTATCTCCATAAAAATTTTTTTATGTAAATCGATTATTTCAAAATATGTAACGGATACCCTTAAAACTTTATGGTTAATATGATTATTTTTCGTCTGTGTCCATCCGCGTTTATCTGCGTATATTACCTTGGAAGGATTAACGTGACCCCAATAAGCGGGGTTGTTTGGCACTAATTACCAGAACAAATATTTACTATGATAATGTTTTAACTGCAGAAATATTTCCTTTTGATTATTACCTCATGAGTATTGCTTCTTCTAGTTAAACAAATTCGGGTTGAAGATCGCAAGAAATCACAAGTTGTATTTACATAAGCATGAGATATAATAAACAATCAGACCAAATTGCCACCAGAATTATTATCAAAGGCTTATTTAGCATGGCTGAAACTACTGAAGAGATATCCCCGCTAGCCGACCTTGAAACACACCTGAGGGAATTACTTCCCGCGAAACTCTATGCGAGTGCCTGGATTGATCCCTCTGGGAGAAATCTTACCAAAGTCTTCAATCATTTGAGGACCTTACAGCGCATCTTACACGACTATTTACCGCGCCAAATCTTGGAGAGCTTACCCAAACCAGGCGAGACGCGCTATCAATGGGAGGAAGGCACATTAATGTTTACCGACCTGGCCGGTTTCACCCCACTGCTTGAAGCAAATGCCACCCTGGGTCAGGAAGGCGCTAAAAGCCTGTGGGAACTGCTCAACGATTATTTCCGTGAAATGATTCAGATCATTAGTAAAGGCGGGGGAAATTTGTTGGAATTCACAGGAGATGCAATTCTGGCTCAATTCCCAGCAGACCAGAACCAAAACGACACCACCCGCGCAGTGCGCGTCGGCCTGAGAATGCAGCGCGCAATGCAACAATTCTCCGAGATTAAAATCCTGGATTCTGAATTTTCTATGGGTATGCGGGTTGGGCTTCACGTAGGACGCTTCCTCGCGGCAGATATTGGCACTCCACTGCGAATGGAACATGTCTTGCTGGGTTCATCTGTGAAAAATTCGAAACATGCCGAGGGCGCTGGTCAAGTCGGCCGGGTTTGCCTAACAAAGGTAACCCAAGAACGCGTAAAGGACGAATTCAGGTTTGAGGATCTCGAGGATGGATTCTCCTTGGTAGTCGATGACCTGACAGATGAGCAGCTCGGTGATTACGATATTGTTCCCCCTCGCCACCGCATGGCCAGTATGGTGCTGTTCGATATGAGTGTGGATGGATTGGCAAGCGCAATTTCAGATGCGGTAGATAAGGTAGAACCCTTGGCAAGCTTCATCCCGAGGCCTATTCTAAATCTACTTGTGGAAAATGCAGCCAGCCGCAGATTGCCCCCCGATTTTCCAGAAGCAACCATCATGTTTATTAACTTACTTGGCCTACCCTCACTGGAAGAAGCAAACTCAGAAGAAGAAGCTGAAATTATATCCAGATTCTCCCAGGTAATTTCCTTGATAAATGCTGAAATTGAAGCGCGCGGCGGAGTGTTGAAGAAAGTGACCTACCACCTTGCAGGCCCAGATGTAATGATTGCATTTGGAGTTCCCAACTCACACACCAATGATTCCATCCGTGCATCTCACGCTGCCCAGGCGATCCTCAAAGTCGTCAAAAGTTTGCCCCCAATTATCATTGGTGATGAAAAACGCAAACTTAGCTGCCACATTGGTTTAACCCGCGGTAGGGTTTTCGCCGCTGAAATCGGAGATACACAGGGAAGGCGCGAATTCAATATGCTAGGCGATAGGGTGAATACTGCTGCACGGTTAATGAATAAAGCTGAAAGCCAGCAAATACTACTATCTCAGGATGTCCTTGATGACCTTGACGATCTTTTTGAAACAAATCCCTTAGAATCCATCAGCCTGAAGGGAAAAGCCAAACCGCTCACTTTATACGAATTGGGCAAGTTTCGTTAATTAATGATGGATTTCTAAATTTCTGGTTAATCTTCCTTTATATTGCCCCGCATTTCTCCGCTCTTGGATTTTAAATTCTTAAAAAATTTCGAATTTGTCAACTCTTCAACAGATTGTTTTCTTTGTGCATGGTCGATCTCAACTTTGAGTTGGTTTAACTGCTGCTTTAGTTCATCCTCGCGTGCTTTTACATCTTCTACCATGCGAAAGAAAGTTCCCAAAAAACGATTCGCCCGTTCCCTATCCGATGCCCCTGAATCCACAATTGTTCCCTGAGATTTTTTAACCTGTTCTTGGGCAAAACTGTAATCCCCCGCGGCAATTCGTTGACTCCACTCAATTGCATTCTCAATATAGGTTGTCGTAAATCGCAATCGTTTGGTTATATTCCGGATTATGTCAACCGCCATAACAGGAAATTGGTTGAGCACTTCCAGGAATTCTTTACTTCCCAGCTTAAGCATTTTTACTGGCGAGATGGCTACCACACCCATTGAGCGCGGAGCTTGATCTAAAATAGCCATTTCCCCAATCACGCTGCCAGGTCCAAGGTGGTTGTAGACTACCTCTTTGCCATCCTCACCCTCATTCACGATCTTGACCCAACCCTCGCGAATAATATATAACGCGTCTCCTGGGTCACCTTGTTTAAATAACTGTTTGTTATTTTTCAAGGAAACCTGTTCTACTTCACCAGCTAACTCAACCACCACATCATCCGGTAGATCCTCGAAAAGGCTATAACTTTTAAGTTCCTCGGTTATTATAGAATTCATATGCCCTATCCGTGTGACAAAAAATCAGAAAACCTATAATTAACTTTACCATAAAATATCAATAAGTTAATTTGAGATTCCCTGTTTCAGGGATTGGAATTTAATTTAAAATATAATCACTTAACATGTACGTCCTGTATTCCTATGGCCACTCCAATTGGCTAACCATTGTACGGGGGTTATTGGGAGTTGGGGATTGCCCAAATTCGAATGCTGCCGTCTGCACTGGCGGATAATACATACAGGTCCTCAAACAAACCAAGGAAGTTTATTTGTGAGTTGTGCCCAATCAACAAATGCAGCTCTGTTCCTGTTTCCGCATCCCAAATGCGGATGATACCCTCGCTATCTGCTGAATACAACAACCTGCCATCAGAAGACCAGGCCACACTGCGAATACTGCCGCGATGACCAATTAGAGGTGCTAGCTCTACACCTCCGGTGTTTGCCCGCCAGACTCTCAACTCTTGATCATCGCTCCCGGAGATGATCAACTCCCCATCGGGGGACCAGGCCACACTATTGACTTGCGCCCTGTGCCCTTCTAATTTGAAGGATATCTGGCCGTCGGAAGCACGCCGTATCCAAACATGCTCCCCGCTGGCAAACGCGACCAGGGTGCTATCAGGCGACCATACGACACTGAATACCGTCTCAGCCTGACCGATAGAATTAATTTCCGCCCCTGATTCAGCATCCCAAATTTTCACCGAGGTGTCATCACTTCCGGTCGCCAGAAATTGGCCATCGGGAGACCAGGCAATGCTGTTAATTACGTCTGAATGACCAATTAGGATACGAATTTGATTCAGGTTGGCTGCATCCCAGATTCTAGCAAAGCCATCATCACCTGCAGTCGCAAACCGGGACCCATCGGGAGACCAGGTAACACCATTGATTTTTCCTTCGTGGGCTGAAAAACCCTCCGTTTGTTCACCGGAAGCCAAATCCCACAGCTTTATAGTGCCCTCAATATTTGCAGAAACAACTTGGCTGCCATCCGGTGAGAAAGCTGCAAATGTTTTTTGGTTTGTGTGTAGAACATTGCTTTGCCTCACCTCCCACGAACTAGAAAGCCATTTAATAATCTCCCCATTGTTAGAAGCCGATAGTAATGCCTCGCCGCCCTCCACCCAAGAAAGATGTGTGACCAGGCCGGTATGCCCTTCAATTATTTGCTGGACCTGGCCAGTTTCCGCATCGCGCACGTAAATCTCAGATGAATTCGAATGGGCGATCAGTTCACCGTTTGGAGACCAAGCAGAGGCAAATATTGGCTCAGTTTGCCCTTCCAGCGGCATAATTAGACTGTTTGCAGCAAGATCCCAAAAACGCATGGTTCCGTCACTGCTCGCCGAGACAATTATGGTCTCATCTGGCGACCATGCCAGACTATTGATCTGATTTGTGTGACCGCCGAAATTATTGGCGAATCTTCTGTTTTCAATATTCCATACTATAACCGTCCAACCAGCTGAGGCTAAATAGGTGCCGTTGGGAGACCAGGAAAGCGTGTTGACATTATCTGGATGGCCTTCAAGATCTGCTATTAACTGCCCTGTTATCGGATTCCATAGGCGGACGATGTTGTCATCGCTACCCGATGCCAACATCGTGCCATCGGGGGACCAGGCCAAGTCGTTGACCGATTCTTCGTGAGCATCAATGGTAAGGAAAACTTGGCCGGTCATGGGGTTCCAAAATTGTATGCTGCCATCCACCCCGCCCATTGCGATAACATTATTTTCTATATCGGGAGACCATGCCACACTTGTGATCTCCAATCCCTCACTATCATATGAAGATCTTCCTTCTCCCTCACTTTCATATGAAAATCTTCCTTCAAACGTATCCAGGTCATAAAACCACACACCCAATCCTCCAGCAACAGCAAAGACATCTCTGCTGGGGCCGACTACAACATCATTTATCGTACCGCGGCCCAAGCGAATAATTTCACTGATTTGGTTGACATTTGCTATGCTGATCGGCACGGGTAAAACTAACACCGGTGCAGTTGGCTCAAGAGTTGGGGTTGGTGTGGGAGGTTCTGGGAGAGTTGTCGGCATTTGGGTCGCAGTTGGGGCTTCGGTTTCTATGACCGCGACGGCAGGTGCCGTTTGTGTCGGGGGTTCTGAGGTTGCTTCTGTCGTCCCACCAAATAAATTGCCGCCGAATATTACTGCCAAAATTCCAATGCCTAATACCCCAATCACCAGCCACAACCACCCCTTTATGCCCCGCTTTTCAGTTGATGCCGCTATCCCTTCATCGATAACAGCTCTTTCTCCACTCTCTACAAACGTCTTGGTAGGCATATATGATCCAGCCACAATCTCATCCAGAGCATCAGCCATCTTTTTTGCGGTTTCGAAGCGGTCATCGCGTTCTTTAGCCATTGCTTTTGCGATGATCTGTTCAATTTCAACGGGTAAGCCAGGAGTCGATTGTCGAATTTGAGGAACCGGGTCAACCAAATGTTTGAGAGCTGTCCCCATTGGTGTGTCCGCTTCATATGGAATAGTTCCGCTGAGCATTTCGTACAAGATTACACCAAGCGCGTAAATATCCGAACGACCGTCAATTTCATCATTCGCCCCCCGAACTTGTTCAGGGCTCATATAGGTAGGCGTACCAATAAGTGCGCCTGTACCGGTGAGGTCTTCTCCAGCTTCGGATAAATGGGCGACCCCAAAATCAGCAATATAAGCCTCTCCATCTGTGTCAAATAAGATATTTCCGGGTTTCAGGTCGCGGTGAACGATTCCATTTTCATGAGCTTTATCTAGAGCAAATGCGATTCGCCTGAAAATACTCGCCGCGGCTTCAATACTTAAAGGTCCATCCTTTAGCCTGTCTGTCAGGGTACCCCCTTCCATCAAGCGCATGACGATAAAAAGCTGGCCTTGATCATCTCCAAAATCATAGATTGGGACGATGCCGACATGCTCAAGCGCGGCTACAGCCTCGGCTTCGCGTCTAAATCGAGCTGTAAATTCCTCATCTTCGGTCAGACTCAACGACATAACCTTGAGGGCAACCTGACGTTTCACATTCGGGTCATAGGCAATATAAACTTTGGCCATACCCCTTTGGCCTAAATCTTCTTTAATCTCATAGCGGCCGATTTTTTCTACCATAGCAATAACTTCCTTAATTATAAATTAGGCAAGTATCCCTTGACAACACGTAGAACATCTGATATAATCTTTGTACAGATAAAGACAAAGAGGTATAAAGATGAGCAAGAAAAAAACCAAATCGCCTATGCAGAAATACACCATCAAAGACTTTCAAGAGGACTTTGCGACTGACGATGTTTGCCTGGAATGGTTGCGGAATACTCGCTATCCTGAATTGATTGAATGTGAAGGATGCAAGCGAGAGGCAAAATACTATCGCATAAAAGAGCGCAAGGTTTACGGTTGTGAATGGTGCGGTCATCAAATTTCACCTACTGCCGGTACGATTTTTCATAAGTCAAGAACTCCACTTACTCTTTGGTTCTACGTGATTTATCTAATGGCACAAACACGAGGCGGTATCTCGGCAAAACAGATTGAGCGCGAGACTGGCGTAACATACAAAACCGCTTGGAGAATGTGTAAACAAATTCGCTCCATGTTATCAGAAGATCAAGACCCTTTCTCTGGTAAGACTGAGCTTGACGAGTCTTACTTTGGCGGTCGGCGCAGAGGAAAACGAGGACGCGGAGCCGAAGGGAAGACCGCAGTTGTTGGTATGGCTAACCGCACACAAGGCAAGGTTGAAGTGGTTGCAGTTCCTAACACTCAAACCAAAACACTTATGCCAATTATTGAAAATGAAGTTGTAAAAGGCACTCAAATTTACACAGATGAGTATCCGGTTTACAATCGACTTCCATACCTGGGATACAAACACGATAAGGTTTTGCACTCGCATGATATTTACGTTATGGGCAATGTCCACACAAACACCATTGAAGATTTTTGGTCTTTGGTAAAGAATGGTATTCGAGGTGTTTATCACAGTGTAAGTCCTGAATATCTTCAAACCTATCTAAACGAATATGCTTTTCGCTACAATCACAGGAATGATATTCGACCTATGTTCCTGACTTTTTTGAGTCGGTGGTTTCGTTGGCCTCGTAACCCTGCGGAGTATCTTTAGAAAGCCTTTCCTGGTCAAAGGCTCTGCACCGCCTCCCTTATCATCGGGTGTCGGTTTTTGTTCCCGTTCTTTATCTTTAGACTCTTTCATCTTTGCTCCAATTTAACTTGAAACTTCAACTCCTGTTGCTTTGTTAGTATTTCCTTGATCGGGTAGGTCTTTTAGGTTAAATTTTTTTGACATTTCTATTCTTTCTCCACCCTCCCCTATTCTATCTAATCGAAATACGTAATAGGGATGAATTTGGGTCTGGTGCTTTGAGATCATAAATATAAATTCCGCACTTGCTCCCTTAGTGTCTGTCAAAGATAATATTATTTGATGTTTGTGGTCATCGCGAAACACGTTCTCCAAATATTTGTCTCCATCATTCCTCCAGATTGCGCGAATGCAGCCATCGTGTTTTTCAATCGCTCCAAAATACAATCGTTTTGCTTTTCCGTTTGCATCCAAATTCACAGTTTGCAACTCTAGCATCTGCCCTTTTTCTCTATTTGGAATTAACCAACGCCCAGGATTGGGTTCTAATATCTGTCCTGAAATCAAATCTTCCCATGTGATTTGAGGATAAACCTTTTCGGCGTTTGCATCAATTGCCTTGGGATGAGGCACGTTTTTTACTTCTATATAAACTGCTATATCTGGTGGCTTACTTACCCATTCCTTTACCTCAAAACCATAGTCGTGAAGCTTAATAACCGGCAATCCCCTTTTTATGTCCCTCAACTCTGCCTCCCTTACCCAAATGGCAATTCCGATCAAAATAACAAAAACAACAAACCATACGAAGGCCGCTCGCTGCTTTTCTTCTAATGTGTCGCCTGTCTCCCCCATTAGTGTTAATAACTCGTAAGCAGTTTTTGCTGCCGAACCTACCGCACCCATAACAGACCCCCACGACAAAAATTTGGGACTATTTTTATTCCACATATCTCACCTCCACCCTGATTATACCCCTCTTTACGTGATTTAAAGGTATAGTTGCCATAAATTATATTGATTGCACAAAAATGAATTGTAACCCAAATTTACCCATTTTATCTGTGTAATCCTGCCAATTCAACAAATAAAATTTGAATGGCTCGAATGTAATGATTAGGTATTACAGCTGATGTGAACTAGACTGGTTTTTTGATCGATTTTCCTTGAAAACCCTCAAATGTTGAGATATCAACCACAATTTAGGCGTTGATACCTTCAATAGTTGCTAAAAATTCTATGTAATCTATTTCACAACAAGCATATCATATTATCCACGTTTTTCTGTATTTATTTGCGGTTAGATTGGTTTTTTCTGTACAACGTTTATGCGGATACTTATTGTAAAATGAATAACCTCAAATGGGCGCGGATGAACGCAGATAAAATTATATGATCAAAACAGGTGATATGAATCAGACAAGTTTTTTGATTGAGGTTACTTAAAAAGTATTAAAAGATTGTTTCTTATTTACCCGCGGGCGTTGAAAACAAACTTGCTTCGATTAGAATAGATCGCGAGCATAACTCAGGGTATATTTAATGCCCGGCGAATGTGCGGTAAAGCCCAGTCAATCGTCTCCCTTTCGATCACCAAAGGCGGGGCAAAACGCAGCACGTGTTCATGGGTTTCCTTTAGCAATATTCCATCTTTTTGCAGAGCTTCCGCGAAACGGCGGGCGCCACCTGCCTCCGGGCTGAGTTCAACACCGATCATCAAACCCTTGCCGCGCACTTCTTTAACATGTGGGCTGGGAATCTCCACTAATTGCTCAATGAAGTATTCGCCCAGAATCGAGGCATTTTCAATTAATTTCTCTTCCTGGATTACTTGAAGAGCGGCGCGTGCAATTGCAGCCCCCAAAGGATTGCCGCCAAATGTTGAGCCGTGTTCACCCGGAGTAAATAAACCCATGATCGCCTTGTCAGCCAAAACCGCGGAGACAGGGTAGAAACCTCCAGAAAGGGCTTTGCCGATAATGAGCATATCTGGGCGAACTCCTTCGTGTTCGCTGGCAAAAAGCCGGCCAGTGCGGCCTAAACCGGTCTGAATTTCATCGGCGATTAGCAAAACACTGTGCTGATCACAGATCTGGCTCAAACGCTGCAAATAACCTTCGGGAGGCAGGATCACCCCATTTTCACCCTGGATCGGTTCAACCAATACTGCCGCCGTGTTGGGTGTGATGGCTGCTTCAATAGCGGGGGCATCTCCATAAGGAGCTATTATGAAACCGGGTGTAAAAGGCCCAAAGTCATTTCTATATAATTCCTCGTCAGAAAAGGTTACTACACTGATCGAGCGCCCATGGAAATTGCCCTCACAAGTGATTATCTCGGCATCGTACCGCGGCACCCCTTTGACCTGGTAGGCCCATTTTCGAGCCAGTTTGAGAGCAGTTTCGACGGCCTCGGTTCCACTGTTCATCGGCAAAGACATTTCATAACCCGTCATGTCGTGCAATTCCTTATATAGCAGCGGAAGTTGATCGTTATGGAATGCACGCGAGGTTAGCGTAAGTCTGGCAGCTTGGGTTTGAAGAGCTTCTAGTATCTTGGGATGCACGTGCCCCTGGTTCACCGCCGAATAAGCGCTCAAGCAGTCCAGGTAGCGTTTGCCTTCAGCGTCATACAGCCAAACACCCTCGCCGCGTGTGATCACCACATCCAATGGATTATAGTTGTGCGCGCCATACTGTTCTTCAAGTGCAATGTAATCTTCTGTTTTCATAATTCGAATTAAGTTCTCAGTTCCTGTTTGTGGGAGGGCTGATTCCTGTGGTTTTCAATGGGCTAAAGCCCGTTGTCTAAGTATGAAAAACACACTTAAATCACCACTCTACCGTTTGAGCACAAAAGTCCCTGAATATAAATTATTTTGCATCTCTTAGGAGATGTACCAAGACAGCTTTCTGGGCATGCATCCGATTTTCTGCTTGAGGGAAAAGCACAGAATGTGGGCCATCTGCCACCTCGTCAGTGATCTCGTGGTTGCGGTGAGCGGGTAAACAGTGCATAACGATCACTTCTGGATCAGCTTCAGCTACCAATGCCGCGTTCACTTGATAGGGAGGAAAAACAGCCTCGCGCTTTTTAGCTTCTTCTTCTTGTCCCATGCTTGTCCACGTGTCGGTATAGATCACATGCGCATTTTGAACAGCAGCGTGCGGGTCTTCCAACAAGGTGATCGTACTTCCACTCTCCTTGGCGAATTCATGGCCCAATTCAATGGCGTCTTCGGACATATCAAATCCCGCTGGATTGGCAATCGTGAAATTAGCCCCCAACTTAGCGGAAATATACATCAACGAGACTGCTACGTTATTGCCATCCCCCACGTAGGTGACGTTTATGTCTTTCAATGTATTGAAACGTTCATATATCGTCAAAGCATCTGCCAGAGCCTGGCAAGGATGGTTATAATCGCTCAGCCCGTTGATCACGGGCACATCCGCCCACTCGGCTATTCCTAAAACATGTTCGTGAGCAAAGACGCGCGCCATGATCACATCAACATATCCGGACAGCACCCGGGCTATGTCGGCGATAGATTCACGTTTTCCAAGCCCTATCTCAGCAGGAGAGAGATAAATCGCATCTCCGCCCAAATGACGCATGGCCATGTCAAATGAGACGCGCGTCCGTAAACTAGGCTTTTGAAAAACCATTGCCAGCACCTTGCCCTGTAAGATAGGCGCATTGCCTCCTGCTTGGCGTTCATTCTTCAGTTCAACCGCTAGGTCGAGTAATTTTTGCAGTTCTTCAGGGGAGAAATCAGCAACTGCCAGAAAATCTTTCATTCGTAAAATCTCCTGTTTTTTATCTTTTTTTCCGGGTGTTTTCGGTCTCTGTGAGAGTATAACACAGGAGGAAAACAAGATTTCTATTATGATTGTTAGCGGTAATAAATTTGTAGTCTAAACCCAAAGGGTATTGAAAACCCTTTGGTTTTGATCATCTTAAAACATTATGCGCCCATCAAACATGAATGAATCTAAACAATATTCACTCAAAATGGTTCTGAGCGAGGATCATTCCATACCAGTAATAAACTACCAAAATCCTCTAAACTCCTATCCCCGCTGCAAGCAACGGGGTATTACGGAGTTTAGCCCCCACGGGTACGGATTTTGGAAAAACATGGAACCCTCGTAGCAAGCTACGGGGTATTCAGCAAGAATAAAAGTGTGAAATGTTTTGTTTTGTTGGTCATGTTTTGGTACCTCCAAATTTGATCAGATTGTGTTCATGTATTGTTTTGCACTGAACAAATTTTAGGTTATTGCTGTTACCTGGCCAATTCATTGGGGTTATACATCCGTGACTGCATGTTACAGTTTGGTAATAGGCGTGCCAGTATATCATGCCTAACTTTGGCCTTTATTAGCCGTGAACGCGGTATAATTCACATATAAGAGACCCAATCCTGCGGGAGGCAGAATGAGTAAAAAGAAGATCCGAGTCATAGTAGCCAAGCCTGGCCTGGATGGGCACGACCGCGGCGCAAAAGTAGTGGCGCGGGCTTTGCGCGATGCTGGTATGGAAGTGATCTACACCGGTTTGCGCCAGACCCCCGAAATGGTTGCAGAAGCAGCCCTGCAAGAAGACGCCCACATAGTCGGATTATCTATTCTTTCTGGAGCGCACATGGAATTATTGCCGCGTATTCTGGAGCTGATCAAAGCAAACGGACAGGATGAAGTGAAAGTCTTTGTAGGTGGAATCATTCCGGATGAAGATGTGCCAAAACTTCTCGAAATTGGAGTCGCAGGAGTTTACGGACCCGGCACCAAAACCGAGGATATTGTGAATGATATGCGTGAGGCTGTCCTGGATGGTTCATGAGTTTGCACGTAAAGTGTTGCAAATGTCTTTCGGTTACTTTGTATCCACTAAAGGGGAATCATAATTATGTTTTCCATCCATGACTAATATTCAAGATATTCTCGCTGGGGACCGCTTGTCTTTGTCTCGCATTCTGTCGCAGATTGAAAACGACACTTCTGAAGGCCGCTCAGCTTTGGGGGAACTATTCCCGCATACCGGCCAAGCCCACCTGATTGGAATAACCGGCGCTCCAGGCACAGGGAAATCTACCCTGGTTAACCAGATCGCCTATCACTACCGTCATTCCGAAGGTGAGGGGGAACCAAAAAAGGTGGCCATCGTGGCTGTAGATCCCACCAGTCCTTTTACCGGTGGGGCAGTCCTTGGAGACCGCATCCGCATGCAGTCGCTGAGCAGTGACAAGGGTGTGTTCATCCGGTCAATGGCTACGCGTGGATCATTAGGCGGCCTCGCCAATGCTACCGCAGGCATAGTTCAGGCATTTGACGCGGCTGGTTTTGAGATAATCCTGATCGAAACAGTGGGTGCGGGACAGGCTGAAATTGACATAGCACATTTAGCGCACACCACAATAGTGACCGAAGCGCCTGGCCTGGGGGATGATATTCAGGCTATCAAAGCCGGCATCCTGGAGATCGCGGATATATTAGTGGTCAATAAAGCAGACCGGTCCGGAGTTGAAAGCACTGAACGCGCCCTATTGAACATGCTCAAACTGGCCCACCCCGTCAAACGCATTTTCAGCCACCACAGCCGCCCTGCAACAAACTCGCCCCAACCATCCGAAAACGATTCCCCGATCTGGATACCACCAGTGCTGCGCACTGTAGCTACCGAAGGCGCAGGTGTGCCCGAACTATTGGATGCAATTGCCAAACATCGCGCCTACCTACAAGAGACTGGCGAACTTGAGCTGCGTGAACGCGCCCGTCTGGAAGCTGAACTTGACAATCGCTTACAGAACACCCTGGTAGACCGCTGGCGGGACACGCTTAAAAGCGGGCAGTATGAAAAAATGTTAGATGAATTAGTTGCCCGTCAGATCACACCATATCAGGCAGTCCAGACACTATTGAACGGTGGTAAACTAAAATGATCTATGGAAAACGAATACGTTTTCGTGCTCCCGAACGTGAAGACCTGCCAATGTATACAAAATGGATCAACGATTCTGAGGTGCGCGCTGGTTTAAATATGTTCTTGCCAATGTCTTTAGCCAGTGAGGAAAAGTGGTTCGAGCAAATGCTCGAGAAACCAGCCGAAGAGCATCCCATGTCAATTGACGTACAGGAAGGTAAATCCTGGAAATTGATCGGTAATTGCGGACTGATGTTCTTCAACCAACGCGCCCGTACCGCCGAGGTTGGCATCATGATCGGTGAAAAAGATTACTGGGATCAAGGGTATGGTACTGAAGCTATGCAGTTGATCTTACGCCACGGCTTCAACACCCTAAACCTGAACAGCATAACCTTACGAGTCTACGAAACCAATCCGCGCGCCATCCGTTCTTATGAAAAAACTGGCTTCGTGCTGGATGGCCGTATTCGCCAATCCCATTTCGCTGAAGGAAAATATGTAGATACTTTATTTATGAGCGTGCTGCGCGATGAATGGAAAGATCCTGATCAATCCAACTAATCTGTTAGATTAGGGAGATTTAATGGCAAAACAAAACAAACGCAAAGAATCCCACGTTTATGGTGAAATAAAATTGTTCGCAGGGACCGCCTGTCCAGATGTAGCCCGTGACATCGCCGAATATCTCGATCTGCCGTTGAGTGGCCGCGATGTGGTTCATTATTCAAACGACAATCTATTAGTCAGACTCCACAGCAGCGTGCGCGGCCAAGACGTTTACGTCATCCAGACTACATCACGGCCGGTGCACCAGAACTTGATGGAACTGCTGATCATGATTCAGACCTTGCGGCTAGACTCTGCCGCGCGCATCACTGCAGTGATCCCGTACCTGAGTTATGCGCGCTCTGATAAGAAAGATCAACCGCGCGTTCCTATTACAGCCCGGTTGGTAACAGACATGATCGAAATCGCTGGTGCGGACCGATATATGACTTTAGACTTGCACGCCGGACAGATCCAAGGGTTTTTCTCCATTCCGGGTGATGTGATCACAGCATTCCATATCATCATCGAATATGTAAAAGAAATGGTTTCAAAATTGAAAGATCCTGTTGTGGTGACCACCGATCTGGGGTTTGCCAAGCGTGGTCGGAATTTCGCTGAACAAATCAACGCTCCTTTAGCCCTAATTGAAAAACGACGTGTCGTCCAGGGAGGCCCAACAGAAGCGCTTACTTTGGTAGGAGAAGTTTCCGATTGCGACGTAATTATTGTGGACGACGAGGTGGATACTGCGGGGTCTGTCGTTGAAGCGGTCGGATTATTGAAAAAACACGGCGCTCGGAATATTTATCTGGTTTTCGTGCATTCTGTGCTCTCCGATCCCGCTACCGAGCGCCTGTCTTCCTTGCCCCTCACCGAGATCATCACCACCGATACAATCCCCATCCCAGAAGAAAACAAAGCCAAGCTGGGTGATAAATTGAACATCCTCTCCGTGGCGCCATTATTAGGCGAAGTTATTCGCCGGGCACACGAGGGACGCAGCGTCGGCGAAATGTTTAACGAATGAACCCAATAAGGTGTCCGTTGACGGAGAATGCCTGAACTCCCAGAAGTTGAAACCATCGCCAATTCTCTAAAGCTGGGAAGAGACGGCGCCGAATCCATTCTCGGGCAAACCATCGCCCGCACCGACCTTCTGTGGCATAAAACTCTCGCTTTGCCGTCTTTTAAGCAATTCGAACGCAGAATTATCGGCCAAACAGTCCAAGATACCGGCAGGCGGGGAAAATACCTCAAGATACTGCTCTCCAGGGATGTGTTATTAATCCATTTGCGCATGAGTGGTGATTTGATCGTCGGGGAAGGGGACCAGCCTCTTGGCAGCCACCCCCGCCTAGTCTTATTCATGGAAAGCGGAATGCAGTTGTCATTCACGGATACACGCAAGTTTGGTCGGGTATGGTTAGTAGAAGACCCCGAAACCATCCTCCGAAATCTCGGCCCTGAGCCACTCGACTCTGCTCTTACCAAAGAAATGTTTAGCGAAAGGTTGCTGGTCCGCAAAAGACAGATCAAACAGTTATTATTAGATCAGAGTTTTATCGCTGGATTAGGTAATATTTACACAGACGAAGCGCTGCATATTGCAAAAATTCACCCCCTGACTAGAGCCAGTCTTTTAACACAAAAACAGGCCAATTTATTATTTAATACCATTCGTCAAATATTGCAAAAGGGCATCCGGCGTAAAGGCGCTAGTTTCGACAGTGTTTATCGCGGCGGCGGATTCCAAGAAATCTTTCAGATCTACCAGCGCACGGATGAGCCTTGTTTGACTTGCGGCACACCCATTTCCCGCATAGTGATCGGCCAACGCGGGACACACTTTTGCCCAAACTGCCAGGTTCAGGTTTTGGAATGAGCAACCTTTAGGAGCCGGAAATGTATATTGCAATAATAATCATTGTCGCTATTATCTTCCTGGTAGTTGGTTTTATTCTGGGGAATATTTTTCCCATATTTGCTGAGGACGAAGAAGAAAATGAGGAATCCGAGGGAGGCGAAAAGATTATTGAGGACGAAGAAGAGGATTCCCAGGAAATCGAGGAGATTGATGAGCCTGAACCTTTGCCTGAACCAAAAATTCATCCTGGTTTGAGAGAGATTGCTAAGATATGGCGTAGAGATATAACCAAGGAATTGGTTGCCGAAATCGAGGAAACTCAGCTCACCAAAGGCAATCAATTGGACAGTGAACAGCAGGCAGTCCTATCCATGCTGTTGGTTGACCTGCAAGATTGGGTTGGCCTGGAGAAGAGAATGGAAACTAAAAAAACCTCCACTAGAACTTCTTCCCAAGAAGAATTCCACGAAGTAGAAGATCCCCTGGACCAAATTAAAGAGGGTCTTTCGCGTTACAACCCATTTGTGTTTGTGAAGAAAGCAGTCCAAGCCGGCGTAGTACCGCCAGACAATCTTGTGAGCCTATCTGACCAGATCGATGAGATAGTACAGGAGATGTTGGAAGATTCCCCCTTGAAAGAACGCGGTATCCGCCTGATGGAAATTGAAGGACGGGGTATGGTTTTCGTCATCGGGCTGGACATGTACGACGAGGTTGAGGATATTCCCGAAGAGGAGGTTCGGGTGCTAATAAAATCCGCGGTAAAAGAGTGGGAAAAACGTACCTCGGAAGTCTGATAATTGACAATGGGTTTAAGCCCATTATCCTATAAATTAATTCAACTAATCCCCCACCTCATCCACTCTCAACTTCCCGGAATTATCCTGAACTAACCGTCCAACAGGAATTTGTGTATCGTGCTCAAATATCAATGTAGCACCGGTCTCCAGCGCCCACGTCTGCCAACGCTTCTTGGTGGCAATGTTTTCCATCGGTTCCACATCGTAGGCCGTCACCCAGCCTCCCCGCGCCATGTGGATGGCGTAGGATGCCAAATCTGCCAAGAACATCACCGGAGCTCCTCCAGTCTCCAAGATCACCGATTGATGGCCGCGTGTGTGGCCGCGGGTAACCACACAGCTTACCTCTTCAGTGACCTGCGTATCACCGTGCAGTAAATGCAAACGATTCTCTTCCCAGAGTGGCCGGAAATCCTCTGGAAGATATGATGCGCGTGTGCGTGCGTTGGGGTGCATGGCATCTGCCCATTCAAGATACTGCACCCAATACTCAGCCCTTGGGAACGTGGGAGCAACTTTACTATTTACTAAACGCGTGTTTCCCCCGCAGTGGTCTGAATGCAGGTGTGTGTCGATCACAATATCAACGTCCTCGGGCTTAACGCCTTGGTCAGCAAGATTCTCTAGGAGGGTACCATGCGGCCACTCTAAGCCCCAGAACCCCCTGGCCCTCTCACTCAATTTATCACCCAGGCCGGTATCAACCACGATCACTTTACCGTCTGAGTAGATCAATAAGCAATTCAAGTCCATGGGGATGCGGTTTTCCTCATCTGGGGGCAGGTTTTTCCCCCATAAGGCGCGCGGAACCAAGCCAAATGGTCCGCCTGCATCCACCCATACTCTACCAGCTCTAATAACGTGCCACTGCATGTGATGATTATAACCTCCTGCTCCACACACGGGGCTTTTTGGGCGCGCTACCTACACTGAAAAAACGAGATTCTTCGCTGCGCTCAGAGTGACATGGTCTTTTTCGACACAACTTTCTGTCATTCTGAACGACCGAAGGGAGTGAAGAATCTAGAAGTAGGTAAGTCCAATTATGAGGCATTTCACTGCACTAAAACCAACCTAATGTAAAACTAGGGGTTGCATAAAATGGGTTATTTTTGTTTAGGAATTTGATGAAAAATAAAACAGAATCCCCATCAATCCTTGGAGTTTTTAGTCGTCCAGTCAGCAATATCTTTTGTCAGCGAATCCACCAGCGCTTTACGCTCAACCTTATCTAAGAAAGATGCTCTGGCTGCGTCCAAAATACTCTCGCGCAAATCGGGCAATGTAAAACCCAGACCTTCGCAGGCTAGTTCATATTCATCGCTTAGCTCGATTTGAGAAATACTGGGGTCATCCGTGTTAATGGTCGCGTCTAAGCCTTCCTTGATCATTTGAGGCAGTGGGTGTTCATTCAATGATGGAACCACACCGCTCTGATAATTGCTGGTAGGGCAAACCTCAAATGTTACCTGCT
Source organism: Chloroflexota bacterium (assembly GCA_019456165.1). Lineage (GTDB taxonomy): Bacteria > Chloroflexota > Anaerolineae > Anaerolineales > UBA11579 > VRUJ01. The sequence continues at coordinate 38,853 of VRUJ01000023.1, forward strand.
TTTCGCGTGCTAAGGCAACAGCATTTGGGTTCTCCATCACGCGAACTCCATGCCCAATACGTTCTGCTCCCAGTTTTTCGATAGCCTCAATGACGTTATCCGCACCGCCCCACTCTCCTGCATGGATGGTAACATGCAAACCAGCTTGCTTGGCTTCTTTTATTATTGGTGCAAAAGGTTCGCCGGGAAAATTAGCTTCATCTCCCGCCAAATCGATCCCCACGATACCACCATCTTTAAAATCAATTGCTAAGTGGATCACCTCGCTGGCTAGCTCAACACTCTCGTGGCGGTTAGTGCTAGCTATCAGGCGGGTTTTAATCCCATACTCCTCTGAAGCTTCGTTAGTACTTGCGATCACCCATTTCATCGCGTCCCCCAGTGAGAAATCCTTGATCCTAGTTAGGGCTACAGGCGTAAAACGGAGTTCCATATAGCGGATACCATCCTCGGCGGCATCGGCGACTACCTCACGGGTCAATCGTTTGATCACCTCAGGGGTTTGGTAGAACAATCGCAGAGATTGGAACTTCGAAAGAAAATTTTGGTGTGTGAATGGGTCTCCCTCCTGCACCTGCAGCATCGCTCTCAATTTTTCGGTATCACGATAAGGGACATCCAAATCAAATTCCCGCGCAATTTCTATCATGGTGCTCAAACGCAATGAACCTTCCAGATGGCGGTGCAGCTCCACCTTAGGAATAGATTTATAAAATACTCTATGTCGCTGTCGGGGTTCTTGAGACATAATCATTCCAGATACTTTTCAAATAAATCTTGAAAAAATAGTAACAATACAAAATTTTACGACAGACTCACCACAGTCAGGGCAGAAGCCACTGGCAATGTATATTAGACTACCACATTTTTCCCCTAAAAGGGGATAAATCTCGTATTAATTCTTTTTCTTTTTCTTGCGCCGGCGGCGACGTTTGCGTTTCGCGCTTTTTGGTGTAGGTTGGGCCTCATCTTCCACAGGCTGCTCAGCAATTTCTACGGCGCTTGTGGTCGCTTGAGCAGTCTTGATATTGCGGGGTTGGAAGACAAACATGCGGTTTACCAAACTGATTCGCATATCACTAAACAAGTTTTGGAATAGTTCGAAGGCTTTAGCTTTATATTGCACCAATGGGTCCCGTTGGGCGTACGCCTCCAATCCTATGGAGATCCTAAGCGCTTCGATGCGCGTTAAGTAATCTACCCACAATTCAGAAATGACGCGTAATAGTAGTTCACGGTAGATCAAAGTTAAAGAATGCCGTCCAAGCGCATCAATGACCTGTTCCTTCTCACCGTTTACAATATCTTCCAGAAGCCGCTCCGCATAATCTCCTGCTGATCCTGAAAGCACATCACTTAGCGCTGCCTGGATTTTTTTATCGATGTCTATGAAGCGCTCTTTCTCGAGGCGTTCCCAATTATGGATCCCCCAGGCCTGCTGGGTGGCAACACGGGCAGCATCTAAATGTTCCATTACCATTTGAGTTATTTTTTCAGTTTTGATACCTTGCAAGAGTTGTGCGGCGAAATATACGTAAGTCAGGCGGGTAGTTCTCTTTAAAACCCGCTTGTGAGTCTTCTTGTCGAATACTGCTCGTTCCCCGCGCGGCATTATAGTAAGTAAAGCAATCAAGAATTCATCATCGAACTTATCGCCAGATTTGGTGAGTTGGGATTGAATACTTTTGGCAATGTGTCCGTCTTGTTGGTCACCAATCAGTTGATTTCGGCGTTTTTCATAATCAGCTTCAACTTCTGAGATTATCTTTGAGGTAACATGATCCCAATCTTGTTCAGCCAATTCTGAGGCGTTCAAATCTAGTGATTTCTCTAAGCGTCGTTCCACTGCACCGATTGAGCGCGTAATGGTTTGGGTTGTGTTGAAGACCTCAACTTGTTCGGCGATCTGGTCCGCAAGTTGATCTGGATCATCCTTAAATAATCGCTGCTCGTGATTCGATAATTTGATTGGAAAACGTAGCAATTTAGAAAGTTCCATAAGCAAGTCGCTGGGTCGGCGCGTGTCTGTCTCGTCGGATAGAGAAAGACCGTCAAAGAAAGTTTCCATTGTATCAATGTTGTCTTGGAGTTGGGTATCCAGCCTTTCTTGCATTACATCCAGGAGGGTGTTTACGCTGTTCAGGATGTGGTCCTCCTGGGCTGTGAGGGAAGCCCAGGCTACATCCATCATGCGGTTGAATACGTCATCCTCTGTAGTCGGGTTAGTCTCCTTCACATAGTCTAATAATAGTTTGAGAGTAAATGAAGGAAATAGGATCTCTCCGCGCTTGAATGTCGGTTGAATCTGTTCCAACCAACCCAGCAATCGCCAGGGACCTTCTTTATCCTCCAGGGCTGCAGGAACACGGCTTAAAACCTCCGTTTGCAGCATCTCGGAGACGTCCTCGCTGAGGTCATCCTTCAGGAAGATGGTATTACGTTGTTCATAGATCGTTGAACGCTGCGAATTAAGCACATCATCATATTCCAGGACGTGCTTGCGAGTATCAAAGTTTGCCCCTTCTACGCGGGTCTGGGAACTCTCGATGATATTATTTACAAGCTTACTTTCTGGTATCGGGATGGCCTCATCAAAATTGAAACGCTGTAAGAACATCTCCATCCTATCTCCCCCAAACAGACGCATTAATTCATCTTCCATTGAAAGGTAAAAGCGCGAAGATCCGAGATCACCCTGGCGCGCGGCGCGGCCGCGCAGCTGATTATCGATTCGCCGGGCGTTGTGTCGTTCTGAACCAATCACATGCAATCCGCCCAAATCTTTTACTTTAACCATATCATCCATTGACTTCAAGAAGAATTGTATCTCAGCTTCGTAAATCCCAAAATCTTCAGAATTCAATTTCAACAGCGCCTCTTTTTGTTCTTCCAGCGACATGTCATAAGCTTCTGGATGGCCTGCGCGTTTTAGCACTCGGTTCACGCTGCTGAGTATCTCTTCGGCGATCTCGCCACCTAACTTAATATCCACACCACGGCCGGCCATATTTGTCGCGATGGTCACCGCACCGAACGCGCCCGCACCCGCGATGATTTTGCTCTCCTCCGTGTGTTTGCGAGCATTCAAAACCTGATGGGGGATGCCGCCTTTTATTGCAGCTAAAAGCCTATCTTTGTCTCCAATCTCCAGGCCAAGGATATCCAAAAGGCGGTTGATGTTTGCATCATCTTCCAGGTTGAGGGTAAGGTCTAGTTTGCGCGCCATCTGGCGCATCTGGCTGATTTGCAGCGTCTCTAATTTCTCATTGAGATAAGAGAGCTCCATTATCATACGTCCATCTTCTTCCCGGTCGTTCTTTTCCAACCACACATAGCGCAGGAGCAATGTTTGCAGCAGTCGTCTCACTGGCTCTCCGCGCATTCGCCCCGAAAGTTGTTCCGAGCTTTGCACAGATGTAGTGCCAACCAATATGGGGCGGCCGATGACATGATATTGAAGCATCTCCCTCACAATCGCACGAAGTTTGATCTCGACTGAACGGTAAATCACATCTGGATAATCTTTCCGTCTCCAGAAGACCGGTTTTTTTTTAGGATCCTCACGTTCGGCGTAATACGTGAATTTATAGCCTTGGTTGTCAGTGTCTTCCAAAGATACCAATGGTCCATTTTCCCTGTTGGCGTTGTAGTCTACGTTTGGAGGGATGGGAAGCACATCCAAGCCATAAATTTCATTGAATTCCTCAGCCTCTGTCAAAGCTGTACCTGTCATTCCAGAAAGCTTTGAATACAAGCGGAAATAATTCTGGATTGTGATTGTGGCGTAGGTTGCATTTTCAGCCTCAATTTTGACACCCTCTTTAGCTTCCACCGCCTGGTGGAGGCCGTCGGACCAGCGGCGGCCAGGCATCAAACGACCGGTGAATTCATCGATAATGATAACTTTACCACCCTGCACGAGATATTCCTTATTGCGCCTGAACAGGAATTGGGCGCGTAAAGCCTGTTCCAAAAAACCTAGTAAACGCGCTTGTTCAGGTGTAATATCTTCCGGACGTTCTGGATCACGCAAAGGCATTCCCAAAATGCGCTCAACACTGGTCTCACCAATCTCGGTGAGCGTAACGTTACGGTTGCGTTCGTTGATTTCATAATCCTGAGTTTTAAGCCGTTTCACAACGCTGGTCATGCGTTTAAAATTATCCGTGTCATCATGCGAAGGGCCTGAGATAATCAATGGGGTGCGAGCTTCATCAATCAGGATGTTATCAACCTCATCGATTATGGCGAAGTGATGGCCGCGCTGGGCGCGGTTTTCCAGGCGCATGGCCATATTATCCCTGAGGTAATCAAACCCGAACTCGTTGTTCGTTCCATAGGTGATATCAGCTAGATATGCCTCTTTCCTGTCAACCATATCAAGCTGGTTTTGATCTTCATGCGGGGATTCTTTTTCCAGGTTCACCAAAAAGGCTTTTTTACTGCCCTCCGTGCGTGAGGCCATTTGGAGAACACCCACACTAAGCCCCAATAAATTGTAGATTGGAGACATCCAGCGCGCATCACGCCGGGCCAAGTAATCGTTTACCGTAACCAAGTGTGTGCCATTGCCTTCCAAAGCATTCAAATATAATGGCATGGTCGCCATCAGCGTCTTGCCTTCACCGGTGCGCATTTCGGCCACCTTACCTTGATGCAGCACCACTGCTCCGATAATTTGCACATCGTAATGTCTCTGGCCCAGAGTGCGTTTGCTTGCCTCCCGGACTGCGGCATAAGTTTCAACAAGCAGGTCATCTAAAGTTTCGCCTGCTCCCAGCCGAGTGCGGAATTCATCTGTTTTAGCACGCAAAGCCTCATCACTCAAAGCTTCATATTCAGCCTCAAGCGCGTTGATCTGGATAACCACCCCGATATTCTCTTCAATTGCTTTTTTATTGGGGTCTCCACCAAAAATCTTGACGACATTTTTTAGCATATATTTTTCCTCATTGGGAGCGATTATAGCATAATGGCTGGCAAAGCAGGCATTAGCAATTTGTTAAAACTTAGCAGAAATCAATAATGCAGCTTGGTCCCCTGCCTTAATACCAATCACTTTCACCATATCAACATCATTTTAGTTATGATGAGCTAAATAAATATATTAAGCTTCCAGATCAACCTTAAAATATCCAATATTTTAAGCATGCTGTGGTTTCCCGGATTCCAGCTCAATGCTATAATACCTAAAAGTAACACCGCCTTTAAACAATTTCAATATCCGCCCTCGCAGCCCGCAAACTTCCTAGGCCAAAATTATATCTAATGTCCGACTTCGTTCACCTACACGTGCATTCCGAATACTCCCTGCTGGATGGATTCAGCAACATACCCAAACTCGTCAAGCGCGCCAAAGATATCGGGATGGTCGCTTTAGCGTTAACCGATCATGGAACGCTATTCGGGGTGATAGATTTCTATAAGGCAGCAAAAAAGGAAGGCATTAAACCTATCATTGGTATCGAATCCTACATGGCTGCTCGTAATATGGCAGACCGGGATCCGGAAAAGGACAAGCGCTCCACTCACCTGCTGTTGCTCGCCGAAAACCAGGTCGGCTATCAAAACCTGCTCAAGATCGCTACTGCCTCCCAACTAGAAGGACATTATTATTTCCCACGCATCGACCACGATTTCCTGGCCGAACATGCTGAAGGACTGATTTGCACTTCAGGTTGTATGTCCGGCGAGATACCGCGTGCAATTTTACAAGATAACGTGGATGGCGCCCGTAAGAAACTAGATTGGTATTATGAAGTTTTCGGTCCGGAAAACTTTTTCATTGAATTACAGAATCATGAGATCAAAGAATTACCCAAGCTCAACAGCGCCCTCTTGGAGCTAGGGCAGCGTTATCAGGCCAACTATGTTGCCACCAACGATGTACATTATATTAAAGCAGAAGACGCACGCCTGCAAGATATCATGCTCTGCATCCAGACCGGCAGCCTGGTCAGCGACCCTAAACGTATGCGTATGACGGATCAATCTTATCACTTACGCACAGCGCAAGAAATGGCTTCGTTATTCTCAGATACGCCAGGGGCCTTAAAAAACAGCCTCCTGATTGCCGAACGGTGTGAAGTTAACCTTGACCGGACTGGTTACCATCTCCCAGAATTCAAGGTGCCTGAGGGATACACAACTCAGACCTATTTACTAGAGTTATGCAAAGCCGGATTAAAAAAACGCTACAATTCACGTGCTGATGATCCTGAGATCCGTGAGAGATTGACATATGAATTAGAGATCATCAACGATATGGGCTTCAACGCTTACTTCTTGATCGTCTGGGATCTTTGTCTCCACGCTAAGGAAGAAGGAATCTGGTATAACGCACGCGGCTCGGCGGCTGGTTCAATGGTGGCATATTGCCTGGATATCACACTTATAGATCCCATCGAACACGGTTTAATCTTCGAGCGCTTCCTGAACCCAGACCGCATATCCATGCCAGACATTGATCTCGACTTCCGGGACGATATGCGCTATAAAATGTTGGAATACTGCGCCCAACGCTACGGCGAGGACAAAGTCGCGGCCATAATCACATTCGGAAAACTCAAAGCTCGCGCAGCCGTGCGAGATGTAGGCCGCGTTTTGGATATCCCTTTGAGCGAGGTGGATAAAATATCCAAAATGATCCCCAACATCCCTGGAAACCCGGTTAGCATAGATCAAGCTCTAGACCAGGTTCCCGAACTCCAAGCAGAATACCGTTCCAAATCTTACGTTCGAGAGTTAATCGATACAGCTAGAAATATCGAAGGCGCAATACGAAACGCTGGAACGCATGCAGCTGGGGTGATCATTACGGATAGACCCGCAATCGAATATATCCCTCTACACAGACCAACCAGCGGATCGGCAGAAGATTCGCCTATAAAAACTGTCACTCAATTCGAAATGTCAACAGTAGACGACCTTGGTTTGCTCAAGGTCGATTTCTTGGGTCTAGCCACGCTGACTATCATGGCGCGCGCCTGTGATTTGATCAAACAGCGTCACAATGTCGACCTGGATTTGCATTCCATCCCTACTGATGACCCAAAAACATATGAGTTATTAGGAAATGGCGACACTGCGGGTGTATTCCAGTTTGAAGGCTCAGGAATGCGCCGCTGGATGAAAGAGATGAAACCAACCAGCCTGGAGAACGCGGTTGCCATGGTTGCTTTATACCGCCCTGGACCGATGGAGTTCATCCCAGCTTATATACGCCGTATGCATGGAGAGGATGAAACTGATTACCGGCATCCTTCTTTGGAACCGCTATTTAAGGAGACCTTTGGTATAGCAGTTTACCAAGAACAACTTATGTCAGCAGCCATGGAATTGGCCGGTTACACCGGGCCAGAAGCTGATGACTTGCGCAAAGCAATTTCCAAGAAACTTGGTGATAAGATCGAGAAACACCGTCACAAATTTATCCGGGGCGCTTCAGAACAAGGTATTCCCGCACCAACCGCTGCGGAGATATTTCAGGATTGGGAAAACTTTGCCCGGTACGGCTTTAATAAATCTCACGCAGTGGATTATGGTGTGATAGCTGTAAAAACAGCTTATCTAAAAGCAAATTATCCAATTGAATATATGACTGCTGTCCTTTCGGTATCCAAGAACGATACGGATAAGATTGCTATATACAGCGGCGATTGCCAGCGAATGGGAATTGAATTACTACCCCCAGATATCACGACCAGTGATTGGGATTTCTCCATTGCCGATCAAGAAGGTAAAACCCCCGCCATCCGTTTTGGATTGGGAGCGATTAAAAATGTTGGCAAAGGGCCAGTTGATATTATCCTACAGTCGCGGGGGGAGGACCCAATCAATGATCTTGAGGAAATGGCCCGACGGATCGATTTACGGCACGTTGGTAAACGCGCTTTAGAGTGCCTCATCCGTGTGGGGGCATTAGACCGCTTTGGCCCACGCAAAGCCTTGCTCCAAATCATGGATCGCTTAGTATCGATAAGCAGCGCGCATTTTCATGCAGCCGAAATGGGTCAGATTTCCTTTTTCGGTTCTGAGAACGGACTGGCCGAAGAAATTGTCCTCCCAGATCTAGGTCCCGAGGATAATCTACGAGAAAGACTTAACTGGGAAAGGGAACTGGTCGGACTATACTTATCTGACCATCCGCTCAATGCGTTGATGGATAAACTTGAGAAGACCATCACACACCTGAGCAGCGAGCTCCCCCTAGCCGAAGAGGGTGAATCCGTCCGTGTGGCTGGTATTGTCGCCAACATCCGCCACCACCAGACCAAAACTGGTAAGTCAATGGCTTTTGTCAAACTAGAAGACACGCAGGGAATTATTGACCTGGTTATCTTCCCACGAGTTTGGGAAAAATCCTTCGAAAAAATTGTGTTTGATGAAGTTATTGCGGTCGATGGAAAAATGGATATGAAGAGCGCTGAACCAAAAATTCTGGCGAACAAAATCTTCACGGATATCTCTAAACTAAAACCGCTAGACAAGCAAAAATCTCCGGGGCCGACAGATTCCATGAAGCAGAAACAGATTGTCCAACAAAAAAAACTTGTCAATCATCTTGCTGAAGATCAATCAGATTACGGTTTACCTTCAGATATGCCGCCTCCACCAGAACCTTTCCCAAATGGGTGGGATAGTCTGGACGAAATTCCGGAATTTGAGGAAAATCCAATAATGCCAGCGTCTGTTTCTGCTCTCGAAAACCCTCATTCAACGAGCGAACCAGAAAAGGAATCAACCAGCCCTATAGAAGAGCCTATTTCTACCCCCCCCGCTTCGGAGCATCCTAGCCCAGCGACAAACGCTGCAGCGCAGACGCATGACCGCTCAAGTGATATCTCTGACGAGGTTGAGATTAACTTTCCAGATCCCTTTGACGCCAATAACCCAATAATTCCAAAACCGAATTATATCATCCCGCCTACGCCAACCTCCGATCAAAGCCGGCCAGCAGCCAAGATGGTGACATTATTCCTGCGAAGCTCTGGTGATAAGGCTCGCGATGTTTTGCGTATTCGTCGGATTTTCGGCATGTTGATCCGTAATCCTGGGAATGACCGCTTTGCTTTTTATGTCAATGAAAAGAAACAAGGCAGGCTGCTAGAATTTCCAAATGATACTACAGGCCTGAATGACGAGCTTCAAAAAAAGCTTATTAATACGCTTGGGGCAGAAAACGTACGCATTGAGGAAATTACCTACCAATAAAAAAACCCCTGGGGTTGCGGGTCTGAGTTCATACTACTAGCTGGCACAAATGTTTTCTAGTACAGGAACATAGGCTTGCCGCGTGCCTTGCGTAATTTAGGCCGATAGGTTTCTACATCGTAGAGCTCGTCAACATCTACTTCCCGAACCCCAAGCACGGGTGTATCTGCTGGCACGTAGGTATACAAACCATCTTGCAAAGCAATCATCTGCCCAAAATTGCGCCTGGATATCACGTCCAAAGCCATATTAGCGAAGGTGGAAGCCACCATTAGATCCAAAGAGTCTGGCGCTCCGCTGCGCATCAGGTATGCCAGGCGCTGGTTCATTGTTTTAATACCAGTGATCTGCTTTATGGATTCGGCGAGAAATACGCCAATTCCACCCAGTTTTTTGTGACCAAAGGCATCACTTGTATCAGACTGAACCATCTCGCCCCCAATAATGCGTGCTCCTTCCGAAATGACTACAACTGCATAATTGCTTGGGTTTGCATCTCGGTCTTCTACTAATAGATCGCTTAACTTATTCGTGTCGAAGGGTACTTCCGGTATGATACAACGATCAACCCCAGCTAGATATGCAGAAATCAGGGCGGTCTGGCCGCTGTATCGTCCGAATAACTCAAAGATAGCGATGCGCTCGTGAGAACCCGCGGGTGTGCGAAGTTGGTGAATGATCTGAACACTGCGGCTGATAGCCGTGGAAAAACCTAGACAGTAATCTGTTCCATAAACGTCATTATCCATTGTCTTAGGGATGGCAACTATTGGGAAACCTTCATCATGCAAACGCGCTCCATAGCCCAAAGTATCATCGCCGCCAATGGGGACAAGTGTGTCGATTTCCAGATGCTCTAAAACTTTTAGTACGTGGGGTGTAAGGTCATAACTCTTGGCTGTTTTCTTGAAATCAGTATCCTTTAAAAATTCGGGGACATTCTGCGGCGAGGTCTTGCCTGGATTGGTGCGGCTGGTGTGCAGGAAAGTCCCTCCAGAGCGGTCTATCTTACGCGTATTTTGTTTAGTCAATGGCGTTATACAATCAACGCTCGCCTCGGGATCATCGAGGTTGTAATTCAACGGTCCCCACCAACCTCGGCGGAAGCCGATCACCTCATGACCTTCGTCTATGGCTCGATAAACGAGAGATTTTATACAAGGATTCAGTCCAGGAACATCACCCCCACCGGTTAGAATGCCGATTCTCATAGTAGTTATTCCTTATCTGGATTTTAGGGGTTAACCCATTAAGTTGTAAATAGTTACGGAATATAATCAAATTGAGGTTGGTTCTGCATAGATCCCAAAAGCATCTTTCATCACACCTACGATCTCACCCAACGTTGCATAGGCTTTAACCGCCTCCAGAATATGTGGCATGGTGTTTTCGGTGCCCTGACAAGCGATGCGCAATTTATCCAAAGTCTGGCCCACCCGGCCATTATCACGTTCTGCGCGAGTTTTTTCCAAGCGCAGTATTTGGCGTTCATAACCTTGAGGATCCATCGCCAGGATCGGGATTTTGTAGCCTTCACCGCTGGAATATGCGTTTACACCAACGATCCGGCGCACATCTTGATCAATCTCAAGCTGGTAACGGTATGCTGCATCAGCGATCTCGTTTTGAAAGAAACCTTTATCGATTGCTGGCAATACCCCTCCCAACTCCTCTATCTTCTGAAAGTAGTCATAAGCTTGCTTTTCAATCTTATTGGTCTGTGTTTCAACAAAGAACGAACCACCTAAGGGGTCAACCGTGTTGGTTACCCCAGACTCTTCAGCTATGATCTGCTGAGTGCGCAAAGCAATAGTAGCTGCTTCTGCAGAGGGCAGTGCCAGAGCTTCATCCCGGCTGTTAGTGTGCAATGATTGGGTACCACCCAACACGGCAGCCAATGCCTGAATCGCGACGCGTACCACGTTGTTCTCCGGCTGCTGAGCGGTGAGGGACACACCTGCGGTTTGGCTATGGAAGCGCATCAGCCAGGAGCGGGGGTTCTTTGCCCTAAAAGTTTCGCGCATTTCGCGCGCCCAAATGCGGCGGGCGGCGCGGTATTTAGCAATCTCTTCAAAAAAGTCGTTGTGGGCATTGAAGAAGAAGGATAAACGCGGTGCGAAGGTGTCAACATCCATGCCTCGCTCAACTGCCCAACGGACGTACTCCAAACCGTCTGCCAGGGTGAAGGCAAGTTCCTGGGCAGCAGTGGAACCGGCTTCGCGGATGTGGTAACCAGATATGCTAATAGTGTTCCATTGGGGAACGTCAGATGTGCCGTATTCGATGGTGTCTGTAACCAAACGCATGGATGGCTCTGGGGGGAAGATGTACTCCTTCTGAGCGATATATTCTTTGAGGATATCGTTCTGCAGGGTGCCGCGTAGTTGGTCTGGTCGCACCCCTTGGTTTTCACCCGCAGCGATGTACATTGCCCAGATCACTGATGCTGGAGAGTTTATCGTCATACTCGTGGAAACTTTATCAAGCGGGATATCTTGCAGCAGGATTTCCATGTCATTCAATGAGGAAACAGCTACACCGCATTTGCCGAACTCCCCCAACGATTCGGGGGCATCGCTATCGTAGCCCATCAGAGTGGGCAAGTCATAGGCCACAGACAAGCCCGTCTGACCCTGGTCAAGCAGATATTTGAAACGTTGGTTGGTCTCTGAAGCAGTGCCAAATCCCGCAAACATGCGCATGGTCCACAAACGGCCGCGGTGCATAGTGGGATGCACGCCGCGCGTAAAGGGGTATTCTCCTGGTAGACCCAGGTCGCGGTCATAATCCTGACCGGCAAGGTCAACGGGTGTATATAGGCGCTCAACGGGTTCAGAGGAGGTGGTGATGAAATCCTCTTTGTGCTCTTTGAGGCTGCCGCCTTCCCATTCTTCTTTTCGTTTGCGCAATTTGTCTAGTTCATTGGGGTCGTACATGGACATGGAAATTGTCTCCGAATATTATTGGGTTGAGTTATTGACACATTCAGCTGGGCGATATTACATTATGATATTGCCAGGCATGATTATAACCCCTTTCGTTATGCGTTTTATACGTCTACAGCAAAATTGCCGGGATATTGCTCGTCTTGTTTCCAATTTCCCGGGTTAGATTCGATATACAACCTGATATTGTTTAATTCAACCTCATCCCGGATGATGCGGTCATAATAATTTCGCTGCCAGACAGGCGCACCGGGTGTGTGCCTCATAATGTTGATACGACGCGTCACAGCGGATTTGAAGGCACGAACAATCGCTCCTAACGAGCCGGGTTTAACATTTGGCAAATTTGCCGGTAGGGTCGCAGCGCGCTGCGCTCCTACGCTGGTATGTTGCGTGGGTGTTTTCCCCCCACCAACATCACGAATAACGACAATGCCATGCACATGGTTGGGCATGACAATAAACGCGTCCAAGGAAACTTTTGAGCGTACAACCTCCGTCCGCTCCCATTCATCCCACACCACGCGTCCAAATTCGTTCAACCTCATTTCATCACCCCTCACATCCCCAAACAAGATTTCCTTGTTCCAGGTGCAAATAGTGACGAAATACGCGCCAGCCAGGGTGTAATCATAACCGGCCAAACGAATGGAACGCCGTCCAGGTTTTGGTTTCATATTGATATTATATTTTATTATTTATCGGTGTAGGGGCGCAGCGCGCTGCGCCCCTACATTGGTTTGTTGCTTTGGTGTTTTCCCCCCACCAACATCACGAATGACGACAATGCCATGCACATGGTTGGGCATGACAACGAATGCGTCCAAGGAAACTTTTGAGCGTACAACCTCCGTCCGCTCCCATTCATCCCACACCACGCGTCCAAAATCATTTAGGTGCATTTCATCACCCGAAATATGACCAAATAGGAATTCCTTCTTCCAACTACAAATCGTGACGAAATACGCGCCAGCCAGAGTGTAATCGTATCCTGGTAAACGAATGGAACTACGCCCAGGTCTTGGTTTCATATTGATATTATATTTAATTAATTTTCGTAGGGGCGTAGAGCGCTGCGTCCCTACTTGTTATTTTCCTAAACAAAAAAGACCCAGGCTGCCCATCCTGGGTCTTCTAATGGCGTGAGGAGAAATCTATGCGATTCCGCGGGCAGCGCCAATTATAGGTTAGGTTATCTCTTCTTAGTTTTGGTGGTCTTCTTCTTGGCCGCTGTCTTGGTTTTGGGTTTAGCCTTTGTTTTCGGTTTTGGTTCCGTCTCAGCTTCAGCCTCTGCCTCGAAAGGCTCTTCTGGAACGATCAACATCATCGCAATGTAAACCAAAAATCCTGCGCCGCCGAAAAACACGCTGAGCACAAACAAAATGCGCACAACTGTGGGGTCGAGCGTCAAAAATTCTCCGAGACCACCAGCAACTCCTGCAATCATACGGTCGTCACGCGAGCGGTATAAACGTCTATAGTCATTCATTTCATTTCTCCAATTTTTATTATCTTCTTTTACTATTTAATACGAGGTAAGCTGAAAAAAGTTTCATTGAACAGGAGAATATTATATTAGATATTTATTTAAATCAGAGACCTATCGAAATCCCCCATAAATCAGAATGTTTTTTTCAAGCGGTAAAGTTTATACCAGCGCTGGGAAAAACACCTAATTTGTATACAATCCTTAATCAGGGTTTTAGTAAATTAGCCTCTCACATACAAAAAGGAGCTGGCACAAGGCCAGCTCCTACATTTGAGAGCTTCTTTTTTTGTTGGCGCTTAGTTCGAAAAATCGTAGGCGAGGAAGTCAGCGACAGGAGCAACTATCAAGATGCTGGCTGCTCCAATATCCTTAAGGCGCAGCTGCCAGGCTCCGGAACTCCCTTCATTATATAAGAAAGTGTCGCCATCTACCCAGACCATATTACGAGCCGCAGGAGTATCTGCCAGATCTGCAAACCCTGCGCCGAACTGCCCAAGCCTGAGTACAAGAGCCTCCTTAAAGGCAAAATGAATCGAATCTGGTGACCAAGCGGAAAAATTGAGATTGCCTGTATGATAGATAATATCTCCAGGTCCTCCCAGGTCTGCAATGTGCAGCATCCAGGTGTTATCCGTAGGTACAGCGGTTCTCTCCAAGTAAGCTACCTGGCTCAGGTCCGGGGAAATGATGACACCTGAATTGAAGATTGCCATATCAGATGTATATGTACCTAAAGATGTTGCTGGAGTTGCGTCCAGGTGGATATCCCAAACCGTGACCGAAGCACCCGGTGCAAATGGATCGGCCGAGGGGATGGCAGCACGTAATTGGGTGCTGTCCGCAGACCAACGCGGGATAGCATAATATTCGTATTCGCTATAAGTGATAACGAAGGTATAGACCAACACCGAATCCCGCCAATTGCTGCCGTCCGCATTCATCAGGCTTATACTTGTGGGTGTGGTTATAGCTACCTGGCTTCCGTCAGGAGAATAATAAAATTCGCCTCCACCACCCACGGGTAGCAGCGTGCTAAACACCAAGGTATCGGTATCGATCAAGCGCAAGTCGCCCTGGATGATCAATCCTGGTCCTTCAAAGATCAAGCGGGTGTTAAAAGCTATGGTATGAGTTCCTGGAATGAAGGTCCAGCGGTTAAAAACGGCGCCCAACGCGCTTGGTTCGCTGGACAAAGCATTTAGCGCGGCTCCGTCGATCAATAAGCGTAAATTGGAGCCGTCATTATTTATCGCCCATACTCCAGCGATCAATCCAAATGGTGACGCAGGAACGGTAAACGCGATCACCTGTCCATCTGGCGAAATTCTCACACTCTCGACTGGATCGGGGCCGTCATATAATTCCACACCTCCGATGCCTTCGGTCCACAACCACACATCGCCGTCATTTACATAGACTATCCGCAAAACTGCCGGAGGTGGGGGCGGGGGCGCTTCGGTGACGGGAACCACAGGTGGCTCGGTGGGGGGTGCCGCGGGTGGCTCGGTGGGCGGGGAACCTGGAGATTCCGCTGCCAAGGTCAGAGCCACAGAGGTAGCCACAACATTTACAGCCTCCGTTACAATCTCTGTCTCACTAGACTCGGTTGGTATAAAATCACCTGGCCCACAAGCAAGGGCAGCCAAAGTCAGCACAATAATAACCAAAAATAATTTTCGAAATGTCATATCTTGCTCCTCTCTGAATCTAAATGCTGATCAATTCCATTCAACGTAATAATAGAAAAAGGACTAATTGATAAAATCGACTCCATCATATCCGGAAACGATCGAGATACTTTCACCACCAATTGTTTTCAAGCGTAATTCAGAGTAACCTGTACCTTCAGCACCAGTATATAAAGCCTGGTAGAGGAAGCGGTTTGCGTCCACCCAGATCATCAATCCATAAGAGGCTGTATTTTCCAGCGGCTCTGACTCAACTCCTAAACGGCCAGCGGAGATGAGATTGGATTCCAAAAACACGAAATTGCTCGAGTCTGGTCCCCAGGCTATAAATCGCACATCCCCGGTTTGATAAACTGTATCCCCTGTCCCCTCGATCTCGGCGATGTGTAACGCCCAGATATTATCGGAAGGGTCACCCACGCGCACGTTGTAGGCAATCTGGCTCATATCCGGTGAAATAAAAGATACCAGATGTGAGAGAAAGGAATCGGACAAAATAGTTTTTAATAGGATTGCAGGAGAACCATCCAAAGGAATTTCCCATACAGTGATCGATGCATCCTCCGCGTTTGGATCCGGGGAAGGAATCGCTAAACGCAAATGCATGCCATCTGCCGACCAGCGCGGAATGACCTCGTATTGATAATCGCCATCGTTTGGCAGGATACCATCACGACGGTTGCCGCCGTCAGCATCCATCAGGCTGAGATTGGTTGACGTAACAATAGCAATTTGACTACCGTCCGGCGAGTAATAGAACTCACCCCCCTCACCCACATTTAGCAACGTAGTGAACGCTCCCGTATCGGTATCGACTAAGTAAAGATCATCCCTGAGACCTGGGTTTGGACCTTCATAAACTAACCAGGTGTTGAAAGCCAAGGTATGTGTTCCCGGGATAAATTCCCAGCGGACAAGGTCAATCCCTAGAGCATAATCATCAGTGTATAAAGCTTCCAATGTAGCTCCATCCACCAGTTGGCGCAAATTCGATCCATCTGTGTTAATCGCCCAAATCCCAGAAAGCAGCTCGCTTCCTTCAGTTTCAGATGTCGTAAAAGCGATAACCTTTCCATCAGGCGAAAAACGCACATCCAGGGCTGGAGGGTTACTGTCATAAAGATTAACCACGCTTCCATCTTCTGACCACAAGCGTATATTCCCATCTTGGGAGTAAACCACATCCAAGCCAGTTGCGCCGCTGGTGGTTTCTGCAGCCATGGTTGCAGCTACTGATGTAGAAATAACATCTAAACTCTGTGTTGCAGGGGAACTTCCGTTTCCACAGGCAGATGCGGTGATGGATAAAACAACTATGATTAACACCAGTTTCCTATTAAACATTTTATCCTCCTCGAACAAATAAGTCGATATCAATCACCCAACCATTCAATGATGGTAGCTTCTCCCTGGCCCACACCTACACAGAGGGTCACCAGGCCGTAATAGGGGCGTTCTTCATGCGGCGCTCGCCGCCGCATCTCATGCAGCATAGTGGTCATAATCCGCGCCCCGGTGCAGCCCAGAGGGTGCCCCAAAGCAACAGCGCCGCCGTTAACGTTAGTGATACTTTCATCCAAGCCTAGCTGCTTGAGCACTGCAAGCGCCTGCACCGCAAAAGCCTCGTTCAATTCTACCAAACCGATATCGTCGATGCCCAACCCGGCGCGCTTGAGAGCCTTTCGTGTGGCCGGAACTGGTCCAATTCCCATTGTACTCGGGTTGACCCCGGCTGCTGCGGAGGCTACCACGCGCGCCATAGGTTTGAGGTTTAATTCCTGCGCTTTCTCAGCGCTCATCAGTAACACTGCCGCCGAGCCATCGTTCAATCCAGAGGAGTTGCCCGCCGTTACCGTGCCGTTCTCGCGAAAAGCGGGGCGCAGGCGAGCGAGGGCTTCCAAGCTGGTGTCTCGGCGCGGTCTTTCGTCCATATCAACCACCACAGGGTCTCCTTTTCGCTGCGGGATACTGAGGGGTGTGATTTCATCCTCAAATCTTCCTGAGTCTATGGCTGCGATAGCGCGCTGGTGGCTCTGCAGGGAAAACCTATCTTGCTCTTCACGCGAAATGGGGTCAAGGTCGTATAGATTTTCAGCGGTCTCGCCCATGGCCTCATTTTCGTACATCGCCTTCAAGCGCTCGTTCGGGTAGCGCCAACCCAAGGTGGTATCCCACATAGTTTGGCTGCCCAAACCAAAAGCCCGCGTTGATTTGGGCACTGAATAAGGCGCACGTGACATGCTCTCCACCCCTCCAGCCACAAAGACATCGCCTTCTCCAGCTTTGATAGCTCGGGAAGCTTGATTGATTGCATTCAGACTAGAGGCACATAATCGGTTGAAGGTCACCGCGGCTACCTCCACGGGAAAACCTGCCAGTAGGGCAGCCATACGGGCAACGTTGCGGTTGTCTTCTCCAGCCTGATTCGCGCAGCCCAGGTATACTTCCTCAATCTCAGCCGGGTCAATGCCGCTGCGTTCAATCAGGGCTTTCAGTGCATGTGCGGCCAGATCATCCGGACGCACAGATGAGAGAGAACCGCCAAGCGCGCCGATGGGTGTGCGCACAGCGTCAATAATCACAGCTTCGGGCATAAGAAATCTCCTGGGAATGTGGTATGCCTTGAATGCCAAATACATTTTGATTTTACCACTACATCATTGCCGAATAACGTGCAAATTCCAATATCCCTCTGATATACTTGCGTGCTTTGATATTAATATTTCAATAGATTTTTGACTTTTTGAATCTTAATAGGATAACTTCATTATACCATTCCCTTTAGTTGGCGAGATCGCCGCAATCGCCACTGCAATTCTCTTCTCTTTTGGTTCCACCTTCTTCACCCGCGCCGGGCAAATAGTTGGCTCGGTTGTCGTCAACCGCACGCGTCTGTTAATGGCTGCGCTAGCGCTTTTGGGGGTTCATTGGTTATTTTTTGGCAGTCCCCTGCCGTTAAACGCTGCTCCAGACAGATGGTTTTGGTTAGGCCTTTCAGGCGTGGTCGGTTTTTCTCTAGGGGATGCAGCTTTGTTCCAGGGCTTCGTGATGTTGGGGACGCGGCTCACCATGTTGATATTCAGCCTCTCCCCGGTTATTGCGGCATTGACTGCCTGGTTATTTTTGGGCGAGATCCTAAACTCACTCCAAATTGGGGGCATGATCATAACCATCAGCGGGATAGCCTGGGTGGTTTCCGAGAATAACACTAACGAAGAAGCATATCAGGATAAATCTCGTTATTGGTTGGGCTTACTTTTCGCGCTTGGCGGGGCTGTAGGCCAGGCTCTTGGGGTAGTCACCGCGAAGAAAGGGTTATGGGGTAATTTTCCGACTCTCTCTGCGCTGGTCATTCGCGTTGTAGCCGGAGCCGGCGGCGTGTGGATCATTACGCTGCTCAGAGGTCAGGGAAAAGAAACGTTTCGACAGATTACACAAAACTCCGCAGCGTTACGTTTCACGCTCTTGGGCACGTTATTTGGCCCTCTCACAGCAGTGGGTTTATCATTAGTTGCCATCAAGTACGCCAGTGTGGGAATCGCGAGTACGTTAATGGCATTGCCGCCTATCTTTCTCCTGCCGATCAGTTATTTTATGTTCAAAGAACGAATCAGCAAGCGCGCAATTATTGGCACTGTCATCGCATTATTAGGGGTGGCAATTCTCTTTTTGGTATAACTTCTGCCAGACGTCTAAAGCAGCAAAGCAAAACCGAAAGCGCCAATTACAAACCCCGAGATGTAGTTGATTGTTCTTAGAATTCGGTTGGTTAGTTTACCTCGCACCAAATTCACCCCACTGGTCAGTATCAACCACCAGGCTGCCGACCCCAAAAAGATGCTGATCCCAAACAACCCAGCCGTTCTAACCCCCGCCTGAAGGTCCAGATCAATGCCGCTGTAAATCGCTGCGAAAAAGAGAATGGTAAATGGGTTTGCCATTGTAAGTAAGAAAACAGAGCTGAAGGCTGCCGCCAGTCCTTTTAACTTGGCATCTGTATCGCCCCCCTCTGCTTGCAAATTTAATTCTGCCTTCGTGAAGAAAATCTTGATTCCTAAAAGTATCAGCACCGCTCCCCCAACCGTGGGCAGCCAACTTTGAGCGTCGGATAAGAACGCAGCAATCGCCGCCAACCCCAAGCCGCCCAAGATGCCGTACAGCCCATCTGCCGCAGCCACCCCCAGACCGGAGGCAAAACCAACCCGCCAGCCGCGCGTCAGGGTGCGCTGGATGCACAGTATCGCTATGGGTCCGACCGTGGCGGCAACGGTGAAGCCAATGAATAAGGCTTGGAGGAAGGAGGATATATTCATGGGTAATTGATATTTTAATTGGGGATTATATAACTAACAAATGTAACGACTTTTGGCTAAGATGGGTTACATACTTTACATGGTTCGATATTTGGAAAACCCGTTTGCCTCGCGTGAGCAATAGCGTCTTCAAATGTATCAAATGAGCCAACCCATTTTCCGTTATCTGGGCGTGTACCCCCTTTTATGCCCTTACCATAGTTACAGTATGAACAGTGGGCAAAGTGGGTTTTAGCCTTCTTTGCCCCTGCTCGCCAATTCTCGTACACCCAATAAGTCATCACTAATCCTCGATGACGACTAGAATGTTGCCACAATTCCCGCATTTGTAGGAAATTTCTGTAATTCCCCATGCCCAATATTCACCCGCAAGTTCGGCAGCCATATAATCTGCCGCTTGTCCTTCAGACGCGCCCTCTTCCAACTCTGCCATTTTGCGTTCGCGTCCAATCTCTTCCATTTCTCCACCGCATTCATTACACTTCATGGTAACCTCCTAATAAAAAGCTTTGTTCACTCTGAACTAGACTTTTCCTCTTGTTTCTCCGCTGGCTTTTCTTCCTTATCCGGTTTGACTTTGTGAAAAGCAGATATTAGTCTTTTAAAATCTTTGCCAGCAAGAGAGATAGGCTTTTCGCTAGTGGTTTTTTCTCGTGGTTTCCTTTCTTTATCTTCCATTTCTTGTCCTTTTTTGATTATAGATGCTATAGCAAGACTTCATAGATATGCTTGACACCTGTCTCTATCGCGGCTATAATGATACCAATACTTACTACAATTCGGAGGTCTACCATGACAAAGAAGAAAAAAGGGTCACGTCTCAAGGAGCAGTTGCCGTCCAACCGGTCTTCTTATGATAAACAGCTTAATTCGTTGCGAGGTTACGCTATTGCCAGCAATGACGGCGCGAGAGAAGTGACGAATAAGACTGTAGCCGGAATAGTTGAAATACATGAGGGTACTCTTGCTTATACAAGTCCCTTTTTTGTTTCTGTGGGGCTTGTTCACAAAACTAATGGGCAATATCTCCCTGCTGACGAAGTGATTGATTTCAATCTGGCATACAGTCATGGGGATGAAAACGCAGGACATAAACTCGCTCCTATCCTAAAGCGGTCTTGGTTTGGATTAACGTTGATTCCCAAACTTCGGTTTAAGTCTTTGTCAATGCAAGAGGCAATTACCACATTGGGAGTCAGGGCTGGTGCAGACGATACATACAAAGGTCGGCTCAAAACACTGCTATTGTATCTCGAAGAAGCGGGCCTCATTGAGATAAACGGAGATAAAATATCCCTGACAAGTGAAAAACTTCCCGTATCAAACAAAAAACCTGGAATTGAGGACGAAATAGAACCCGTAAAGCACACTGGGTCTAACACAACCGATTTTCCTCCCAGAAATTCAAAAGATGGAGTTTCTTTGAGCTTTAGCATTAATGTTGAATCAAGCCAGTTTGCAAGTTGGTCTCCAGACCGAATTGCTGCTTTCTTTAGTGGACTTTCTCAAGTCCTACAGGCAAAGGCAACTCTAGAGGAAAATCAAACTGATATGTAGCAAAACGGTCGGGAGGAGGTCTACCATGAACTCGTACCCGACCGTTTACTTTTTCATGGGCGAGTGGTGAAACTGGCAAACACAGTAACTTTGGAAGTTACCGCTGTGAGTGCAGCTTGAGGATTCGAATTCCTCCTCGCCCACTTTTGAATCTTCATAATAGCATATGCGCGAATCCATGTCAAGGATATTTTCATAGATTTGCAAATCTGTTATTCTTGACTTACTGGATTGCGATAGAACAACCGTTTCCCTTCTGCTCCTTTGATTGCCTCAATAGTTCTTGCTCCATCGCTGGCCTTGCGATTATCCCATCGAAACCCAAATTCATTCACATTGCGGTCTGTGGGCTTTGCGCTTACGTCATGAATTGTACCTACAATCTCGCGCTTTATAAAGCAATCCACCTCTCGAAATGACCAACAAACAAAAAGGGCGACCCGGTGGGTCGCCCCTACGGAAAATGTGGATTGGTGATTTCTACTTTCTATGTTCCATGGCGGATTGGGCCGCGGCCAGGCGCGCTACCGGCACTCGGAAGGGTGAGCAGCTAACATAATTAAGACCAGCGCGGTGGCAGAAATCTATTGATTCGGGGTCACCGCCGTGCTCCCCGCAAATGCCTACTTCCAGGTCTGGGCGTGTGCGCCGGCCCTCCTCCACACACATGCTCATCAAGCGCCCCACCCCGGATTGGTCAATAGTCTGGAAAGGGTTGTTAGGTAAAATACCGTCCTCCACATATTTCATCAGGAAGTTGCCCTCGGCGTCATCGCGGCTGTAGCCGTAAGTCATCTGGGTGAGGTCGTTGGTTCCGAAGGAGAAGAACTCGGCGGCCTCAGCGATCTCGGCGGCGGTCAGCGCGGCGCGGGGTATCTCGATCATGGTACCAAACTTATACGGGAATTCGATTCCCTTGCTTTCCATAACATCTTTGGCAATGCGCTCCAAGCGCGGCTGGATGAACTTGACTTCGTTGATGTGCCCTGTGAGGGGTATCATCACCTCAGGTTTAGCGTTGATGCCGTCCAGCGTGGTATCCGCAGCAGCTTCGAAAATGGCGCGCACCTGCATCTCTACAATTTCGGGCATCATAACGCTCAGACGCACTCCACGCATACCCATCATTGGATTGCTTTCGTGCAAGGCCCTGACACTGTTCAATAATTTCTGCTTGTCTTTCAATCCTTTCTTTTCACCCTTAACCTGCATGGTGACCACTTCTTCCAGCAAGCTTTCCTGGTCTGGCAGGAATTCGTGCAGAGGCGGGTCGATCAAACGGATGATAACCGGTAAGCCGTCCATGGCGCGGAACAGTCCGTCGAAATCTGAGCGCTGGAATGGCAGCAATTCGTCCAAAGCTGCGATGCGTTCAGCCACATCTTCAGCCAGGATCATGCGCTGGACGATGGGTAAACGCTCTTGTTCAAAAAACATGTGCTCGGTGCGGCACAATCCGATGCCCTGTGCGCCGTAGCTGCGGGCGCGTTCTGCATCCGCGGGGTAGTCCGCATTGGCCCAAACCTGCAGCCCTGCGCTGGGCCAGCCTTCTGGGGCATTGCGGATTCCAGGCGTGGCGCTGATCGCATCCGCCCAACCCAACAATGTGAGCAGATCAGTTTGTTCTTCCAACTTCGGAGAAATTGTAGAAATCTTACCTAAAAATACTTCTCCGCTGGTGCCGTTAACCGACAACCATTCCCCTTCCCTCACCACAGTATCTCCCACTTGCATTTGACGCTTTTTCTTATCAACAAAGATACCAGAGGCGCCCACCACGCAAGGCACACCAAACTGGCGGGCAACAACCGCGGCATGCGAGGTCGCGCCGCCTTCGCTGGTGAGAATACCTTTGGATGCCAACATCCCATGGACATCGTCCGGCTTGGTGAAAGGCCGCACCATGATCACGTCCCGTCCTTCTTCCTTTGCCATGCGCTCTGCAGTGTCAGCGTCGAAATATACTTGTCCCACGGCTGCCCCAGGGGAGGCGTTGACGCCCTTGGAAAACTTGCGTCCTTCAGCATCGGCTTCCTTTTCAGCTTCAAGATTGAACTGGGGGTGTAAAAGGATATCAACTTGTTCGGGGCTGACACGCCAAACGGCTTCCTCTTTATTTATCAGACCTTCCTCAGCCATATCTACCGCGATCTTCACTGCTGAGTTGGCTGTGCGCTTGCCGTCACGCGTTTGCAGCATCCATAATTTGCCATCCTCGATGGTGAACTCTACATCCTGCATCTCTTTATAATGCTTTTCCAGTTTGCTGCAGATCTCTTCAAACTGTTTGTAAGCCTGCGGCATTTCTTTTGCCAGGTCAGCAATAGGGGATGTATTACGAATTCCAGCAACAACATCCTCGCCTTGAGCGTTAATCAAGTAATCGCCATAGATTACATTTTCCCCGGTAGCCGGGTCGCGCGTGAAGGCTACACCGGTTCCAGAATCATCCCCCATATTGCCAAATACCATGACCACCATATTCACAGCGGTGCCCAGGTTGTGAGAAATGCCGGCGAAATTACGGTAATCGACAGCCCGTTTTCCATTCCAAGATCGGAACACTGCCTCGGTTGACATGCGCAGTTGTTCCATGGGGTCTTGGGGGAATTCTATACCTTTTTCTTTCTTGATCACTTGCTTGAATTCATCGGTTATTTTTTGCCAATCGACATCATCCAATTCAGTATCTAGCTCAACATCCTTCGTGTGTTTATATGTCTCAATGATATCCTCAAAAGCTTCGTCCGAAATTTCGAGTACCACACTGCCAAACATCTGCACCAAGCGGCGATAGGCATCAAACACAAAACGCCTGTCCCCGGCCAATTCAGCCAACCCTTCAGCGGTCTCATCATTCAGGCCAATATTTAGCACGGTGTCCATCATGCCGGGCATAGAGAATTTTGCCCCGGAACGAGAAGATACCAACAGCGGTTTGGTTGGATCACCAAAAACCTTGCCCGTGTCTATTTCCAATTGGGCAAAAGCCTCTTGCATCTGTTCCCACATCCCTTGCGGGAATTTTTCTCCAGCGTCCAAATACGCGTTGCAAGCTTCAGTAGTGACGGTAAAACCGGGGGGCACGGGCACACCGAGGCGGGTCATTTCCGCCAGGTTTGCACCTTTACCTCCTAGCAAAGCCCTAACCTTTTCCCAATCTCCCCCCACAGTTTTTTCAGCCTGGTCCACCTGGTTGAAAAGGTAAACCCATTTCTTATCGGCCATCAATTGCCTCCAAAATTAAGATATAAAAATCCAGCCCATATCATACCTTAAGACGGGCTGGTTTTGGAGGTCAATCCGAGAAATCAATTTCCCCTTCCAAAATCATTTAAATAGCAGGGGGTACAAAAATTGCGCTGAAAGCCACAGTCACGACTAAAAAGAACATGAATGCGATCCAAAGAGTGAAAATTCGTTTACTCATCACAGGCCTCCAGATAAGATGAATGATACATGCTTAAGACGCAATATTCGCCCTTTAAGTTCCAATATTATGCTCCAAATTATTCCAAGAAAAATTATGGATTCAAGTAAATTTATTTCAATGAGATAATGGATAGAAAGATAACAATATAGATAAATTCGTCCAACTTATTATTCTCAGTCTGAATTTCATTGTAGGACACATAACCTCACAAATTCGCAATGCAGGTTGTTTTTCGCTTGTTTAAGATATGAAATAATGCTATCCCGTGAACAAGCAAACGGTAACATATGGAGTAAACGATATGAGCCTTCAAGAAACCGAACAGGAAAGAATACAAAGAATTCGCAGCGAACAAATCAAAGCCCGCGATCCGCTGGAAAAAGATCGACGTGTGAGCAGAAAGGTTACTGCACGCCGCAGAGTGAAGCGGAAAAATGAAAAATTTATTATGGACTCAATAAAAGATGTGCCATACGTATTTCGAGGGGGAATTATTGGGCTGATCTTGGGTTTTGTTGTCATACTAATATTGCCATACTTCTTTGAAGAGAATTGGGTCTTCTTAGTTAGTTTAGTGGTAACAATCATTTTAGTCGTCATTGGCACTATATTCGGTGCTTCACTGGATTGGCGGGATGATATTCGAGATTTCTAATTAGATAAGCCATACCTGACAGCACGAGGGGAGTATGAATGTAAAGGAAATCAGATCATACGTGTTATTATAGGATTCCCATTTGGAAAGATTTTCCCCAACTTTTTAGGAAAGATTAACATCACAATCGCGCAATGTACAGTTTAAAATGTCACACCTGAATTTGAAGAGGTGGGCGCATCCCCAATGAAATATGGGGCCGCTCAT
>VRUJ01000062.1 GCA_019456165.1 Chloroflexota bacterium
GTTTTTTGCCAATTTGATTCTTTGCTGCATTGTCGTTCGCTGAACAGCCAGCAAATAAGGCCGTCGCTGTAGCCGCTGTAGCTTTCAAGAACTGTCTTCTATTCATCTTGCCTTCCCGGGAAAAAGTACAAGTTCGACAGCCTCCTGACACTATCGCAGGAGTGATTGCTGAAGTGATTTTACTGTATCATACGAAGCTCCGCAATGGGAAAGCAACTACGGCTGCGATTGAGTCTTCGGAGATACAGCCAGCAAGTAATACCCACACCGGGCATTCCGGAAATAGGCTCCCTTTCCGCTATGATGCTATTTTCACCGGCGTTGAACAGATAGTATGTTTGCCTTTTCGCAGGATTCTATGGGTTGACAACGCCGGGTGAAGGCGTGCCGGCTTTCCAGTTGGCAACGTCATTGCCGTAATCAGCCGGTACCCTGCGGGAAAGTGAGAAACCAAAGCCGTCGGCCATAAACGGCCAGTAGTCAACGCCGCCGGGAACGTCCTCAGGATGTGAGCCGTCACTGTAAGTCACCCTGTCAATACGGATATACTGACGTGTACCGAGCCCGTCAACATCGCCGGGCATGCCAATCTGCAATCTCTCGCCGGAGTTGCTTAACCAGCCGCTGTAACCATTGAGGACCTGAACGCCAAGCGGCATACTGCCGTATCTTGATATAAAGGAAGCCAGGTCTTTCACTACCATCAGATAACCATAAGCAGGTATCGTAACGGGGGGACTGGGCGAGAAGGTATAATCAATACCATCGGTGAACTTCCACGGTGTAAATTTATCGAGGCGGTATAATGTCACCGGCGCTCCGGTAATGTTGTGCAGCTCGACATATTCCTCTTTCTGATTACCGGTCGGCGGATTGTACATAATCTCGTTGATTACAACCGGGCCGACCCTGGGATAAGGGTTATTGACATCCGGTGTATTGTAGTCCATCGCAACAAAGTTGAAATTATCGGTGCTGCTCTTAAAATATCGGCCGAATGACACGTTGGATTGCGAAGGACCAAAACCTTCCACCTGGCGGTAGCCGGTCAACATGCCGTTCGGATCCAAACGCGAGGACAGGCAAGCCTCCTCGCCATTCTCACTAAAGGCAAAAGGTACGATAGTGCCGGGGTCGCCCGGATTGTTGAAATCCGTATCCTGGTAGAAAACCAGATAATCGTTCGCGTCAATCGTTGTACCATTGGCAATCCTGTATTTCATCAGGTTTGGCTCATCTTTGTCATTGTCACTCAGGAACCAGCCGCCGATGTTAATCGCTTCGTCGGTGGTATTGTGCAACTCAATCCAATCCGGCCCGGTATTCGAATGCGACATCACTTCGTTGATTACCACGGCGCCTGGGTCCGGGAGAATCCCGCTGTCATCCCAGCCGGGCGTGCCGTTGCGATATACACTCGCACGCCAGGAGCTTTTCTGGCTCCAGCGTCCTGAAGGATCGGCTATATTCTGAAATTCACTTTCGCTCACTGCCCGATTGTAGATGCGAACATCGTCGATTAGGCCGGTGTAATAGAGCGGAGTAACAGGTTC
>VRUJ01000024.1 GCA_019456165.1 Chloroflexota bacterium
TGGCAATTCCGAGCGGGCGATGCTCGTATCAAACTCAAACAGCTTTATCCATCACTACCAGCGTGACTG
Source organism: Chloroflexota bacterium (assembly GCA_019456165.1). Classification (GTDB taxonomy): domain Bacteria; phylum Chloroflexota; class Anaerolineae; order Anaerolineales; family UBA11579; genus VRUJ01. The sequence continues at coordinate 70 of VRUJ01000024.1, forward strand.
AGCACTAGTGACGCTATAAAATTCGCCCAACAAAATCATCAATCATTTTTAACTGAATTGGAAGAATTATTAAAAATTCCATCAATTTCAATTTTAGATGAATACGCCAAAGATATTGGTGCCGCGGCGGATTGGTTAATTCAAAAATTGACAGACATGAATCTTCTACTGGTGAAGAAAATTTCAACAGAAAGACATCCGATTGTATATGCTGAAAATCTCTCAGCAGGGCAAAATAAACCAACAATATTATTCTATGGTCATTATGATGTTCAGGTTCCAGATCCATTAAATGCTTGGGAAAGTGAACCCTTCGTACCCACCATTCGGAACAATAATTTATACGCTAGGGGTGCGTCTGATAATAAAGGGGATATTTCAACATTTCTAGCAGCTCTCGAATCAATTAAGGCAGTTGGTGAATTGCCAATCAATATCAAAATTCTCCTTGAGGGGGAAGAGGAAATAGGGTCAAAAAGTTTAAGAACTTTTATTCCAGAGAATCAAGAATTATTAAAGGCAGATTTTTGCCTAAATTTAGATAGCGGAATGTCTGACTATGATTTACCAAGTATTACCTATGGATTACGAGGTGGCATTTATGTTGGTTTAAAATTAACTGGACCTGCCAAATCATTACACTCGGGGATGTTTGGGGGGGTCATTGAAAACCCAATCCATGTGCTTAGTAGATTTATTGCAGATATGCTAGATAAAAATGGTTTAGTAACAATGCCATATTTTTATGATGATGTTCGAATTATGAGTGATGAAGAAAAAGAACTCTCAAAATTGAACCCCAAAGATGAAGCCTTCTTCCTTAAGGAATCAGGCGCACCGGCAATTTGGGGAGACAAAAACTTTTCTCCCTATGAACGGACTGTGCTCCGCCCAACTTTTGATGTATTAATGGTTCAGGGAGGTGAAAGAAAAAGTGCGATTACCTCAACTGCCAATGCCCTTATCAGTTTTCGGCTTGTTCCAGACCAAGACCCCAAAAAGATATATCAGCAGTTCGAGGCATATATTCAATCGAAGCTACCTAAGACAATGACTCTTGAAATGAATTTGCTTGGTGCTGACCCTGCATTCATCCAAGATGTTGATACCCCCCAAATCGAAATCATGAAAAGGACTTTGCATGAAACGTGGGGCGTCACCCCCATCATTGAAAGAAGCGGGGGTGGAATTCCAGTTGTATGCCTTCTCCAGCGACACTTAGGGATGCCAACCGTATTAACAGGCATCACCCTCCCCGATGATAACTTGCATGGTCCGAATGAAAAGATTCACATCCCAACATGGAAAAAGGGGATTGAATCGGTGATTCGGTTTATTACCCTATTAGGAAATGCCTAATCTTTTATAACAAATGTGACCTTCACATTTACTCGGTATAACTTTAAAAAGAATTTTCCCATGGCAGAGCGAGAGCCGTTTTCCTTTTAGGTGCAATTAAGGTGCAAAACGTGTGGAAATTATGTACTCTATGGACTCAATGGATGTTTCTACCCCCATATAGTGGACTACATGGACATTATGGACACTATATACAGGGAGATTACCTCTTTTATTCTTTATACTAGTAGGTTGGGAACGAGTCGCCTTTCCTGTTTTGATTTATTATCTAACTTACTGCAATTTTACTGCAAACGCCATGGAAACAATGGACACTTTTTACCCCCATCTGTTGACCCCATGGACACAATGGTCACAGATATACTGTATGGTCGAACTGCACGGAATCTCCTAAAGCATAGGTTGACGGTTCGAGCCCGTCCTGGGGTACTTCCAAGCGGGGAAAAATAAAACCTGAAGAATGGTCGGCAAAGCGAAGGAACCAACGCAGCACTGACTAGCTAATGCCCAATCGGCAAGGTGCACTTCGCTCGCATATATGCAGGCATATCGTCCAGTGAAAGATTGGCGACATAAAACATGCTGCGATGAGATGGATGGCAAATCTGCGCCATCCATCTCGCCGAATGCGCTAAATCCTGGCTTTAGTCGCTGCTGCAGTCCTCCGGCGGGACAAATGGCTCAAAACCGTCCACTGGGAAATAGTCCGCTGTGATCTCGCCAGTCGTCTCTGTGTTAGGGTCTAAGCCGGCAACGTTGGGGTCTATAGCGAAAAAGCTGTCGAAATTATTGACCACCACGTTGGCATGCACACGTGTGATGAAACCACCATCTCTGGCGATAAAGATACTCCCGTCGATAAACGTATAATCATCCAATGCTTCCTCGACAAAGTTCTCCACCGAAAGGGTATATTCGTCCGATAGGACATCATTGACGGTCACACCCTCGTTTATCAATGTGCTTTGATTTTGAAAAGCGTCGAATATGTCAACCGACAATTCATAGACTTTCTCCGCAGTGGAATCTGCCGAGGAAGACAAACACATGCCACCAGGGAAGGTAGTGTAGTTGGTGCCATCCAGTGTCACGATATCGAAGCCTTGTAACTCGCCAGCCATCGTGTCGGAAATCACGGTGTGGTAAGCTTCAAAAGGATCAGTTTGGGTCTCGATCCTTAATACAAACTCAAATGAAACCGGGCTGCTGTCTAAGCCGGTGCCTTGGATAATTCCGATGGCATGATAGATGTAATTGGGGTGAACTGCAGAAAGCTGGTTGACCGCTCCCAAATCGATCGTCTCGGCAACATTATCTTCCGGCTCAGGTTGACTATCCCCGGGATCATCCTCACCCCCGCTACTATTGGCATCGCCTGTGTCGACATTGCTGCTCTCACTGCTGTTGTCATCTTCTTGGTCGGCATTTTCACTCCCACTGAGAGTACAGGCCAAAGATATTAGCAGCAAGACAATCATTAGGCTGATAAACTTTTTATTCCACATTGATGAACCTCCTCAAAAAAAATTTGACCAAGTCTTTTGTATCATATTGGCAATCTTATCATATTACGCTATGGAATGTTGAGGATGTTGAATGAGATTACCGCTGAATCTCTCTTGCGGTGGCTAGGTAAACGCATCCCCGCTTCAGGGAGTTTGGTTTAGTTCAGTACAAATCTCACTTGCTAAATTATTAATAATTGGGCCAGTAGCTCAAATGGATAGAGTGACGCTCTCCTAAAGCGTAGGTTGGCGGTTCGAGCCCGTCCTGGGGTACAAATATGCGGGGGAAATAATTATTTAAGATCTGTCCACTGTTTTTGGTGACCTACAAGAAGCACCAAGCCGTATACATCTTGAATCAAATATATAATCTAAAGAGGGCATTTCCCCGCAGCTTGCTGCGCAAACAATAGGGTAAGATAAGGGGATGAGCAAACTGGTGAGGAAGAGCCATAAAGTATCAGTCTTGATGTATCATTATGTCTGCCCTGCAAAATATCGAAGTGTAGTAATGGATAAAAAAGTTGATGAACTACTGAAAGAAGTATGTCTGGAGATAGCAAAACGATACCAAATCGAGTTCATCGAGATAGGAACAGATAAGGAACATGTGCATTTTCTAATCCAGTCGGTACCGACGTATAGCCCCACAAAAATAATCCAGACGGTGAAAAGTTTGACAGCGCGAGAAATATTCAAACAAGTGCCAGAGGTGAAAAGGAAGTTGTGGGGTGGAGAATTTTGGTCGGATGGGTACTATGTGACAACAGTCGGACGACACGGGAGTGAAGAAACGATACAAAAATATGTACAGGATCAAGGAAAGGATGAAGAGTATCAGCAACTACATGAACAGCAACTCAAGTTATTTTCATAAGACTGGATAGCTGCTGGATACCCCGCAGCTTGCTGCGGGGAGGTTTCATTTCTTGTTTTTGTACAGGAATAATACACCTCCTAATCACTGAACAAGAATTAAAATTTACTTCAATGTATAATATTGCCTAAATTAATTTTAAGTATTTTTTGGAGTTGCAATGAGATATTTTTCGCGATCACACAATAATAGGAAGAGCTTGAGACCCCCTGATCTATATGAATATTTTGTCGATAATTTTTGGTTTAAATCAGTTGACTTGGAAAATCAAAAGATCAATGAACCTTTGAGAGGTAAACATAAAGCCGATATTGTAATTATTGGAGGTGGATTCACAGGGCTTTCCGCAGCTTATAACATTCGTAAAAAATATCCCAATAAGAAGATTGTTCTGCTTGAAGGCGCTTGCTGCGGCTATGGCGCAAGTGGTCGAAATGGCGGATTTTGTATCACCACAGATTGGATAGAAGGTATGGAGGGTTTTGATCTAGAAAACCGAAAAAAAACTTTGGGCATGTCCTCGTATGGCCTAAGACAAATTAAGCAAGTAATTTCAGAGTACGGCGTTGAATGTGATTTGGAAGAAAACGGGATGTTGAGTGTAGCTTTGAATAACAAACACGTTAAAGTCCTAGAAAAGCATCATGCCTACTATAACAAGATTGGGATGGAATCCACACTGCTCCTGGGAGATGATTTAAAGGCTGAAATCAACTCGCCCTCCTTCACAGCCGGATTACTAGTGCCCTACGGAGCAATTCTAAATCCAGCTAAGCTTGCACGCGAGATGAAGCGGGTGATTGAAGAACTGGGTGTTGAGGTGCGGGAGCAAACAGTGGTGACTCGGATAACGCCAGGAAAAACGATTCTTGTGGATACTGAATTAGGCGAAATACAGGCACCGTCTATCGTGATTGCCATGAATGCCTATAGTCATAAATTGGGTTTCTTTAAAAATCGCGTAATCCCAATTAGTGTATTCCAAATCGCTACAGAACCACTCAGCCTCGAACAATGGGAGTCTATAGGGTGGCAAAACCGGCAAGGTTTATCTGATCTGCGAGCTTTATATAATTATAGCCGTCCAACTGTTGAAGGAAGGATTGTTATGGGAGGGGTAAACCCCCAGTATTATAGCAAAGATCTATTGTCTTCCGGGAACGACAAATTCGTATCACGGCGTATAGAAGAAGAAATGTTTACATTCTTCCCCCAGCTAAAGGGGTTGAAAATTGAACATGCCTGGGGTGGAACCACTGCCCTAACTCTGGGGAATAAGGAATCCATCGGGGTAATAGGCGATCATAAGAATATTTACTATGGCGTAGGTTATGGTGAGGGGGTTCCTGCTACGCAAACAGCTGGGAGAATTATCGCCGAATTAATGGTGGGCGAATCGAATGATTTTACCAATCATAAGTTTGTAAATAAACAGATTCCTTATGCAGGTCCAGCCGGATTACGAAAATATTTCGCCATCGGTGCAAAGTGGCTCATGAACAAATATGATTTGCGACTTTACAGATAAATGAATTGTGTGTGAAATGTTTGTTGGTCATGATCGTAACTCCGTGTGGACTGATGACTTCTCAGCTTCAATAGACCCAAATCACAGAAATCAACGGCAAACCCCATGGAAACTATGGACACAGATATACGGTATGGACAAACAACACTGAAACTCCTAAAGCGTAGCTTGGCGGTTCGAGTCCCTCCAGTGCGCTAAAAATCCTCTCTACTTTGAGGGGATTTTTCTTTATTTCATGTTATATATAAATATATGAATACAATAAATCCTAAGGTTGATGTATATTTAAGTAAAGCCAAAAAGTGGCAGGAAGAAATGGAGACATTGAGAATGATCATTCTTGACTGTCAGCTGGCCGAAGAAGTGAAGTGGGGTAAACCTTGTTACTCGTTTGAGGAAAATAACATAGTTATTATCCAACCATTTAAAGAATACTGTGCACTACTATTTTTCAAAGGTGTTTTGTTAAAGGATACCAATGGTATTCTAATCAAACCAGGGGAGAATACGCAGGCGGGCCGCCAGATTCGGTTCACCAATGTTCGAGAAATAGTTGAGATGGAAACCATCTTGAAAGCCTATATATGAAGCCATTAAAGTGGAAAAAGCCGGTTTGAAAGTGAATTTTAAAAAGAATACAGAACTCATATTTCCTGAAGAATTTCAAAATAAATTAGATGAAATCCCTGCCTTGAAGACTGCTTTTGATGCATTAACGCCGGGACGAAAAAGAGCATACAATCTTTATTTTTCTGCAGCCAAACAATCCAAAACCCGACAGTCAAGGGTTGAAAATTGTATGCAGCAAATTCTCAATGGAAAGGGATTAAATGATCGGTAAATTCGATGAGATAATAAATCAATAAAACTTTAAGATATTATCTCACTTTGCGTTCCGTTGACACCAAATGGACAGCATGATTACAATAAGCTTAATTGGGACAAAATTGCAAATGAATAGTGGTATCTGTACCATATAAATACGTTGGCAGTAATATAATGAAGACCACACTTTACATATTGACAATCTTATTAACTGGACAAATATTTGCGCAAACGAAAAAGGCAGAAGATTTCGGTTTTAGACACATTCAAACTATTTATCAAGGCGATACCTCGCTTTATTTCAGAGTATCAATAAATGAATAAAATGAATCCTAATGTTGATGCATATTTAAGTAAAGCCAATACCTAATCGTTTTCTTATCCAATATTTAATCTCATAGGGAATGGACGTTCTTATCTTGTATTTAATGTGATAAATAAATTGACCGATATACATTAACAATAACAAGGGAATCAATCCGAATTTCCGAACAGCGACAGCGCGTTTTATAAACCTCATAATAAAATCATACTCAACATTAATGTTGAAAAACCAACGTAAATACAAAATAAGGATATTGCTTTTTGGAAATATAGGGTAAGTTATTAATTTACCGATTAGATGCAGGTATATCATCGTATTAACACATTTTTCACATTTGCCGCAATTTATATTCGTATTCGTATTCGCCTGGTTGATACAGACTCTTAAATTCTGTTAAGTTGGCTGCCAATGCGCAAGTTGGTCCATTTTGATAGTTCGGTTGGTGGCTGCGCCGAAGTGAACAAATTGGGTGTTCTCGGTAGACAATAAATGATCTGAAAGCGGAGATGTTCCCGCCGGTGCCAGGTTTGGATAATCATAGGTTGCAGGGATATAAAACTTCTTGAATAATTTCCCCAGAAACAGAGCTGTGCCTATCAAGGGCCCCCCATGAGCGTAAATCCAATCTATTTGATAGGCATAAAATTGGCCTATATTTGTTTTGGCTTCTAATAAAGTTATTCCTAAGTCCTTGAACAAGGTTTCATAGCGAAGCCATAACGAGTTGTACTGTTCCTGGGAGGCCAGTGGTATGTCAAAGCCGTGGATAAAAAGTCCATGCGATAATTGATAAAAGGTATTGGGTTGATTTTGCGGCAAATGAAAAGAGAGGGTGTGAAATGAATCTACACCTCCCGAGAAGGCAGTTCCAACACCACCAGGAGAAAACTGATCCTTGGAGGGAGTCAGTTTTTGATAAGTTACGTTGACCCTTTCAAATAGATTGGGTAGCCAGGCATTAAATACAGCTTGATATTCTTCGAATCCATATGCAAGGCGCGCAGAGGTTGTTCCTCTTACTTCAACATTTTCTCCTAATCTCATGGATCTTAAGATCAACGAAGCAATAAATCCGTCACTTTGAAATGAAATAAAATCCTGGTAGGTTTCGGGAAAAGAAAACCAGAGTTTTTTTGGAATCTCTCTTGAAGCTGGAGAAGACGATTGAACTTCCACATTAGCGGAGATGACAATTTCCCCATCTTTGTTTACCACATCTGGTTGGTGAATTATCATAACTATCTTCTCTGCGTCTGTCGTGGTAAAGGCAGGTAGTGGGTCGTATCACAAACCTCTACTTAGGTTGAAATCCAGGATGGACTACTTTTCGACTGACTCTTAATCAGTTGGTTTTCAACACAATTTTGAGTCGTCTTTCCTGGATTGGGATATTATCTAACTAACAGCAATTTTACTGCAAACACGATAAACACAATATAAATAACGGACATAATTAAAAATATGATATGGGTAATTACGGGAATAATGAACTGCTGACACCAGAAAATAATGGATAAACGAATACACCGAAAACTCCTAAAGCATAGGTTGGCGGTTCGAGCCCGTCCTGGGGTACAAAACGGATTACTGTATTTATCATAAGAATGGGGTCATAGAGTGTTCGCTCATGCTATACTTTTGCATGATATATTTTGATAAGTTTTATGAGTAGGAAGAAATTATGGGAACAACAATTAACCCTCAGTCAGTGATTGAACTCTTCCAAAAACTGGTGCAAAGTAAAACTTTGATCGGTGATGAGCAGGCGGCCGCTGACCTCTTGGTGGCTGAAATGCACGCTTTAAATTATGACCAGGTTAATATTGATACAAACGGAAGCGTGGTTGGGGTAATTGAGGGTGGAAAGCCGGGGCCGACATTGTTATTTGACAGCCATATCGACACCGTAGGAATTACTAGCCCGGAAAGCTGGCGATATCCTCCCTTTGGTGGTGATATCATTGGGAAACGATTGTATGGGCGGGGCGCTTCGGACATGAAGGGCGCGGCAGCGGGTATGGTGATAGCTGCTGCCTCTGTTGATCGCGAGGAAATTTCCGGCCGGGTCGTGATATCTGCTTCGGTGATGGAAGAAGTGTTAGAAGGGCGGGCGCTCCAAGCCGTGATGGAAGAATTTCCTCCTAATTTTGTCGTAATCTGTGAACCTAGCGATCTAAAATTGGTCCATGCTAGCCGTGGCCGTGCCGAAATTGTGATCGAAACCTTTGGTGTATCCGGGCACACTTCTACTCCTGATAAAGGAGTCAATGCGGTAAGTGCGATGCTGCCGGTGATTGAGGCCATTGGGCAGATCGATCTACCTGTGGACGACATTTTGGGGAGGGGAGTAATGGAATTGACCGATATGATCTCCAGCCCGTATCCGGGTTTTTCGGTGATTCCCGATGGCTGCCGAGCGACCTATGACCGCCGTTTGGTTCTGGGAGAAAGTTGGGAAAGCGTGCAACGATCTTTGGCAGGGTTACCGACCATCCCGGGGGCGCGGGTTGAAGTTTCGCTGGTTGAGGAAAGTTATAGAACTTACACGGGTAACGAATTGAAAATGGAAAAGTGGTTCCCTGCATGGGCTTTCCCACGGGATCACAATTTTGTGCAAATTGCTGCACAGGGATTACAAAACGCTGGATTGCCGGTTGAATACGATATCTACCGTTTTTGCACAAATGGCGCGTACAGTGCTGGGTTCGCAGACGTGCCAACAATCGGGTTTGGGCCTTCTACATCGGCGTTATGCCATGTCGTTAATGAATATATTGAGCTAGACGATTTGGTGAATGCTGCCAGGGGGTATGTCGGGATAATTGAAGCTGTGTTGGCCTAGCCTCGCTTTATGATATAACATAACAACTGGTGCAAAAACGGGGGGCAAGTCAAATGGACACAGTTATACTGTATGGATAAAGAACACGGAATCTCCTAAAGCGCAGGTTGGTGTTTAGAGTCCGTCCATAGTGTGCTTTTCAAGACTCGAAAAAGTAATTATTTGCGCCGAGTCACCTTTCTAAACGTGTCAATTGTTGTCAATCTTAGGCACATACCCGAACCTGCTGGATTTGATCCACCCGATCACAGTTGAGCGCTCTTTGTTCGTAATTCTGGCAATTTCAGAATCCCCCCAATATTTTTGTGTTGATGCGCTTGTTGCAAATAATGCGAGTAAGCCAATCAAAGCATTAACTCAAAACATAATCAATAATCAAATCACCCTACTTCCTTTACAATACTAAATAGTGTATAGTTAGATTCGGAGCGTGTGTACTTCTTACTTCAAGTAAAATCGGAAAAAGGAGATTTACATGGAAACTTATATTATCCTCGGCAGTTACACTAAAGAAGGAGTTAGCGAGATCAAGGAGAGCCCAGCAAGAATTGAAGCAGCTCGAAAAGCAACAGAAGAGGCCGGAGGGAAATTCCTTAGTTGGCATTTAACAATGGGCCGTTACGATTTTGTAGCCATCACTCAAGTGCCAGACTCAAAAACAGGCGCATCCATCCTGTTGGCTATCGGAGGCCTGGGGAAGGTGCGCACCGAGACCATGCAAGCGTTCACAGAAAGCGAATTCAAGGAAATGGTTGCAGGATTATCCTAATCCTAAATCAACAAAAGTCGGATACACACGCTCTCCATCCCCTCAATTTATCAAAACGAGAAAAAAGTTCATTCCTTCCTTGGGTTGCCACATTTTCATCCCGCTTCGAATCAGCAGGTTCGGGAGAGATTGAGTCGCCTTTCCTGTTTTGGATAATGTCTAACTTACTGCATTTTTACTGCAATCAGCCTGGACACATTGGACTCTATTTGACCTACCTATACATGTTGTAAAACCTCATGGATTCTCCTAAAGCGTCTGTCGGCGGTTCGAGCCTGAACTGGGGTAATTTATTTGTTGCGCTGGTAGTGCCTCTGGGCTTTGGCGCGGTTGCCGCAGATTTCCATACTACACCAACTGCGGCTGTGGTTACGGCTAGTATCAATGAAGAGCGCCCCGCAGCCTCGGTCGTCGGCACATTGCCCGACCTTCGCGAGATCGCTGGAGAGAAGCAGATCGAGGGCGGCGTGGGAGATCGGCCAGAGCATTTGCTCAAAGGCGGGCGCTTCGGGGATCCAATTCAGTGTGAAACCGTGTTGATCGGGGGTGATATTGATGGCCGCGGCGGCCTGAGCGTAAGAGTGTTTAAGGTGGTCTAGATCTTCTTTTGCTGGCTCTTTTTGAGTGCTGATCGCGGCGAAGATGCGGTAAATGGCCTCGCGAAGATCTTGAGCATTATTCAAAGCGGCAGCCGCTTTTTGGGGATATTTTGCGGCTTCCCGGAGAAGGGTTTCGCCATGCTGTTCGTTGAGTATATCAAAATCCTGAGACCAGTTCACCAGGTCGCTATAGCTGTTGAGCAGCTCTTCGGGCTGCGCACTGGCGTGCCAGTCGGTAGTATTGGCGAAGTTTAGCGCGATATGCCCGCCATCAAAGGACCAAGCGCTATTTTTGGTTTTTTCACTGGTTTCCATGAGATATCCTACGATTATAACCGTCAAAAGCCTATTGACAGGTTATGTGATTAATGATATATTCTAACTATCAAAATAAGTATAGCAGGTTATATTGAGATTGTCCAGGTTAGTTGGAGCGTAATTGATTACAACAGACTTTGGAAGAAGACCGTAAACGAATCAAAGGAGTTCAGGCATGCGTAACGCGTATTATTATGTCATCACTGTTTTAATTTGGGGTTCTACTTGGTTGGCAATCAAGTTTCAGTTAGGAGTAGTCCCGCCAGAGCTTTCTGTCGCTTACCGCTTTTCGCTGGCTGCCGTGATCCTTTTCTCGTATAGCGCCGCGCGCGGATTGCGTCTGCGCTTTAACCGCGCCGAGCATGCCTTTATGGCGCTGCAAGGTTTCTTGTTGTTTTCCTTTAATTATGCCCTGGTGTATCTCGCTGAAGGCTACCTGACCAGCGGGTTGGTGGCAATAATTTTTTCGATGATCATCATTACCAATGTGATCTTTGGAGCGGTCTTTTTGCGCAATCCGGTGCGCCCGAGGGTGGTGGTTGGCGCCCTGGTGGGGATTGGGGGATTGTTGCTGATCTTTGCACCTGAATTGACTGCATCCGATCTATCAGGCGGGGGCGGCCTGGGGATTGGGCTGGCTTTTGCGTCTGTGATCTCAGCCTCTCTGGGAAATATCGTTTCCGCACGCAACCAGCGCAACGACTTACCGGTGATCCAGACGAATGCCTTCGGTATGGCTTACGGAGCTGTGATCATGTTTAGCTTCGCTGTTTTTAATGGGGCAGACTTTGCCTTTGAAACCACTTTCGGTTATACGGCTTCGCTGCTCTACCTGGCGTTGTTTGGGTCGGTGATCGCCTTTGGAAGTTATCTGACCTTGTTGGGCAAGATCGGCGCTGACCGGGCTGCCTACGTTACCGTGCTATTTCCGGTGATCGCTCTGATTCTTTCCACCCTCTTTGAGAGCATGACATGGAGCGCAGCACAGTTCAGCGGGGTGGCCCTGGTGTTGTTGGGAAACACGATCGTGCTGGCAAAAAAGCGCCGGGTTCGGGAGCCGCAGAGGCAGGCAGTTGCTTAGTGATGCAGTAAAGCCTGGTTTATTATTCAAATTTAACTTTTGGCAAGCTATTTACTAAGTCCTCCGTCTGTACGCTTACATTGATGACACTCAACAATAAGTCCAAAATGTATCTAGGATTGCCAACTTCATCTGACCAATCGTTGGGATCGTTTTTGATACCGCTGGCTTTATGAATGGTGATCCGATAGCGTTCCATGATCCACTCAATTGCGGATTTGCCATTAACAATATATTCATAAGCCTTTTCTGGAATATTGGAAACAGTGATCTTGCTATTGTAATGGATTGTACTTCTATCATTTACTCTTTTCTTTTTGCCCCGCACCTCGCCATCTTTTTTAGGGAAGCGCATTTTTTCTACTTGGTAAAAACCGCTATCTTCACCGCTTACGTTTACTCCTCCATAAGGCGGCACATCTTCATACTCAATATGCAGTTTCGCTAATTGGCGGCCTGTTTTGCTGAACTTCCAAAAATCTCGGACATTTTCTACCAAGGGTATGCGAGGTAGCATTTTCTTCAAGTCGTTCGCAAAGGTGATGCGGTAATCTGGGCTGTGTAAAATACCATAAACATAGTAGAAAATATCTTCCTTGCTGACATTTTTACCATACTGCTTCTTAGCTCTTTCCAAAATAAAATTTGATACGCCATCCCTACGGATGAACTCGCTTTCTCCTGTGGCATCAAACAGAGTTGGAGATTGTTTGTCTCTTTCTTCGAAATAGTATAATGGAAAATATTGACCATTAAATTGCATTTGTAGGTCGGGTATGCAGTCTGAAATCAAGGTTGAAAAATCATTATTTACACCAATACCTGAAATACAAATGACAATATTATTAGTATCAGAACGAGGGAATATTATTGGACTTAATCCGGGGCGCTCAATAAATGGTTTATCAAAATACAAATGTTGTTTTAAATAAGGACGATAACTTCCAATTTTTATTTCATTTATTTTGTACTTATGCTTAATCCCACGTTCTAAGTCCTTTTTCAGGTTTACAGTCCAACTAATATTCTTTGGGTCAGCATCAATGAAATTTTCTGAATTAAGGTTTAAGTTTTTTCTTCTTGCTTCGTTGAATCCTTTTTGCTGCTCATTGTAGAAATTAACAGTCCGCCTCATATTATTCTCAATCGATTTGGTGGAGAAATTATACACCCAAGCATCCCGATTTGTGGCTACACCAATAGCGTATGTTGTAAAAAAGGCATTGCAATTCGTATTAAACTTCTTTTCTGGAGCAATAGGAATGAAAGTGTTAAACAGATCTGTCCGTTGATTAAGCCAATCTCCGTGTTGGTTGGGGTTCAAGGATTCCCATTTTATTTCAGGGCTGGCAATTGTTCCAAAATTGCTCACAATAGTCAACTTTTCTTCGCGTGTCAAGTAATCGCCTATATCGTGATAATGAATGTTAGCTTTTTCGAATTTGATTTTGGGGTTCTTTATCAGGAGAGTTATTGCAATAGATGCCCGTGATCCTGAACCAAATATTTTCCCACCTTCTTTTCGACTCAATTCACCGCTCGTGCGTTGGTTGCCTCGAAGATTGAACACCCAAATATTGGAAAATTCCTTTTCCAACACTTTACGGAATCCGTCAGTGCTGTTGCTGTCTAACCAAGATCCGTTAGATACAAAAGCAATAACCCCGCCATGTTCGGGGTCCAACCGGTCGCTACTCCAACGAAATGCCTTAATATATGCATCATACAAAGATTTGTTCAGACCCGCATTAGATACTTTAGCGTAAGTATTGGCAATGTCTGCATCCAACTTATGGTATTTTTGGTTTTGGGCGTTATCATTTGTTGATTTTTGCCCAATGGAATATGGTGGATTTCCAATAATAACCCGCAATTGAGCTTTTTTTTGCTTAGCAACCCTGGCTGAATTTTGGGGGAACATTTCAGAAAAAGAAAGTCTTTCGCTTGAGTCTGTTTCACTCAATTGAAATGTATCTGTAAGAACAATACCTTCAAAGGGTTCATATACAGTATTTTCGTCCAATTGATCATGGTAAGCATTTTCAATGTTAACGGCTGCAATATAATAGGCCAACAATACAATTTCATTGGCGTGCAGTTCCTGTTGGTATTTGCGAGCTAGGTCTTTTTCGTCTATCAATCCACTTTGAATCAAGCGGGTAATAAAGGTTCCCGTTCCGGTAAAGGGATCCAAGATTTGGATATTTTCATCTGAAATCGTGCGGTCAAATTCCTTTTTCAAAACATCATCGACCGAATGGATAATGAAATCCACCACTTCCACAGGTGTATAAACAATGCCTAACTGCTCCACCATTTTTGGAAATGCTGTTTTAAAGAATTTGTCATATAGTTCAATTATGATGCGTTGCTTGCCTTCGGCATTGTCAATCCCTGCAGCCCGTTTTTGTACCGATTCATAAAAGCGTTGCAAGGTTTCAGATTCTTCTGCTAAAGTTTCGCCCTCTAAAACTTCCAACATGCTTTGCATGGCGGTGGATACGGCATTGCTTTTGACAAATGAATAATCTTCAAACAAAGCTTCGAAAATCGGCTTGGTGATGATATGTTGGGCGAGCATTTCCACTGCTTCGCTTTCATTAAGGCTTGGATTGATGTTGCGTTGTAAACCAGCCAAGAAATTATCAAATGCGGCTCTTTGATCTTTTTTCTTGGAAATTAGGTAGTTGATACGCTCAATTTGTCTTTCGGCAATAATGGCAATATCCTTTGCCCATTGCTCCCAATACCTGCGGTCACCCACTTTTTGCACCATGCGGGCAAAAATCACCGATTGCAGCTGCTCAAATTTCAAAGCCATTTGGCGGGCGACGTTTTTGTTGGTTTCGTATGTGGCGGATTCTTCTTTGATCCGTGAGGGGTTTCCATCTTCGTCAAAGGAGTATTCAGGACGCCCCACCAAAATTTGTAGTGGGCGTTTTTTGTTTAAGTCAATTTTATTGACGGTAGCATTAAAACGGTCGTCATGCGCTCGAAGAGCATTTAGTACTGTCCAAACAACTTTGTAGCGTTCGTTATCGTCAAGGGCTACATCTGCTTCCACATCGGAAGGCACAACAATCGGAATTATGATGTAGCCATATTTTTTTCCCGGCGATTTACGCATCACGCGACCAACAGACTGAACCACATCCACCTGAGAGTTTTTAGCAGATAAAAATAATACGGCATCCAAAGAAGGGACATCCACACCTTCACTTAAAACGCGCACATTGGTCAGTATGCGACATTCGTTGTTATCGGTGGGGTCTTTTAGCCAGCCCAACATTTCATCTCTTTTCGGCGCGGACATTGTGCCATCCATATGCTGGGATGCAATGGAAACCATTTGTTCCTTCTTTTCAGAAGGCAATGAAGTAAGATATTCATCAGTTGCTGTATTGTAAATAGCTGTGATCTTTTTCGATACGGCAATACTTTGGCAAAATGCAACTGCACGGCGCATGGGTTCAGGGTCTGATTCTTTGGTTTTCCCGTCATCCCCTAAAAACTGTTTGGACAGCGCATTGATACAGCCAATGAGTTTGGATGCATCATCAGTATTTATTTCTGATTCGTTGGCAGCAATCATACGCTGTACGGCAGGGGGAATATCTTGATCACTCAAAGTAAGAATCAAAACTTTGTAATCGGTGAGCAAATCCTGCTCTACTGCTTCACCAAAACCTATGCGATAAATTTCCTGCCCGTACAAAGATGTGTCGTCCATAGAACACAAAATCGCTTCGGCTTGGGCTGCTTTACTTTTGGAATCATCACTATACAGTCGTGGGGTAGCGGTCATGTACATTCGATTTTTGGCTTTGATAAATTTGTTATCATGCACTTTTGTAAAGGCTGATTCATCTTCATCTGCCAGAGTTACACCTGTGGTACGGTGGGCTTCATCACAAATAATCAGGTCAAATTCATTGAAACCGTTCTTCATCCACACTTTCTGGGCACGGGCAATCACTTCTATGGATTGGTACGTGGAAAATACAACTGTCATCCCCGGCAATTTGTTTGCTTTTATTTGCTGAAATTGCTGCAGAATATTGTCGGTGTCAGTAGATGCAGGCAAAGCTAAATCCACTGTGCTAAACCTGTCTGCACCCTTGTTTTTGGATCTTTTTTTGGAAACTTTTGGGTCAGAGCAAATACAAATGGCGTTGATAGGTTCGTTAGCCTCTGAGCTCCACACCCGTAGTGTCTGCCCTAGCAGAGCGATACTCGGCACAAGGAATAATATCAAACCTTTTCCGTCCGTTTCGTTTTCAGCAATACGCAGCGAGTTGAAGGTTTTACCTGTTCCGCAGGCCATGATGAGTTTGCCACGATCTGCGGTTTTGAAGTAATCATGTGTTTTTTCGAGAGCTTTCTTTTGATGAGGGAAAAGTATTTTTTTAGGTGTGCGGGATGATTCGCCATGAATTCCACTATCCAATTTCTCCCAATCAACCGGGGCTTCTTTTAGTTCGGTAAGATTGATTCTTGTTAAAGGCGGATTTTGGTTTTTTATAGCCCTGGAGGCATTTGTTCCCCAATTGTTAGTAGTGGAAATCCAAAGTCGGTGAGCAAAACGAGTGGTCTGCATGTTCACGTTTTTGAATTCTCTGCTTGATGTAGAGAGGAAACTGTCAACGGCTGGCTTGTCAATGCGCGAATCTTCTTGATAACATTTGCATTGAATTGCCCAATGATCACCATCTGGTGTTAAAGCAACTAAATCTATTCCAGTGTCACCGCCGCCTAAGTCTGATCTTCCGGGGAACTCATTCCAGAGCCAAACCTTTTTGAAGCGATGGGCGTATTTTGGGTCGGTTTGCAGGTAAGCCTGCATTAATCTTTCAAAACGATCCCCTTTGTCACGTTCTGAAAAAGAAATCTTTCTATATTTATCTAGTATCTTTTGAAAACTCATTTATTGCCCTTATCTTTTATTGATTATACTCCGAAAAATCCCCCATTAAGAAAAACTCCTCGGGTTAATAAAACAGCCTTTACTTACCCTTCGCGTTGCTTGACAAGCGCTCAGCTATCGGTTAAGGTTGTGCCCGTTTTACTAATTACCCAGCAGTCTCTGCCGCTGTTACCTTTGAGCGCCGCTCGATTCCCCTGACATCCGCTTGACTTCTGAATACAAGGATTATTATTTTTATGAACTTCGACCAGTTCAATCTAGATTCCCGTTTAAATGCAGGCATTACTAAAGCGGGTTATGACAAACCAACACCGATACAGATATCAGCTATCCCCCTCGCTCTTGCGGGGCATGACCTGATCGGCACTGCCCAAACGGGCACGGGCAAGACGGCGGCCTTTGTGCTGCCTATTCTGCACAAACTGCTCAAAGGCCCAGGCAAGCGCATGCGGGCATTGATCATTACGCCAACGCGTGAGTTGGCCGCGCAGATCCACCAGGCCATCGGTCAGTTTAAGGGCAACACAAATATACGCAGCATCGCCATTTACGGCGGCGTTGGGGCAGCGAACCAAATTGAGGCGCTGCACCGCGGCGTGGAAATTGTGGTGGCCTGCCCGGGGCGGCTGCTGGATCATATCCAAAATAAGCATGCCAAGCTGGGGGAAGTAGAAGTATTGGTTTTAGATGAGGCCGACCGTATGCTTGATATGGGCTTCTTGCCTGATATTAAACGTATCCTCCAACATGTGCCTGGAAAGCGGCAAACCATGTTGTTTTCAGCTACTTTCCCCAAAGAGATCGAGCGCCTTGCAGCTCAAACCCTGAACAGACCTAAACGGGTCGCCATTGGGCTTGCCCGCCCTGCTCACACAGTAGCCCACACGCTTTATCCGGTACCGCATCACCTAAAAAGAGGGCTTTTGCTCAAATTACTCAAACAAACGGACACCAATTCGGTGTTGGTCTTCACACGCACGAAACACCGCGCACAGCGGCTGGCAAAACAAATCGCAAACCGAGGTTATAAGGTGACCAGCCTACACAGCAACCGCACCCAAGGCCAGCGCCGCCAGGCCCTGCGAGGATTCAAAATAGGCAAGTACCAGATCATGGTGGCGACAGACATTGCAGCGCGCGGGCTGGATATTGATAGCATTTCGCACGTGATCAATTACGATATGCCGGATACCGCGGATGCATACATCCACCGCATCGGGCGCACTGGCAGGGCCGAGCGAACGGGGGAAGCCTTTACCCTGACCACACCGGACGACCGCGAAATGGTGCAAAAAATAGAGAAGATCATGAAGCAAAAACTACCCCGGCAACGGCTGCCAGATTTTGACTACGATGCGCCTATGCCGGAATACACGCACACTCCCCGGAAACATAAACCGCGCCAAAACCGCAGATCGGCTTCTCGACCAAAACAACGCGTGCGCCAGAGGTGAGTGCCTCCTAAGGTGGATATTGGGGGACAGAATATAATGGCTAAATGTAACGCCTCCAACCCAAACCTAGCTCTCTCTCCCTAATGAACCCCACACCCCAGGCAGCACCATGTTTTGGTACATCTCATCCATTTCTTCCGGCGTATGAGGCATATTATTGTCCAACCACCATTTCAACAGCGTTAAAAACGAGCCTGCCAGGTGATTGGCTAACACTGGTATAGGCACTTTTAACTCCTCCCCATCATCTACTAACCTAATCAACCGCCGCTCAAAAATTCTACTCAAGATGATATTGCCTTGTTTGAAAATCAAGGCAACCCCGCGCCCCCAAACCAAAGCTTTATATAAACCATGATGAGCCTGGATGTGCTTGAAAAGATCTGTCGTAGAAAAAACCTCGTTATTGTCTCCCTGGTCAGTATCCATCTGCTGGCTGAGGCTGGAAAATAGTTGTTCGAAGTCGCTGGTCAGCAGGTCTTCCTTACCATCAAAATGCGCATAAAAGGTCGAACGCCCCACATCAGCCCGGTCAATAATATCTTGCACGGTGATCTTATCGTAGCGCTTTTCCAACATCAAAGACATTAATGCATCTTCGATCAGTTTGCGGGTGCGTTTGGTCCGGCGGCTTACCTGTTTTTCTGCCATTAAATCACCTCCAAATCCATACAAAAACTCTGAAATGTTCATAAATGAATGCTTTTAGCGAATTGATTGTTGACCAGAAGGATCAAACTGCAATACCATTAAATCAAACAAAATGTTCATTTATGAACGAATTATACACTAAAGGAGAATGAGATGAAAAACCAAAAAGCCCAAAATATCCTTAAGAAAATCTCAGGGATATCGCTAATCCTATTCCCCCTGATCCTGATGGTGGCATTTGGCATGCACTACGACAACCTATCCGATTTCTTTACGTTCAAGCTGCGCTATGAGCCCAATTCCGTTCAGGGTTTGATGAGCACGCTGACCGGACCCAATCGGGATCGCCTTTTTACCAACCCGCACATGCTCGCTTACTTCAGCGTGCCATTCCTGATGATCTCGGGAATGTACATGGGATATGTGTTGTTCAAGCAAAAACCTTGGTACGCGATCATCGGGGTATTAAACACCCTGGTCGGGGGCGTATACCTTGGCGGTGTGTTTGCTGCCTGGCTGTCCTTCGCCGCGGTTGGCAATCTAGCTCCCGATCAAATCGCTGGTGCGATCCCGGCTTTAGAAGCGCTCACCGAAATGCAAGGGCCCTTAGCGCTGACCACCTACCTCTCTGCCCTCAGTTTGATTGGTTTGATGGTATTGGCGGTTGGTTTATACGCCAGCCAGATCGTTCCGAAATGGGCGGCCAGCCTGATCTTCACCGGCAACCTGTTGATCATGGTATTTATAGACCTGGATAATTGGATGTTCATTGGTGCTTTAATGAACTTGATTGGAACATTGCCATTGAGTTTACCCCTGCTGTTTAAAAATCAACCTGCTGCCAGCCAGCTTCACTTTACCCAAGAATCCGCCCAAGAATTAACCTAACCATCGCTCAACACCCCCTGGAGGTGGTTGTTCGCTTTCGGGGGGTGACAAATTACATATCTTCCCAGTCCTGGAAACGTTGGATGAAGGCGAGGGAGGTTAGCGGGTTGAGGCCGTATTGGGGGACAGAAGATAGAGGGCGGGTAGTTATGCCAGACCTTAGATGTTGGGGTACAATTCGTTTAGAAAAAAAATAATGTTGATAACTACAATAGATTAATTGAATACAACGAAGAAAAGCTATCACAAATGGAAATGAAATCAAAATTGGAAGATACCCTTGGAATTGAAGAAACAATTCAGAATTCTTTATTTAAACTTAGTGTATATATAGAGACATGAATTCCCCACTAATTATTAAAAATCTACCAGATCAATGGTTATTCCCAACAACAAGATATCGTGGGAGTAAGCGAAAAATTCTACCTTGGATTTGGGAAACGCTTAATGATCTTTCATTTAACACAGCCCTAGATTTGTTTGGAGGTACAGCTATTGTTTCAATATTGATGAAAAGAATGGGGAAGGAGATTACATATAATGATTATTTAAAATATAATTATATAGGTGGGTTAGCCATGGTAGAAAACAATAACATAAGATTATCAAAAGATGATATTAATTTTATATGTTCGTCTCAAAGCAATGTTAACTATAATAGTTTAGTTTTCGATACTTTTAGTGGATATTATTACAACGATTCTGAAAATGAATGGTTGGATAAAGTAATTGGTAATATTTCATTCCTAGATAACTTATATTCCGCAGAAACAGCAAAAATGAAAAAGTCAATTGCCCTATGGGCATTAGGTCAATCATGTTTAATAAAACGACCCTTTAATCTATTCCACAGGAAGAATCTATATTTAAGGGAAAATGAAGTAAAAAGACAATTTGGAAACAAAACTACTTGGGAAAAACCGTTCCATGTGACATTTAAAAAATTTGCGTTAGAGGCAAACCGGGTTATTTTTGATAATAAGAGGAATAATAAAGCATATAAGAAAAATGCATTTCAAATAAAACAAAATGGTTATGATTTAGTTTATTTTGACCCTCCTTATTTCTTTAAGAATCAAAAGGATTCTGACTATCGGGATTTATACCATTTTTTGGAAGGATTACTAACATATAATAAATGGTTGGAAATGATTAATTGGAATTCATCAAATTTAAAACTTAAAGAAAATGGTTTAAAATGGCCATCTAAAAATCCCAAACAATTGCTTAGCTTATTTGAAGAGTTAATTGAAGAGTTTAAAAGTAGTACAATCATATTTTCTCACAAATCAGGAAGCTTGGTTTCTGTTGGAGCTATCCAAAAAATCTTAGAAGCCAATGGAAAAAAAGTTTTTAAAAAGATGAAACGTTATAAATACGCGTTAAGTAAGAAAAATGGAAAACCGAGAAGTAATATTGAATGGCTATTAGTTGGAATCTAATGAACTTTTAGGAGTAATCTATGGCAAGAACTACATGGAAAAAACAATTAAGCGTTGATTTGCGGATCGTTAGACTATTAAGCGCCTCCACATATGAGGATTTTCCTGGTGCTATTCGGGAAATAGTTAGTAATTCCTATGATGCGGATGCCACCGAAGTAGATATTATGCTAGATCTAGAAAATGAGGTCATTACTATATCCGATAATGGTAATGGCATGACCCCAGATGATTTCGATTTTTTCTTGAGGATAGCTGGACAACAGAGAGGAAGACAAATAAGCCCGGTTTACAATAGGAAGAGGATTGGAAGATTCGGGATCGGGTTTCTTGCTATTTTCCCTTTCGCAAAAACTATTCAAATGATATCTACTGCCCGTGGATCTGATATCCGAATTGAGGCCAATATTCCAGCTGAGCAATTCTTTAAAAAGAATCAAGTGGGTTTTAGCATAGGTGACGTTTCAATACCAGGAACAGAAATCAGTGACCCCCGATATTTATCAGAATCCGGTACCACTTTTCACATAACTGGATTTTCTGAATTGTGCAAGCAATTTTTCCAACATCGAGACACCCTGAATAATAAAGCAAAGCCTAATTCTATTGTCTCATACTCTCCGGAAAAAAGGTTGGTTTGGTGGATAAGAGAAAATTTACCTCTTGAGTACCCGGCAAATAGTTCTTATAAAAAAGCATTTACAAGCACAGACACATCTTCTATTTCTTTAACTTTCAACAAAGAAAAGATTTATCGTAATACTCCAGGGGATAATATATTGGAAAACGATGTATGGAACTATAATGGATTTCGTTGTCGGTATGTCATAGCAACAGATTGGAAGGCTATCTCCCCTGTTGAAGAGAGGTACTTAAAAATTCGACTTAGCAATGTAGGAGTGGGTGAACGTACTACCTTCGGGTTACAACTCCTCGGAAGAACTTATAGCCGTTTGCATTGGCTTTCTGGTGACATTCATTTATTAGACGGATTTGATAACTTAATAACTATTGATCGAGCAAGATTTAGAGAAACACCTGAGTTCGATATATTTAGTGAGTATTTTCGGTCACGCCTAAGGAAACAAGCGGCTTATGTAGAAAACGCTTCGGTATCAAGTCGTGATATAACACGTCAATTGAGCAATTCTCGGGTTGCAGAAGTGGGTTCACGGCAAACGATAATAAATAGTAAGATTGAAGATCTTAAAAACCTTGGATTTAACCTTATCAGTAAGCCAGTTACTGAAGCTTCAGTCAACACTGCACCAGTTAAAATTGATTTTAGAAAAAAGGAGATCAAAGTCATTGAAGACCATGAGGCATTCCGAGATTTCATACAATTCGGAAATGACAATATTGCGGTAAACTATCTTGACTGGGAATTAGTTAATAGTGAATCTCCAGCTATAAGGCGAGGTAAAAACAGTGTCATCGAGATAAACACAAAATATCCTCTTTTTAAGTCTAAACGGTATGGAGAAATTTTTAAAAAAACTTTAATCATTCTATATTTGTTATCAAAGGATGATCAATCAAAGCGCGATTTATTTTTACAAGTTTCAAATAAACTTATAGAAGAATTTGGAGATATTGAATAGGCGCATCAATAATATTGCGGAGGCTATTATGAGAATAAATGGGTTTTCAGTAAATAAATTTCGTAGTTTAAATAATTTTAATATTGATGAGCTTTCATCAAAGGTACTTTTGTTTGGGGATAATGATACTGGCAAATCAAACATACTAGCTTTTCTAGAGATGGTATTTATGGAAAAATATTCTGAGGATATAACTGATGTACCTGATGAAGGCAAAGAATCATCGAGAAGGATTCCAACTGGTTTTTGGAGAGGTATTGTTGAAGGGTTTTCATACAACTATTTTCTCAATGCAGAAGAATTAATTAATTTTTCAATACTTATATCATTCTCTAAGAATGAAATTACTAACTTAAAGGACCTGCCGCTGGACTTTCTTGCATCGTTTCCTGAAAGTAAGGATGATTACTTCTTGGAAATCTTTGGGGTGATCCACCCTCTTGACATCGATCGTTCACAGATGGAATTAGTAAGAGTCACATTTGATGGTGAAGATTTTTACAATTCGAGTAATGATCCAGATGATCAATATTTAGCTGGATTCGAAGATATAGTTCTTCCCGATTCCAGGAATATCTTTCAGGTTCTTATGATGAGTATGAATAATTGCTTTCTTCGCGTTCCTGCATTGAGATTTCTTAGATCTGAGGAAGAATTGAATCGGCATGAGGGTAATGTTCTTCTCTCTGCTGATAATTTTAAGAACTGGCTATTTCAAATAAATTTAAATAATAAGACACACAGCATTTACCAAAAGATTATAGATGACTTCTCTTCTCCTCCCATTGGACGAGGAAATATTTCAATCGCTAGAGTTAGTGAAAAAGCTATTGAGTTATTTGTCGAGGGTGAGAAAGGTTTAATTTTACCAATAGGAAGAAAAGGAACTGGAATTCAGCAATTATTGGTAATACTTGCCTACATTGCCCAAACAGAATCATCGATAATTGGAATTGAGGAAATTGAATTGAACTTATCACCTTCAACACAAAAAGAAATTCTACGAATTATGGTTAACCTCGTTGATACTCCCGATTATCCATTAAACCAATTATTTCTAACTACACACAGCCGAATTATCGCTGGAGAATCTGACATTGATAAAAGAATAGTTGCGCTTAATGAAAATGGCGAAACTCGAGTAGATAGACCTGGTGATGATGATAAGGCCGTACTTGAATTTTGGAACCCGCTATAGGTTCATACCAAGCTTCCACCACCTACCCAATAAAATCCAAGCGTCTATCTAGTTTATAATGGGGCAAATCTGTAAGATATTCAGCAAGACAGCCCTCAAAAACGTAAGTTGGCGGTTGATGCTTTAAACGCCTAAATCCCCAATAATATTGATGTTAGAATCAGGCTAGAAAAATTAGTATTGGGAGCAACGATGAGCCAGACAAATCTCGTCCAGCCGAAGATCACTTTCCTGACAGAAGAACTTATCAACCAGGTGCATGAGGATTCGCTGCGCATACTAGCCCAAGCGGGTGTGCATGTGGAATCGGATAGAGCATTGAAGCTGCTGGCCGAACGCGCTGGAGTAAAGGTTTCAGAGACTGGCCGGGTGAAATTTGAGCGTGAGGTTGTTGAGTGGGCTATCCAGGCTGTACCCTCGCATTTCGACGTTTACAATCGTCTGGGAGAGCGTGTTTTCCGCATGGGTGATGACAGCGCTCGTTTTGGCATCGGCACGACTGCTCTGCATTACCAAGACCCTGTCAGCGGGAAGACGGTCCCATTCAACCGCAAACATATGACCAGTATGGTGCGCCTAGGCCAGGCATTGCCTGAATATGATGCTGTATCCACGATTGGCATCTTGCAAGACCTTCCTCCGCAAGTCGCGGATATGTATGCCATCCTGGAGATGACGGCAAACACGACTAAACCATTAATTGTGTTGGTCTCAAAGGACAGCTTGTTTACCCCTGTTCTGGATATGCTTGAAAGCCTCAATGGTGATCTGGCACCCAAGCCGTATATCCTGCCGTATCTAAACCCGATCACCCCGATGGTCATCAATCAGGGCACAGTCGACAAGATGTTCGCCTCGGTTGAACGCGGCCTCCCCTTTATCTACAACAGCTACGGACTGGCCGGAATGACCAACCCGATCACTCCTGCAGGTACGCTGACCCAGCTAAATGCTGAACTGCTCGCGGGTTTAACGGTTACACAGATAATCAAGGAAGGCGCGCCGATAAGTTTGGGTATGCTGCCCGCGTATATCGATATGCAAAGTATGGTAAATTTTTACGACCCCACAAGTTATCTGATCAATATAGCCTGCATTGAAATTATGGCGCATTACAAAATTCCTCACAGCGGAGCTTCTGGGGGCGGCCAGGGTTGGGGGGCGGATTTCATGTCCTCGTCTGGTTATTGGCTGGCGCATTTTAGTAGTTTAATGAGCCGAGCAGCGCTGCTTCCTTTTGTGGGCAATACCATGTCTGGAAAAGCGTTTTCGCCGATAAATGTGGTTTTCGCGCACGAGATCATCCAGCAAGCGCGCAAGTTTACTCAGGGCTTCCCATTCGATAAGGAGTCTATTGGGTTATCTGAGATCATTGAGCGCGGCCAGGGGGGGCATTTCCTCTCTTCGCCACTAACCCGCGAGCATGTGCGCACAGCCTACCATACATCGGATGTGTATCCGCGCATAACCTTTGAAAAATGGCAAAAGCTTGGGGAACCGGATGCTATGCTTATGTTAAAAGAATACACCCGCGATCTACTCTCCGACCTTGCCGCTCCTGAGGATAATGCCGAATTGCTTGGTAAGGGAGAGGCTTTTATTGAAGAGATGGTGAGGAAGCTAAACTCGAGATAGTGAGTTTGATGGTTGTGATATCATAAAAATTTACTGCTACCCAAGAAGGAGCTTTTTATGCAGTATGGAATTCATATATTTGCCACTGAAAAATCCATTCGACCGGGGGAATTGGCACGCTCAGCAGAAGAACGGGGCTTCGAATCTGTGTGGTTTTCAGAGCACACACATATATCGGTAAGCTTCCTAAATTCGAATGAAGACGGGCGAAAACTACCGGATTATTATTGGCAAACTTATGACGTCTTCATTGCTGCTACATTGGCGGCCGCGGCAACGAAAACAATCAAGATCGGCACGGGTGTGTGTTTGGTGGTGGAACATGACACAATTACCTTGGCCAAAGCGGTAGCCACGATTGACCAGGTCTCTGAAGGCCGCTTCATTTTCGGGATCGGTTCAGGTTGGCTGGCTGAGGAAATGCAAAACCACGGAGTGAAATATCCAACCCGTTACAGGCTGTTGCATGAACAAGTCGCCGCCATGAAGCAAATTTGGTCAGAAGATGAGGCCGAGTTTCAGGGTGAATTGGTGAAATTCACCAAGATGAAAGCATATCCCAAACCAATTCAGAAGACGCATCCTCCTATCATTGGGGGAGGCGCAACTGGGCCCAAATCTCTGGATTTCTTGGCTAATAACTGCGATGGCTGGATGCCTATCTTGGGGATGCCCAAATGGCCCGAAATAAAGGCTGGGATTCCTGATTTGAAGCAGCGCGCAAAGGATGTAGGGCGAGATCCAGATTCGATAGAGATCTCGATATTTACCTGGACGCCTCCGGATGAGGAAACCCTAGTAGACATGCAAGCCTCAGGAGTGAAGAAAATAGTAATTTCGCTTGAAGCAAAGAGCCGGGAAGAATCGCTGCCATTGCTGGATGAATATGCAAAATTGGTTAATGCATAGATGATTTTCTGCCTCAATCAATCACCCCTTGCCCCATATTTACTTCTTGCTCTGGGATTGCTGATATGCTTAACATATTACAAATGGGATAGAATTTCCAAAAACCTCTATCCGGAGCCTACGTTAGACTTACACGGATTTTTAAGAATAGGTGGAATAGGATATTATGGTAACCAAACAAAATCATATTTAGATACCGCACAATCTTCTCCTGGGCACAAGTCCACTAACAATGGATCACCATCAAGTATTGAGATGTAGTAAAGGTTGTTCTCATCTGTAAAGAAGAAAAAGCCTTCGGAATCCGGGTGCCAGATGATTCCTGATACATTTATATCAATAATTGTACGTATTAGTTGGCTTGATTCAGAAAATATATCAAATCCAAACTCATTGAAGAGCACAAGCCAGCGCCTGTCTGGGGATGTGCTGGACCTAACTCGACCGAAGTTATCAAACCTGTCACTAAGAAAAGTTGTTGCACCATCATCAGCAATTTCCAAGATATTTTCACCATCTGTTCCAACTAAATAAGATTCTGTACCTCCATGAAAGATGAGATTCCAAAAGATTTCTTCAGAAATTTTTCTTTGGTTTCCGTCTAGGCTCAATAAAAACAGGCCATCTTCAGTGTTTGTTGATGAATTTAGAGAACCATATTCGGATGGAGCAGAGCTTAGGGCAACTAAGTTGTTCTTAAAGTCAATAGCATAATCGACATAAGTATCCGGCCACAAATAAGTCGTCTCGCTAGTTTCTATGTTTACATATCGAAGATTATGAGGGCTGCCACCATCGCTGATTCCTATAATCAGATAGAGATTAGGAGATAACCAGCCTGCGCCCATCCACCAAAAGCCACTTTCTAGGGTTATTGAATCATCAAGGTCCTCGTCATCTGGATTAATAACCTGCAATGTTGCCCCTTGATAAATTGCACCTGGGATTGAATTCGTAAATAGAACATATTGTCCATCTGGAGACCATTCAATCCTGAAGATATGGCGCAAGTCGTCTGTTTTCCTTTTTATCGTGTTCGTATCCAAATCGTAGATGTAAAGATCAGAAGATGGACCATCGATTTGTCCGGCAAAGGCTAATTGGCTTCCATCAGGCGACCATGCTAATTCCATTATTCCGGATGTTAAGGCTTGCTCTAAATGTATTATCCAGCTTTCAATTGTTGGTGTGTTGAGGGTTATTGGAAGCGTTTCTGCAATTATGTATAAATTTTGAACATAGTCATTGGAGAAGAGGGGAGTAATATTTCGAACAGAGCTATCTGAAATATCTAGGAGGTTTAATACCAAATCATATGGGCTTTCAATTGATCCAGTAAAGTAAGCCAACCACTCTCCATCTGGCGAAACCGAATTTTGCAGTTTATGAATGTAACCACCATCGGGTAATTCAAATAATCTGCTGCCGGTTCCATCTGCGCTTAATATCATAAAAGGACCCTCTCCGAGCCATGATGATGTGTCATACATCAGGTATGGCCCCTGGGGAGAAAGGGGTGGTAATTGAGTTAAAGTGGAGGTTGGGGTGACTGAAGATGTGGGCAGTGGCGGGTTTGATTGGGTTGGGGGAGGCTTTGAAGTAATGGTGAGTTTTGGCTGGAGTTCGGTATTAGGAGTGCAAGCTGTGTGAGTTAGTAAAATTATTAGGGTTAGGAAAATCTTTTTCAACTTACCCTCCTTTACATGGGTAAGTAATATTATACGTGATTTTGTGCGGCTGAAGTTAATAATTCTGACTTTTCAGGATGAGATACTGGTCTATAATATGTTAGTGTAACATTGTTTCTGTAATTTCCAAAAAATGATAGGTCAGGTATCCTTTTAGTTGCAAAAATAAAAAAGGAGTTACACATGACCTATCAACAAGATTGTACATTACCAGAAGAGTTATTGGAACAGATTGCTACCGATGGATTGGAGGCGCTGCCGGGGTTGATCCGCATTCTGGTCAACGAAGCAATGAGGCTGGAGCGAGAGCAGCATCTCGGAGCGGGCGCGTATGAACGCACTCCAACGCGGCGCGGCTATGCCAATGGCTATAAGCCGAAGACGATGAAGACCCGTCTGGGAGAGATCGAATTCTCGGTGCCGCAGGCACGGGAAGGCGACTTCTACCCGGATGCGCTGAGCCATCGATCTGCACCAACTCACCCATACAAGCGCGGCGCTCGCGCATCGGGTGGACAGCGAGATGGGCTTTCAGGTACTCAGCGAAGACGCTGAGCCTTTAGTGTTTTCTCCCAACATTGACTGGAACGCATTCAAGCAGGCCAACATCATAGACGCGTTTTGAAGGAACTCCGTTTTCTTCTGGTCAGAAGAACAAGCTAGAGAGGACCGGGAAAAAGGAGAACGCATAGATGGCGAATACCTGACTTTGCAGCAGATCGGATACTCTACCCCAATCGTCCAGGGAGCGTTGTTCGCGTTTGATATGTAGGTAAAGGCTAGAAATTTAGATTAAACCAAAAGAATGGAGGCTGATCAAGATCATGGATGACCAAAAACCATACTCAATCAATACCGATGTGCGCTTTAACCCCCTTGAGCTGATAGATATTCCTGGCATAGTGGCGGCCAACGATGAGGAATGGTTTAACCAGACTTTGAGCAAAGTGAACGATTGCGTTGTGCGTCTGGGCATCGTGCGCGGCGAGTTTCACTGGCACAAACATGACGACGAAGAC
The DNA here is from genome assembly GCA_019456165.1 of Chloroflexota bacterium. Taxonomy (GTDB): domain Bacteria; phylum Chloroflexota; class Anaerolineae; order Anaerolineales; family UBA11579; genus VRUJ01. Next base: position 29,507 of record VRUJ01000024.1, read on the forward strand.
GAGTTCTTCTATATAGTTGACGGCAAGTTTTACATTGATCTCGAAGGCAAGACGGTGGAGTTGAACCCAAAACAAGGCTTCATGGTACCCAAGGGAGTTGTACACAAGACACGCGCGCCCGAGGGGGCGGTGATCCTCATGGTGGAAGGCAGCGGAGTAATCCCAACAGGAGATGAGTAGGCTAAGTACGCCGCCTATTCTGTAGAATCAGAATATCTGCTTTATGTGTTTGACATTTCGAAACCAATTAAAATAAAAAAATTAATGATAATTGGCTGCCTTGCTAAAGCCTCAACAAAAATGTTAAGTGTGTTTTCATAATTGCCTCTTGACTTAGATGCTGGATTGTGTATAATTTGAATTGACGAACGTCTGGGTGCCCCCCTCACCTAGGCGTTTGTCATTTTAATTGGAAATCTAGCTTGGGGAATGAGCCGCAGCCCCGAAATTCTGATGTAAAAACTCGTATAAATTAACCCTTGTCAAATCGGACAATTATGGTACACTTTTATTGATAAACGTCTGGGTGCCCCCCTCACCTAGGCGTTTGTCATTTAAATCGGAAATCCAGGAAGATTGAAACGCATTCACGTTATTAAAAGCAAAAACTGGATCAATTACCTCTTGCAATTTTTACCAATTATGGTAAACTAGTTGAGATAAATGTCTGGGTGCCCCCCTCACCTAGGCATTTATTATTTAAGGGGAAATGTGAGACTAACCTTTCCGCACAGTTGCACGAACCACAAATCGGTCGACAGCCCCGAAGCGGTATTTGTACTGCTCATCTCCGCGCATAAAATCAAAAACCTCGCGTCCATCCTTGATTGCTGCTTGCAATGTGTAGCCCGTCAGAATAACACCGCTGGATAGCTCCCTGTATTGCATGTCCACCCCAGAGTTGTAGCCCCAGATGCGGTTGTCGTAGTCGAAATTAACCTGAATAGCAGCCTTCTCGTCCCCGACTTGTAAAACGGCCATCTGCAGCCAGTTATGTTGGAATGCAGAGTGAATAATAGCACGTATTTGTGTTTGCATGCTTTCGTTGAGGAATTCTTTTTTTCTGGGATCTTGCAGCATGAGGGAGAAAAGAGAATCTAAATGGTCTCCCAAGACATTCTCGTCTTGTACGATGTACCAGTCCACATCAGGAACATGATTGGCTGCCCGGCGCAATTTCCGGCGCAGTTCATGACGCTGTTTCTTCTTCATGCTGGCGAGATATTCTTCCCAGGTATCCGGAAGGCTGATGCGCGGCGCGGGATCAAGTTGGGTTTGTTGATATTGCCAGCCTCGCGCGGCTGCAATTTCTTCCAGAGCCGGCAGGGTATGGGAATCGTCGAGTATGTTGTAAAGGTCCAGGCAATCCCATTCTGGGTGCTCTGGCGTGGATAAATGATCAAACAGGGCGTCTATGAAAAGGTTGAGGTCTTCTCGGCGTACGATGAAATCCAAATAATCCGATATTTCGCAGCTGCCAATAAACATAAGGGCAGATTCCCCCGCGGAGTTTTCAGTCTTGAACAGTGGTGCGATACCAAGCAGGCTGCCATCCTCCTTGCGAGCTATGATGATGTGCATGGCGGCTTGATCCCATTCTCCACCACCTAAATGCTGCCACCACGCTGTCTGGTATTCTGGTTTTAAAAACGGCACGGGGCTTGCACTATCGTTTAATAAAGCATTCCATTCATTTGCCAGCATTGCGATGTCTGATGGCTGAGAAAACGTTTCAATATGCATAACCATCCTTTTCTTAATAAATGATGCTGCTTTTACACTGCTGATTTCTTGTATGTATCTCCGACTCCGGCACGTACTGGATTTTACCAGTATAATCAAGGAGTTAAGGAGCAATTTTCTTAATTAGGTTGTTTATGGCGGCTTCGCTGGATATTACAGTTCTCCCGATTTATAGGCAAGAGGGTTTCGATCAATCCCACCTGCCGGGGTTAAACGTGGCTTCCCCACCAAGACGCGCGGCACGCGGACGCCGAAAAGACCGCCTTATAATCTTTGTTTCATTTGAAGGTCGTGCGCGATTATCTCCGAGCCAATATTCTCAAGTTTTGGGCAGCCTGGAAAAGGGTTACTATCAAACCCCCGGAACAGCAACCACCGCTTTGCGCTCGTTGGCTGCGTCTCTGAATGATTTTTTGCTAAAGCGTAACCTTGGGGGCTCTGGCCGCGGCGGGCAGGTAATTGGCATGCTGACTCTTGCTGTTGTGCGGGAAAACCGTTTGTATCTGGCTCAATCTGGCGCCGTTCACGGATTTCTATTGACGCCAGACGGAATTCGCCATCTATATGATCCCAAAGAAGCTGGACGAGGTCTGGGTTTGAGCCGCCAAACATCAGTTCGGTTTTTCCAGGCGGAACTAAGCCCAGGTACTAAGTTGGTACTGGCGCCTAAAATATCGCCTGGATGGAATGAAAAAACTCTGCAGGGAGCTTATGGGCAGAAATTAGCTGCTTTACGCCGCCGCCTGTTAGCTGATGCTGGTGCTGATCTGACGGCTGTGATTGTGCAAGCGCATACTGGGTCTGGCCAGATCCGTATAGTTCATTCCAAGGAAAAACTCGAGGCACCAAGTGGGGACAAACAAGAGCTGAAAGAAATTCAAAAACCTGTATCGACCCAACCCGTACAACCGCCATTTCAGGATGAATCCGGAAGCGAAGCTTGGGAATCAGTTGACGTGCCGGTACCAGAAACTGTAGCGGAAATATTGGAAGACTTGGTAGATGAGCGGCCACCACCGCAAGCGATTAGAAGAAGCGACCCTCCAAAAAAGACCGCGTCCATACCAGAAATAGGACCAACGGTTAAAAAGGGCGTTGTTAGATTGAGCAGTATTTTCAGCCAGTTATTTCAATGGCTGCGCACATTTTTTGGACGGATGCTGCCGGAGGATTCGGCTATAAAATTACCAGCCTCAACTATGGCATTTATTGCTGTAGCCATCCCTCTGGTGGTGGTCACGGTTGCTGCTCTAGTGTACCTGAAGATTGGACGCGATACTCTGTTCGATTCGAATTTCAGCCAGGCCCAAAGCGTTGCGAGATATGCACAGACGTTATCCGAACCGTTGGAGATTTGGGAAGCCTGGATGAGTACAGTCTACTATTTGGATGAGGCGGAGCAGTACCATGTGAAAGATGAATCAGAGGCTTTACGGGCACAGGCACAGAGTATTTTGGATGAGCTTGATGGGGTCACCAGGCTTGACTTTCTTCCCGTGGTCGAAGGTACCCTGGGTGGTGCGGTCAACATTCGTCGAATTGTCTCCACGGGGGATGATCTTTACATGTTGAATACAGCAGATGGTAATGGGGAGGTACTACTAGCCAGTAAAACTGCTAATGACCAATATCTGATTGATCCCGAATTCAATTGTGGACCTGGGCAGTATGGAGCCTACATAGTCGGCCCAATAGTAGATATCGCTGGGCTGCCGCGAGCGAATGAGGAAAACTCCACTTTAGTGGCCATGGATGGCAACGGTAATTTGTTGTACTGTATCAAGGATGCCCCTGCTCTAGCCACTCCCCTCGAAACCCCGGATAGCCTTTGGGGAAATCCAATGGCTATGACGATCGAGAACGGTAATCTGTATATCCTCGACCCATTGACCAATGCGGTCTGGATATATTATGGCGATGGCGGCATTTTTGGAGGGGCGCCGCGCCTCTTTTTCGCCAATGAGATACCCAATGACTTTCAGGGCATGATTGATCTCGCAATTTATGGAGACGACCTCTTTCTACTGCATATAGACGGCCACATGATTAAATGCACTTTTAGCGATCTTCCCGAAGCCCCAACCACTTGTGATGATCCGACCAATTATATTGATACCCGCCCAGGCCGCGGGGAAACTGTGCGTATTCCTAATGCCAATTTTATTCAGATGGTGCGTGCCGGACAGCTAGAGGAATCCTTATATATCTTGGATCCAGCCGCCCAAGCGATTTACCATTTCAGCATGCAGCTTAGGCTGATAGGCCAATTCCGTTCGCGTTTTCCTCTCCCAGAAGGGGTGACCACAGCCTTTACCGTCAGCTCAGAACAAACGATATTCCTGGTAGTGGGCGATGAAATCCTTTATACTTCGTTAAGCCGATAGCTAATTAGTAATTGTTTTTAGATACCTACACTTTTAAACCTTGCGAAGGTTTAAACGGATTATGTTGAATGAAAACGTTTTTTCTTACTGAAAACATTTTCTTAATTGCACTTTGCGACCTTCGCAAGGTTCCGAAATCCCAGACTGCCAGGTGGCAAGTAATTGTTATCTTTTTACGAGGTTTTCAAGGCTGAGTAATTCCTGAACGCTATGCCTACTTATCTTGAAATCGCAGTCAATGTCCCCCGCGTATCGGGGGTTTTTCATTACCACTTACCGTCCGAAATGGAAGGGCAGGTGGAGGTTGGTCATCTGGTAGAAGTACCTTTTGGGAAACAAACAGTCCAGGGAATTGTGCTGCGCTTCGTTGATCAGCCGGAGGTGGCTGAAACGCGGCCTGTTAATGCAATCCTGGATGCTCAGGCAGTGGTTTCAACGCTGCAATTATCTTTAGCGGAACACATAGCCGAAACCACACTTGCTCCCCTGGCAGCATGTATTGGGTTGATGCTTCCGGTTGGGTTGAGTCAGCAAGCGGATACCCTGTACTCACTAACTGAAACTGTGCAAGGCGAGACTGTCGCAGCCGAAAATTTCAGCAAAATGCAGACCCGCATAGTGGCATTGCTGCATAAGCGTGGCCCTTTACGCGGCAGGCAAATTGACAGGTCTTTACCGCGTAAAATCAATTGGCGGGGTATTATGAGGGCTTTAGTAAAAAAGGGTTTGATTTCTTCGAAGCCAGTCCTGCCCCCACCCTCAATCAGACCTAAATATATACGCACTGCTCAACTGGCTGCTCCTCCGGAGGTTGCCCAGACTCAAATAGATGATTTGGGAAAGACTTCGACAACCAAACATAGGCGTAAGAAAATGATCCAGTTTTTATTGCGCGAGCCCGGACCGGTGGATGTTGCCTGGGTGTATGCGGAGAGCGGCGGAAACCTTCTGGATCTGCGTATACTTGCCGAACGCGATCTGGTTATTTTACGCGAACAGGAGGCGTTCCGTGACCCGCTTGCTGGATTAGCTTACGACCCCAGTATTGCCCCACCTTTGACGGCTGAACAAGAAACCGTTTGGGGGGTGTTACAGACGGGGCTGCTGGCAGACAAAGCTGGTGAAAAGACAGAACCTTACCTACTGCATGGCGTGACCGGTTCAGGTAAAACTGAGATCTACATGCGGGCTGTGGCTGAGATCATCGCCCAGGGACGACAGGCTATTGTGTTGGTGCCTGAAATCGCGTTAACACCCCAGACGGTACGCCGCTTTGTTTCCCGCTTTCCTGGCCGGGTTGGCTTGGTGCATTCGCGGCTTTCGCCGGGAGAGCGTTACGATACTTGGCGGCGCGCCCGCCAGGGTCGTTTTTCGATAATAATTGGACCGCGCAGTGCATTATTTACACCTCTGCCAGACGTTGGCCTGGTTGTGGTGGACGAGTCGCATGACGATTCTTATTACCAGTCAAATATGATGCCTTATTACCATGCCCGCGAAGTAGCTGTGGCGTATGCAAAGCTGGCGGGGGCGGTTTGCATCCTTGGCTCTGCTACCCCAGATATTACAAGTTATCATCGTGCTCAAAGCGGAGTTTGGAAACTACTAGAGCTTCCTTCCCGGATTCTGGCGCATGTTGATACCATACGCGCCCAAACTCAAAAACTTGGGCTGCTATCTCTTTCTAAACCTGCTGGGGGTAAAGCCGAAAAGATGGACTTGCCACCTGTACAAGTAGTGGATATGCGCGCAGAGTTGAAAGGGGGAAACCGTTCAATCTTCAGCCGTAATTTACAGGAGAAGCTGGGAAATGTGTTGCAGAATAGACAGCAAGCCATCCTGTTCCTGAACCGCAAAGGTACTGCGACTTATGTTTTCTGCAGGGATTGTGGCCATGCCCTGCGCTGTCCTCGCTGTGACACACCTCTTACAAACCATGTTCAGATCAGCAAACAAATTCATTCTCACGAAGCGGGCGAAGCCAAACTCGTATGCCACCATTGCGGTTACCGGCGCCATATGCCGAAAACCTGCCCCAATTGTAAAAGTAAGCGCATCCGGCAGTATGGTATGGGCACGGAGCGCGTTGAAGCAGAGGTGTTAGAGCATTTCCCGCGGGCGCGCATCTTACGTTGGGATAGTGAGACTACCCGCCAGAAAGGAGCACACGAGATCATCTTGAGCCATTTCAGCAATCAACGCGCCGATATATTGGTAGGCACTCAGATGGTGGCGAAAGGGTTAGATTTGCCCTTGGTGACGTTGGTGGGTGTGGTATTGGCAGATGTGGGCTTACATCTCCCTGACTACCGCGCCGGGGAACGGGTTTTCCAAGTGCTTTCGCAGGTAGCAGGGCGGGCCGGGCGCAGCCCCCTGGGAGGGCAAGTAGTTTTACAAACTTTTCACCCCAAGCATTACGTTATCGCCGCGGCAGCGCAGCATGACTACCTCGGTTTTTACCAGTCCGAGAAGAAATACCGGCGTGAGTTGGGTTACCCACCGTATAACCGCCTGGTGCGCCTCGAGTACCGCCATTTGGATAACCAAAGGGCACAGGCGGAAGCTGAGCGTATGGGGGCGCAAATACAAAATTGGCTGCATTCAGAAGACCGCCGGGCAACCGAATTGATTGGACCGGCCCCATGTTTTTACACCCGTTTAGACCGAGAATATCGCTGGCAGATAATCCTGCGCGGGCCAGACCCGGCTTCTTTGCTCTTAGGCCGGAAATTGGGTGATTGGAGAATTGAGGTAAACCCCCAAGCTTTGCTATAATAGACCTGAACTTGTTGAAGCTGAGGCCTGCTAATGCGCCGCGAAATTATTGGTTGGGATGAAGTTGATCGTCTAATCGACTACCTGGTCGTGCAATTTGAGCGCGAATTTGAGGCTATGGTTTTAATTACGCGCGGAGGCATTGTCCCTGGGGGCTTGCTGGCAGAGGCGATGGGGCTTTCAGATATTCTGACAGCTGCAGTAGATTTTCCAGTTAATAAAATAGAGAGCAAGAAGGAAAAGTTGCTAGTTTGGCCGCAGTTCTTACAATTCCCCGAAGATGATTTAATGCGCGGACGTCGAATTCTGGTTGTGGATGACGTTTGGGGTTCAGGACGCACCATCACGGCGGTGAAAAACCGCGTGTCTGCTGGAGGCGGCATACCTTCCACCTGCGTGCTGCATTACAATCCGCAGCGCAACCTTTTTGGATCGGCTCGTCCGGACTATTTTGCTGCTAGCACAGACGCATATATCATCTACCCTTGGGAAACAGACCGCGGTATTGACCGGGTGTTAAAGGACTATTGATCCTCAATTTATATGAGGTTTTTAGGTTGTCATCCAAATCTAAGGGGAGTCGATATTGTGCAATATTGTATGTTTGACAGCCTCTCCACTTTGCTTGACGTTTACCTTTATTGCCTTAATAATTGATAAAATTGTGGGTTAGAATAATTTGATATCTTTCCCACTCCCCAGAACCTGCTTACAGGAGTTGATTTATGACAGACATATTGGAGACAAAAAAGCTGCGTAAGGAATACCAGATGGGTGAAGTTACGGTTGATGCATTGAAGGGTGTTGATTTCATCGTTCGGGAGGGTGAATTCGTCGCCATTATGGGACCCTCTGGTTCAGGAAAGTCTACCTTACTGCATCTGCTAGGAGGTTTAGACAGCCCTACAGAAGGGGACATTTCTTTGGGAGGCCGGCAATTGGCACACCTGAGTGATGATGAGATCACCTTAGTGCGCCGGCGGGAAGTAGGTTTCATTTTCCAATTTTACAATCTCTTGCCTACTTTAACCGCTGCCGAGAATGTAGCTTTGCCGTTGCTATTGGATGGTAAAAGAGCTGATGAATATGCTGCTCGCGTCACAGAACTGCTTGAATTAGTTGGCTTGAGTGACCGCGCGGAACATAAACCAGACCAGTTATCTGGAGGCGAACAGCAGCGCGTTGCTATCGCGCGTGCGTTTGTCAATCAACCTAAGATTGTATTGGCTGATGAACCAACTGGAAATCTGGATTCTAAAGCTGGTAACTCGATACTCGATTTGTTGCGCAGTGCCAGCAAGGAACTCCAAACAACCGTGGTTATGGTCACACACGACCCTAGGGGAGCTTCGTACGCGGATAGAGTGGTCTTTCTCAAAGATGGCTTGATAGTACGCGAGCTGAACTCTGAAGATGGGGAGCTCAACGCTGAGCAGATTATCAGCTTGATGGCTGAGTTGGAACTGTAGGCAAGCGTCACACTCAAAGCAAAGCGGCAAACATCAAATGTTAAAAGAGCGAACTTTTTCCGAGTTGGTAGAAGGTCTATTATCAGAACATATTGCTCTCTGGTGGGAATGCGACACAAAAATACCTGATTTTGATTTGTCCTACACTACGAAAGAAAAGCGAGGGCGTGAAACCCATGCCGATAAGTTAATTGAAGTATTGAATGCGGAGATAAAGCATCCTCCGCGAGATAAAAATTCTCAAAAAGCAACAGAAGCGAAAATCTTTTCTACCTTTGGATCTTCCGCCCGGGCAGCCTTGGATTTCGAAGACCGCCATATCGACGTCTTGCTGTCACCCGAAATCACCTCAATCACAACCGAATTTCCGCGCATATCCCGTCGCTTCGACTCAAACATCAGCCCGGCAGATATATTTCAGGCCAACCGTAATACATGGGCGATGCATGGGGTACAAATGTTGTTTGGTTTACCTGTCGAATTGACTCCCTCCATATTTGCATATAGCATGATTTATCCTTACAGTGATAATTTCCTCGATGATCCCAGAGTTCTCCCGGATGAGAAAAAAGCTTTTAATCTCCGTTTCGCCCGCCGTTTATCCGGGGAGCGGGTGGAACCTGGAAATAGCCGTGAACGTTGTCTCTATGAACTGGTCGGGATGATCGAAAATCAATATCCTCGCACGGATTTTCCACTTGTCTTTGAAAGTTTACTGGCTATTCACCGCGCTCAAACAAAAAGTATTGGACTTATGCGTCCAGACGCGGCACCGTATGAAGTGGATATTTTGGGGGTCACCATTGAAAAGGGAGGCACTGCGGTTTTAGCAGATGGTTATTTGATCGCAGGCGATCTCACACCGGCCCAAGCTGAATTCCTGTTTGGTTACGGCGTATTCCTGCAAATCGAAGATGATCTGCAGGATGTCCTCATAGATCTAAGCAATGGGTCACAAACAATTTTCTCCATGACAGCAAAAAAATGGCCGCTGGATGCCCTCGTCAACCGTACGTTTCATTTTGGCTTCAAGGTGTTGGAGCGCATGAAATGTTTTGATTCTCCAAACCTTGATCCAATCAAAGAGCTGTTGGTAATAAGTGCTACTTTGCTTCCGATTGCTGCTGTGGCTGCCTCCAAGCATCTTTTTAGCAAGGAGTACCTGCGTGAGATTCAGAAACGCTCACCGTTGCGTTTTTCATATCTAAGGAATCAAGGCAGGAAATTAGCGCGTAAGCATGTCTCTTTTATGAAACTGATCGAAGCCTTTGCCAAACCGGAAGATGATGAAACAATCAGTAACTTTTTTATGACTTAGTTTCACAAGTAAGTTGTATTCAGAAAGGATTCTAGGCGCTTGCAAGAAGAACGTGGGAAAAAACTAATATGATCCCCAAGACATCAAATATTTTGGCGACTTTCTCTTTGCCTTCACAGAAGGTGACTGGGAAACGGCGATGCCGCTGATGCAAGCTGGCTGTGGGGTGTTAATCACTCCGTTGGTCGCTATCCGGAATAGTGTGGATTTAGGTGAAAAGTTTGAGGTAACTGGTAAAAATGGTCCCGTCGAGTGTGTGGTTGCAGGCATTGGTTCTTCTTTGGTGAGTTCATCCATAATCAACAATGTGGTTGAAGAGGAATTTGGTGTTAGCCAGCCTATTGCGGTAAATTTAGCTGCTGGTGAGGGAACTGACATCCAGGCATTCGAGGTGGACTTGGAGGCATTTATCGACCAACGGCCCGGGGTTTTCTTGACCCCCATCGATAAAATGACAGAATTGCAGCAAGATATGTTTACGAAACTGCCTGATTTGTTGAACACGCTTTTGATATTGGCTATCATTTCGGCTGCGCTGGGGTTGGTAAACACTACGCTGATAAGCGTTACTGAAAGGCAGCGCGAGCTTGGCTTACTGCGGGCGGTTGGAGCATCTCGACGCCAGGTGATGGGGCTGGTTATGGGAGAAGCCGCCTTGATGGGTTTTATTGGGGGAGTGATGGGGTTGGTTGCAGGAGCAGGTGTGACGATAATAATTGCAGTTGTCTCTGGGGGAAACGCCTGGGGTTATCCTGACCTGGACTTGTGGGGGGCGGCATTGCGTTCTGTGCAGCCGGCTATATTAAACGGTATCTTTGGCGTTATGGCTGCACCGTTCATCAGCGCCGCAGCGGCCTGGTTTCCGGCGCGCAAGGTTCTCCAAGGTTCTCCTATGGATGCCTTGGAACCAGAAAGGTAAAAATTTCGCCTGGAATTGAGTGCCCACAAGGGGCACTCCAACGGGGAATACGTGTTGTTTTTTTATATCCACCTTTTACTTATTGGCATCTATTATGTGCGACTCAGCGGATATCGATGCTTGCTGACTGGAAAGCATTTTTGATGGCAGTAACCCCGCTGTCCTTGGCGGCGGTCTCCTCGGTTGCCTGGGTGTCGTACCAGTAGTAGATCGTCAGGCCGACGAGCCCCTTTCCGATGGTGTGGAAGGCAACGCTGGGGGGCGGGTCTGCTAGTACACCGGGGAGATTACCGATTGCTTGCTGCGCAGTCTTACGCACCTGTTCCAGATCATTGTCATCAGCCACGTTTAGATCCAGTGCGATGCGGCGGCGGGTAGTGCGCGAGAAATTTATGATCGGTTTGGTAAAAACATCTCCGTTGGGAATTGTCACGCGCCTCCCGTCGAAGGTGAGGATTTCGGTGGCGCGCAAGTCAACTTCCACCACTTTACCAGAATAGTCGCCGACTTGAATGTCATCACCGAGGTCAAAGGGCTGCTGCACCAAAAGCAGGATCCCGGCAATAAAGTTCTTGCTTACGTCCTGTAGGGCAAAACCGATGGTAAAACCCAAAATACCCAACCCGGTAAGAAGCGCGCTGACATCTTGCCCGGCTTGCTGTAAGGCCAGTACGATTCCCAAGGCGATAATAGTCCAGCGCGCTAAACGAGAAAGCAGCAGCAAAGTTTCTGGATCCGTTTTTCGTCGGGTCAGCGTACGCTTTACCAACTTGCTGACCAGGCGCGCCAGGAAGAGACTGAGGATAAAAACCAGCAGTCCAGCTATCAATTGAGGAAATTTTTCTATCGCACTGTCCCACCAGGCTTGCAAGATGTCGAGCAGGTTTTGCAGGACCTCATCCATAGGATTGTTCTCCAGTAAAGTTTTGTAAGCTACATAGAGGTGAATCTGATGGATCGACAATGGGCTTAAGCCCATTGTTATATATATAAATAAAACCACTTAATTCACCACTCCCGTTAACTATACCAGAACCTGGTTTATTGTGTTTTCGGGTAGAATGGGCAAATGCCCCAAGTATCTGTACTCATGCCTTGCTATAACGCGGCCGTTACCCTCGAGGAAACTCTAGAGAGCCTGGCTGCCCAAACACACCCAAACTTTGAGATCGTGGCAGTAGATGACGGCTCTAGCGATGCAACTTTAGAGAAGCTGCATGCCTGGGCGGAGAAGGATGAGCGGCTACGTGTTTTGACGATTCCGCACAGCGGTATTATCGCGGCTTTAAACCATGGGCTGGCAGCCTGTAAAGGAGAATATGTTGCGCGCATGGATGCCGACGACCGCGTCCACCCCGAACGATTGTTGAAACAATCTATTTACCTTGATAGCAGCCCGGAAACGGCTTTGGTATCCTGTCTTGTGGAGGGGTTCCCAAAGGGTGAGGTGCGAGAAGGCTTTCGTATATATATCCAGTGGTTGAACTCCCTGGTTCACGACGCGGATATGCGCCGGGAGATGTTCGTCGAGAGTCCCGTTGCGCACCCCAGCGTGATGTTCCGCCGTGAGGCTGTTCAAGAAGTCGGCGGCTATCAAGAGCATGGCTGGCCGGAGGATTACGACTTGTGGCTGCGTTTGTTCATGGCAGGGGCGCGCTTTGGTAAAATGCCGGAAGTATTGTTGGAGTGGCGCGAATACCCTGAACGCTTGACGCGCACTCACAACCGCTATTCTTTAGAGAATTTCATCCGTGCGAAGGTGCATTATATGCTCAAGGCACCCTTGGTTGGCCGGGATGCAGTGATCTTGTGGGGGGCGGGAATGATGGGAAGGCGAATAAGCAAACATCTTCTGCGCCACGATGTGCCGCTGGCGGCCTTTATTGATATTGACCCGCGCAAGATCGGCCGCACCCGGCGAGGGTTGCCAATCCTACCGCCTGAGGAGTTGATGGATTTGTGGGCGCGCTACGAAACCCCTGTAGTATTAGCCGCGGTGGGAGCGCGCGGTGCGCGGCAATTGATCCGTGAACGCCTGACCTCTTTTGGCTTGGAGGAGGCACTGGATTGGTGGGGGGTGGCATGAGCGATTTACAACCTGGTATACAGAGATGCAAAATTGAGGAGTTAGTTAATGGATGTTACTAAATATCTTCAAGCAGCTTTATTCCGCGAGGAAACCTTCTTGGTCGAGGAGAAACACACTGCCCCGCACGTGGGCAGCGGCGTGCTGCGCGTATTGGGGACGCCCTGGCTGATCGCATTCATGGAGATCACTTCTCGCAAACTGCTGGATGAGCACCTGCCGCAGGGTTATTCAACCGTAGGGGTCCTAGTGAATGTGCGTCATCTGGCTCCCAGCGCAATTGGCAGCTCTGTACACGTGAGGGTTGAGGTGCAGGATGTGGATGGCAACAAGGTCACACTGGCGATGGAGGCCCAGGATGGAGAAGAGCTGGTTGGCAAGGGGTTGCATGAACGCTATGTGATCGATGTGCAGCGTTTTCTCAAGCGGGTGGAGGGAAAAGGAAAATGACTATTAATGCAGGTTACTCCGAACCTCTGGAAGGGGTGAGAAACCCTACAAACTATGGCGAGATACGAACATAAACTCATCCAATACATCCTGTTAGGAATTTCTCCCTCCCTCCGGTCGCTCGAAATGACAGATTGTGATGTCTCAATAAATCCTCCAAGCGAGAAGGTTCTAGGTTAACGAATTAAGGCACCTAATTACAGCACCACAAGAATTTGATAATATGAAACCAAGATACGGAATGCTTTTTGATTTAGATGGCACATTGATAGATAATGAGCACCTCAAAGCTCAAGCTTTTTCAGAAACCATCGAGAAATTCGGCGGAAAATCTCATGCTTCGATTTATAAAGAAGTAATGGGGATGGATGGCGAAACAATTTCAAGACACTTTATGAAAAAAGCAAACATTCAGATTGACATGCAAGATTATCTGGATATGTATAAAGATATTTACCAGAATCTATTAGAAACTGGCTTAGTAATTAAACCGGGGGCTGTCTCCTTTATAAATGAAACAAAGAATAAAGGTTTGAAATTGGCGATTGTCAGTTCAGCAAATTCTTCTTCAGTAAATTACATTATTGATGCTTTGAATATTGGAAAACATTTCGATGTTGTGATTACTGGAGATGATGTAAAAAATAAAAAACCAAATCCAGAATGCTATCTACTAGCTTTGGAGCGCATGTCAGTGCCCAGAGGGCAACTGGTCATTTTTGAGGATACCGAGGCTGGATTGAAAGCGGCTGATAGCGCTAGAATCTCTGCAATATGCATGCGGCATGCTTACAACCATTCTCACGATCCCTCACTTGCAATTGCAGAATACGAATCGTTTGATGGTGATATTGATAATATAAGAAGATCAATCAACTCAATTTTTGATAAGAGTATTTTCTAGCGGAGGCAAACAGGTGGTAAATTCAGCTGCCCTAAATGAATCAAACAACCAGGTCAGAAAAGCATCTTTAAACGCTCCGGGGTTTTAACCTATTTCCACTTGCCCCTGTACCACCACTGGCTTATAATAATTTTTAGTATGCCCATCCTGGACCCCAATTCATTAGAATTCCTCAGCCGCAGCGCTGATCAAACCCGCCGTGTGGGGATGCGCCTGGGAGCAATTCTGCAATTGGGCGATGTGGTCTGCCTGGAAGGTGAGCTGGGTTCCGGAAAGACAACATTAGCCCAAGGCATTGCCGCGGGATGGGGTTCATTAGATCCAGTCTCGAGCCCTACCTTCGTGCTGGTGAATATCTACCGGCGCAGCGATGGAGATCGTTTAGCACATCTGGATGCTTACAGGTTGAATGATGCGCTTGAAGCAGAGGCTCTGGATCTGGATATCCTTTTGGAAGCGGGCCCTTTGATTGTTGAATGGGCGCGGCGTATTGAGCAAGCTTTACCAGACGATCATCTGTGGGTCGATCTAAACTATGTAGACTCAGAAGCGCGCGGCTTGCAGTTTACGGCGCGCGGCCAGCGATACGAGGGTTTATTAGAAGTTCTTCAAGAGTCGGTTTTTGGAGTTATATGATGCTTTTAGCGTTGGATACTTCTACCCAAAAAATTGGGATGGCGTTGTATGATGGCATCCAGTTGGCTCATGAGGCAGTCTGGACCAGCAGAAATAACCACACCATCGAATTAACGCCAACGATAAATAATGCGCTTGAGCGTACTGGCCTAAAAATAGAAGATTTGAAAGCTGTATGTGTTGCTATTGGTCCCGGCTCTTATACCGGGCTGCGCATCGGGCTTGCGGTGGCTAAGGGGTTGGCTTTAGCCCGCAATTTGCCTTTAGTAGGCGTCCCGACTCTGGATATATTAGCAGCCGCCCAACCACCCAAAGATTTGCCTATGGCAGCGGTACTTCAGGCCGGACGCGGCCGCCTTGCCGTGGGCTGGTATCAGGTAAAGGATGGGGCCTGGCAGCAGAAGAAAGAAGCCCAGGTGCTTGTCCCTGCTGACTTGTCCAAACGAATCCGCAAACCAACCCTTATTTGTGGCGAGATTACTGCGGATGTGAGGCGTTTGCTAGGCAGGAAACGCAAAAACGCGCTGCTGGTATCACCTGCTCAGGGGTTCCGCCGCCCAGGATTCTTGGCAGAGTTGGGTTGGCAGCGTTGGCAGGATGGAGATGTAGATGATCCAGCCACTCTGGTGCCGTTATATCTGCAAGCAAAGGAACCACTGCCAGCATGACGGCTTTAACTATTATTACGCCGGTCTCTATACGGCCAATGCAGCCTGAGGATTTGGAGAAGGTGCATGCGATTGAGCAGCGCAGTTTCCCCACTCCCTGGTCGTTGAACAGTTATCGTAATGAACTTTATGGCAACACAGCTGCAAATATGTGGGTGGCTGAACTGGAGACAGAAGCGGGGAAAAAACAAGTTATCGGCATGATCGTAGTATGGCTGATCGTGGATGAGGCCCACGTTGGAACTATCGCAATCGATACACCTTACCGCCGCCAAGGGGTGGCCAGTAAGTTATTGAATACAGCGTTGCTGGCTTGCAGCCGTAAAGGTGCGCTAACGGCATCTTTGGAGGTTAGAGAAAACAATCTAGCTGCCCAGGGACTCTACCAACGTTTTGGTTTTGAGTTAGTTGGCCGCCGGGTGCGTTATTACCGGGATAACCATGAGGATGCTTTATTGATGACGTTGTTTGAACTTTATCCGGCCTTATTAGAAAACATTAACTGTGCTGGAACGACACAAGATTAATTGGAGGTAGTTTGTGAACTCAGAAGATATTTTGCATCAGGTTGCTGACGAAGTGGCAGTATGTACGAAATGTGATTTACACCACTCGCGTAAACATACCGTTCCTGGGGAAGGCCCGCCAGATGCCGAGATCATGTTCATTGGCGAAGGCCCCGGCTTCCACGAGAATGAGCAAGGCAGGCCTTTCGTGGGTGCGGCGGGAAAATTTTTAGAACAGTTGCTGGCTTCAATTAGTATGCAGCGGGAACAAGTTTTTATCGCTAATGTGGTAAAATGCCGCCCGCCTGGCAACCGCGACCCGCAAACAGAAGAGTTGGCCGCTTGCAGCGATTATCTCGAACGCCAAATTATGGCGATTAACCCTAAGGTGATCGCTACACTGGGTCGCTTTTCACTGCAGCGGTATTTGCCAAATGCCAAAATCAGCCAGGTGCATGGACAGGCAGTGCGCGTCAAAGGCCGCTTGATCTTCCCCATGTACCATCCTGCTGCAGCCTTGCATCAGCCGTCTTTAAAGGTAACCGTCGAAGCTGATTTTGCGGCTTTACCCAAGTTGGTACAGGAAGCGGCCAAGATACCTGAATATGTTGACCAAACCACACAGGAAACTGAAGAGGAACCAAAGCAACTAAGTTTATTCTAATAGCGTATGAAAAAAACCCAAAAAAATCTAACTAAGCGCCTAGAGCAGCGCAGCGCAAAGGTAGCCGTCCTTGGCTTAGGCTACGTCGGTCTGCCGCTGGCGGCAGTTTTCGCGAAATCTGGGTTTGAAGTAATTGGCGTTGACACTGATAAATCCAAGGTTGAGGCTGTAAATCGCGGTGAGAGCTATATCGAAGATGTTACCTCGGAGGAAGTTGCCCGATTAGTGTCCGAAGGTAAATTGAAAGCAACCACGGATTTCTCGATTTTGAGTGAGATGGACGCGGTAAGTATATGTGTCCCCACTCCCTTGCGCAAGACAGGTGACCCTGACTTATCTTACATACTTTCTGTAGCCGAAGACCTTGCCCGCTACTTGCATCCGGGTATGGTTATCGTGCTGGAATCAACCACTTACCCAGGTACAAGCAGAGAATTGGTGCTGCCAACGCTGACCGAAACAACCGGGCTTCAAGCCGGGGAAGACTTCTTTCTGGCTTTTTCTCCAGAAAGAGTTGACCCAGGTCGTGAAGATTGGACCACGATAAATACTCCCAAGGTGATTGGAGGTATCACTTCCAACTGTAGTGAAGTAGCTTCGTTTTGGTATGATCTGGCTCTAGAAAATATCGTAACTGTCACCTCAGCAGAAGTGGCCGAGATGACGAAAATGCTGGAGAATACTTTCCGCATGGTCAATATTGGCCTGGTGAACGAAGTTGCTATTATGTGCGACCGCCTGGGAGTGGATGTCTGGGAAGTGATAGAGGCCGCGGCAACCAAACCGTTTGGGTTTATGAAATTCACACCAGGCCCAGGTTTGGGGGGGCATTGCATTCCAATCGACCCGCTCTTCCTTTCTTGGAAACTAAAATCGCTGAACTACACAGCTCGTTTTATTGAACTGGCCTCTGAGATCAATACAAATATGCCGCGTTACGTTGTGGATAAGGTACAAGATGCTCTCAATGAATTTAGCAAATCATTGAACGGCAGTCGCGTACTTGTGCTTGGAGCAGCCTATAAACCGGATATTGACGATGTGCGCGAATCCCCGGCATTAGATGTGATCGGTTTGCTGCGCCAGAAAAAAGCACAGGTCTCATATCACGATCCATACATACCGCACATTGAGCAGGATGAATGGGATCTGGAAAGTGTCTCAGATGTATTAGAAGCTGTTGGCGAGGCGGATTGCGTGGTAATCATCACCAACCACAGTGAGTATGATTACGCCGCAATCCTTAAGAAAGCAAAGCTGATCATAGATACGCGCAATGCCTTTGGGGAGATTGCACGTGGGAATTCCAAAGTTGTGAGATTGTAATGGCAAACTATCTACTTACCGGCACAGCCGGGTTCATCGCTGCGCGTGTGGCTGAATACCTGCTCGATGGTGGACATACAGTTTTAGGTGTAGACAACCTTGATGATGCCTATGACGTGCGCATGAAAGATTACCGTCTGGCGAAGCTAAAAGACGTGGAGGGTTTCACCTTTCAACACATGGATATTTCCTCTAAAGATGCTGTGGAGGCTTTAGGGACCTCTGGGCCATTCGACGCGGTAATCAATCTGGCAGCACGCGCAGGAGTGCGCGCCAGTGTGGAAGACCCCTGGGTTTACGTGGATACAAATATGATCGGCACGCTCAACCTGCTGGAGTTATGCCGCCAGGAAAATATTCTCAAGTTCGTTATGGCCTCAACATCCAGTATATACGGAGGAGACGCGCCGCTACCCACCCCAGAAACTGCAGATAGCAGCCGTCCATTGCAGCCATACGCGGCCACCAAGAAGGGCGCAGAAGCAATGTGCTACGCTTTCCATAACTTGTACGGTATAGATGTTTCCGTTTTGCGTTATTTTACGGTGTATGGACCTGCGGGAAGACCGAATATGTCTATGTTCCGTTTCGCCAAATGGATCAATGAGGGTTTACCTGTACAATTGTTTGGTGATGGAGAACAGACGCGCGGCTTTACATATATTGATGATATTGCCCGGGGAACGATATTGGCGCTGAAGCCTTTAGGCTTTGAGATCCTCAACCTGGGTGGACATGAGACGATCACGATCAACGACCTAATAAGTATGTTCGAAGAAATGATCGGCCGCGAGGCTGAGATCGTGCAATTCCCTCCTCCACCGGCGGAGATGCTTGCAAACCATGCAGACGTGAGCAAGGCAGGCCAGCTGCTGGGTTGGGAGCCGCAGGTTTCATTGAAAGAAGGTGTTTCTCGTTTGCTTGAGTGGTATACCGTAGAACGCGCCTGGGTAAACCAAATCGAGACGGAGTGAAATAGGCATGGTGAAGACTGTTTATGCTTGGGGGAGAAGCATTTATCACCGCATTTTCGCAACTGAATTAATTCGCCGGGTGGTGCGGAACACCAGCTATTTGTTCACTGCAACTGGGTTTGCTACTGGCCTGGGGTTTGTTAATAGTGGTCTCCAAGTTCGTTTAATAGGCATAGAGGGTCTTGCGATTGTCGGAGTTACCAGCCAGTTTGTTTCAATGGTCAATAGCTTTACATCTTTCCGCATGCATGAGCTGGTGGTTAAGTATGTGGGGCATTTCAGCGAAAAAGATGATCGGGAACGCGCAATGGCGGTGTTTAAAGGCGCGACGCTTGTAGAAATTTCGACTTCTTTTATATCGATTGGTTTGATTTGGTTGTTGGCTCCAGAAGCGGCTGATTTCTTTTTAGATGATATCGTAAGCAGCGATAAGGTTAATTGGTTTTTATTTTATGGGACAGGTTTAATCTTCGTCAACATTATGTTTGAAAGTAGCACAGGTATGCTGCAAATATTTAATCGCTTTCGAACTATCGCAATCATCAATGTTATCCAATCCGTGGTTCTAGTGAGTGTGACAGCTTCAGCGTTTATACTAGGTGGGGATATTTTCTCTGTGCTCTTAGCATACCTGAGCAGCAAGTTGGTTGGTGGGTTCGGAGTAGCATTTTTTGCATTACGTGAGGCAAACCGCGAATGGGGGCGAAGGTGGTGGTTTGTATCCTTATTTAGCTTGCGGGATTATATGCCTGAATTGCTCAGGTTCGGCATCAGCACCAATATTAGTGGTACGATGAGCATGGTTGTGCAAGGGAGTGAGTTATTATGGATTTCCGCTTTTCGGGATACCCAGGAAGCGGGATACTTTTCTCTAGCCCTTAGGCTGGCGAATTTGGTTCTGCTTCCTGTCAGTCCCCTTCCTAAAGCTATTTACCCGGAACTGGCGCGCGAGATCGCCCGGCGCGATTGGGCCAGTTTCCGGAGAGTGTTGAGGCAAGGTTCTCGATTAGCTGGACTATACACGTTTATCTCATCCTTGGGATTAGTAGCGTTAGGAAAATGGATTTTACCAATATGGGCTGGGCCAGATTCTTTGCCTGCATATCCTGCTTTGATAATAATATTGATGGGTCTTTTGGTGGCAAACACGTTCTTCTGGGAACGCCAAGCTTTGTTGGCTTTGGGCCTACCTGAGTACGCGACAAGAGTAAATGTGGGCGTAACCGTGTTAAAAATCGTAGGCGCGTTTATATTGCTGCCGCGAATTGGCTATATCGGCAGCGCAGTCTTGCTGACAAGCTCCTATCTATTTGGTAAGACGTTATCGGTTGTGAAGGTGCGCGCAGAATTAAAATTCCAGGAGCAGCAAGCGGCGCTGGGAGCTTGATCTCATGAAGATTGGCATGCTGGTGGATACCTATCTGCCCATCATGGGTGGTGCGGAGATTCATGTCTTGGAATTGAGTCGAGCATTGAGTGTTTTAGGGTTTGAAATAGAAGTATGCACCGCGGTCGCGGCTGAAGGTCAAGCGGTTGACCAAGAATTTCCAGTTCTGCGATTACCAGATTTATTCGGCGGCGGTTGGCGTGCGTTTTTAAAGATCCCGTTTACACTGCCGAGGCTAGTTCGTTTTATTCGCAAGGTGGATTTTATGCATTGCCATTATTCTTTTCTTTTGGCTGCTCTAGGTGTGGTGTTGGGGCGCATGTTTGGAATACCCAGTGCGGTCACGCTGCACGGTTTGGGGACTCTTGATTCCTCGGTTGATAAGCACCCGCTGTGGAGATTTTACCGCTACGTGTCCCTAAAATTTGCGGGAACGATCATTGCCACAAGCGGGGAAATGCGGGAGGTGGCTTTGCGTTTCGCTCCCCCTGAGCGCATCGTTATCATCCCAAATGGTGTTGACACACAAAAGTTTCACCCCAGGGAAGAACCGCTTAAGGAAACTGGGGAATTGATCGTGCTCTCCATGCGTAGATTGGCCCCAAAAAATGGCACTCAATACTTAATTGAGGCAGCCCCACAGGTGGTTAAAGCCCTTCCTCAAGCACGCTTTTGGATATCTGGCGAGGGCAAGCTGGAGGCTTATATCCGCAAGCGTGCTGTCGAATTGGGTGTGGATAAACACATACGTTGGTTGGGAATTATCCCGCACTCTGAAACCTGGGCTTATTACCAACAGGCAGATGTAGTTGCTTTCCCCTCCAGCGCAGAATCTACCAGCTTAGCTTGCCTGGAGGCTATGTCTATGCAAAAAGCGGTAGTTGCCAGCGCTCTATCAGCGTATAAAGAGATGTTAGGAAGCAATGAACGCGGGCGATTGGTTAGTTTGTTTGACAGGGAAAGTTCGGATTACAATGCTCCCACAAACCTGCTCCCAGATCGGATAGGTTTGTTGGCTGAAGCAATTATTGAGCTTGCGCAAGATGCACGCCTACGTGAAGAGTTGGGTAGTAAGGCTAGAGCATTTGTCATTGAACGGTACGACTGGCGCGTAATAGCACAGCAGACTGTAGATGTATATCATCGCTCTGGAGGACCAGCTTCCGGATAAGTTTATGAAAATAGCACTGATCGCCCCAACATATTTACCTGCCAGACGAGCGAATACTATTCAAGTGATGAAGATGGCTCAAGCTTTGGTATCCAACGGCCATGAAGTGTGTGTAGCTGTGCCTGGGAAAGACCCAAACACCCCCTGGGAAAAGCTGGCCGCGCATTATGGCTTATCCAAGATGTTTTCCATCGAGTGGCTACCTGCTCATCCCCGCTTGCGGCGCTACGATTACGGTTACCGCGCGGTCCGCTGGGCACGTAGTTGGGATGCTGATCTGATCTATACGCGCTTACCTCAAGCAGCAGCCCTTGCCAGTTTGAGAGGATACCCAACGGTGTTCGAGGTCCACGATATGCCCTCTGGAAAGATGGGAGGATTCCTTTTTCGAAGTTTTCTCAGAGGCAGCGGCGCACTCCGCTTAGTGGTCATCACCCAGGCTTTAGCGAGTGCCCTGAAGTCAATACAAGTTGCACATCAAGGAGAATCATTTACGTTGATTGCCCCAGACGGCATTGACCTGGAGCGTTATGAGAATTTACCCGCTGCATCTGAAGCCCGCCAGGTTTTGAATTTTCCAGATCGCTTTACAGCAGGCTACACTGGGCATCTGTATGCTGGGCGCGGTATAAGCCTTTTGCTTTCTGCCGCAGGGCGTTTACCGGAAATATCATTCCTTCTTGTCGGCGGCGAACCCGAGGATGTTGCCCGGGTGGAGCTTGAAGTGAAAAAGGCCGGGTTGCAAAACGTTATCTTGACTGGTTTTGTGCCTAATGCCGAGCTGCCACGTTACCAATCGGCTTGTGATGTGCTTCTGATGCCCTACCAGAAAAGGGTGGCCGCATCTTCGGGAGGGGATATCGGCCGTTACCTCAGCCCGTTGAAGCTATTTGAATACCTGGCTTGCGGGCGGCCTGTTCTCTCCAGTGACTTGCCGGTATTTCGTGAAGTGCTTACGGAAGAAAACGCGGTATTATTACCTCCTGAAGACATAGAAGCCTGGGTGAAGGCTTTGCAAATCATCCAGTCTGATCCTGAAAAACGCACCTTCCTTTCAGTCCAGTCCCGCAATACAGTATCTGGTTATTCTTGGGAAACGCGAGGGAAGCACATTTTGGAAGGGCTTTATTGACATTCTTGTGGGTTTTCTACCACAGGTCTGGAGCATCGACGGAGCACGATAATTGGAAATACCAGAAAAAACATTGAAGAATCCTCTTAGTTGGACTTATTGGGCGGGGATTGGCTTGGGTATCATCATATTAGCATTGTTGCTGGCCGGAGTATCAACGGGGTTTTCAAGCGTGCAAGGCTGGGTATCATTCGTTTTTGGTTTGCTGTTGATTGCGCTGATCCTCCGGGTGAGTTGGCGCTCTCTGCATAACGAATCACTTCCGCGTTCGTTGGGAATTCTTCTGCTTGGAGCAGTTCTTCTACGCCTGGCGGCTGGAGTCTTGTGGTTCGTGAGTTTGCCAGCCGGAGGCTATGACACTCCCGAGCAGAATGCAGGCTACGTAATGACGGATGCTTTTAGGCGCGATACCCTTGCATGGGAATTAGCGCAGTCTGAAATAACAATGGCTGAAGTATTCAGTAATTATCAGTCTGCGGACCAATATGGCGGTCTTTTGTTCCTAAATACTTTGGTTTACCGTATGCTTGGAGGAGACACTCACCAAGCATTATTGATGGTTACGCTGACGTCAGCTTTTTCTGCGATGGCAGTTTTGTTTATCTGGTTATTCTGTAAACGCGTTTGGGATACTGAAGTGGCTTGGTTAGCAGCGTGGGCGCTGGCTGTATATCCAGAGGCTGTACTGATGGGCAGCTCTCAATTGCGAGAAGCATTCACGGTTACCTTGGTGATGGTGGCTGTATTCGGCCTAATCCATTATTGGCAGGAGCGCACGTGGGTTGGCCCGGCCTGGACCTTGGGCGCATTGTTGTTAAGCCTGCCGCTCTCAGCCCCAGTCGCAACCTTTTTAGTAGCCATCCTGGGTTTATTAGCCTTAGCTCTAAGTGATTGGCGAGCTTTACGCCAGATGAAATTTTGGCTTGTGTTAGGGGGTCTGCTCGTGGTAACGGGTACAGGTGTTTGGCTGGCTTGGGATCGATTTGCACCTGAAGGTGTAGAAAACCCTTTTGGGATGATAGTTTGGTGGTTGGGAGAATCAGCCAGGTGGCAAGCTTATTATTTTGAAAGAGCCTCCGGATGGTTACAGACGATTTTTCGATCAACTCCAGAGTGGACTCACACGCCGTTTTTGTTGGGTTATGGAATTGTTCAACCTTTGTTACCCGCTGCCATCGTAGCTCCAGCTCCTACAATCTGGCGGGGTATTGCAATTTGGCGTGCTTTAGGTTGGACGGCTTTACTTTCTGTTTTGATCTATGCTGTATTTAAAACAATTCAACAAAAAGATTGGCGGGGGATACCATTTGGACTTAATCTAGTTGTTTGGTTTGGTATTTTTGTGGCTGCATTTAGAGGCGGTGGGGATCAGTGGGATAACCCCCGCTATCGGGCATCCTTTGCTGGCTTACAAATCGCTTTAGCAGCCTGGGCTTGGGTGGAACAACGCCGCAAACCTGACCCATGGCTGCGGCGGGCGATTGTTGGAGCAGGGTTGTTCGTGGGCTGGTTCTTGATGTGGTACGTGGGAAGATACACAGAATTTTATTGGCCAGTTAAGGGATTATTCCAAAATATTGGCTTGGGATTCGCCAGTGTGGTTTTGTATTTGCTGTGGGACTGGGCTGGTAAAAAACAGGACCGCAACAATTTATAAGCGCTTATAATTTGGCTAAATCAGGCAAGATTATTTTGAAATCTTCTCTTTTATCTATCACAGCATAATAACCGGGAGGTCGTATGCGCACCGCATTAATCACTGGAATTGCAGGGCAGGACGGGTCCTATCTGGCAGATTTCCTGTTGGGAAAAGGTTATAACGTAGTCGGTATGGTGCGGCGATCTAGTACAGTGACCTTTGAGCGAATCAGGCATATACAGGATGAGATAAATATCGTACAAGGTGACCTGCATGACCAAAGTTCCCTAGTTGAAATTATTGAAGAGTTTCGCCCAGATGAAGTATATAATTTGGCTGCCCAATCTTTTATACCGCTATCTTGGAAACAGCCAGTATTTACCGGCGAGGTAACTGCCATGGGGGTAACGCGTTTGTTGGAGGCTATCCGCTTGGTCAACCCTGCGACGCGTTTCTTCCAAGCATCTTCCAGCGAAATGTTCGGTAAGGTGCGCGCAGTACCACAAAATGAGAGCACACCCTTTTATCCCCGCAGCCCATATGGTGTTGCGAAAGCTTATGCCCACTGGGTTACAATAAATTATCGCGAATCATACAGCTTGTTTGCAGTCTCTGGTATCTTATTCAACCATGAGAGTCCTAGAAGAGGGCTTGATTTCGTTACGCGTAAAATCACGAATGGGGGCGCTCGAATAAAGTTGGGGCTGGCTGATGAGTTGCGCCTCGGCAACCTAGAATCGCAGCGGGATTGGGGGTTTGCAGGGGACTACGTAGAGGCAATGTGGTTGATGCTGCAAAGTGATCAACCAGAAGATTTCGTTATTGGAACCGGAAGAACACACTCGGTCCGCCAGTTCTGTGAGGCAGCTTTTAGTACCCTGGGATTGGATTATCAAGATTACGTTGTGCAAGACGAACGTTTCTACAGGCCAGTGGAGACTGAATTGTTGTTATCTGATCCTAGCAAAGCCAAAGAAATACTGGGCTGGGAGCCAAAAGTAAGTTTCGAAAAGTTGATTCGAATGATGGTAGAATCTGATTTAAGCCTCGTAAGTAAAGAAGTGACTTAAGATTTTATTGCAGCACTTATGCCCTTAGGAAACAAATTCTAATGCGGGATTTGCCTTTCTGATAAATTTTCAATTGTTGTTGAATTTATCGAAATCTGGGATAATTTAAATCAGAGATGAATAAGATTTACGTTCTTGACCAAGAATCAAATCAAGTAAATGATAATCTAAGTATTTCCGTTGTTATTCCAGTGTTTAATGAGCAAGATAGCTTACTGGATTTGCATGAGGGTATGCATCAGGCTTTGAACGATTTAAAGCTGACTTGGGAGGTAGTTTACGTAGACGACGGCAGTACAGATAGTAGCAGTGAGGTTTTGGAAGGTATTGCCGAGCAGGATGCAGAACACACCCGGGTCGTAGCCTTACGCCGCAACTTTGGTCAGACAGCCGCGATTGCCGCTGGAATTGATCATGCAAGCGGAGCGATCATCGTGTTGATGGACGGTGATATGCAAAATGATCCCGCAGACATCCCTGTATTATTAGAGAAGATCGATGAAGGATACGATTTGGTTAGCGGCTGGCGGAAAGACCGAAAAGATGCGTTTCTAACGCGCACGCTGCCTTCTAGGATCGCGAATCGCATTATTTCGCGAGTCACGGGAGTTTATCTTCATGATTATGGTTGTACACTCAAGGCATACCGACGTGAGGTTATTACAGGTTTTAGGTTGTATGGTGAGATGCACCGGTTTATCCCGGCTTACGCTGGTTACGTTGGGGCTAAAGTTACCGAGGTTCCTGTAAGGCACCATCCGCGGAAATTCGGTAAAACCAATTACGGCCTGACTCGTACCATAAAGGTTCTCCTGGATTTGTTCACTGTGAAGTATTTAATCGGTTATGTGCATAAACCTATTTACCTTTTTGGAGGCACTGGCTTTGGTTTAATCGGAATTGGCTCACTAGGATTTACCTTTTTGCTTTTGAGAAAGTTGTTGTATAGGGGGGGGGTGGTAGATTCCCCGTATTTCCTGGTTAGCATCATGCTATTTATCATGGGTTTCCAATCCATCTTGATGGGTTTGATTGCCGAAGTTATGGTGAGGACTTATCATGAATCACAGGCCAAACCCACATACAATGTGCGCTGGGTCATTCGGGGTGATGATGGGGCGAAAAAGGACTGACAAATTGGTCAGAAGGGATGCTTTTGCGATAAATGAGTTACTTACCGGTGGTTGATGAAGTTATCTGTTTCCCCGTGAAATATTTTGAATTATCATAGGATAGTTATCGTTCGCTTCGTAAGTGCAACTTTGATGGTTGAGAGAGAAACCAATCTGCAATTTTCTTGATACTGGGTAATTCAGCATCCTTTTAGGGGGGTGAAGGAATTTCTTCCGGTTCGAATAATTCTTGAGGCAAGGTATTGGTATCATAAATCCGCGCGTATTCAATATTATTTATCCATATCGAATGTTCTGGTTCGATTCCCTCTAATGTGGAGATGAGCTTTTCTGGCAATCTGCGATGCCATTGGTTGGTATAAGTAACCAAATAATCAGAATCGGCTAGCAGGCCTTGCTGGTCCCATTGGTTAGTGAAATTGATAAAATTTGTCTCTCCATCAAAGAAATAGGATAAACACCCGATAGAGTACCATGAAAGAACTCTCATAGATTCTGCTCCAGGTTTAAGATTTAGGTATTCACCAACTTGATCTAAACCCTCGCCAACCCCCACAAATCTTGTTTCCCCTGCCTTGCGGCTTCCACCTAACAAAGGATTGTAATAAGAAAAATAATAGGGAAATGAAATTAACGCGATTGTTAGCTGATAGATAACCAGTCCTGCTAAAATCAAGTATGAGAGTCGCCTGGTTTTATTAAACCAATCAGTATTTTTCATCCCATTCAGCAGAGATACCCATCCAATTCCAGCAATTAAATCCAACATAATGTGTACAGGGATATAATATTTATCTGAGGATTTTTTGATAATAGTAATAAATGCTGTGTATATCAACACAAACCATAGCAATCCAAGTATGCTTTTACGTATGGGTTCATCGGAAAATGGGTTATATTGTTTTTTGTATGCGATTAATGCGGCTAGCAAACCAAATAGCGCCGTGGGTGTGGTTCGCCAAATGTATACTCTCAAATAACGTAGATAATCCAAATTTGATAACTGAGAAAATACTTTGTTGAATGCTGTTAGAAAAGATGTTGGAACAACCTCATTGTTAGAGATTTCATACACACTGGCTGCTATGGATGTGGGCGTTCTGATTATCCACATGATACTTTCTAGTGGGGAAGACCACATTGCAGGCCAAAAAATTATTATAGCTAGCAATAAAGCTGATCCCCATAACACTAAAGGTTTAACCAGCCCACCCCAATATCTCTTTAAACCTGTGTTTACAAATTGGCCATTTTTTCTGTCTTCGCGAAATTTCAGGAACAACAATAAACCTACTACTGGGAAACAAAATAATGTGGGTATCTTTGCAAGAATACCTATACCGGCAATAAAACCTGAGAGAAACAACCATAAATTATGCTTACTTTTGTAGAGAAAAATTAGAAATGTTAACATTGAGAGAAGAATAAAACTTCCCATTGGTGCATCAAGATGCGCAGTACGCGTTAACGCGATGAAAAAAGGGTCAAATGCAATTAATAAAAACCCCATCAAAGCAGGCAAAGTCCCAAATAGCTGCTTTGCTATAATGAATCCTGTTGTGATCACAGCAGTTAATAATAAAACCATTATCACCCGGGAGGTGACAAGAATATCCCAAGGATTTACACTTTGTAATTCTAAAAAATCTAAAAATCTGATAAATTCATATGGCGGAAAAAGTCCCTGTCCTAAACCTCTATATTCCGGATATTCAATTAGAAAAGCAGCGGTTCCAACCCACATAGTCACCACCCCAGGAGAAGAATTCAAATTAGTGGCAGCAAAATCCCTTTGCCCGAGAGCATAGTAGAAATTTGCGCTCCGGAATAACCATGCTGTTTCATCAGTCGCAACGAATTGGTCAAGCTTAAATCCTCTAGGTAACCAAAATATGATGGCAAATAGAAGGAATAATCCAAAATCACGGAAAGTAAATTTGAGCGGACTCACTTTCTTAATAATATTTGCCATGTGCTAATATTTATTCCTCAAGGTTTGTGACTATATATATCCCAAGATTATTTCTTTACTCTCTCATTAAGTATAATCGATTATCCTTTTTGGTAAGAGGGTGACTTCTCTCGTCTGGAGTAATCTGATGATTGTGTGAATTATTATACGTCACAAAAATCCCGAAACTTGCCCTCAAAACTGATGGGTGATCTTGAGGGGGTGGTTCCAGAGCATTCAATATTCTTATATGGCATAGAATATGTGAGGATTTACAAAACTAGCGAATTGCCGGCAAGGGTTTTTATAGCTGATAGTGAATGAAAAACCTGATTTAATCCACTAGACATAAACAGTTGCCAATTAATTCTCTTGCTCCTTAATAACAAGCTTCAGTGAAGCTGGTAAAGGATGGCATCCTTTTATTCATAGGCTGCTTGTGCTATTTGATCTATGGTAGAGATACCCAAGATTATAATAATCGTAAAAGGAATTGATAGAATTGGATACATATTGCTGTTCGAGCAATAACGATAAAGGTGTTGAATCCATATTCTTCCTTGAATTCAAGTGTTTGCTAAGTTGGATATTACACTGTTATTTGTTATAATCCAGTTCTTTCCATTAAGGCGGAGAATATTTTGATTCTCAAATTCGGCGTGATTGTGTTGGAGACGGAATTGAATGAAAGTATTTTATAAAAAATTAGTTTCGATTTTTGAATATCCACGAATGGCTGAAATAATTGCAATTCTGGGTGGCCTGCTGTATTTTGTGCAACTCATATTTCATGCTTTCACACAGAGTTCTGTCCTAGACGAAGGGCTTTACCAATATAAAGGATATTTGTTTGCAACCGGGAAATATGTGCCATATCAAGAATATGGTCCCTGGACCAACCATATGCCTTTATCGTTTTTATCTTATGGGTATATCCAGCGTTTTTTGGAACCAGGTATCCGAACAGGGCGTTATTTTGCTATTTTCCTAGCAGTGCTGGGGATAATTGCAATCTGGATCCTCGTACGCCGCTTGGGGGGAAATTGGGCAGGAGCTGCGGCAGTATGGATAATGGCCATGAACCCAGCGATGATAAAGATGTATAGTTTGGGAGTTTCACAGGTATTGGTTTTTGGAATGTTGGCATGGATTCTGGTATTGACGATAGGTGAAAACTTGCCTCGATGGCAGATAATTCTGGGTGTTTTTCTTTCTAGTTTGCTCGCTATGACACGCTTGAATCTGGTACCGGTGCTACCCTTGTTATTGGTTTATATCTTTTGGCAGCATGGCCGACGATTGGGAATCTGGGCTGTAATTACAGGTCTACTGGTGGTATCGGTAGGACATTTTGTGATTTGGCCGGGGGTTTTCAAGTTATGGGCAAATTGGCTACCGCAAATTATTATCCCCTTTTTAGAGGCTCGGCTTACTTCTAATGCGGCTACAACAAAAGATATAATTTCTACAATGGGAGGTTTTGGTGATTTTAATGCCTATTCAATAGAGCTATTAGGACCCCTCACGGCATTATTCCAAGGAATGCGCTTCCATTTTGTTGCCCTCACAGGAACGCTTTCAGCATTAATGCTTTTGCCATTAAAGAGAAAATGGGAAAATGAAACGGTTTTTCGCGCAACAGTGTTTTTACTTGGGCTGTTTGCAGTCCTTTTTGGAGTTCATATGTGGGCAATATCTCAGAATGATTCTCTGTTATTTGCTTTCCCATTATATCTGTCATTCTTCTCTTTGTTGGGAGTGGTGTTGGTTACAATCACATTCCCTTATTGGCAAGGACGTGATTGGTTTGGTTGGCAAATACTAATTCCATTTATTATTCTAGCGATATCGGCTGGCATTAGTTTTGGAGCTGCTGAAGAAATCGGTGAACAGTTGCTAAAAATTAATATTCCGCGCACGAATAATTTCTTTAGAACTTGGAACTTTTTGCCTGGGTATATTCCCCTTGACGAGTTTTTGGAGAACAATTATGGGTTGGATTATGGTAGCTCAAAGAAAATTGTATCTGCAGGGGTCGGGTTCGGCATAGGAATACTAATGTTGATGGTTACGTATGGAACAAGGAAGCTGCTAGTCAAGAACAAAAAGCCGGTAACTTATTCCTTTGGTCACATGGCCTTGATTGTTTTCTTAGGTTTTGGATGGTTATTATCTCCGACTGAAGTTCTGGGGGGTAGTTACGATCAATATGATTGTGGTGGGAATGTAATCGCGTCCTATGAAACTGCAGGAGCACAACTAGCTGACCTCATACCGTCAGGTTCAAGTGTTTATTGGGCCGGAGGCGACTCTCCGATTATCCTGCTAAGTTTACCTAATATTGAAATATTCCCAGCACAACTGAATGGCCGGTTTTCGTTTCGAAATGGCGGCGATCCTGACGCTTTAGAGAGGGTTGGATATTGGAATCAAGAATTAGCTAATGAGTGGGCTCAAGAAGCCGATTTCATTTTGGTCGAAGACTCAAATTATACAGGCTGGTTGAAAGACTGGGTTAATTCGGGGAGTTATTATGAACTTGAGAAAATCCCGCAAATATTATCTTGTCGTGATAACTCCGGTTTAAGAATATTTGGAAAATTTCCGTAAAGATAATATTCTGTCTATGGCCACCGTATACCATTGAGGATGTGGTTACAAAAGCTGGTCTCGAATCCAAACGCGCCATTCGGCACGAGTTTTCAAGTATTATTTTATTAGTTATTGAATTCATTAAAATTGGATACCTTTAATTACAGTATAATGAATAATTCCAGCAATTTTCTAAACATTTTGGCGGGCTGGTTCACTGTAAAGTTTGAAACTCTTCAAAAATGCGTATTCTGATCGTCAACAGCGAATACCCTCCAGTTGGAGGCGGAGCAAGCAACGCAAGCGCTAATATAGCGCGAAAATTATCTGCGCTTGACCAGGAAGTAACCGTGCTCACCACGCGCTTTAATTCGCTGCCAGAAGAAGACCAGGGGGGAGTGAATATCGTGCGGGCTCCCGCTCGCCGCCGCCGCGTGGAACGGTCCGGGGTTTTTGAGCAACTAACATTTCTCTTCGGCGGCTGTTTGAGGGCGTCGCGCCTGATGCGCACTTGGCGGCCAGATGTGGTACTCGCATTCTTTGGAAGCCCAAGCGGAGTGATTGCCCTATACTTGCGGATGATCTATGGCCTACCCTATGTGGTTTCTTTACGCGGCGGAGATGTGCCCGGATTTCGCCCTTATGACTTTGCTTTTTACCATAAATTAATCGGGCCATTATTACACGTTGTCTGGCGCAGAGCTGCCTCCGTAGTTGCGAACAGTTCCGGTTTACGCTTTTTCGCGCAGTCTTTTGATAGCAGCGTACCGATCCAAAAAATACCTAATGGAGTGGATGCAGCGAACTATCCAGGCAGTACCCGGCGATGGGAACCTACCCACATATTATTTGTAGGGAGGCTGGTGTACCAAAAAGGTATTGATCTCTTGATTAAAGCCCTGGCAGGTATCAAAGAGCTAATTTGGGAAGTTTCGCTTGTTGGAGATGGCCCGCAGCGCAAAGAATTACAAGCCCTGGGAGAGCGTCTCGGAATCGGCGAACGCGTGAATTTTATTGGTTGGCAGGACCGAGAAATATTGGTAAAGCGTTACCAGCAGGCCAATCTATTTGTGTTCCCCTCACGCCATGAAGGTATGCCGAATGCTGTCTTAGAAGCAATGGCTAGCGGTTTACCGGTTATTGCATCTGCAATTGCTGGAAATGAGGAACTTGTATCACCAAATGAGACAGGTATTTTAGTTTCTGGAGAGGATGTAGATGCATTACGAGGGGCCTTGCGCGAGTTGATCTCGAACCCAAATCTACGAAAAAAAATGGGAATGGCTGGACGCAAACGTGTGCAGACCGACTATACCTGGGATAGAGTAGCCGAACAGTATTTAAAATTGTTGCAATCCGCTGTGGAATCTGCCTGATGTGTGGAATTTGTGGTGTAGTACGCAGCGATAATGCTCCGGTTGAAACAGCTCTGCTGAAAAAAATGAACGTCGCGCTCGCTCACCGGGGACCGGATGGTGATGGATATTATCATAATCCGGGGGTGGGGTTTGCTATGCGTCGCTTAGCTGTGATCGATGTTGTAGGCGGCGCCCAACCGATTACAAACGAAGATGAGTCATTATGGATCGTATATAACGGGGAATCGTATAACTATCCTACTTTAAGCGCGGATTTACAGAAGCGCGGCCATCGGTTTCGCACCCAAACCGACACTGAGTGTGTCTTGCACCTTTATGAAGAATACGGGGTTGACTGTGTGAAACACTTGCGCGGCCAATTCGCGTTTGCGTTGTGGGATGAAAACACCAGGCGTTTGATGATCGCGCGAGATCGGCTAGGTCAAAAACCTCTCTACTATACAATGCAGGGGGGTGTTTTCTTTTTTGCCTCAGAGCTTACCAGCCTGTGTGCCGGTTTGCCGCAGCGCCCAGCTATACATTTGCCAGCGATCGACCACTTTCTCGGTTTGCAGTACATCCCAGAGCCACTCACCCCATATGAAGGTGTTTACAAGCTACCTGCAGCCCACCGCCTGATCTGGCAGAATGGCGATTTTCACACCGAAGCTTATTGGGATTTGGATTATGGTCCAAAACTAGAAGGCTCCGAAGATGACCTGGCAGCTGAATTACGAGAGCGCGCCCGCCAGGCGGTGGAAATGCGTTTAATCAGCGAGGTGCCATTGGGCGCTCACTTGAGCGGCGGTATCGATTCTAGTATTGTGGTTGCGCTGATGGCCGAAATAAGCCATGAATCTGTGAAGACCTTTTCTGTAGGTTTTGAAGAAAGCGCTTTTTCCGAACTTAGCTATGCTCGCAGTGTGGCAGAGCGATATGAAACCGATCATCATGAGTTCACTCTATCCTTTGGTGATATCCCTGCAACCGTAAACACAATGCTCACCCACTTCGGGGAACCATTTGCAGATCCATCCGCGATTCCCCTCTATCATCTTTCACGTCTGACTCGCGAGTATGTCACTGTGGCCCTTAATGGGGATGGCGGGGATGAAGCGTTCGCCGGTTACCTACGTTATAGGTTAGATCCCTGGGCTAACCGCTACCTCAAACTCCCCTCTCTGCTTACCAATAAATTATTGCCAGCCGCAGCAGGTTTATTACCGGATCGCGCTGATCGTCCGGTGGGTGGGAGTCTAATTAACGGGCTAAAGCGTTTAGGTCAATTGACCACAATCGATCCGCGCGCCAGTATTCTACGCTGGGGCTCCTATTTCTCACCCGATTTTAAAAAGGAATTGTGGAAAGAAACTTATCATAAAACACTTGATTTGCAGAAGTCCGAGCGATTACTAATAGAACGTTTTTCTTCTGCACCGGCTGCATCCTACCTGGATCGCACCCTTTATACCGATAACAAAACCTATTTGCCTGGAGATCTGCTTGTCAAGGCGGACCGAATGACCATGGCCCACTCGCTTGAGGGACGTTCTCCTTTCTTGGACCACGAATTTGCTGGCTGGGCAGCACGACTGCCGGAAGGCCTGAAATTTCGCGGACGGCAGGGGAAATATTTGCTGCGTAAAGCCTTTGCCAGCTATTTACCAGATGAGATCACCCGGCGCGGCAAACAAGGCTTTGGTATTCCGCTGGGAGCCTGGTTTCGCGGACCTTTATATGAATGGTCCCGAGAGGTGTTATTGACTCTGGGGAGTTATACAGATGAATGGTTTGAACGCCCAGCCCTAGAACGTATTTTGAAGGAGCATAAATCTGGTCGTGTAGATCATGGAAAGCGCTTATGGGCATTGGTGGTGCTGGGCTTGTGGGCTGAGATGCAGCCTCAACGTATTGCAGATTAGTCGCTGTGAAGGTATAATTTTTCCACCCGGGCGGTTAGCTCAGTTGGTTAGAGCGTTGCGTTGACATCGCAAAGGTCGATGGTTCGAGTCCATTACCGCCCACATAAATCGTTCATTGTCTCAACCGAGCGATTTTTTACTATGACGAGATTTGAGATAAGGGGCAATCTAAGAGTCAATAAGATGCCGTAAGTTTGTCTAATTGTGTACAGTTCATTAGCAAGCTATCTAAGCAATTCAATGACAAGATAATTTCGCCATTTGGATCTATAGTGAATTGTATAGTGTCAGCTAGAATGGTACCAAAAAAGGATAAAAAATAAGAGAGACTTTTCAGTCAAAATGAAGATAATA
>VRUJ01000025.1:0-23755 GCA_019456165.1 Chloroflexota bacterium
GATCAGTGAAGATTGGGTGACGGGTAGAATCTATTTGAACTTTAACTCAGGCTAAAGCTTGCCCGACTAAAAAGGGCTTGACCATTTTACAGAAAAGATGTTGCACAATCGACCATTGTGGCTAATGGTCTTTTGATAGGAAAGTTTTGAATAAATAAAAATTTATACTATTCTCTTAATCTTTCATATTATCCGGTAATACCGGAATCTTGATGACCATTCCTGGGCGAGTGTCGTTGGCGCTCTCACCAATGACGTCTTTATTGGCCTCAAAGATCAGGTTGTAGTAGGGCGGGGTTGCGTGGCCGTAATAATGCAGGGCGATGGCGCTTAGGGCCTCATCTGGGGCGATTGTGTGCTCTTTTGTGATGTACTTTTGTTCCGATTTTCCGGCTTTTGATTTCTGGGGTCCTTTGCTATCATCGAATTCACGGGGTGACATTAATTTCTCCTTTCGGGTTGGCAGTTAAGTGAATATCGGCGGTTTGCAGCCATTTTAGTAACTGGATTTATTATACTATATCTGCTGCACAACAAAACTTCTCAAATCGAGAAAAATATTCCTGATCGATAATGAATAAAATCTGAAAGGAAGTAAATCATTTTCAGAATTGGACGTTATAATGAGTATATGATCCGATTATTTAAGAGAATGGCATCCTTCCCACAGCTATATCGAGTCTTTAGAACGCAAGCAAGAGGAAGGGCGCTAATTCTTTCTTTAATCATTCTAATAATATCCGCTTGCGGGGTGTATAGTGAGGATGTGCGCGCAACATCTATCTCAATGCGCGCGGAGGCTTCGGGAGTGCCATTTATTCCTTCAGCTACTTCGCGGTTAGAATCCACCTTTACCTCCACGCTACCAGCACCAACTCCGACGAAAACACTGATGCCCACAGAGACCCTAACCTTCACTCCACAGCCCTCACCAACTCCTACAACGACCTTTACGCCATTGCCTACATTTACTCCAACATCTCAAATAACTGAAGAATTTACTATCCCTGGCGGAGAGATGGAAAGTTGGTGGCAAGTATATTTCACCGACCCGGGCAATATCTCTAGCTCTAACAACCTGACCGGGAAATTAATCGAATTAATTAATGCTGCCAATAACACAATACACATAGCCTCGTTTGAATTTAACCTCAACCCCGTGGCAGAAGCGTTAATAGCGGCTCAGCAGCGCGGCGTTGAAGTATTGTGGATAACGGATGATGTGCACGGATTGGAATCTGATGAAGATGAAGGGCATGGTCAGTTCGCCTTAATGCGTGAGGCTGGCATTGAAGTACGCGATGATGCCCGCAGCGGCTTGATGCATAATAAGTTTTGGGTCTTTGACGGACAATTTGTGTGGACCGGTTCCACGAATATCACGGTCAACGGCACCTTCTTGAATAACAACAATGTCATCACAATCGGAAATCCGGAAGTTGCTGCGATTTACGAGCGCGAATTCATGGAAATGTGGGCTGGGAGCTTCGGAATCAGGTCTGATTCCACTATTGACCAGCAATCTGTCATAGTTGATTCAACACCTATCCAAATATTCTTTGGCGCTGAGGATGATGTGGCGTCTTATTTAACCACCTTGATACACAGCGCTTCCAGCCAAATCCACTTCATGGCGTTTTCCTTCACGCATGATGAAATGGGAACCGCCATCCGTGATAGGGCCGCTTCGGGGGTCAATGTTGCTGGTATTTTTGAACTGCGTGGCAGCGAGACAAGCTACAGCGAATTACCTGCGCTGTATTGTGCGTCTATCCCTGTACGGCAAGACGGCAACACTCACACTTTCCACCATAAGGTGATAATTATTGATAACTACATCGTGGTCACAGGATCTTTTAACTTTTCTGATAATGCTAATTCAACAAATGATGAAAATGTAATTATCATCGCCAATGCAGATATTGCCGCTCTCTTCCAGCAAGAATTCGACCGCCGCTGGCTGGAAGGAACACCTCCTGACCCTGCCGATATGAACTGTGAATAATTAATGGGAATATTTTCCAGGAATTAAGATAGAATATGCTAAAATCGGTAATCTTAGTTATATAGGTTTTATTACATGAGTTTGTTTGATGAATTAATCGAATTGGAAGCACGCGGTGAATCAGCAGCGCTGTGCACAATCACCAAAAGCCGCGGTTCTACGCCGCGCCATGTAGGTAGTAAAATGCTGGTCTACGCGGACGGAACGATTTCTGGCTCAGTTGGCGGTGGGGAAACAGAAAGGCGTGTAATTGAAGAAGCTAAAAAAGTTCTCGTTAATGGAAAACCGAGTATCCTAGAGTACAAGCTTGATGACCCTAAAAAAGGCGACCCGGGTTTGTGCGGTGGTCAATTGGAGGTATTTGTGGAACCTATCACACCGGCTCCTACAATTTTGGTAGTTGGCGCAGGACATATCGGCAAAGCTGTAGTTCATTTAGCTTATTGGTTGGGCTTCCGGGTGGTATTGAGCGATGATCGCGTGGAATTATGCAATCCAGAAGCTGCACCTGGCGCAGATGTATATGATAATGACCCTGTTGATAAGATTACAGAGAATGTAAGAATTAATCCCCATACATATATTGTTATGGCCACGCGCAATAGCGGTTTAGATATTCAAAGTTTACCAGCGCTTTTTGAAACCCCCGCGGCTTATATTGGTGTGATTGGCTCAAAACGGCGCTGGCAGTTAACCCGCGATAAGTTAATTGAAGCCGGTATCTCTGAGGAAAAATTAAACATGGTGGTTTCTCCAATGGGCCTGGATCTCAAAGCCGAGACACCTGAAGAGATCGCTCTCAGTATAATGGCGCAGATTGTAATGCGTCGGCTGGGAGGCGATGGAAAAAAAATGTCCTAATTTGGATGAATTATTAGTTGCAAAATAAGCTTAAAGAATTAGAATAGGGGGGATGGAAATCGTGGTTTGTTCAAGTAAACTTGAGGCGAATATCGATTGATGGAGAATGTATGTGGCGTGAATATATAAATGCTACCAGCATTGATGAAGTCTTAGGTGTTTTAGCTGAGCACGGCTCGAGAGCTCGCATCGTCGCCGGAGCCACAGACTTGATATTAGAAATGGAAAGAGGGGTACGCGCAGGAATTAATACATTGGTGGACATTACACGCATACCGGAACTCAATAGAATAGAAATGGATGGGGATGGGATCATCCACTTAGGACCAATGGTTACCCACAACCACTGCATTGCCTCAGAATTGATCGTCCAAAAAGCACTTCCGCTTGCCCAAGCTTGCCAGGAAGTGGGCGCTCCTCAAATCCGCAACCGTGGGACTGTGGCTGGAAACCTGATTACTGCCTCCCCTGCCAATGACACTATCACACCTTTGATGGCGCTGGGAGCTAGTGTTACCTTACGTTCAGTACAGAGTGAACGAGTAATACCCCTGAGTGAATTTTACACAGGCGTACGACAAACAATCATGCAGCCCGAGGAAATGTTGGTTAAGATCAGCTTCCCCGCTCTATACCCGGATACCCAACGGGGGGTCTTCATCAAAATTGGCTTACGACGAGCACAAGCGATAGCCTTAGTCAACTTGGCGGCAGTGGTGAGGATGGCGGGGGATAAAGTCGGGCAAGCTGTAGTGACGCTGGGCGCTGTTGCCCCGATGATAATTCACGCGGAAAAGGTTGAAAACTATTTAGTTAACCGCAGCTTAGATGCTGAAACGATAGCCCAAGCGGCTGAGCTGGCTGAGCAGGCTAGCAGCCCGATCGACGACGTGCGTGCTTCGGCTGAATACCGCCGGGCGATGGTTAGAGTGTGTGCCAAGCGTGCTTTGCAAACACTCGCTGAAACACCTGTGGAAAACGATTTAATAAAAGACCCGGTATTATTATGGGGAAGGAGATACAATGGAGAAATGCCTATACTCCAAAAGAGCACGCAGCATCAGGGATTTGAACCAATTATTGCCAATATAAACGGAAAAGAATATACTTTTGAAAGCGGTTATACCAAAACGGTATTAGATTTATTACGTGAAGAAGCCCTTTTGACCGGTACGAAAGAAGGCTGCGCCGAAGGAGAGTGCGGGGCTTGTACAGTTTTTTTGGATGGGGCTGCGGTGGTGAGTTGCCTGGTGCCTGCTCCACGTGCGCATCAAGCTACAATCGCGACCGTAGAAGGATTATCGCAGCACGAAAAACTCCACCCGGTACAAGATGCCTTTATTGAAACCGGTGCAGTACAGTGTGGATACTGCACGCCAGGATTTATAATGTCCGCGGTAAAATTATTAGAGGAACGTCCCCAGCCGGCTATTGAAGAGATTCAGCAGGCTATCACAGGCAACCTGTGTCGCTGCACAGGCTATTATAAGATCGTCCAAGCCATAGAGCTTGCCGGTCAGAGAGAGGTGAATCATGGGAATGTATAATCCAAGAACTAGAGAAAAAATGCAGCCCTGGAAAATCCATCCTGTTTGGCGGGGGATCGGCTGCATAATAAGTATTTTGATCCCTATTATCGCATTTGCTGCCGCAGATTTGATAATTGAAGCAAATATTGCTGAAATTGGTATTCCAGGAGAATTGAGGGCTACGGTTGAAACCTACATTTTTGGCCGGATCCGGTTTTTTTGGGCAAAGGTTGTATTCGGGCTTGTGATTTCGGTTGGGTTGTTTGCCGTGCTTACTTTCATCTACGCGATAATATATCGCATGACTGGGCAAGGCTCGCGAGGTCCAATGGATGCACCCCCGGTTCGCCGCCATATTAAGAAGCGGGATCTGTAAGAAACCCAAGTTTATGGAAAGGACCGTCCCCAAGGTTGCCTCGGAAGAGGTTGAACTCTATCTGCGCACCTATTATTCACTATTGCGTTCCTCAACCGAGGTGAAGATTCGCACATTAGTTGAAGCACACGCGGGGATGAATTCTTTATTGCATTCAGCTGCCCGCGAAGAAGCGCCGGATATGTCGGCTTTTATTTATTGCCTCCTGCGCCTTCCCTCAGTGATGCCCCAGCTTCGTTTGGTAGTATTAGGGCAGAGTCAGGATGTATTTTCCAAGAATGGGCTCGGGGATGTAGGTACTTGGGAACCTGTTGCAGCGCCAGCGCGCAGGCGGCGCTGCTTTTATAACGGGAGCGATACCCTGGCTTGCCTGATTGCCAGTCGATCAGATATTGATGATTTGATACCATTACTAACGGCTTACCAAATCGAGTGGAACAAATTTCACTTACTACTGCGTGAATTACCTGGAGATGTTTCTCTGTCGGAGGTTTCTGATGACATTTCCATGCAGCAGAAGGTTGCTAATATCTTACAAATTTCTCAAGATGATCTATCCCGTTTATTAACAATTTGGGGGGATGAATTTTCTTTGCAGATGGAACAGATTGCCGCCCAAAACCTAAACTTACGCGTCCAATTGCTCAGTGGATCCTTGAGTGAATACCGCCGGGCGACGCATGCCTGGTGGGACCGTATCGCTAAGGCAGTACCGGAGATCTCTGAAAAACCGGTATATTTCGTCTCCAGTAACTCGCATAGTTTGGTAAATATTATTACCGGATTTGCCCTGCATCATGAAGGAGAACTAGTCCACTTCCTGGAAGAATCACAAGACGATAACTTATTGAAAGAGTGGGCGGATATTCAAGCCCAAGAGGTGCCATCCTCGCGCGAAAACTTTTTCTATTATTTACTCAAAAAGTATTTCCAAACCCCCGCAGGCAATTCTCTTCAGAAAGCTCGCCAAGAAGTGGAATTATCCACCGATATCATGCGTATCACCAGTGAGCATAGTTTTGATTTGGAGGCGCAGGTAATAAAACTATCCAGTGTGAATACAAAGATGATGGATCCGCGTTTGCATCAAGATGGCGATGAGTTATTAAAACAGAGCGATGCTTTGATAATCAATATTGATTACCCCCTGGGTATGGCAGCAAACGACATTCTCCAAGAAGTTTCTGAACACGTCGGGGAGGTTTTAGGCGTCTACATCGTTGGTAAAGCAGCCACCCTCAATGGGGTAGTGGGTGATGTGATGATCCCTAAAGTGGTCTATGATGGGCATTCCCGTAATACTTATATTTTTTCCAATTGCTTTGATGCTGCCCAAGTGGATGCATACTTATCCTACGGGAGTGTGCTGGATAACCAAAAAGCAGTAACGGTGCGCGGCACCTTCTTGCAAAATTCCACTTACATGGATGTTTTTTATAATGAGGGTTATACCGATATTGAGATGGAGGCAGGGCCGTATCTATCAGCAGTATATGAGATGTTCCGCCCCAAACGCCATCCACGAGATGAAATCGTGAATCTATATGATTTACCTTTTGACCTTGGTATTCTGCATTATGCTTCTGATAAACCGCTCAGTAAAGGTAAAAATCTAGGTGTAGCGAACCTTTCTTACTTCGGTATGGACCCCACCTACGCCACCTCTCTACCGGTCCTGCGGCGGATTTTCGAACTTGAAGGCCAACGGGTGGCTGGAATAAACCAGTAGAATATGAAAGCTAATCTAGATTAAGATGTCTTTGCTCGGGAAATCTCTCACCCGTATAGATGCGCTTGGCAAGGTCACCGGAGAAACGCTGTATCCAGGGGATATAAACATGCCGGACCAGGCTTATATGAAAATCCTGTTCGCTGGCCGCCCGCATGCCATCATAAAGACCATAGATACCAGCGCGGCCGAAGCATTAGATGCAGTTATCGCCGTCTTCCTGGCTAAAGATGTGCCGGTGAATGAATATGGCATGATGTTGAAAGACCAACCCGTGCTCTGCGGGCCGGGTTCTGAGAAGCCCTTTGCTGAGCGCGTCCGTTTTGTTGGAGACCAGGTTGCAGTAGTGGTAGCTGAAAGTGTTGCCATTGCGGCCCAAGCGTGCGAATTGATCCAGGTGGAATTCGCGGACCTTCCGGTTGTAAGCGATCCATTGGTATCCATGCAGGAGGATGCTGAGCTGCTTTTCCCTGATAAAGAATCTAATGTGTTCATCGACTATCATATTCTTAGGGGGGATGTAGAAAAAGCGTTTGCGGAAGCAGACGTGGTCGTGGAGAGCGAATACCGCACTCCTGCGCAAGAACACGCATTTTTAGCCCCAGAGTCCGGTCTGGGTTATATCGATGAAGATGGCCGCGTGACCGTTGCTGTTGCTGGGCAGTGGGCACACGAGGAGCAAGATGCAATTGCACACGCGCTGGGGCTTCCTTTGGATGAGGTGCGCGTGATTCATCCCGCGATTGGGGGGGCTTTTGGCGGGCGGGAGGATATGTCGATCCAAATAGCGCTGGCTCTAGCTGCCTGGCGGTTGCAGCAGCGCGGCATCAATCGCCCGATTAAGATCATTTGGAGCCGTGAGGAATCGATCATTGGGCACCATAAGCGCCATCCTTATATTATTCGCTCTCGCTGGGGAGCAACTAAAGACGGGGATATAACCGCGGCTGATGTTGAAGTGATAGCCGACGGGGGTGCATACGCATGTACCTCCACCAAAGTTTTGGGCAATGCTACTTTGATGTGTACCGGACCCTACGATATCCCCAACGTAAAAGTTGATTCTTACGGTGTGTACACGAACAATATCCCCTCAGGAGCTTTCAGGGGTTTTGGCGGACCGCAAGGAGCTTTTGCAGCGGAAACGCAGATGAATAAGTTGGCTCAAGAATTGGGCATGGACCCGGTAGAACTGCGCATGCGCAATGTAGCCCAGGATGACACAGTAATGTCGACCAACTCTACGCTGCCAAAAGGTGTAACTTTGGATAAGGTCATTGAAAGCTGCGCGCTGGCGGCGGGTTGGAATAATGGAATAGCTGGCTGGCAGCGTAGCGGGGAGAGCGCTTGGCCGCCAAAAATTACAGGCAAAACAAAAAATCACATTAAACGCGGGATCGGCTTCGCAGCAGCATTTAAGAATATCGGTTTTTCATTTGGTTATCCGGAACGGTCCTGGGCTAAGATCGAACTGCATGGCGAGACCGAGATCGAGAAGGTTGTCCTGCACCATGCCGGTTCAGATGTGGGGCAGGGTGCGCATACAGTATTCAAGCAGATGGCTGCTGAGGCGGCTGGCGTGCCTGTCGATAAAGTTGAAATGCGCCTGGCGGATTCCGCGGGTAAAGAGGATTCCGGCAGCGCTTCGGCTTCGCGCATGACCTTCATGGCGGGTAATTCCATAAAGGGAGCAGGTGAAGCAGCTCTGGAGAAATGGCGCAATGAGGAACGTCCGGCAATAGCGGAGTTTACCTACCGGCCTCCGGCGACGACGCCGTTTGCGCCCAAGACAGGCGAATCTAATCCCAATTTCGCATACGGGTATGTGGCTGAAGCTGTTGCAGTTGAAGTGGATGTTGAGACCGGCCACGTGAACATCCTGGATGTTATCTGCGCGAATGATGTCGGTAAAGCGATAAACCCCCAACAGATCACTGGCCAAATCGAAGGGGCGGTTGTGCAAGCTTCTGGCTATACGATTTTGGAGAACTTTGTGCAGCAAGATGGTATCGTAAAAACACCGCATCTATCCACTTACCTGATTCCCACTGTCTTGGATGTGCCGGATAGGGTGGAATCGATAATCTTGGAATATCCCGATGAGGTGGGGCCTTGGGGGGTGCGCGGCATGGCTGAAATGCCCTACCTGCCCTTTGCCCCGGCGGTGATTGCCGCGGTCAAGGATGCCATTGGTGTGTGGTTTGACGAATTTCCGCTCACACCTGAGCGCGTGCTGCGGGGTTTGGGGGAGATTTAAATTTATTATGCTACCTCTATTGGGAATGAGGGTGAGAAAGTGGGGGGTATTTGGATAAAACCTATCTAACTCAACGTTGTTGTCTAGAATTATGTATAATTAATTTATGAAACAGCGGTGGTTATTCTT
Source organism: Chloroflexota bacterium (assembly GCA_019456165.1). Classification (GTDB taxonomy): domain Bacteria; phylum Chloroflexota; class Anaerolineae; order Anaerolineales; family UBA11579; genus VRUJ01. Next base: position 8,887 of record VRUJ01000025.1, read on the forward strand.
TTTTCTGGCAGTATTATTAGAATCTTGTGGCACCCCTCCGGCTCCACCGACTCAAACTTTCCTACCCGCCCCCACCACAACCAACACTGCAGTGCCCACCACTACCATTCAGCCAACGCCGACAGATTCTGAAACACCAGTATTGATAAGTGGGGAGGTGATTATTACCATCTCACTGTATGATACCTCACTACAAAAACCGGCGTTCGATTTAGACAATAATGTAATAGCACTCCCGAATTCTCAAGATGATGATTTTATAATGGGATTTACTCAAGGTGGGACAGATCATTTCCTCGTATTTGGTCCTGTTAATGGAGCTTCAGGAGACCACTATGGAACAACTGAACCTGGATATCAGGGTTGTAACCAAATCATTAATACTTTTATCATCCGCGCTTTTCCCGAAACATTCCTGGGAAGCTATGCTTGTTTCCTAACCAATGAAGGTAACCTGGCTCAAGTATTTATTGCTGATCAGGATTGTGATGGTTATAGCACCTGTATTATTACTTTGCAATTCATTGTATGGCGTTTTACGGAGATGGATTAGTAAAATTCATTTCTAACCTCCTCTGCAACATTTGGAGAAGTAAATAGTTTATTACTAATCCTTGGCACAACAGCAACATGACCTGCCGCGTGGAAGCAGGCAAACCTGGACGATGAGCTACAATACAGAAAACCGCCTCGAGAGGGTGAATATAGTGCCCGGAAACTGCTCATGCCAAGATTGCTAAGGCGGGGGTTCAACACATGACACAGTCCCTTCGATTGTAAAGGCTTGAACGTTGCCGGCTTGCTCTGGGCATGGTTCAGAGGTGATAAACACACCTTGGTCTTTATCCCAAAATACCGTAGCGCTGTACGCCTGATGAGAGGGAACTATTAGTGTGGGGGTTAACTCCCAGGGCGCGGCAAGATAAAAACCCGGGTTATCGCCATATATTTGATACTCTAGCGCCACGGTTGGATAAAATACGATTGCGCCGCTTTCGGGGTCAAAGGCATGAGCTAAACTATCTCCGCCCGCGGCCGAGAAATCGTATATATTGACGACTGAATTTTGATCAAGATTGACTAGGCGTAGGATAACCCTGCCGCCCAGGTTTTTATCAAACACATAATATGTGGTCGGTGAAATAAAACCTAATAAATCAGGTACCCCTTGGGGGTCATACAGCCGGATTAATTCACTGCCATCCACTTTTGCAGCCCAGACGGCTTGAATCTGGCCTCCAACGGCCGTAATTAGTTCATCATGGACGATCCATTCTCCATCTAGTGACCAAAACGGCGAAGTTGCTTGATTTGGACCGCTGCTCAATCTTCTGATCTCTAAAGTGAGGGTATCAAACAGGTATAGGTCGGAAGATGGGCCATCAATAGCGCCCATGAATGCAAGATAGCGGCCCTGAGGAGACCAGACTGAATCGATAAAGGGATTGATAATGGTGGCATTGTCTGGTGCGATGGGGGGCATTTCGTCGTAGTAACCAAAAAGATCCACAGATATTAATAATTGATCATCCGCGCTTTGATAGATATTTAGGATCCTCCGATCTTCGACCTCAAAATAATAAGGTGATAGGGTTGGTGTTGAAGTTGGTGCGAGAGCTGTGGGTATTGTTGCGACTGATGTTGAGCTCGCGGTGGGAAGTATTACAATCATTGTGGCGCTGGGAGGCGAGGTCGGGCTTGGGGCAAGTGTGGGGATGGGGGGCTGGTCGGTTTGGGTGGCAGAAATCTCAGTTTTGCTGGCGCCGCAGGCGGTTAAAATCAATATGGAAAGAACAAACAAACTACGAATGAAATATTTCATTTTGTTCTCCTTCTCTGATTGTTATTTATCTATCTTAGCATAAATATACTGCCAAAAATCGCAAAATATTGGATTATTTATCTATTATTTCCAAACATTTTCCAAAACCATTATTTTTACATCAAGGATCATTAACATGTGTTCTTTTTGTGTTATCGTAGGGTTGAATCATTGTTCCATTACAACACTTGGTTTTCACCCAACACAACCTACCGCCCCTCCCTTGACCATCTCTTCCGGTGAAATTCCCGCAACGTGCGCTTTCAAACGTTCATATTCGTGGATCATGCTCTGGATAATTTGTTCTTTGGTGTTGAGTTCTTTCATTGCGGCCTCCTGGGTAAATAGCATGTTTGAATCTTATTGTAGCGCGTCTATCCCCAACACTCAATACCAGCTGAGACCTGACAGGTATTTGATGATCAGTTTGTGAATTCTTTGAAGAATGCAATTCGATGGAGAAGAGGGATATAGTAACGGGTAATCCAGTCAAAATACCAGCATGAAAACAAGGTCAGAGGAGATTATCTCCTTTGCCCTTTACTATCAATTAGAAGATGCAACCGTCTTCTTGGGTAGTATTGGATTGAGCCGTGCCCGCCCCGTTGAAAGCGACGACATAAAAATTTTGAGGTCTGCCAGTGCCCAGATCGCCAGTGGTGAATTGGGTGACGTTGGCTCCCAGGGTGGCGATCAGGTTGCCATTATGGTAGACGCGGTACCCATCTTCATTGTTAGCATTGTCCTTCCAGGTAAGCTTGACGATATAGCCGTCATTGGAGTTGCACTTTTGTTCACTAGCAACCAAGTTGCTGGGAGTGTTCGGCTTTATTCTTGCTGAATACCCCGTAGCTTGCTACGAGGGTTCCATGTTTTTCCAAAATCCGTACCCGTGGGGGCTAAACTCCGTAATACCCCGTTGCTTGCAGCGGGGATAGGAGTTTAGAGGATTTTGGTAGTTTATTGGAGCTGGTGTGAGTGTTGGTGTAGGCAGCGGTAGAGGCGTGGATGTCGGTGGGGGTGGGACTGGAAAAACAATAAGGTAACTGAGGTCAAAGTTTGGGTCGACGTCGACATCATCTTGGTTCAGCCAGCAGGTCACACCGGGGAAAAGTGGATTATCGATCACAAGCCAGTTCTCTATCGCGCCAAGACCGATTATTTCTATTTCTGTTCCCTGCTGGACAGAGCTGACCACCTCATATTGTGAACCTGGTCCGCTCCAACACAGTGTGTCGATATTTACGGTTGGAGGTTGAGTGGAAGGTGGGCTGGTTGGAAAGAGCACCTCCTCGGTTGGTGAGGGTCCGGACTCGGATGAGGTCCCTTCAGCGCCACAAATATCCCAGTTTACGAATCCGAGAGCAGTGTCGTCTACATGATCCCAAATACGATCTGGCACACTTCGTCCGGCTGGCCGGCTCCAAGAATTTGAGCAGGCAGCGATATCATCGGTATCCTGGTGATAGACTGCATAAGTTCCAGAAGAACTAAAGGTATTTCCACCAGAACTTCCGAGTGGTCCCCTGCCAAAATCAATCACCGGGTCGGTTCTGGTCCTGATTCCATCTGACCAGGTTCGCATTGGATAGCTAATCCCCGATATTTCGTTGTCTTCCCCCAAGACTCTAAACCCACCAATATCGATACTAATTCCAACATCGTACCCAGAGATTGTATTTCCTCGCATCTCCATGAGATTGCTGGAGCTGCCATTTTCGTAAGATTGAAATTGGATTCCTGCAGCGACACCATCGGTGTGACTACCCCAAGGCTCTGCATCTGAATGCAGACGGACAATCTCGGAATTATTAATCGAGACAGAAGCCCTACCATGGATACGAATTCCATCAGCATAGTTAATGTTAGACCCTTCAACACGAACATCATCAATCCTCACCACTGTCACGCGTTCTTCTTCACTTAAAGTACGCGAAATATCAATCGCATGGTCAAAAAAATCACCTACGTAGCCGCCATGGATCTCTCCGATTGAATTGTAGATGCGAATACCTAAATCAGCATAGACACGAAATTGCGTGCGAAACTCACTATTTACAATGTTAAAAGCGCTGACTTGTTGGATATTGAGGGCATACTGTCCCCACACCCAATCAAAGCGAAGGTTTTCGAAGTAGAGAGTGCCGCCCCTCGCCAAAACCCTGCCATAAGTAAACGTCAGGTCACGAATTTCTACGGATGTGCCCGGCGCAAGTGTATGAGAAGGCTCGCTAGGCGTGACAATAGGCGGTTTGATTTCTGTGATGCCAGCGCTGAACGGAGCGCCGGAACCTGCCCCGGAGATAATAACGGAATTATCTATTGAGATATTTTCTTCGTATATTCCCGCAGCAATATGGATATGCGGACGATCTCCGGAGTAATCAGCGTGATCAAGCGCGTACTGGATCGTTCGCCACGGTCTGCTAGTTGAACCCGTCCCGCTGCTGTCACTACCAGTGATATTAACATAATAATTTACTCCCGATGGACCTGCTGGCGCACAGGAGGATAAAAGAACGAATAAAAATAATCCGAAAATGGTTTCTGCAAAATAAGATTTTCTTTGAAAACCCCAGAATCGAGTACTTATTTTCTCTTCTCCTTATTCATTCTGTTCGTTGTTAACGTTATGAGAAACGGACGGGTCTTCCGAACATTAGGGTTAATCGATTTGATCGGGATCTGCAGAAGTGGATCCACTGTGCTGTGCAGATCAACATCAAAAAAATGCCTGCCTTGTTTCCAACAGGAGGACACTCCATCCCGTAAATATGACCTGCACCCCAATCGTTGACTGTGTGAACACAATAAACTATAAGATACAGGGTGGACAGTATTGCCGATAAATCTTAATCAGTAGGATTCATGCTCTCTTCCAGCGCTTTGGTAAGGCCAATCTTTTCATTATAAGTGACTGCATGCCCAGGAGTTAATGGACACAATGATAGCCGCAAGCAGTGGGCGCATTTCAGGTCGTAGCGCATGGTTGTGACGATTCCTATCTTGGTAAGCATGCGCAAATTATACACCCACCCTCACATTAATAAAATTTAGGGGATAGCGCGGATTGACTTATATAACAGACCTGACAGGTTTTTGATTGACTCATCGTATCAAAATATTGTGGATGAATCTTTGGAGTAGTTTTACGTCAAGAATTCCTGAAGGACCTATCGACGCGAATTGAGACAATTTGGTCTGATGAGATTGGTACTGTTGAATACACGTCGGCGTCTTCTTGTACTGCATCCTGATTTATATTCAGATGATAACTTGATAGCCAGATTTTTCCCCACTGTATTTCAAAAGATGACTTCAACGTTTCGGGTGCAATTGCACACACCACAATCAAAGGCCGACCAATAGTTCTGAGTACTTCTGCAATTTCATCATTATGTATAAGCGGCATATAAATAATCTCTCCACCAAAGTGATTCAACAAGGGTTTTGCGCCTCCATTTTTTAGGGCGCTAAGCGTTAAATTGAACCAGATGCGGCCGTCTCGGACCTCGTTCTGGGATGTATCAAAATACGATTCCCACATTTGATGTATTAATTCGCATTGGTCTAACGAGAAACGGTATCCAAATCTCGCTATGAAGTCGCGGCGACGGTCAGTACCCAACCCAACCTCCAATCCGCGAGCCTCAATGTTTTCCCGAATAGCGTTGGTGAAATGGTAACCAATGATATCTTCTTGAAGGCAGAGTTCATTAAGGTCTTCAGCAATCCGGCGAAGATCGTTGTATTGGAGTACCGCATCCATGAACTCACATTCTGCGAATACCGATTCGTAGTTAATAAGAACACCTTGGATCTCATTGGGGATCTGAGTGATGGAGTTCAACTTAATCGGCATTTAAAGCTCAGCTCTTCCGTCCTGGATTTACACACTCATCAGTATGTTTTCAGACTTTAATTTTCTGATGATATTCGATAATAGACGATTCTAGCGCATCAATATTTTTAATATGCTCCCTTAGATCAAGTTCTTTTCATTTTTTCTTATTCATTTCCTTGCCTCTCATCACCTAGCAAAATCAGTACACCATCATAAGAAAAAATTACTTCTTCGTTGTAGTTGAAATTGTGACCTTTCCATTTTCCACTTATCCTGACAATTGCTTTATGCTCCCCAAGTGGAATTCGTTGTCGGGGGCCAAAAGCTAATGTGAAATAGGCCGATATTGGTTCTAGCAACCAACCCGCAAAGTCACAAACCTTAGAAAGGTGACCTGGAATAGTTTTAGGCATGTCGCCCGCACTTTCTTTTTCTCTATTGCTCCAAGTCAAATTCTCTTCCCTGCGAATAAGAGACTCTCCAGTTCCAAGATTTGTTGCGCTCATCAGCCGCAACATGCATTCTTCAACATCAAGGGCTGTTTGGTTCTGCACATCTAATCCTCTCATGTACGGAGTAATCCCCATTTCTTCTGGATGTGACTCTGGCGAAATGAAAATGGGCTTTTCAACAAACCCCCCAAGCTCCTCGTACATTTTTGGGGGAATAGTTACAATATTAATTACAATTAAAATAATAGCAAATAAGACCAGAGTAACAATTGTAACCTGTGCGTCTTCCGCTATGCCTTCAATTAACGGCAACTGAAAATCGCTTTGCACCAAACCGAAGCCAACCGAAATGGAAATACCTGCAATCACAAGAAGAGACACAATTACCCTCATTATGTCTCCCTTGAATTCTTCCCATAATCTCCTTCCTCCAATACCAAAAACCTTTCTCCAGAACTTCTTTGTGTTTCCCATGACACCCTCCGCAGTTTTCCATCAATTCTACCACCTAACCCTGCATCAAGTGTATAATCACCAAAAAAATAATTTAACATAAATCCACTATCACTCAATAACCTGGTTCATCTCCCTCCTCAATATGCTTCCACAAAGGCAGACGCTCTACCGAGCGGGAAAAGACCGAACTCGGTTCTTCCGGCGCCACATCCGCGTGCTGCACGTACCCCGCGCTGCTGAACAGCCAATCCCGCAGAGTATCTTCGCCCACACCCAGCGGCTGCAGGACGGCATGCGCGGCGCGCACCAGCAGTTGGCCGTAGCGCGAAATGTTCACCGCCGCCGGGTTGAGCGGGTCGGGCAGGTCCCAGGCATACACCCCCGGCCTGCCGCGCGTATAGATAAAGCGCACGCTTTGGCCAGGCCTCATAAGCTTGCCCACACCTTTCAACTGAGTAGCAGCACGCGCTGACGCCGAAGGCGTGCGGTACTCTTCCAACTCGCGGCTCAAGCTCTGCTTCACCAGCAAATCCACCAAGGGGACGCGCCCGGCGCGCAGTTCTGCCAGTTGTTTCCTTAACATGACGATCACCCCGGGCAGGCAATCAGCCAGACGTTCCCCGTCTGCCGCCTGCACAAAACTGTGCAAAATATCCATTTGCGCCTGGCGTATAAAAGTAGGCGTATCCCGGCGGCGGGCTTCAATGCCGCGTATCTTCAGCCTGCCGTCCTGGAAGATACCAAAATAACGGTTGGCCACCGACACGCGCTTATCCACCCGCGAAGGCAAAAATGCCAGCCAGCGGTAAATACCTTCCAATGCTATCGGCAGGCCTGTGCGCTTCAAGACCTCATCCAGCAGCGGCTGAAAGTCAGCCACCTGCGAGGCACCCACCTTCTTCACCCACAGAGCATCCACGTACATATGCAAGACGGTGAAACCCATCTTCTCGGCAGCTTCTTTGGCCTGCAGCAAAGCTTCGCGTCCATAGGCCGTCACCGCCGTATGCGCCTCAATGCGTCCAAAACGCGCGTTCTTATAGCCCAAATATCCAAAACAAACCACCAGCAGCCATTTTAGCCCTGAAATACGCGCCTCCAGAGAGGCATAGCGCGCATCTGCGCGACTCAAACCGTTCAGGCGTTCTTTCAGCGCGATGCGCTTGGCCAGTAAGGGGCGTAAGGTCTCCGAGACCAAGCCCATACGTTTTCTTTCCACCGAGATTTCCAGGTCGGGTATCGGCTGCCCATCGGCATGCACACCCACCGTTTCAGGAGAGACGTTGAAGTTCACCATGATGCTCGGATACATAGAGATAAAATCGATCTCGGCCACGTCGCGGTGCAAGCCAACCAGCGGCTGGTAAACCATCCCACCCCAATCCGCGCGCATCAATTCTCCAGCGGTCTTGAAATCCTCCGCCTGCTGCTTCTGGTAAGGCACCAGGATACCCTGGCGCAGCGCGGTCGTCATTTGCATGGCCGAGATACCCGAGCCTGGAGATTTACGGGCCGATATCTGCACAGGCTGGGCGGTGACGCGCGCTTGTTCCAGGATACCCTCAATGCCGTGATCACCGTACATCATCCCATTGCAGCGGTCTATGTGCCAGCGTCCAAAAAGATGCACCTGCCGCCCGCGGTGCAAAACTTGCCCATAAGTAAAATAACTGAGTTCTTTGCGCTGCAGCACGTCACGCTCTTGGTCACGGTTGGGGTTAAAGGGTATCTCGTAATCCGCCGCCAAATCTAGCAGGTAGGGAAACAGCCAGGTATCCCCCCAATTGATAAGTATCAGGTCGGGGTCGAAGCGGTTGATGATGCGCGCCACGCTGTCCAACAATAAGCGCTGGGGCTTCAGTTTCAAGCGCCTGGTTCGCCCCTCAAAGACGATGTGCAAATAGCTGGGCGAGGCATGCGCAGGATCCACATCCGGCTGGATGGTCATCACACGCAGAGGCAGCGGGTCTGGGTCCAACTCCCACTGAGAATCTAATACGCTGATGCTCTGCACTTCGCCATTCTGGTTTACATCTATGCGGCAGCGCGCCATAGGGAAAACGCCATAAGTCGCGCCGTAATGCAAATGCAGCTCAAGATCAGCATCGTAATATATCAAGTCTGGGAAATGGCGTCTGACCTTGTAGAAAAGCTTCCGCTGAGCCACCATGTTGTTCACCTGCACCGCCAGTACGTCTACTGGCCCGCGGAACAGATCGCGGCGCTTCATACGCGTCAGCAGTGATGGTATCGGATGGCTCTGCAGGTAATTCCACAAAGCTCGCAAGCGGTCGAAAGGCCCGGCAGCGTAGAACGTAATGGGGAAGTCGTGGATGAAACGGTAGCGCACGCCGTCCTCGCCCAACAACCACAACACCACGCTGTCCTTCTCATCGGGATATACATCCAAAAGCCAGCCGGTATGTTCAGCCATCCAGTAACCGCCGCAACTCTTCCACTTCGTCTCTCAAGCGCGCCACCTCTTTGTATTGCTCAAGCATTATGCCCACCAGGAATACGACCAGGGGCACAGGATGGGCAGCATGCGCAACCGCAGACAGGTGCTTGCGCGCCATGGCAAACAAGTCGTCAAATGCCTGTTGGTCTGCGTGCCGCAGCGCCCGGCGAAATTTGGATAACCTGCGCAGTTCTTTCTCGAACTGTGGAGTAACGGGAAGCTGAGTACGCCCCATGCCTAAAGCAGCAGCTTTTGAGTTGGGCTAGGCGCGCTCTCTGCGTGCAGCACAAAATTCTCGTCAGCGTAGATGATCAAGTCCTCCAGCAGCCGCTCGCGGTTTGGCTGCGGGTGCGCGCTGACAACCACCGGCGCGCTTTTGCTCAGGCGCTTCAGTTCACGGTTGCACTCGCGCAGCAGGCGGTTGGCCTCGGCGTCATCCACGCTTTCATCAGAGAACGTGGTCAGCAAATCCATCACCAGTATTGGCGTTGCGCCCGCAGGCGTTTTGCGCAGCATTTCGACCATCTGGTAGCAAGTGAAAGCCCTGGAAAGATAAATGGTTTCCAGGACCGCATACAAATTATCTGTTCTGCCGTACAAGCTCAAAGAGATATCATCTACCGCAAAGCGGTTGCCCCCCACCAGGCACATCAGAGGACCAAGCACAGCCAACTGCACCGTCAACTCCTGCATCAGTTCTTCGGTTTTATCCCTCGGGCCGGTGACGAGATAGACGCGCCCAGGGCGCAGGCGTTCGATTGCCTGGCCCCTCTCCTGTTTCTGTTCGTACCTGACCAAACTTTCAACAAACATAGAAAAACCTCCAATAATGTGAGGTCATCATGATATCAGAACATATGTTCTTTTGTCAAATTCGGATATTTTTGTAAAGGGATTGACAAGGACCATTCGGTCTAGCCCAACAAATTCGTCTTTTCGCAACCAAACGCTTTCTTGACACAATCGCCTCTCGCCTGTAAAATCATGTTCGTTACTTTTCACCTTGTTTGTCAAAAAAATTTTGCCAGTTAAATGGCGCTTAGAAATAAAAAACTTATAAAAACGCGAGGAGATTTACATGCAAAGTCTTGATCTATCACCTTTTGAAGATATTGCCATTTGGAGCGTGCTCGGTGTAGCCATACTTGGCTTGCTGTACGCTGTATTCTTACGCAACCAGATCATGCGAGAAGACAAAGGCACTAAAAAAATGCAGGAGGTTTGGGGTGCGATCCGTGATGGCGCGGATGCATACCTTCGCAGGCAGCTGCGCTCGATTGTCCCTTTGATCGCAATCCTGACAGTGGCAATGTATTTTTCAGTGATCATTGCCCCGCCATCCCCAGAAGCTATAACCCGTTTCGGGGGAGTCAGTGAAGATACAGTCAGTACGTACATAGGTCTGGGGCGTGCCGTTGGTTTCATCATGGGAGCATTATTCTCCCTGACGGTAGGCCAGATCGGTATGCGTATGGCTGTGCAGGGCAATGTGCGTGTGGCTTCTGCGGCGCGTACATCTTTTGGAAAAGCCCTGAAAATCGCGTACAGAACTGGTACGATCACCGGAATGCTTACTGACGGGTTGGGCCTGTTTGGCGGCACGATAATTTTCATCTTCTTTGGTATCGCAGCCCCGGACGTCCTCCTAGGCTTTGGGTTTGGCGGTACCCTGCTGGCTCTGTTTATGCGGGTTGGCGGCGGAATCTACACCAAAGCTGCCGATGTAGGTGCAGACCTGGTTGGTAAAGTCGAAGCCGGAATTCCAGAAGACGACCCGCGCAACCCGGCTGTCATCGCCGATCTGGTTGGCGATAATGTGGGTGACTGTGCTGGTATGGCTGCTGATATTTTCGAATCCTACGAAGTGACCATAGTCTCCGGTCTAATCCTGGGGGTAGCGCTTTACCATATCACCGGCCACGTTGAATGGATCTTGTATCCGTTGATCGTGCGCGGAATTGGGGTGTTGGCCTCAATCCTTGGTACCTATGTTGTGAAAAGCGATGAAGATGCCAAAAGCGGTGACGCGATGGGCGCAATTTTCCGTGGGTTCCTCTCTTCGGCTGCTATCTCTGTGGTCCTGTTTGGGGCTGCTGGTTTTTATTATTTAAAAGTCCTAGCTGAAGATGGGCTTCCCGGCGGTTGGTGGCGTGTTCCATTGGCAGTAACCATAGGAGTTTTGCTAGCCATTCTGATCGATCGTATGACCGAATACTTCACCGACACACATAAACCGCCTGTACAAGAGATCAAGAAAGCGGCCGATACCGGCCCGGCTACTCTGATCTTACAAGGTCTGGCGGTGGGTTACGAATCTTCTGTTTGGGCAATTGTGGTCATCGCCGCAACAATTTTTTCCTCGATCGTGATATTCTCAGGATTTGACATTTCTGCATTAGCTGAGCAATCTGTGTACGGTGAGGCTTGGATACGCACTACTTTCATCCTCTATGGCGTTGCAATGATCGGCATTGGTATGCTGACATTGACAGGTAACAACGTCGCCATGGATTCCTTCGGCCCCATTTCTGATAACGCCAGTGGTATTGGTGAGATGGCTTGGAGCGATACAGATGATAAAGATTTGATCGAAGCCAAGCAGATCATGGCCGATCTAGACTCGGTTGGAAATACAACAAAGGCTATCACTAAAGGAGTGGCGATTGGCTCTGCAGTGATCGCGGCAGTTTCCCTATTTGGTTCTCTTCTAGTGGAAGTCAGTCGTGCACAAGGACGCCTAGATATTCCTGTTGCAGAACAAATCCAATCTGTCGGTATAAGAATAGACGTGCCAGTTGTGTTTGTAGGTATGCTTCTCGGTGGCGCGCTGCCTTGGTTATTCTCCTCATTCGCAATCCAAGCAGTCAGTCGTGCCAGTGCCTTGATAGTTAAGGAAGCCCGACGCCAGTTTGGTTTAGGTGTCTTGGAAGGCAAAGTAGAACCGGATTACACCCAAGCAGTTAATATCTGCACCACAGCCGCTCAAAAAGAGTTAATACCACTAGCCTTACTCGGTGTTGTTACACCGATTCTGGTGGGTATATTGTTGCAGGTCGAAGCCCTTGGTGGTTTCTTGGCAGGCATAATACTATCTGGTCAGTTGTTAGCTGTATTTATGAATAATGCTGGCGGCGCCTGGGATAATGCCAAGAAACTTATCGAGGATGAACCTAGCGATCCAGCCAATGACACTGGCAAGGGTTCAGAACGCCATAAAGCTGGAATAGTAGGCGACACTGTCGGTGACCCAATGAAAGACACTGCCGGCCCGTCATTAAATCCATTGATCAAGGTAGTCAATCTCGTATCTGTGATCATAGCTCCGATTGTCGTCCAACAGCAGGAACTCGGCCTAGCCGCCTGGGCTGTCGTTATCGTCTTGGTTGGTTTATTGGTTTGGTCTATTAGAACAAGTAAAAAACCTACCGAGGCTCTTTCTTAAGCTAAGGTTTTACTAGATACCAATACGGGGCGGGCGATGTCCGCCCTGTTCTATTTTAACAGAGGGGTTCATGACTATTCATTCATCATTTTAAGTCGAAATTGGGATAAAAATCACTTGCAACTTCTATGAGAATGAGGCATACTAAGGTGAGGAAATTTGTCCATATGGCAAAAGTTGCTCTGCGTGTATACACACGCGATATAGAAGAATTAATTGACCACGGGCAGATCGAAGAAAGTATCGCCCACAGCAAACACATTTTAAAGTCGCTCCCCAAACTAATAGAAGCATATCGCCTACTTGGGAAAGCGTACCTTGAAGATAAACGCTATGGTGATGCAGCCGATATCTTCCAACGCGTGCTCTCCTCTAAACCGGATGATTTTATCTCCAACGTTGGTATGAGCATCATCCGAGAAGATGAAGGCAACCTGGATGCCGCGCTGTGGAACATGGAACGCGCCTTTGAAGTCCAACCCTCCAATCAAGCCATCCAAGATGAATTGCGCCGCTTATATGGCCGCCGCGACGGACTAGAACCCCCAAAGATACGTCTGACACGCGGCGCTTTGGCTCGAATGTATGCCCAAGGTGACCTGTTTGAACAAGCCATTGCCGAACTTAGGGCCGCTCTATCAGATGACCCACAACGCCCTGATTTGCAGGTTCTTTTAGCAACCATGTATTACCAATCAGGGAAACTTGCTGAAGCAGCTGAGACGAGTAATGCAATAATTAGCAAGTTGCCCTATTGCCTTGAAGCCAATCGTTTGCTTGCAACTCTTTATAAAGATTCTAAGCGTGAAGAAGAAGCCGAAATCTTCCAAAAGGTAGTCGAGGTATTAGACCCCTATACAGCTCGCATTACAGCAGATATGCCAGTGCCTGAAGCAGTCCCTGCACAGGCAATAACAGTTGACCGTCTTGATTGGCATCCCGGCCAAATGGTAGAGGAAAGAGAAAAACAACCAGCTTGGGCTTCTTCGTTAGGAGTCGACGTTGAAGGTGGTGATTCCAGCGGGGAAGAAATTCCAGAATGGTTAGCATCTCCATCCTCCGCTGAAAGTGGGGGTGACTTTGGCTCTTTTTTGGATGATGGAGAAGACCAAGAGCTGCCTCCAGGAGATTCGCAAGATTCAACCCCAGAAGAGACACCAAATTGGATGGCAGATCTTTCAAGCGAAGATGCTGCACCCATCAGCATGGCTGCACAGGATTCAGGTGAGGAGATCCCAGACTTTTTGCAGGAAGCAGGATGGGGAGAAGGGGAAGGTGAAGCCGAACAGCCAGGTTCAGCATTCGATTTTGAATCTTCAGATGAAGATGATGAGATCATGCCAGCTGATATCCCGGAATGGTTACAAGATATGCAACCCGAAGGATTCGATCCCGAAATTGACTCAAATCTTGGGAAAGAAACTCCCCCTCAAGATTCCTCGCGCGCAGTCCCCGATTGGCTCCAAGACGAATCCGCTCCAAGCGAGGCTGTTTCCCCAGATTCTCCCATGCAAGAAGCGCCTGGAGATATGCAAGGAGCAGCGGAAATCGCGGATGCACCTGATATGAGGGATTCAGATGAAGGAACGCCAGAATTGGTACAAGAATTGGGTGAGCCGACAACCCCTGCTGCTCAGGCAGAAGCAAGCCCCCCCTCCACTCCTGGAGATGAATCCCCTGAATGGTTGCAAGAGATTGCTATTACTTCAGATGATGCTCCAAAAATAGCTGAGAGCGAGAGCATAGATTGGCTGCAGGACCTTGGAAAGGAAGATGCTGCCGAATTTCCTACTGAAGACACTCCTGAGTGGATGAATGAACTGGATATGGGAACACCTGTGGAAGAATCAATCTCTACTACACAAGAGCCCGAACCCAGCGCTATTCCCGATAAGGACCAGGGTGATGATGCTATGGCATGGCTTGAAAACTTGGCTACCAAACAAGATGCAACTGAGGAAGAATTTATCACTGAACCGGTAGAACAAAGCGCGCTTCCTCCAGAATGGGAGCAATTTCCCAATGATAAAGACAAACAATCCCAATCAATAATCGATGAGATACTCTCAGAAGAAGAGATCCCTGCTCCCATTGCTAATGAAGCAGCTCCTGACTTGAGTGATGGGGAAGATGCAATGGCATGGCTTGAAAACCTGGCTGCTAAACAAGGTGCAGCTGAGGAAGAACTTGTCACCCAACCAGGAGATCGAAGCGAACTTGCTCCAGAGTGGGTGCAACAAACCGATGATGAAGATGAACAACCCCATCCAGTAATCGATGAGATACTCTCAGAGGAAGAGATCCCTGCCCCCACAGGGATTGATGATGCTCCTGACTTGAGCAATGAGGAAGATGCGATGGGCTGGCTTGAAAGCCTGGCTGCTAAACAAGGTGC
>VRUJ01000025.1:23855-61664 GCA_019456165.1 Chloroflexota bacterium
AGCCGAGGAAGAACTTGTCACCCAACCTGAAGAACGGGGCGGCGATGCTCCCGAATGGGTAACGCAATCCGAACCAGAAAAAGATCCAACTGCTGAAATCTCTGCAGATGCACCTGTGGAAGAAGAGATCCCTGCTCCCACAGAAGTAGGAGCAACTCATGACTTGAGCGATGAGGAAGATGCAATGGGTTGGCTTGAAAGCCTGGCCGCCAAGCAAGGTGCAGCCGAGGAAGAACTTGTCACCCAACCTGAAGAACGGGGCGGCGATGCTCCCGAATGGGTAACGCAATCCGAACCAGGTAAAAGTGTGTCTGCCGAAATCACCGCAGATGCACCTGTGGAAGAAGAGATCCCTACTACCACAGAGGAAGAGGCAACTCCTGACTTGAGCGATGAGGATGATGCAATGGGTTGGCTTGAAAGCCTGGCTGCCAAGCAAGGTGCAGCCGAGGAAGAACTTGTCACCCAACCCGAAGAACGAGGCGGCGATGCTCCCGGATGGGTAACGCAATCCGAACCAGAAGCGGATCAACCAGCCCAACAGTCTGAAAAGTCCCCAGCTGCCGTCGAGGATACTCCCGCAGAAGATGCGCTAGATTGGCTGGACAACTTAGGAAATGGGATTACTACCGAAGAACCCCAAAAAGAAGCCAGCATAAGTGATGATGACCTGGCCTGGTTAGAAGATCTAAGTGAAGGTCCACCTGAAGCAGATCCTAAAAGGGATACAATTACACCTGAGGAAGGAATTCCAGCGAGGGAATCCCCCGAATGGTTACAATCCGTCAGCGAGGAAACTCTCAAAGAAGAAACACCACCCAGTACAGAAAAGCCTGAAGATGATTCCCCTGAATGGCTTCCAGAGATTAGCGCTGAAACAGTAGAATCTGTTGATTTTCCACCTCAACCCCTGGATGAACCTACCGGAGAAGAGCAAGATGTTTTGGCTCGGTTAACAGACACTGCCCCTGAATACAGTGAGGTTGAGACCCAAGAAACCTCCACACCTGAAATTCCTACCTCTGAAATTCCTCAAATCCAAGCGGAACCCGAAATTACCAGCTGGGAGAGCGAGAGTTTTGAACCCAGTGCTTTACCACAAGAAATCCAGGAAAAACCAAAAACCATTTCACCTAAACCCAAACAAATGGTTAAGAAAAAGAAACCTGCACCAAAGCGAAACTACAGCGCAGAATTAGCCAAAGCCCGAAATGCTCTTGGGGACGGCAAATTAGCTGAAGCAACCACAGGCTTCGGTAAATTAGTCAAAAGTGGGAAGTTTATTGAAGAAATTATCGCTGATATGCAAGCGGCCCTAATCAAATATCCCATCGAAATCTTGCTCTGGCAAATTCTGGGTGATGCATATATGCGCGCAGATCGTCTACAAGATGCCCTGGATAGTTATACCAAAGCTGAAGATTTATTACGATAAAGTATATTTTACAACATCCCTTGTTTTACGGCTCGGGGTTGCTCCCCGAGTATTTTTAATTACATTTTAGGAGCTGATAGTGGAACAAACTTTAGTACTTATCAAACCAGATGCGGTTCAGCGTAGTCTATGTGGTGAAATTACTTCGCGTCTAGAACGCCGCGGGCTGCGCTTAGTGGCTGCGAAATTTATGTGGGTAAGCCAGGAGCTCGCCGAAACACATTACACGATTCATAAAGGCAAACCTTTCTATGATGGTTTAATAAAATACATAACCTCTTCACCAGTAATGGCTATGGTTTGGGAGGGACCAGATGGGGTAGCAGCGGTTCGGCAGACAATGGGTGCTACTAGGCCAACCGAAGCAGCTCCTGGCTCGATTCGCCACGATTTTGCTTTAGATGTTGGTCGTAATCTAACGCATGCGTCTGATACACCCGAAAATGGGAAGAAAGAGGTTGAACTTTGGTTCTCTCCCGATGAGATCGTATCCTGGGATAGAGATACCGACCGTTGGATATTTGAGGGCTAGTTACAAATCTACTAAATTCTTAGTTATTTCAGTTCACTGTACATGGAGCAGTATTTTCCCTCGCGTCCAGAGCTTCTCTAACTGGTAATATTCCCGTTGGTCTGGAGAAAAAATATGCAGGACAATATCTCCGAAATCGGCCAGCATCCATCCATCTTGAGGAGCACCTTCAATTTTGGTTCGCAAGTTGTAACGGTTACGAATTTCCCTTTGGGCTGCATCCATAAGAGCCTGCAACATTCGATTGCTCGTGCCGGAACAAATCACGAAGTAATCTGTAAATGGAGCGATATCTATTAAATCGAGGAGCAGAATCGCCTCCCCTTTTTTGTCCTCTAATACGTCAACTAGCGTGCGAGCGATTTCCAATGCGTCCAGTGTTCACCTCTAACTTGCAGAATTATTGATCATGAAAGGGGTTGAGAATAGCCTAGTATACACTGCCCCACCAGGCTTTAATTCGCTGCGGAATAAACAAATTTCCGAGATGTGGGCTACTCCTAAAAAGCCCACTTTTTCCTTTTGTAATACCTGACTGATCATCCTAATATTATCAGAATTTGCGCTGCGAGAAACCCGACCCACTGTGAGGTG
The DNA here is from genome assembly GCA_019456165.1 of Chloroflexota bacterium. Classification (GTDB taxonomy): domain Bacteria; phylum Chloroflexota; class Anaerolineae; order Anaerolineales; family UBA11579; genus VRUJ01. Next base: position 26,417 of record VRUJ01000025.1, read on the forward strand.
GGCTGAATAAGTTCGTTTATCAGGTGCATATCCCAAACGGGCTGTCTCTGTATCAATCCTGCGCTGAAATATTTCCAACTCATCGGGAGCTTCTACCCCCACCCAGGCTACTCTTGGGTGTTTCATATTGGGATACACCCCTAACCCGCCAATGCTAATATCAAATGGCTGCTGACTACCCGCATGGGTTTTCAGGATCTCAAAGACCATTTCAAGGCTTGCTTCGGAAACATCTCCCAAAAATTTTAACGTCAGATGGATATTTTCTACAGGCACCCAACGTAAGGGTAACCCTTTCAAATGTGCCTGGAGGTTTCTGGAAACATGTTCCAGTTTTTCGTGAAATTCATCTGGAAGCTCAGTAGCGATGAAAGCGCGTAAGACAGCCATTTATTCGTTGTCGGATTTATTTTGAGCAGCTTGAAAAGAGTCTTCCAAGGCTTTTTTCAAATCTAAATAACTTACCGGTTTCGATAAATATTCTGTCGCGCCCGCTTCAAACCCATCCTTTATATCAGAAGGTAAGGATTTCGCGGTGACTACGATCACAGGTATATCTTTTAACGTAGAGTTTTTTCGTATTTCGCGGAGTACTTCTAATCCGGAGATTTCAGGCATCATTACATCCAACAACACAGCATCTGGTTTCTCTGATTCTAGCAATTCAAATGCCGAAGTAGATGCATGACTTGTAACTACCCTGAAACCCACCAGGTTCAACATTTCTGCGAACATATCAGCGGTATCGCTCTCATCCTCTACGACGAGTATCAACTTCTGTTTATCGTCCATTTTTTTTTCGCTGTAAAGCCAAACTTGTGATCTGTAACTAAAAAAATAGCATAAAGTGGCCATAATTGCAAGAACAAATCCAACAAATTCGTTAAGTTGCTGATTCAGAATCGATCAACCGATGGTAATCAGATAAAGTATTGACGTCGATTTCTAAGGAAGAATCCAACCACGGAACCCAAGTAACCCTATAATTGGGGAATATTGCTCTACCACCAACATCTCCATTAATATTCTCAAGATCTTGGAAAGTGATCCGATCAAACAGGACAGGATTGGCACGCTGCCCATTTACTTGGGGGGCTACAATAGGAGCCATCGTGTTGGCGTGTGTAGAAATAAGAGCGCGCAATAATGTGACTGGAATTTGAGGTTTGTCCACAACTATAAATATTACTGCCCCAGTTTCAGCAGGCAGCGAGCGCAATCCAGTTTTCACCGAAGTACTCTGTCCCTGCTGCCAAATTGGGTTGTTTGTGATCGTAATCGGTAGATCTGATAACACCTCATTCACTTTATTGGCATGGGCTCCAGTAACTACCACGACCGGAGATAAACCCGCCTCTAGAGCAATCTGGGCAATATGGCGTACAAAAGGTTGGCCTTTCCAATCTAACAATTGCTTGGGTTCTCCCAGGCGTGTGGAACCGCCTCCAGCCAGTACAACGCCCGCCACGGGTTGGTAAACCGCCACCACCCCCCTTTTTTCTAAATCAGTCCCCAAATCGGCTGCTACAACCACCTCGTAGACCTTCAATAAATCTCCAGCTAGGTTTTGGATATGGGATTCTTTCTCTGGAGTATTTACCTGGTTCATCAATAGCAGTTTTCGCGTTTGGGCAGGGATGTTTTTCAATCCCCCTTGTTTATGTGACAATACCTTCACCAGGACTTGGGAGGTGATTTTCTCACCAAGTGACAAACCGGCTAGTTGTGCAAAACGCTTTGGTCTGTGCACATGCTCATCACCCAGTGGCATTCCTAGTCCCGAAAGCCCGGCCACAACTACGACTGTGGTCACAAAATCGGGTATCGCAGGTTCATGCTCAGCTGGGGCTTTCAATGGTCGTTGCCGAGAACCATCCGCTTCGATCAATAATGGCCAGTTATTTTCCGCAGCTAGTTTATGCAGTTTATCAAGGCTTTTTGCATCCAAGCCTCCAGCCCGTCCATCCTCTCCCACTGATCCAATTATTAGATTCACTCCGGGTATTATTTCTTGTACCAGGCCGGCTATTTGGGAATGCCGCTCGATTATGAAATGCTTATCTGCCAGGGAGAACTGGAATTTGGCTAAATGGGTTGATGCGCTGACCAAAACCTTCCCCCCTAATTCACGGGCTATCTGAAATAGCGCAGTGGTCTTGCCCCCAGCGCCCACCAAGGCCAAGCGAGCTTGTGGCCCCAATCGTAAAGCTTGAATTAATTCCACTTCAATCCCAAAGTTTGTTGCGTATGTCTGTTTGTGTCAACACAGCCTCCAATACACCCCCGCCAATCGCTAAAGCCTTATCGGAAATTCGCGTGCAGTAGCTGGGGTCATCGCGTGGATCCAGATCCCCGATCTTCATACCAGCCAGCACTTGCATACCTTCTCGCAGCATACCCCGGAGTACGCCTGTAAAAGGAGCGCTTATTTCCTCCCCATTAACTTTCGCAATAATTTCTCCCTGTTCTAAATGAAGGCATATTTCAGTATGAACTTTTAATAATCCATCGATTGGAGCGCGTAATACTCGGTCAACCTGAAATTTCGAAATTGATCCAGGAATGCCCGTATTAGGAATTGCTGACCCTTCCCAGAGTACGCGTCCCAAGAAATGCCCTCGTTGAGTTTCAACCACCGCGTGGCAGTTCTCGCTCGCGATAAAACCTGGCCCTAAACCGATCACCAGTGGGGCTGAGTCTATTGCCAGGTCCGGCGGTTGCTTTGTCATGCGAGCATCTACAAGCACCAAGGGCTGTAAATCTTGGATTATTTCTGCGGCAGGGTCTATGATTACTGGAATTTCGCCAGATTCGATAACTTTCTGAACTTGTTCAATATCTTCCACCAACTGGGCGGTAATGCCCTCTACAGTTCGGGTTCCCTCGTATACAGCGTCCGAAAAGGAAACCAGGCGGCGCACAGCTAATGGTTGGGGTATTTCGGTGATCAGCACCCGCATACCCGCGCGCACCAGACGCAGGGCCACCCCACTGGCCAGGTCACCCCCACCACGTAGCAAAATAAGTGAGGACATATTCTAATTTTCCAGGAATTTGATCAAGATGGGATTAACGACCTCAGGCGCTTCATAATGAGGAATGTGTCCAATCTTATCAATGGGGTGGAATTCAGTTTGAGGGATAGCTTCTAGCATCAATGCGCTATTCTCAAAAGGCACAGTTTTATCTTCGCGCCCCCAGAATAGCAGCACACGGCGATCCTGGCGCCCAATTTGTTTGTAGGTTTCCAAGGCATCCCCCAACATACCATTGCGTTTACTGGACAGCAGAGCGCGTTTAAAGCCCTTATATTCCATCTGCGAGCGATAACGGTCTATAAATTGCTCGACCAGTGGAGGGTCATAAAAATCGCTGGCCATTCCTTTTAATAAACTCTGGCTGCCGAAAATGCTAAAGAACACCTCTCCAATTAACGGGAACATCACTAACTTGAGCGTCAGAGGCAAATCCAGCTTAAAACCTGCCGGGTCGGTAAATACCAGCTTGTCAGCCCGTTCAGTATGACGAGAAGTGAAATCACCGACTATCACGCCGCCCATGGAAAGCCCTACCAAATTCACAGGCTTACGCATCTCCAGAGCATCCAGCAAGTCGAGTAACTGCTTGGTGAACAGGTCCACATTATAGCGTTTATTGGGACGGTCTGAGTAGCCGCGCCCAAAAAGATCATAACGCAGCACACGGAAGCCAACCTGCGTGAGAGCTTCATAGGTTGGATCCCAAATGTAAAAGGGTATTGAAAACCCGTGCACCAAAACAACGAGCTTCCCCCCGCTAGGACCGCCAAGTTCATAATGCGTGACTCCACCTGGCAATTCTACGAATTGCCCAGGTAAGCTGGCGCGGCTTGATGCATTCAGAGTTTTAGTCTCGCCACGAAAAGGGAATTCAAATTTAGGCATAACAGCTTCTCAAACGGAGCTATTATACCCAGCATTTGGGGGTCAATCCACTAAAACCCAAAAGGCCTCTCCCGGTATTGAGTCTTAGGGGTAGTCGCGCTACAATTGGGATGTAATGTCACCATTAATATCCCAGGAGACCATCATGGAAGAACTCTCCACCAAAGAACAAGTTTCCGAAAGCATGATCGCCGAGTATGAACGCTTGAAAGCGCACGTCGCGGGAATCTCGCCCCAAGAGATGGCCAGGCCGGGGGTGGTGGGTGAGTGGGCGGTCAAAGATATTTTGGCGCATTTGACTGCCTGGGAACAGATATTCATCGGTTGGTACCAGGCCGGCCTGCGCGGCGAGAAGGTAGAGCTGCCTGTTCCAGGGATGACCTGGGCGCAGATGGATGAACTCAACCGGGAGATCTTTGAAGAACACTGTGATGATGGATTTGAGAAGATATTGGCCGATTTTGACGCCTCCCACCAGCAGATCCTCGAAATCACCAAAACTATGCAGGAGCAGGGCATGTTCGCTCCTGGACATTTCCCCTGGACTGGCGAGGACACGCTGGCCTATTACCTGCGCGAATGCAGTGACATCCATTATGATTGGGCCATCCAAATGATGGAAAAATAAAAAAAATCTGAAGCAAGTTCATCCTGAGACCTGCTTCAGATTTATGGAATTTGGATTAAAAACTAATTCTAACCCGGGGGAATGTTATCCTTAATTACTTAATTATCACATCTACGCTTTCAACTTGTCCTCGCCTGCGGCGGATGATGATAATTACGCTGAATCCTAAGACAAGAAGCACAATACAACACAAACCTACGAGGCAGTAATAGACCCAAGAGACTGCACCGGCCATGAAACGGTCAATGAATCCACCTTCACCGTCTTCCTCAGAGATTGCTACAGTATCAGGCTCTGAAATAAGCTCTGGTTCTGCTTCAGCTGTTTGAGTTGCTGGTGGTGGGGAAGTGGGCGTGGGGGTAGGTTCTGGTGGTGTGGTTGGGGTTGGGGTTGGTTCTGCTGCTGGTAATGGAGAGGAAATCAAAGTGCTTGAATCGCACTGCACCTCACTGGCATCCACCACCAAAGTACCGTTCAAACCAGTATTTATCTCGTTCCCACTGGGGTCAACCACTACGTCAGCCCATCCATAATTTCCATAATCCCAAAGTCCCCGGTAGATAAATGTTTTGCCGTCTTCACCCACCATGCCGGTATATGACCAGCCGTCAGCAAAATCAACGGTCATTAGGCTGCCATATGGCACCATGCTCAAGTCATAAGTAAAACCCAAGATGCCCAGGCTTAAGGCGCCATTGAATAGAGGGTCTGAAGTGTCAATATCAGGGTAATCACCCCAATCGGGGAAATGGACAACTCCGTAACACTGATCTAATATGTACTCATTAGACTGAAGGCGCGGGGCTGGGTTGGCTTCTGCAAAAGCAAGCGTGCTGGTAAATGATAGCGCCAGAATAATTATTGTGAGGTATCCGATGCGGTGTAAAAAATGATTAATGAATTGTTTGTTTAATCCACTCATGACATATCTCCTTCAATTTTCTGGTGGGGCTAAAAGTATAAATTGGATGTGGTTTGTACGATTATATAATAAAACCCAGATTTTTCCAACTGAATTGTATCAAGCCCGTACTTATGGCAAATGGAAATTAACTATGTTAGATAACAGGAATTAGGTATAATCCAGCGGTATGAGCGAAACCAAAGAAGCTGTGATCGGAAGCAAATTACGAAAAAAAGGCCTCCGTCTTGCTGTCGCGGAATCTTGCACCGGGGGCTTGATAGGCCACCGAATAACCAATGTGCCTGGTTCATCAACTTATTACATGGGCAGTGTTACTGCCTATGCATATGATGCAAAGGTGCGCTTGCTGGGAGTGAGTTGGAAAACATTAGAGACTTACGGCGCTGTCAGTGAAGAAACTGTTTCAGAAATGGCTCTAGGAGTTCGCAGGGCTTTAGCTTCCGACCTTGGTCTTTCCGTAAGCGGTATCGCCGGTCCTGGAGGGGGGACGCCGGAGAAGCCGGTTGGATATGTGTGTCTAGGGTTGAGCAGCGCCCAGGATAGTTTTACTCGGACCTATCATTTTGAAGGAGACCGTTCAGCTGTAAAAGAACAATCAGCAGAAGCAGCGCTGCAATTCTTGTTGGATTACCTCGAAGGCAAGCTCGAAGGAAATGAGGAGGGGTGATTTATGGTTATTTCTGTTAAATCCAATGTGTCAAATGGGAGCATAGATCATGGAAGATAATCAATTATACAAACCACCCTTGGGAGACACTATTGGATATTGGGGTTTAAATTTTTCCTGGGGTTATTCATGATGTACCAGGCGATCGTTAATTCGGAAATTTTCACACAAGATATTGTTATCTGGTATACGGCACTAATTTTATTTACCGTTTTTGGTTATTTAAATTTGTGGCATTTCCCAACTATTGCTGTACTACCAAATGAGTTGAGGGTATATTGACCCTGGGGGACGTATCAATTGGTAAAGTGGAGCGAAGTGCAGGAGATTCGCTTGCCGAATAAACCTGCTCGAGGTTTGTTACGTTATCCTGAAAACTAAGCAGCAATCAAAGTCAATTATTTAGGATTCATTTACGCAATGTTGGGAATTTAATATGACCGTAGGGGAGAATTATTCTTCATTTTCCGCCACCAACAAGGCTATGATAATTTGATTGGTGATTTCAAAGTTTTTGCCCCCTTTGCTTTGGCCAAAGAGTTGAGGAAAGAGGAACCCAAATAGGAATTTTCTAACTTCTTAATCGCGCCCGTTCCTCCTCAGCCACACTAGGTTCCAACTTTGTATACAGTGGTTCGGGTTTTTGGATTGCCTCGCCGCCTATTATTTGACTAGTCTGCCATTTACCACTGGCTTGGTCATCTCTATAAAGTAGGACAGTGTGCTCTCCCAGTTCATCTTTTTGGGTTTCGGTGAACTGCTCGCCGAAGAGCGGTTCTGTGTAACCTAAAAAGGCGTGAAGCCGCTCGCAGGTGTGTGGCAAGAAGGGGGCAAGCAAAACTTTCAGGTTGTCGATGGCTTTTATAGCAGTGAAGATAGTGGTACCCGCCGCAGCCTTATCGTTTTTGATTTCAGACCAGGGGGCGGAGTCATCCAGGTATTTATTCACTTCGGATGCAATGCGTATAGCCTCAAGCAAAGCAGCGCGCAATTTAACAGCATCCAAAAGATCTCCAACGCTGCTAAAGCCTGCTGCGACCTTTTCCAGGATGGCTTTATCCTTGGCACGCAGCTTTCCGGGTTGAGGAATCTTGCCTTCCCACTGCTTGTGTGCGAATGCCAGAACGCGGTTGGCAAGGTTTCCCCAAGTCGCGACCAGTTCATTATTATTTCTGCTGACGAAATCATCCCAATCCCAATTACTATCTCTGGTTTCAGGCATATTTATGGTCAGGTAATAGCGCAAAGAGTCTGGGTCGTAACGCGAAAGGAAGTCTAAGCCCAACACCCCCCAGCCAGCGCTGCCAGAGATCTTGCGGTCTTCCATGTTCATGAACTCATTGGCAGGCACATCAAACGGCAGAGTCAGTTTCGTGTTCTCTCGTTCTTCAAATATCTTGCCGAACCATTCGCCAGCTCCATGAAGCTGCGCGGGCCACATCATAGCATGGAATGGGATGTTGTCTTTGCCAATGAAATAATATGCTTTTGCTTCCGGTTTGTACCAATAATCGTGCCAGGCGTTTTTATTCCCAGAAATTGCTGCGCACTCTATCGTTGCGGAAAGGTAACCGATGACTGCCTCAAACCAAACATAGATCCGTTTATCCTCCCAACCCTCCACCGGCACAGGGATTCCCCAATCCAGGTCACGCGTGATCGGACGCCCGTGCAGCCCTTTTGCCTTGATTTGCCCCAGTGTTTGGCGCAGTACGTTTGGTCGGAGATACTCCTCCCGGGATTCCAGAAATTCCTCAATTGCTGGTTGCAATTTGGCTAAATCCAGAAAGAAGTGTGTAGTTTCGCGCAGCACAGGAGTCGAGCCGTCCATCTTAGCCCTGGGGTTAATGAGTTGGTTGGCTTCAAGTAGGTTGCCGCAGTTATCGCATTGATCGCCGCGGGCGTGTTCGTAATCACATATATAACAAGTTCCTTCAACATAACGATCGGGTAAAAATCGTCCTAGGCTCTCCGAGAACCACTGCTCCTGGGTTTCTTCATATAAGTTTCCGTTTTCTTTCAAGGCCAAGAAGAGAGCTTGAGAAACTTTGAAGTGGTTTTCAGTATGTGTTGATGTAAACAGATCGTAGGTGAGCCCAAGTTTTTGGAACAGGGTCAGGAATTCGGCATGGTAACGTTGGTAGATCACTTCCGGTTCTACACCCTCAGCATCTGACTTGACTGTGATGGGCGTGCCGTGGGAGTCCGAACCCGAAACCATCAGGACCCGGTTGCCCTTCAATCTTTGGTAGCGTGCGAAGATATCCGCAGGTAAGTATGAGCCAGTGATATTGCCCACGTGGATGTCGGCGCTGGCATAAGGCCAAGCAACCGCGACTAGAATGTTTTCAGGTTTGCTCATCTTGAGCTCCAAAGTAAAAAGGTTTATCTTTTAGATTCCAGTTTAAGTAAAGGAATTTATTTTCTGAAAGCTTATTTTATCAAACCTCCAGATAAAATGTTAAAAAAACAAGAGCTGCCCTGGCGTCAGGCAGCTCTTAGAGAATTAGCGGTTTGTATCTAATTTCAGTGAATTTTTCCGTGGATAGCTGCCTTGACGTGTTGGTGCATTTCCATCATTGTGGAAACCACCACTATAGTCATCAGCATAGCCATCAATCCGAGCAACGTAAAGATTGTCATCGTGGCTACAGTTTACGTGTTTGAGAGAGAATTGTCAAGAGGCTGATTACATTCCTTGACAGCCCTTGAATATTTGCTATATTACATAGCACACTGGTCTATTAACTTCTATTCAAGGAGAGCGATTATGTTGGGTTACAAATATATCAAAGCAGTGCCCACTCAGTTCATTATTCAATTCGCGGGGGGTAAAATAAAACGTGCCGGTCCTGGGCTTTCCTTTTTCTATTTTAGACCCGCGAGTTCAATTGCTCTTGTGCCGCTTAACAGTGTGGATGTGCCCTTTATCATAAACGAGATCACCCAGGATTTCCAAGCTATCACCGTACAGGGCCAACTAACATACCGAATCAACGATCCGCAGTTGGTGGCTTCTTTGCTTGATTACACGGTGGATGTATCCACTAAACAATACCTGAGCGAAGATCCGGAAAAGTTAGCCCAACGTTTGGTAAATCAAGCTCAGGTATTTACCCGCTCGGAAGTCCAGGGCGTGGAAATGCGCGCTGCGATACATGCATCCGACCAGATTGCAAACGCAGTGATGACAAAATTTGGTGAGAGTGAGACACTTACCGCTCTAGGAGTGGAGATAATAACATTTGCAATTTTGGCAGTTAAACCCACCCCAGACATTGCTCGTGCCCTGGAAGCCGAAGCGCGTGAAATGCTTTTACGCCAGGCAGATGACGCCATTTTCGAAAGGCGGAATTCAGCAGTTGAACAAGAGCGGCGCATCAAGGAAAGCGAACTCTCCACCGAAATCGCTATTGAGAAAGAAACCAAGGAGCTGCTTGCTTCCCGCACTGAAAATATTCGCACGGAGGCGGAAGCGCAAGCCTTTGCAGTGGCCGAATCTTTGAAACCCTTGCAAGACCTTAACCCAGAAGTATTAAAACTGCTTGCTATACAATCTGCCGAACCCCGCCTGGTTGCCGCGACCGCACTAAGGGAACTCGCTGAGAATGCGCAGAAGATTGGCCAGCTTAATATTACTCCAGACCTGTTGGAGACATTGATTTCTCGCCAGCGAGATTTTCCAGCAGAATAGGGATTTTTCCTAGAAAATGGATAATCGAACTCCTTATTAGATGAGCTTCGAGAAGATCGTCCTCGTTACCCGTAAAACGCGTTTGGAGGGTATGGTTGAACGTTTCAATACGCGTGACCAGGCTCGCTTCTACATCGAGCACAGCGGAGGAAATTTCGATTATTACGTACGCGAACATGAGGTCTACAAGCGCGCTTTGGAGACCCTGAGTAAACGGATTTCACGACTTATCAAAGTGCACACCATCGAGCGAAGTTTCTTACCCAACTATATTTTTTCTGATGATGATTTAGTGGTCACCATAGGTATAGACGGCCAGGTTGTCAATACAGCAAAATATTTGGACGGCCAACCCATAGTGGCTGTAAACCCAGACCCGGAAAACATAGATGGCATATTATTACCCTTCTCGGTTGATACGGTTTCTTCAATAATTGAAGGATGTTTACAAGGCCAGATGAATATCCAGGAAATCACTATGGCCGAAGTAAGCTTGAACGACGGGCAGAGTCTTCTAGCCTTCAATGATCTTTTTATTGGCCGTCACGATCATATCTCGGCGCGTTATCACATTGAAACGGAAGGTTTCGCTGAAAACCACTCATCGAGCGGCATCATTGTTTCTACGGGTGTGGGAGCAACAGGCTGGCTAAGCAGTTTTTTTAATATGACCAATGGTTTGCTGAGCGAATTTAGCCAAGAGGAAAATTTTAGGCTTGAATACCCGCAGATCCCTTGGGATACTAATTATTTACTTTTTATCGTGAGAGAACCTTTTATTAGCAAAACTTCTGGCGCTCAGATAGTTTCAGGGCGCATCAATCCGACGCAACCGCTGAAATTGGAATCTCACATGCCGAGTGGAGGGGTGATTTTTAGCGATGGAATATTAACAGATTATATTGAATTCAATGCCGGTACCGAAGCAACGATCAACCTAGCCGAACGCCGCACGCGCTTTGTGCGCGCATAATACAAGTCGCCAACTAGCTTCAAATTTAATTTTGGTGAATACTAACTTCATGTAAATTACAATAAATAGTTCCCAAGAATTATTTATTATTCCCCTTCTTATTGGGGGCGGAAACGATAGCCAACTCCCCATTCATTCTCGATATATATTGGGTTTTCAGGATCAATCTCAATTTTTTTGCGCAAATGCCAGATATAACGTCTAACATGTCCTATCTCTTGTTCATACTGGGGACCCCATACCTCTTTGACCAATTCATCCGGCGAAACAACCTCTCCAGGACGGGAAATCATGGTTTTGAGCAGCTTGAATTCTGTGGGAGTTAGCATAATGCGTTCTTTCCCACGGGTAACCTGATGGGTTTTTAGATTAACTTCCAGATCACCCTGTTTGATGATATCCTGAACATCGCTACTTTTATTTTCAGCACGGGATAATACCGCCTCCACGCGCGCAGCTAATTGGGCAAAAGAGAATGGTTTCGTAACGTAATCGTCGGCCCCTTGGGAAAACCCCCGCAGAATATCTGGTTCTTCATCCCGTGCAGTTAGCATAATAATGGGAACATCGCTTACTTCACGAATTTTTTCTATCGTCTCCCAACCGTCACGCTTGGGCATGGTGACATCCAATATGACCAGATCAGGTTTGGATTCGAACATTTTCCGTAATCCTGAAATACCATCGGGGGCTGTTTTAATCGAATGACCACGATTGGAAAGAAAAGTTCCGAGTAACTCGGTCAGGTTCCCATCGTCATCAATGATCAATAATTCAGGCATCTTCTGGCACTTCTTTGGCTATTGGAACATTGATTGTGAACATTGATCCTTTTACTTCACCATTACTATCTAAGGGAGATTGCAGGCTGAGTTTTCCGTCTTGTGCTTCGGTGAGCGCCTTTGCGAAATACAAACCTAAACCCCATCCTTGGGTTTCAACCCGGTCTCCGCTCTCCAGGCGCAAGAATCTTTTGAAGATTTTATCTTGCATTTGTGTGGGGATACCTGGGCCGTAATCAGTCACCAAAATACTTAGATTTTCACCTTCCATTTTTACTTTTATTTCAATCGGAGCTTCAGGAGGAGAATACTTATCTGCGTTTGATAACAAATTGCATACAACTTTTTCCATGTAGATTTCATCCGCCCAGATGGGAGGTATTTCCTTTGGAAGCTCCCATTTAATTTCTCGTTTCACAGATGCGAAGACCAAATCAGCAGCTCGTTGTAACATGGGCTCAACAGCTACCGGGCCAGGGTTGAGTTCTAAGATGCCAGCATCAAGCCGTGATACATCCAGGATGGTTTGCACGAAATTCGTCAGACGTTGACTTTCTTGAGCCATCACATCCAAAATACGACGTGATTTTGCGGGAATTTGGGATGAATCTTGTAGAGCAAGTTCCAAACCACCGTTTAATGTAGTTAAAGGACCGCGTAATTCATGGCTGACCAAAGAGACAAAATCCGATTTCAAACGATCCAGTGCTTTCAATTCCTCATTCGCAAGGGCCAAGTCAGCATTGCGTTCAGCCAGGGTTTCTGTACGCTCGTTCACTTTTTGTTCCAGAGTACGGTTTAACACCTCTAACTCAGTTGAAACATCCATTTGTCCACTTAAGAGTCTGATAATGTAGGTGAGGACGCCAAATACTGCTGCAGGTCCTAATATTCCAAAAAATAATATTTCGGAAGTCCAATGTATGTCAAATTTTAATTCTCCCAGAATGAGGATATGCTCCCATGTTTCGTAAAAAAGTACGAATAAAAAAAGGAAAAACGGAAGAAAAAGACGTATCTGATTTGCGCGGCGTAGGTTTTCAATACTTGAGGGGGGCATAATTTTTTCCATAGCTATTCCATATTATATGTATGAATTTTAAGCAAGTACATTATAGCAACTTTTAATCGCAATGCAAAAAGGAGGACAGAATTACGACAATTTGGAACATCGTTGAGACACATATTCAAGCTATTATAGTTTATTATTTTTATTGTAATAATATTCACAAACAATATTATTATGAGTAAATTTATCCAATATCACGTTAAAAATATTAATAACAATATACAAGTAAGGAGGTAGAAATGCACAAAAGGAAGAAACGGGCAATTTTGTTGATACTGATTGGAATTTCGTTGTTACTGTTCGCTGCCTGTGGTGGAGATGGGACAGAAGAAGTAACCTCGGTTTCGCCAGCAGAGACACAGGCGCCCAGTGTTGAGACTGATGTACCAACAGTCGAAGACACCGAAGAACCAGCTCCAGTGTTGATTGGTGATTCGCTTCGTGGGGGATTGCTCTACGACAAATGGTGGGTGCCGTTAGGCCTCGATGAACCCGAGGGAGATCATCCTTTATGGGCTAGCCAAACCTCTAACGAGCGCAGCGGCAAAGACACCTGGCGCTGCAAAGAATGTCATGGGTGGGATTATAAAGGCGTTGACGGGGCATACGGTTCCGGCTCGCATATGACAGGATTTACTGGAGTAATTCAGTTTGCTGGCGGTGATGCCAATGAAGTCGTAGCCGCACTGCAAGGTGCTGACCATGATTTCTCCATGATGGGTGATCAAGCACTAATTGATCTGGCGCTTTTCATTACCGAAGAGACTGTTGATTATTCAACCCTGATTGGGGAAGACAAAGCTGCTCTTAACACAGACACAGCCTTGGGTGAAACCCTCTTTCAGGATACCTGCGCTAGTTGCCACGGTCCAGAAGGGTTGGCCATCAACTTCAAGAGCACAGTCAGCTCCCCAGAGTACCTGTCCGGTTTATCCGGCGGTAATCCCTGGGAGTTCCTCCACAAAGCACGCTTTGGACAACCTGGAGAAGATGGCATGCCCTCAGTCTTGGATGAAGGCTGGTCAGAGGAAGAGCAAGGTGCTCTCCTTGCCTATGCACAATCTCTACCTAGTGAGAACCTGGTTACCCAGGGCGGCTTGATGTACGACAAGTGGTGGGCAGCTTTAGGAGTCGACGAACCTGAGGGAGATAATCCATTATGGGCGACTCAAGACTCTAACACTCGCAGTGGCAAAGACACCTGGCGCTGCAAGGAATGCCACGGATGGGATTATATGGGCGTGGATGGAGCTTATGGTTCTGGTTCACATATGACGGGGTTTGCTGGCGTATTTAGCGCCGCGGACATGTCTGCCGATGAGATCTCCAGCTGGATGACTGGTGGCGAGAATGCGGACCATGACTTCTCCGCCTATCTGGATGATGCTGCTATCGATATGTTCGTTGCCTTCCTCCAAGAAGGTATGGTGGATATGAGCTCCTTCGTCAATGAAGATAAAAGCGTAAATGCTGATGCATCCCTTGGCGAGGCGCTTTACGAACAAGCCTGTGCTCGCTGCCATGGCGATGATGGTCAGGGGATCAACTTTGGCGATGAAGCAGATCCTACCTACGCTGGTGATGTGGCTGATAGTAATCCGTGGGAGACTTTCCACAAAGCCGCCAATGGTCAACCTGGCGAATATATGACCTCTGGCTTCAATATGGGCTGGAGCATTGAAGATATCTTCAATATAGTAGCCTATGTCCAAACCTTGAATGACTAAAAGGTACAACCAGTAAAGACTCAGAAGAATTAACATAAAGGGGTACTGGCTAGGAGAGTGAGTTGCCAGTACCCCTTGTTTTTATAAATGCAATCCGTCCCAAAATTCATCCCAAATGTCTGAGAATCCGAGGCCGCTATGAAGGGTTTGTTGATCAAAATTATACAATTGTTTTCCTTATCCATCGTTGGAATTATTGTAATTCTTTCAGTAGGCATGTTTACCGGTGAGCAATCAGCGCACGCCTTACCAGAATTTGCTGATTACACCGGGGAGGCTTGTGCAACTTGCCATGTGAATCCTGGGGGAGGCGGTCCTCGCACTTTACGCGGCTTGTTATGGTCCGCCCAGGGTAATCCAGAAGAAGTTCCCAGCTTGGGGAATATTTTGATTGCCCCTGGCGTATCCGATGGAGTTGAACTCTACGACATCGCATGTGCAGCATGTCACGGGATTTCTGGAGAAGGTTTGTTTGGGGCAGCTCTGGTCAGCACAGGATTGAGTGAGAGGTCCATTCTCAATTCAATCGTAAGGGGCAAGGAAAGAAGCGGTATGCCTTCGTTTGAAACCCAATTCACAGAAGAACAATTAGATGCTCTGGTGATATATGTAGCGGGAATATCTTCTGGAAGCATTGAACCAGCACCAATTAGGTATCCTCTCCCACAGGCAGAGTTTGAGTGTGTGGACCAGGAAACTTTGGAAAGCTGTGGAGCCAATTAATATGCCTAAAAAAAACCAGCCTCTATCTCGAAGGGAATTTCTAAAATTATCCGCAGGCGTTATTGGAGCCACTGCGACGATGGGAATGGCGCGTGGCTTGCTTACTTCGCTAGAAGCTGAAGAAGGCGAAACCTACTTATTACAAACATCAACGCATGAAGAGATAATCCCCACTGTTTGCCTGATGTGCCCAAGCGGTTGCGGGATGTTAGCCCGCGTTGTAGATGGCAATGTTGTAAAACTGGAAGGCAGCCCGATGCATCCCATTAATTTGGGTGCATTGTGCCCCAAGGGCCAGGCAGCTCCAGAGCTGCTTTACAACCCTGACAGATTAGCTGGCCCTTTACGCCGGGTTGGTGAACGCGGTTCTGGGGAATGGGAACCCATTTCCTGGAGTCAGGCTATTGAACAGGTAGCCGAGAAGTTAAACGGACTGCGTGACGCGGGTCACCCCGAACGCGCTGCGTTACTCTATGGGGAAACACGCGGCCAGATGCGAAAGTTTTTTGAACGTTTTATGGCTGCGGTTGGCTCTCCCAATACGATTTCCCACGACAGCCTAAACATTGAAGCTGCCAAATTAGGCACATTATTTACTCAAGGTGTTTATGAATTACCAAATTATGATTTGGAGAACGCCAGTTACGTATTAAGCTTTGGGGCGAATTTATTGGAAGCTGGTCGAGTCCCCGAGCGCATGGTAGCAGGTTATTCTTATATGCGCCGCGGCCGAGCGGAGCGAGGCAAGATCGTACATATCGACCCACGCCAGGGTGTTACAGGGGCTAAGGCGGATGAATGGATCCCAATTAAACCAGGCACAGATGCAGCATTGATATTGGCGATTGCAAATGTGATCATCAAGACAGGACAATTCGATTCTGATTTCGTCCGAAATTATTCCTTTGGATTTGAAGATTTTGATGATAATGGAAGAAATGCTGTGGGATTCAAATCATACGTTTTAGCGAATTTTGATCCTAGACAAGCAGAAAATATTACCGGGGTCCCTGCTACAACAATTTCTAGAATCGCAGGTGAATTTGCCGGGAATCCTCCCGCGGTGGCTATCATGCCGGGTAAGGGTGGTTTACTAAGCGGCAATTTGAATGGATTAGCTACTGCCATGGCAATTAATTGTTTAAACGCTTTGGTTGGCAGCCTGGAAGCACCAGGAGGTGTGCTAACCCAGCGCTACATGCCGTGCCCTGATTGGCCTGACCTGCCAAGTGATAGTATTGCCGAAGCAGGCCGTGAGGCAGAGCGCGTAGATGGCGCTGGCAGCTTCTTCCCACTAGGGAAACATGCTTACCAAGCAGTCGCTGACCGGATAATTGAGGAGAAAACATATCCAGTCGAGGTACTCATGCTATATGATGCCAACCCGGTCTATGAAGCTCCAGGTGGAGAGCGTTTTATTCAGGCATTTGATAAAATTCCTTTTATCGTATCTTTCTCAACTTTCGAAGATGAAACAGCGCAATACGCTGATCTAATCCTTCCAGAACCGACTTTCTTAGAGCGTTGGCAGGATGATCACATTGAAGGTTTGGGTTACCCTGGGGTTGGGCTGCGCCAACCGGTGATCGAGCCTTTGCTAGATACGATGAACACCGGAGATTTTTTGATTGAAGTTGCACATGCTATGCATGCCCCGGTTTCTGAGGCATTCCCCTGGGAAGATTATAAAAGCTTATTACAAGACCGCCTGGTAGACGTTGGAACAGATTGGGAAACTTTGCAAGAACTGGGACTCTGGCTTACACCAGGGTACCGTTTCAGTCGTCGTGGCAACCCACGGTGGATTGATGAGGTTATCGGCCGGGATAGAAAATTATCACCTCGGGATGGTTATTTTGACTTTTACAGCCGGGAATTAAGCTGCCTTGTAGCCGATCTGGACGGGGATGCACGCGAAGCAATGGGAGCTCAGGTATCAGGTGATGCGTTCTTCTTACCGCATTATGAACCTGTAAATTACGAAGGGGATGAAGCGGAATTCCCCTACATGTTGAATGTCGTTACCTTGATGAGCCTGGGCCCATACAGCGTTGCAGCGAATTTGCCAACGCTTCAAGAAATTAGCGGCATGGTCGTCGGCGAAAGGTGGGGCAGTTGGGTAGAACTTAATCACGACCTGGGCCATGAATTGGGTTTTGAGGATAAAGACCAGGTTTGGGTTGAAAGCCCATTTGGAAAGTTAAAGACCAAATTGCGCTTGGTAGAAGGGATGCGCCCTGATGTAATAAATATACCTCACAATCAGGGGCATAAAGCTATTGGGCGCTGGGCGAAAGATCGAGGCGTAAATGGCCTTGAGATCATGAATCCTGCCAGCGAACCATTTACTGGCCTGGCATCATTCACAAATACGCGCGTCAAAATATATAAAGCATGATCACTCAAATACTACTGATCAAAGAGAAGTATTGGAGAGAATGCAATGACTAATTGGTCGATGGTTGTCGACTTGGACAAGTGCGTCGCCTGTCAGGGATGCAGCATTGCTTGCCGTTTTGAGAACAATACCCCTGTCGTCTCTCCAGAAGAAGCCGCCTTGGGACGTTCAATCCTTTGGAACGATGTGCTGCCCATGCCAATTAACCCAACTGAGGATATTGGTGAATATCCCCATTCAAGGAGACGCTACCTAACACGACCGTGTATGCATTGCGAGAACCCTCCTTGTGTGAAAGTATGCCCAGTGCAGGCCACATACAGGGACGAAGAAGGCATTGTGCGTCAGAATTATGATCGTTGCATTGGCTGCCGTTTCTGCACTGTGGCTTGTCCTTACGGTGTGCGATATTTCAACTGGGAAACTCCCAGCTGGAGCCCAGAAATGGCAAGGCACCTCTCGCCTGAGAGGGTTGTAGGGCAAGGTTCTCTTGAAGGCCCAGCTGTACGCCCAAAAGGTGTAGTTGAAAAATGTACTTTTTGCATTCACCGCTTGCAAAAAGCTCGTGCGCGCGCTGAATCTGAAGAACGAGAGTTTCGTGCTGAAGAATATACACCCGCCTGCGTGCAAACTTGCACTGCCAAAGCACGTTTTTTTGGCGATATGGATGATGTGACGGCAACAGCTTCGATTTTAGCAAGCAGTCCACGCGCATTTCGAGTACTTGAGGATGTTGGCACTCACCCAAAAGTTATTTACCTGCAAGAAGGCTAACCCATGTTAAAAGCTGACCAGAAAGATAAAGACAAACTGATTAAGCCTCTATTTGAGACGGGCAGGACCTATTGGGTTACGATCGCAATCTTACTCGCAATCATTGGTTGGGCTTTGTATATGTATTACCGGCAGTTGACCTTGGGAATGAAGGTGACTGGAATGCAGCGCCCAGTCTATTGGGGGGTATATATGGTGAACTTCATATTTTTCATCGGCATCAGCCACGCAGGTACTCTTATTTCAGCAATTTTGCGCGTTACGGGGGCTGAGTGGCGCCGTCCAATCACAAGAGTAGCAGAAGCGATCACGGCCTTTGCCCTCATAGTCGGGTCGCTGCAAATCATCATCGATATGGGCCGCCCCGACAGACTTTTATCGGTAATCTTAAACGGCCGCCTGCAATCCCCAATTTTATGGGATGTATTGTCTGTGACGGCTTATTTCTTGGGATCAATTACCTATTTGTACCTGCCAGTGATCCCCGATGCCGCCTTGCTGAGAGACAACTTGCCTCCATATTCTCCTGCTTGGCGAAAGCGCTTGTATTCAATTATGGCCCTTGGTTGGCGCGGTAACCGCACCCAGTGGATCAGGTTGGAGAAAGCCATCGCTGTTATGGCCGTGCTGATTATTCCAATAGCCGTATCGGTACATACGATCATCTCCTGGATTTTGGCAACCACAGTTCAACCAGGGTGGCATTCAACTATTTTTGGCCCTTACTTTGTTGTCGGCGCGATTTTCTCAGGCATTGGAGCGCTCTTCATTGCGATGACCATTGTTCGGTGGAAACTGAAATTGGAAGAATATATCACCGAGAAACAGTATAACAATCTTGGTTTGATTTTTATCACAATGAGCGCCGTGTGGATGTATTTTACATATGCAGAGCACATGATAATAACAGCTGGACAAGAGGTCTATGAATTCCCCGTACTGACCAGTAAGCTCTGGGGTGATTATGCCGTTAGCTTCTGGGTCATGGTTGCTCTCATGGTGGTTTCATTCTGGATCATGGTTATCCCGCGATTAATTTCAAAAACAGCTAAACGATTTCTTGTATTTCAGCCCCGCTTTACCACCGGCGCTGTCCTCCTGGCGGTTGTGACAGGCTATTACCTGGTAACAGATTCAACTATTCCAGGATTATCTGGGATCAATCCGGAAACTCTTTTCTTTTTAGTGCGCGGCTCCCTGCTGGTAGAGTTGCTATTTGTGGGTCTGGGAGTAGCAAAGTGGTTCAAGACTCGCTTAGTAGCCGCGACGACTGTAGCTGGAGTTATGGTCGTAATTGGTATGTGGTTAGAACGTTGGAACATCATCATCCCTACAATGACCCACCCTTACCTGGTGTCTTGGGCGGAATACCATCCGACAATTACTGAAGTGGCTTTAACAGCAGGATCTGTAGCATTATTTATTTTTATGTTCCTCGTTTTCTTTAAGTTATTTCCTATCATATCGATTTGGGAAGTAGCAGAAGGACGTGTGATCGATGCAGAGCGAGCCAAAGTAACTATCCCAATGCCAGAGGCCTCCGGAATTAAAGAGCGGCTTCGGGGAAAGGGTATAAGGAAGGCAAGAGGTTGATATGCACCTAGATTATCCCGATAATCCATTAATTGAATTCTTATATTGGTTGATAAACACTCCCGGGTTGGGAGGCATCATGGCAAGTGTGGTAGGAGGTGGCATCCTCCTTGCTGTTGGCGCAACTCTGCGTTGGATCTCCAAAGGCGGACAAGCTTTAGAACCTGAAGAGTTTGCATACCCCACCCCCGCATTACACTCGCACGAGGATACTGGATGAATGGACACAAGCCGCAATGAAAAACCATCGAAGGAGAAAGTATGGCTAAATGGTCCATGGTAATTGATCTAGATAAATGTGTTGCTTGCCAGGGGTGCAGCATTGCTTGCCGTTTTGAGAATAATACTCCGGTTGTTTCCCCAGAAGAAGCAGCTTTGGGGCGTTCGATTTTATGGAATGAGGTATTTCCTTTGAGATCTGAAGGGGAAGCAGCTATCGCAAGCGCTCAGGCTAAATTTCTAACCCGCCCTTGCATGCATTGTGAAGACCCTCCGTGTATCAAGGTTTGCCCGGTGGGAGCGACGTATAAAGATGATGAAGGCATAGTGCGCCAGAATTATGCCCGTTGTATTGGCTGCCGCTTTTGCACGGTCGCCTGCCCTTATGGTGTGCGTTATTTCAATTGGTACGAACCTAGTTGGGAAGAGGGTATGGATACACATTTGAACCCAGATCGAGTTGCAGGGCGGGGTGATCTTGAGGGCCCCGCAATCCGCCCCAAAGGTGTGGTGGAGAAATGCACCTTCTGTATCCATAGGCACCACAAAGCCATAGCGCGTGCTGAGGCTGAAGGCCGTGAATTTCGCAATTCAGATTACACTCCCGCTTGCGTTCAGACCTGCACTGCTAAAGCACGCTTTTTTGGCGATTTTGACGACCCAAACTCAACTGTTTCCCGCCTTTCACAGAGCCGCCGGGCATTTCGTTTATTAGATGAGGCCGGAACAAGCCCTAAAGTAATCTACCTTCACGAAGGATAGAGTGATGCGTCAAGCACAGGTATACCATCCAGATAATCAATACGAAGAGGCGATATTAGATCCCATAAAACCGCCGATAAATGCCCGTGATCTCTTATTGTGGGGTGGGTTATTGGTTGTCATGGGAATAGGGGTTGCAGCATATGTCCGCCAATTTATTTTGGGCTTGGGTGTAACTGGAATGAACCGCCCGGTATATTGGGGCGTTTACATCACCAATTTTGTGTTTTTTATCGGGCTGGCTCACTCCGGAACTTTTATATCAGCTATTTTACGCCTATCCGGCGCTGAATTCCGGAAACCCCTGGCTAGGGCAGCTGAGGCTCTCACCTTATTTAGCCTGCCATTTGGTGTAGCCAGCATTATGATTGATATGGGGCGGCCAGACAGGGTTATGAATGTAATTCTCTACGGTCGTTTTGAATCACCATTATTATGGGATTTTACGGCAGTATCATTATATTTGTTCTCCAGTGTAGTGTTCTTTTACCTTTCACTTCTTCCGGACATCGCCCTTTGCCGAGATCGCTTAGAGGATGTCCCTTCGTGGCAGCGGAGTATGTACCGTATCTTGGCGCTTGGCTGGAAAGGCCATCCAGAACAATTTCACCGCTTAGAAAGAGTGATGGATGGTATGGCAATATTCATGACCATGCTTGTGGTTACCGTCCATACTGTCGTATCCTGGGTATTTGGCATGACCATTCAACCGGTTTGGCACTCTGCGCTTATCGGGCCATTTTTCTTGTTGGGTGCAATTTTTTCAGGCACAGCAGCAGTTGTGATCGTCCTGGCTATCCTGAGAAAAGCTTATCATCTTGAGGATGTTCTTCCGGTGGGTTTATTTAATTCTTTGCGCAAGCTTCTGATCGTGTTCTCCTTAGGGTGGTTATATATGATGATAGCTGAACATTTAACCCTCTATTATGGAAACATCCCTGAAGAAATGGAAGTCTTTTGGCAAAGGTTTACAGGCGACTTTTCAATTATGTTCTGGGTAATGACTTTTGCGGTATTTGTTGTTCCGATTTTGATCTTTATCTTCCGAGGAAAGAATTCCATCGCCTGGATGGTGACTGCCTCTGTACTGATCAACATAGGAATGTGGTTGGAGAGATATGTGGTCATAATCCCCACGGAGACGCGGCCTAGATTGCTGTATGAACTCGTCCAAGGCAGCTACACACCAACCTGGACTGAGTGGGCGATAACAGCTTCATTATTCGCCGGAATGTTTTTACTTTATTCAATATTTACCCGTTTCTTCCCTGTTGTTCCGCTTTGGGAAACAGCCGAAACCTTAGAACCCGAAACAGCTTTCCCAGAAAAAAGGCAGCGTGGGTTCCGAGGAGCACGAAGGCGTAGATTAGGAGGTTAGAAAATGGATCTTGGCAATTTGATTTCATCGCTATTTTTATCTCCAGGCCCAGGAGGGGTGATTGTTATTCTCGTCATGGGAGGAGCCGCGACGGTTTATTTTTTCCTCACTAGATGGATAATTGCCGGGGGAAAGGATGAGGATAATCATTAGACTTCACAACCGAGGATAGGTTTGGTAAATATTAGGACATTTGTCCATAATAAACAGGCATTCAATCACTTACCCTGCAATATATTTTTCGGTTAATCTATATAAAGAGCCTCGTTTTTGAAATAAATCCTTCCAACATTAATGATATGAGCGAATTTTATTCAATAGCTAAACCCTTATCCATATATTCTAAGAGCAAATTGATAGTTAAAAGGAGTAGATTATGTCACAAGCACAAATCATAGGAGCAGGATTGCTGGTTGGCCTTTTTCTAATCGTTCCAGCGGTAAAAGTTATTTGGCAGTATGAGCGCGGTTTGGTATTTCGTTTCGGAAAACTGCGCCGTGAGCGTCAGCCAGGTTTGAACTTTATCATTCCCTACATTGATAGGATGATAAAGGTTGACATGCGCATTGAGACCATGGTGGTTGAACCCCAAGAAGTGATCACGCGAGACAACGTAACTGTAGAAGTGGATGCTGTGGTTTATTTCCGGGTAGTCAATGCCAGCGATGCAATCGTCAAAGTCAAGGATTACGCCAAAGCTACGGGACAGTTTGCTCTCACCACCCTGAGGAGCGTTCTAGGGCAATCAGACTTGGATGAATTGCTTTCCCACCGTGACCGGATCAATGAACGCTTGAGGGAGATCATTGATGATCACACTGAGCCTTGGGGAGTAGAAGCAGGTATCGTAGAAGTTAAAGATGTGCTGCTTCCTGAGATATTGCAGCGTTCTATGGCCAGGCAGGCTGAGGCTGAACGTGAAAAACGCGCCAAGATCATCCATGCCGAAGGTGAAAAAATGGCTTCATCATCCTTAGTAGAGGCGGCAGACAAATTGGCGCAATCTCCTGGCAGCATGCAGTTGCGCTACTTACAAACTTTGGTGGAAGTAGCTAGTGAGCAAAACGCAACCATCCTACCCATACCAATGGATTTTGTTAGGGAGTTTGCCAGATCCCTCAATGGAGGCTAAGGCGATTTGAAAGTTAGTGTTGGATCAAATCTCTACACCGGCTTGGCTCAGGCCTTTGCCACCCCAGACATAACCGGTTTACCGGCGTGGTTGGCGGTGAGTGGCAAGGAGTGGCCGATATATGAGCCTGCGGTTCAGCTCGCGGAAGAAAGGTCGTCCAAATTATGGAATCAGACTGTCGATGCTCTAGAAAAAACCCCCGCAACGTCCTTATCCAAACATGAGCATACATATGAAACCTTATTTTTTGGAAAAAGTTCTTCACCAATTTGGCTGTATGAGTGTATGTACACCAATGGACGCATGCCGGGACCAGCCACATTTGCTGTTGAGGCCCTATATAAAAAAGCCGGTTTGGAAATTAACTACTCCGAACTTGCAGACCACGCAGCTTTAGAGCTGACTTTTTTGGCTTTCTTGACAGAACAGGAGGCCAGCAATACTCAAAATAGTAATACTTGGGCTGCAGCAAAGCGGCTGTTTATCAAAAACCACGCAGTCCGTTGGTTACCCAATTTAGGGCGGCAGTTGAGCCGGACAGAATATCCGGCTTGGGCCGCCCTGGGTTTCCTTTTAGCCGCAATCTTTGAGGTGAAGCGACCTAAGCCCAAAACTGCTAGAGTTCAGTCGAATTACCCAATAATCTCTCAGGCTTCAGAATGCAATTTATGCGGTTTCTGCATCCAGGTTTGCCCCACTCAGGCTCTGGGAATTGAAGAAGATGACAGCACAACTGCTCTGTGGTTAGAACCTGAGCTGTGTATCCATTGTAATAAGTGCGAGCGCATATGCGAGCAAGGGGCTTTGAGCATGCAAGACTCCGAGAATAATCAAGACCCCGTTGCATTGATAGAATCCCCACGGGCCAAGTGTTCCTGTTGTGGGAAGCCTACGGTAAGTGAGTTGGAATTGAATTGGGTAGCTATGCGATTAGGGGAACGACCTGGTTGGTTGGAGAAATGCCGGGAATGCCGGTAAAGTTGTAAAAAGTTAGCAAATTGGGTGAACGATTACTTGGCAGGCAGGGAGATGGCGAATTCAACTCCCTGTTGAACCCAAACTTTCCCCTCGGCCCCATGCTCCGGCGTGGGAACGAAAATGGATAGGTGATGTCCACATTGCATGCCCACGCAGGAGCGTAGGCACGAGAGGTTAAATTACATTGTTAGGGAACAGTTACTTGGCAGGCAGGGAGAGGGGAAAACTACTCCTTGTTGAACCCAAACTTTGAGGTCTTCATCAGCTTTCCCCTCGTTCCCATGCTCCGGCGTGGGAACGAAAATGGATAGGTGATGTCCACCTTGCATGCCTACGCAGGAGCGTAGGCACGAGAGGTTACTATGCGCTTGGGGGAGAGGCCGGCTTGGTTGGAGAAATGCCGGGAACGCCGCTAAATCTGTAAATAAATTACATTGTTAGGGAACAGTTACTTGGCAGGCAGGGAGATGGCGAATTCAACTCCCTGTTGAACCCAAACTTTCCCCTCGTTCCCATGCTCCGGCGTGGGAACGAAAATGGATAGGTGATGTCCACATTGCATGCCCACGCAGGAGCGTAGGCACGAGAGGTTACTATGCGCTTGGGGGAGAGGCCGGCTTGGCTGGAGAAATGCCGGGAATGCCGCTAAATCTGTAAATAGTTAGCATATTTGAGAAATAATAATTTGACAGGCAGGGAGATGGCGAATTCAACTCCCTGTTGAACCCAAACTTTCCCCTCGTTCCCTTGCTCCGGCGTGGGAACGAAAATGGATAGGTGATGTCCACATTGCATGCCCACACAGGAGCGTAGGCACGAGAGGTTAATATGCGCTTGGGGGAGAGGCCGGCATAGTTGGAGAAATGCCGGGAATGCCGCTAAATCTGTAAAGAATTAGTTCAATTTGGGAACAGTTACTTGGGAGGCAGGGAGAGGGCGAAATCTACTCCTTGTTGAACCCAAACTTTGAGGTCTTCATCCTCTTCATAACCATCCGGGCCAACCATCACCCAACCCTTCATTGGCTGTCCGGTGAAATCGAATGGCCGAGAGTGGGGTTTTTCTAAAGCCTTATCATAATTTTCAAGGCCTACGCGCACGATCAGATCTTCCCCGATCACACCCACAGACATGTTGCCCTTCAGCATATAGCCCGCGCCGCCAAACATCTTCTTCTCGACATATTCGGTTCGCTTATCCAAAATTTCACGTATACGCTGCGCCAAGCCTTCATCGTAAGCCATGTTAGTCTCCGGAAATCAAAATTGGGAGTTCGATGAAAGTTTACCATACGAGATTGCCCGTGTATAATTGCAATATTGTGGACAAGAATAAAAGACTGAAATACCTTGGGATTTTTATTTTAATTAGTTTTACCCTCTTTGCCGGGATAATAAATTACGGTGCGGAAATTGATTGGGTGGTTGATATTTTTGCCCCTAAATATCGTTCCACATTGGGAATCTTTAACAGAATGACTGAAGAGGAAATCATCCTTAAAGATACGGACCCAGGCTTTGAAGAGGTTCTAGCTCTATTTTGGTTGGAAATCGACTCACTAGAATATTTTCATGAAACAATCATTGCAGGAATTGTAAATGGTATTCAAATTTCCTTGGACCCTGCCTATCAGCCAACCCTTGTAGATGGAGTGGAAGTTGATTCGTGTATTGTATCCTTTAAAAATAATGATGAAGAAATTGGATCCTCCTTTGGGATAAACCTCATAGCTGAAAAACGAGAACAAATCTATGAGCTATATTTGGATCAATCTTTGCATGATTGGAGCTATATTCTTTTTGTTCATGGTCTTGTTATTAGTTTTGGATTATTTTATTGGGCATCGGTTATTGTTCAGGAAGATGTTGCGAAAGTCTCAATGCAAGGGGAGGAAATGGGAGGAGAAGAAAAGGATAAAGCGGATAAGAAAGCAGATAAAGAGTTTTTGTTTTGGTGGGTTTATGCGAGTGTCATAATAATGTTTGTTCAGGAAACTATATATCTATTTGGGTACACTGGTATTTATTCGTTCCTTTATTTGATTTCATTTGGGCTTATTCAATGGTTAATCTTGCGCCGGCGTTTCCCATCTGCATGGTTATGGCTCCCGACAACTTTAATAGGTGGCCTATTAGTATATTTATTTCAGTTTAATACCGGATTTATTTTAGAATATATATATTCTAAATATGGAGAAAGTATGAATGCTTGGACAAGTATTATTCCTACTACATTTGTATTTGCATTTTCAATGGCATTATTTGGTTTAGCTCAATGGGTTTATCTCCGCCGCTATTTCATCCGCGCGAAGTGGTGGATTGTTGGTATTTTTGGTGGAACTTTTATTGGTCAATTGTTGGTATATTATATCTTGGTGTTATTACTTTTTGATATTGAGAATCCATTATGGACATATCAAACAAGAAGAATCTTTGAAACTTTTATTTATGGCATGATTACTGGATACGTTTTGGTAATAATTTCACGGTATCCAAAGACGAACGAATCTGTTCTCATCGAAATTGTTGAATGAAAAAACCTTGCGAATTAGGCGAGTGTGATTCGCAGATTGTTTGCAAAGCACAACTTAATTTAGAATCTTGGAGGCAGATATGGTTGGCATGGCTGAACACAGGAGCATCGAGTTATTCAAATCTGGAATGTATTGCGCTGAGAGCGTGCTAAAGGTCGTCGCGGAAGCGAATGTGATTGAATCCGATTTGATTCCAGCAATCGCCACTGGTTTCTGCAGCGGGATTGCCAGGACAGGCGGTCTGTGTGGGGCAGTGAGCGGGGGTATCTTGGGCTTGGGGTTAATCACAGGCCGGAATTCCCCCGGAGAATCTGTGGAAAAGAATTACACACAAGTTCAGGAGCTTATAAAAAAATTTGAGGAGAAGTTTGGGGATACCAATTGTTAGCAACTGCTGGGTTGTGACATCGGCACAGATGAAGGCATGCAGACTTATGAAGATAATAAATTATACAAACGCTGCATTGAATTCACCGGTGAGGCAACCAATATAACGATGTCACTTATTGAGGATTGAAAAGAATTATTGGAATATCGGGGTAGAGCCGAATAAAATTTGGCCTAGTGGATGAAAATGGTTAATATGCCTATTGCGCATAGCCAATGATATTATGTAGCTCGCTATTCTTTTGTTTCCACAATCTGCTTTAGATTTTCAAGTTTATCCTTCCAGAAGGTTTCGTAGTGTTCCAACCAGGAATAGACATCATTAAGTGGTTTTGCGTCCAGGTGGTACCAGCGTTCACGCCCCTGGCTGACCTGTACCACCAAAGCCGAATTCCGCAAGACGCGCATATGTTTACTCACCGCTGGGCGGCTTATTTCGGGTATGCGTCCTGCCAGATCCCCAGCCCGTAAAGGGCCGTCTTGCATTAAAATGTCTAAGATCACACGGCGAGTGGGGTCGGCAATGGCGCGGTAGGTTGATATGGTGTCCATGTGCTTAACTTTCTGAGCGTAATTGCATCAGGCCGAGTACATTATCGAAGGGGTAACGGAAGGCCATAAATGTTCCAGGGGGCACTTCATCAGGTCCTTCTACGAGTTGGATGCCTTGAGACTTATATTCCTCAGCCGTGGAGATTATATCCTCCACCTGGAAGATTATCAGGGACATCGCGCTGTGCGGATAATCTATCTCGGCATTTTTGGTGGCTTTAAACAAGATCAAGTCCGCGCCATCATGTTCCAATGCTAGTGTTTCCGGCAAGTAAGCTTCAGTCTGCACTCCAAAACCCAATTTGTTACAATAAAAATCCCATGCCACATCCATGTCGGCGACTTTTATTTCAAGAATACAAGCCTTAGGCATAACTAATTCTCCTCTTCAACCATTTCTTTTAGTTCATCCAGTGCTCGGCTTCGTTTCCAGCCTTCGATATGACCCTCGTGTTCCCCAGCAGAAATCTCTGGGGGTAATTTGTCAAATCCGGAATGAATCAGTGATACCTGCGTGCCGTTCTTTGTCGGTGTAAGCAGAATGGTGACCAGCGTATGGATGGGCCAGGGATCCTTGCCTTGTTCGTGTTCCGTCCAGGTAAAGGCCAGCTCACGCGGGGGATTATAGGTGACTACCTCGCCGTAGAAATCAAATACTCCGTCGTGGGTGACATGCATGCGGTAGCTGCCGCCAATTTTGGGTTCGTAACCGCGCATTCCCAACCAGCGTTGCATACCTTCTTGAGTGCTAAAAACATCCCAGACTTTTTCTGGGGAGGCTAGAATTTCTATTTCTAGTTTTACTATCAGTGGTTTTGTTTGTTCAGGTTGGGTCACTGCAAAGCTCCTTATATGTAACCCAGTGGTTACATAATAACTTATACAAACGGGTTTGTCAAGGAGGTGTTATTTGATTTATCATTCTGACCCCCCGTAGGGGGTGAAAACTCTCGAATAGCGTGAGAATTCTCCGTTAGTTTTTCCGGCGAAAAAAAGGTATGGTCGCGAGACTCTTCGCTGCGCTCAGAGTGACATTTGTGTGCTTAATCTTGGGTGAAAAACGTGGATAATATCTCTTAGCTACAAACCCCAGATCTGGCGGGCTTGATCTAACGTAGTCTGCCAAACTTGTTCTTCAGATTCTATTCCAGAACCGAGAGGATCCTGCCAGGTTTGCTCCAGCAGCGCCTGGACAGCCGCTAGGGCGCTGTAGGAGCCTGCTTCAAGGTCGTAGCCCCCTTCAAGGATAAGGGCTATACGGCCCTGGCAGTGCCTGTCTGCCCAATTGACCAATCCTGTGATAAGCTGCCCATAGCAGTTTGTGGAAACTAACAATTGACTCAGGGGATCGCGCCAATGAGCGTCAAAACCAGCGCTGACAAGGATCATATCGGGTTGGAAACGATCCAGGAGAGGCAGGATAATCGTCATGTGAGCAGCCTTCATGGCCTTATCGCCTGAATAAGGCGGCAATGGCAGATTGACTGTAAAACCTTCTCCTGCGCCCTCCCCAGTTTCCTGCAGAGCGCCGGTGCCTGGGTACAATGGAGATTGATGTGTTGAAAAAAATGAAACGTCGCCACGCTGCCAGAAGATGTCCTGGGTCCCGTTGCCGTGGTGCAGGTCGATATCAATGATTGTTAGGTGCTTGGCATTTTCTTTTTGCAATAAATATTCTGCTGCCACAGCGATATTGTTGATCAGACAAAAACCCATCGCCCGGTTGGGGGTCGCGTGGTGGCCGGGAGGGCGGGTTAGGGCAAAACCGCGTTTAGCCTCCCGCCGCCAGACTGCACCCGCAACCGCAATGGCTCCCCCGGCTGCATTGTAGGCTAGCTGCCAGGTTTGTGGAGTGAGGTAGGTATCCATATCCAAAGGTTGGCTGTGGGCTCCCGACGATTTGATCATTTCCAAATAACCGGGTTCGTGGATGGCATGAAGAACTTCATCCGGGATAGTTTCAGGAGCCAGGTGTGGGTACGCTTGCCACAAACCCGCGTTCTCCAACTCCTCCCGGATGGCTTCGACGCGGTCAGGACGTTCCGGGTGGCCGGGCTGATTGTGCGCCTGGTG
The DNA here is from genome assembly GCA_019456165.1 of Chloroflexota bacterium. Taxonomy (GTDB): domain Bacteria; phylum Chloroflexota; class Anaerolineae; order Anaerolineales; family UBA11579; genus VRUJ01. The sequence continues at coordinate 56,307 of VRUJ01000025.1, forward strand.
GCCGCTGGGGTAAAAGAATACGATGTCTTCCATTGGGATTATTATTTTACCGGAGTTTTGAAATAATTATACTGAGATGATGAATAGAGTATTTTCTCTTTGGGGGATATTTGGAGCTAATCATAAAATCACAAGAAACTTAATGATATTATTATCGTGGAAGAAATCTTCAAAAAAAGGACACTAAATGGAAACTCTTAATCTTACAAATGACGAACTCCTAACCACCACCCGAGCAGTACGCAAGCGCCTGGATCTTTCCAGGCCAGTTGATATGGAAGTTATCAAGGAGTGCCTCGAAATTGCCCTACAGGCGCCTACTGCTTCCAACTCACAAACCTGGCATTTCATTGTGGTGACAGATGCAGAACAGAAGGAAAAGCTTACTGAGCTATATCGCAAAACGATGGCAGCCTACCGAGAATCACCCGCGGCTGCCAACCGTTTAGGCCAGGATGATCCAGAATACCAACGCGTTCAAGAGAGGGTGGTAAATTCCGCGGTTTATCTTGGAATGCATCTTCAGGAGGTGCCTGTCTTTGTTATTCCGTGTCTTTGGGGGCGAATGGAGGCGGTTGAAGGCCAAAACGCAGTTCTTTACCAGGCGAGCGCTTACGGTTCAATTTTTCCGGGAGTATGGAATTTCATGTTAGCGGCCCGCGCCAGGGGGCTTGGCACCTGCCTGACTACCTTCCATTTGCGATTTGAGCGTGAAGCTGCGGAGATCCTGGGGATACCTTACGAGAAGGTTACGCAGGTAGCTTTAATACCGGTAGCTTATACCCAGGGGACCGATTTTCGACCTGCGCGGCGCAAACCCCTGGATGGTATTCTGCATATTGAAAGATGGTGATTTAGCTAACAGTTTTTTTATGAGAAATAAACCTTAGTTTTTTAATATTCACTAAGGTAGAGGATAATAAAATGACACATCCCTTAGTCAACCAACTGCGTTTTACCCGCAGTGAATTCAAGCGCTGCATGGAGGGCGTTTCCCCAGAGGATGCCCAACAGCGCTTAAAACCGCTGAACTGCATCAGTTGGATCATTGGCCATTTAGCCAGCCAAGAGCATAATTGGTGGGTGATTGTCCCCCAAGCTAAAAACCTGGCACCTGGATTAAATGATTTGGTCGGTTGGGGAAAGCCTGCAAGCACGCCGCCTCTGGTTGAGATGTGGTCGGCATGGCAAACTATCACCTCAGCCGCGGATGAGTACCTGGATACGCTCAATTCAGAGTCATTGCAGAGCCACCAGGAATGGAAGGGAAAACGGATGGAGGAGAACGTCGGCATCAAACTGTTGAGGAACATTTACCATTATTGGTTCCACACCGGGGAGGCTCATGCTATCAGGCAATCGCTGGGGCACACAGATTTACCTCAATTCGTGGGAGATATCTCTGAGGCTGTTTATAGGCCTGAGGTTTAATTCCGCGAAAGAGTTTTAATCTTAATCCCACATCAATCGCCAGCCACTCCCCAAGGCTGGATAAAATCTTCTGGTTCAACGCCGAGGCTATCCGCGATGCGGGTGATATAGTTAAAATATGCGATCACCTGGGTGGCATCATGGATGGCGCGGTCATCAAAGCCGAGGGCGCGTAAAGCATCCAGGTCGCTGGGAGCCATATCATGTTGTTGGTGAGTGAGCTTGGCTGCGTAAGCGCATAAGGCTTTATCAGCCTCGGTTAGAGGGGCGCTGCGCCAGTCTTGGGCGATGGCATGCACAAAGGCATCAGCTTCTGTGGGGTCGGTGTTGATTTCTGCGAGCTCTTCACGGAGGTCGTGCGCGTGGGCTTGAGTTCAGTAATAACAGTCCAATTCGGTTGAAACGACGGTTGCCAACATTTCACGCTGCACGCGAGTGAGCGGTGATTTTCCAAACATAATCGCGCTGTACAAATCTATGCTGGTTTTCATGGCGCGTGGGTTTAGGCTCATGATATGAACAATGTGCCAAACTCTCCCCGCACGCTTTATAGCCTCATCAAATTGCTTCTTGAGGAAACCTGTCACCTTTTCTATGGGGATTTGTTCAATCCAGGGCATGAGCAGAAAAGAGGGGCGTGTTATTCGTCGCCAAAAGTGATCCCCTGGGCTAAGGGCAGCTCGGTGGACCAATTAATCGTGTTAGTCTGTCGGCGCATGTATGCTTTCCAGGCATCCGAACCGGATTCCCGGCCGCCACCCGTTTCCTTCTCTCCGCCAAAGGCTCCACCGATCTCCGCGCCGGAGGTGCCAATATTGACATTGGCGATGCCGCAGTCCGAGCCCCCACAAGATAGGAAAGCCTCAACTGTTTGCATGCTGTCGGTGAAGATGGCGCTGGAGAGGCCTTGTGGAACGTCGTTATGGATTTCGAGAGCCTCTTCGATATCGCCATATTCCAACATATACAATATGGGCGCGAACGTTTCCTCTCTTACGATATCAGTTTGAGACGGCATTTTTACAATAGCGGGGGTGATAAAATTGGGGCCTTTATCTTCAAGGTGTTCACCACCAGTGATAAGCTCACCCCCATCCGCCTTTGCTTGTTCTAACGCTTTATCCATATCTGCAACGGCGTCCGTAGTTACCAACGGGCCCATGAGCGTATCCGCCTCTAGAGGATCACCAATACGTACCTGCGCATAAGCCTTTTTTAGCCTTTCCGTTAGTTCATCGGAAATATCTTTATGCATGATGATGCGGCGGGTGGATGTACAGCGTTGACCTGCTGTGCCTACAGCCCCAAACAAGATGGCTCTTACAGCCATGTCTAGCTTGGCATCTGCTGCAACCACGATGGCGTTGTTGCCTCCCAGCTCCAAGATGGTGCGGCCAAAGCGGCGGGCAACCGTTTCGGATATATGCCGGCCTATCTTAGTAGAACCGGTAAAGGAAACCAGCGGCACACGCGAGTCGTTGAGCATAAGTTCACCCACATCCCTGCCGCTGCCGATGAGCAGGTTAAAGATTCCACTCAAACCGTGGTCGGTCATTACACGGTTAGCAATGTGCTGCACTGCGATTGCAGTCAAGGGCACTTGTGAGGAAGGTTTCCATAGAGTCGGATCACCGCAAACTGCTGCAATGGTTGAATTCCATGCCCACACAGCTACCGGGAAGTTGAAAGCCGTGATCACGCCCACTATACCCAGGGGGTGCCACTGCTCGTACATACGGTGTTTGGGACGTTCGGAGTGCATGGTTAGGCCGTAAAGCTGGCGAGATAAGCCTACGGCGAAATCGCAGATGTCGATCATCTCTTGGACTTCTCCATGCCCTTCGGCGCGAATCTTGCCCATTTCTAAGCTTACCAGCTCGCCAAGGGGCTCTTTGAGTTCCCGAAGCGCATTGCCTAGATCACGGACTACCTCGCCGCGTTTGGGAGCGGGTAGTTCGCGCCAGGTCTTAAATGAGTTCTCAGCATGCGAGATGATTTTCTCGTAGCTTTCAGGCGTGGCTTGGATAACTTTAGCAATTGGCTCCGAGGTGGTGGGGTTAAATGAGGTTAACTCTTTACCTTTAGGATCTTTTATCCAGTTATCGGGTCCAGAACTGGCGCCCGGGTTTGTATCTTTGACGTTCAGCTTTTTAAGCAGCGCTTTCATTAAAGCAGACCTCCGGTAATCTAATTAATGTGATAATGTCATTATACCAGCAGTCAGAATGACCTGGATAATAGCTAGAACCTTTCTCTCATTTTATGCTCATATTTTATTATTAGAATGGTAATAAACTGAATTGTTGTTGTGTTAAGTGCAGAATAACTTATCGTAAAAGCGAAGCAATTTTGGATGATTTTATGCAAAAATTCAGATCTTTAGGATTTCAAATATTTATTTTATTACTGGCTGCATACGCCTGCAGTTCCAATCAAAGCGCCATAATAGATGACGAAACCTCGTTACCTGATCTTCCCGTGGATGAGCAAGGAGAATCTCCTGGTGAGAATGGGGAAACTGGACTTAGCCCGGTTGAAAATGCTCTGCTTGCTCCGGAACTCGAGATCTTAGATTTTCACGATGGGAAATCTGTGAATTTCACCATTTCCTCGAATGGAATAATATATATAGCGTTTGGAAAAGGCACAAATCTCTACGTGATGCGTTCGCTGGATATGGGAAGAACTTTTGAGGATGCTGTGCTGGCTAACTCGGGTGTGTCTGCCACGGTTTACGCCTGGGAGGTCCCTGCGGTCACGGCTACGGAGGAGGGGGTAGTCAGAGTGGCATTTATCCTCCCTGAAGGGGATAGCGGCAGCGTGTGGATGGCAGTATCAGAAGATGGGGGGCAATCATTTAGCCCCAGCAGGAACATCAGCGGCAATTCCATGCCGAGAACATATCTGGTGCAGCTATCTCTGGATGAGCTTGGAAATCCTATATTATCCTGGCTGCAAGATGGGAATTTAGGTGTGGCGCGTTCCTTCGACCGGGGTGCTACCTTTGCAGTTTATGACTCGGTAGATGCAGAAACTTGTGATTGCTGCCAACCGCAGACTTTAGGCATGAACGGGCAAACATATATCGTTTACCGCAATTTAGAATTTTCTGATCCAGATCGTCAGATCCGAGATATATACCTGGTTTCTATGGATCAAGGCAGTACAATTTTCAACCCAGAAGTTCGCATCAGCGATGCCCCCTGGTATTTCAATGCATGTCCGATCTCGGGAACTTCGCTGGTTTCGGATGGTGAGACGATTTACGTGAGTTGGATGGACGGGCGCAACGATACCGCAGGAAATTTGAGCCAAACTGATATATGGCTGGCGAGTTCTTCTGACGGCGGCCAAACATTTTCAGCAAACTGGCGGGTGAATTCCACTTCGGGCGTATTCAATAACCGCCCCTCGATAGCCCTAGACGAAGATGGAGGCCTGCACGTAGTTTGGGAAACGCAAAATGACGGGGCTGATATGCTCAACTATGCTTGGTCGGGAGATGGGGGTGTGACCTTTACCGAGGCTATTCCAATCGTGAGCAGCGATGATGGTTCTGGCCGCGGTGCTCCCAATAATCCGTCCCTGGTTTATTTTGGCGGAAATCTATATATTACCTGGATGGATAATTTGGGGGGGCATTTTACCTTTTGGCCGCTTGGAGATGGTTAGATAAACGCGATATAATGGGTATGAAAAGGTATTTTATATATTTGTAAGTGTATTTGAAATAATGAGGCCTGACAGGTTTTAAAACCTGTCAGGCCTTTTATATTATGGGAGTGGGAAATTGAGAAGACCCGAAGGGTTTATATGGATTGACCCCCAAAAACAAGACATATAAATAAGCACCCCTATGAGATAATAAAACAAAGGAGGTGCTCTTTATGCAAAAAAACAAGCCAGGAACGAGGGTTCAATATTCAC
>VRUJ01000026.1 GCA_019456165.1 Chloroflexota bacterium
CCTTCAAAATTGGCCAAAGATGCTTAACCAACTGGCGATCCGCTTTGAAGACCGGTGTCCTTTGTGAGTATCCAATTACCCCATTTACACAAGATTCTTGACACTACCTCGAAACGCTCAAAGCGTAATACCATTCCCCAAGAGGTCATTACCAAAATTTCTTCTATATCATTATAAGGAAAAACGATCACTTTTTCCTCTCCTGCAATAGATAATACATCCCGAATTTGGTCCTTTAGCTCTTCGCACTCGGTTTCTGATAGATTGCTGCAGTTGTACCAGAAAACCACGTAACCATGTTCCAGGTTGTGCACGATAAAACTCTCAGGAGAAGGTATAGAAGAAACATCAGCCTCGTTGTAGAAGCCTGGATTCAAGGTCATGGGGTAGTGCGGTCCAGATGAGGGCGGATTAGAATTATACTCAAGCTCAGGTCCCGGTTCAAAGTGAGATCTATCATCCATAATATTCACGGTTTCAAAGACTGCGGCTGGTCCCAGAGGCGTAGGTGTAGGAGGATCAGGTGCAGTTGTTGGGGGAATTGACGTGGCCCTGGGTTCGGGAGTGGATGTTGGTGACTCAGGTAAAACCGTCGAACATGCTAAGCCTATTACAAACAACAACATGAATAGCCATAAAATTGGAGTAGATTTTCTATTCATAATATACCTCTTGAATGACAATATCCGAGATTATTGCCAATGTTCAAACTAATAATAACATAGTTAGGTTAAGATGCCCCGCGGCAAGAGACATGGTATTCTGGCTTTTTCCACGTAAAGCACGAAACCCATACAAAAAAGTACGTCTTCCTTTGGGTGTTATAATGCAAGTTCGTTTCCGACAAAACCTTTAAATTTCCTGACAAATAACAGATATGAAACAAATGTGCTATAATCTATGCATCGTGATAATAGAGGATATTCATGGCAAAAAATGTAATCCGCGTGGTTGGCGCCAAGGCCCATAATCTAAAGAACATTTCCATAGATATTCCACGCGATAAATTCGTCGTAATCACCGGTCTATCCGGTTCTGGAAAATCATCCCTGGCTTTCGACACCATCTTCGCGGAGGGCCAGCGGCGTTATGTAGAGTCGCTCTCATCTTACGCCCGCCAATTCCTCGGACAGATGGCAAAACCTGATGTTGAGTACATCGAAGGTCTCTCCCCGGCGGTATCCATAGACCAGAGAGGAGCATCCCACAACCCGCGCTCCACAGTCGGCACAGTCACCGAAATCTATGATTATCTCAGGCTTCTGTATGCACGTGTTGGAGTCCCCCACTGCCCAATATGCGGGAAAAAAGTGGTCAGCCAGTCGGCTCAAGAGATCGTCGAGGCTGTTGAAACTCTTCCCGAAGACAGCCGTCTTTTGATATTAGCTCCTATCGTGCGCAGCCGCAAGGGCACCCACCAATCCGTTCTTGAGGAGATCTCGAAATCTGGGTTTGTGCGCACCCGTGTGAATGGTCAAGTCTATAATCTAGATGAAGACATCCAACTTGATCGCTACAAAAACCACACTATTGAAGCCGTAGTAGATCGTCTGATACTCCGGAAAAATGGGAATAAAGAAAAAACCGAGGCGTTCCGCTCCCGGCTTACAGACTCAATCGAGACAGCCTTGCGTTTCGGCAACGGCTATCTGACGATTCACAACCTTTCCGTCGATGACCCCCAGGATATATCATATTCCGAGCACCTCACTTGCCCAGACCATAATATAAACTTAGCGGAGATAGAACCGCGTACTTTCTCTTTTAATACCCCACACGGGGCCTGCCCAGAGTGTCAGGGTATCGGCACAAAAATGGAGATTGACCCTGAACTATTGATCCCTGATAACTCCTTATCCATTAATCAAGGTGCGATTTCGGCCACAGAATGGGGAGGCCCGCGCGCGCAGGGAGGCTATTATTGGCGCATGCTCGTCGGAGCGGCTGAAGAGAACGGCATCGACCTTGACGCACCTGTAAAGGAACTCTCTGAAGAGCATTATAAAATCATCTTATATGGAACTGATGGCACAGAGGTGACTGTGCGCTATACACGTAAAAGCGGGCGCGTTTCTACCTTCTTGGCCGCGTACGAGGGCACCATACCCAACCTGGAAAGACGTTTCAAAGAAACCAACTCCGATTATATGCGCAACCGCATTATGGAGTTCATGAACAACCAGCCCTGCCCGCGCTGCAATGGCGCGCGTTTGCGCGAAGAAGCGCTGGCAGTTACTATCGAAGATAACAACATCCTCGATATCACATCCTGGCCGGTGGTGGACACTCTAAAGTGGGCCAAACGTTTGAACGGCACAAAATCCCCCTTAAGTAAAAGGGACAAGATCATCGCTAAGCGCATCTTGAAAGAATTGCAGGAACGCCTCACCTTCATGGTGGATGTGGGCCTCGACTATTTGACCCTCAATCGCTCAGCAAGCTCTCTTTCAGGGGGAGAGGCTCAGCGTATACGCCTGGCCACCCAAATAGGTTCCAGGCTGATGGGCGTGTTGTACGTGTTGGATGAACCATCTATCGGACTGCACGCTCGAGATAATGAACGCCTGCTGAATACTCTCACTGGCATGCGTGACCTGGGTAACACCGTTTTGGTGGTCGAGCATGACGAGGACACTATCCGCAAAGCTGATTGGATCATTGACCTCGGCCCGGGAGCTGGGGAGCATGGTGGTGAAGTGGTCGTGGATGGCCCTTTAGAAAAAATCCTCAAATCCAAGAAATCGTTGACTGGGGCTTACATTTCTGGTAGAAAGAAAATTCCTTCTCCGAAAGAACGCCGGACCGGAAACGGCAAGCTAATAACTGTAAAAGGCGCGCGCCAGAACAACCTCAAGAATTTAACCATCGAATTCCCACTAGCAAATTTTATCGCCATAACCGGGGTTTCAGGTTCAGGAAAATCAAGCCTGATGAACGAAGTGCTGTATAAATCGTTAGCACGCAAACTAAACCGGGCGCGTACACAACCTGGTGAACACGATTCTATTGAGGGGCTAGAGCATCTGGATAAGATCGTCAACATCGACCAATCCCCTATTGGGCGCACACCGCGTTCCAACCCGGGAACTTATACAGGTTTGTTTGATCACATCCGCAAGCTATTCTCTGAGCTACCAGATAGCAAGATGCGCGGCTATAAACCAGGGCGTTTCTCATTCAATGTGCGCGGCGGGCGCTGCGAGGCATGCCAGGGACAAGGGCAGCTGCGTATCGAGATGCAATTTCTGCCAGACGTGTACGTGCCTTGCGATGTGTGTCATGGGGCGCGTTTCAACCGCGAAACATTGCAAGTCAAGTTCAAGGATTTAACCATCGCGGATATATTGGATATGCCCATTGATAAAGCATTCGAGGAATTCGCTGCATTTCCAGCGATGACCAGCAAATTAAAAACACTTGTTGATGTCGGTTTGGGCTACATACGCATTGGGCAGCCGGCGCCAACGCTCTCCGGCGGGGAGGCGCAGCGTGTAAAGCTAGCCCGTGAACTTTCCAAACGCTCAACAGGCCAGACGATCTATGTGCTTGACGAACCCTCGGTTGGTTTGCACGCCGCTGACGTTCATAAGCTCATCGACGTGCTGCAGCGCCTGGTAGACGGAGGCAACACGGTGGTGATCATTGAGCACAATTTAGACATAGTCAAAGTTGCCGATCACATCATTGACCTGGGACCCGAGGGAGGCGACCGTGGTGGACGCGTGGTGGCAAAAGGTACGCCGGAAGAAGTTGCCATAGTAAAGAAAAGTTACACCGGACAAGCTCTGAAAGCATACCTGGCTGCAAATAACAAAAGCAAGGTTTAGAAAGGGAAATTAACCACAGATACATACAGATAAACGCGGATATAACAGGGGGAATGAGTTCAAAGGATAATGGGTAATCAGGAGGCAAATATGGGAAACAGAAAAGGCAATATTAAAAATATCAAACTTTTATTATTCTTGCTTTCTGTCATAACGTCACTGTCAGCCTGTGGCAAATCATTAAATTTCCAAACTCCCACCGACCTATCAATCGGTACCAGAACTAATTCGCCAACATCAACTCAAACATATACATCGACAACAAATCCGACTGAGACGCTTACATCTACACCTGACATAACACTAACACGGGAAACCTTTGTTGTAGGTGATGATTGTTTCGAATATGCGATGACACAATTTCATATGAATTGGTGCGCTGCCTACCATGCGAGTAGAACAGCCAATTTGTTGGATGAACTTCTGGCTGAATTGGAAAATAGAATATGGGAAGAAGCCTGGACTGAACTCCAGAATACACAAGAAATTTGGGGGCAGTACCGAGATCAAGACTGTTTGTGGAAATCCAACTTCGTCTTCGGGGGATCTATCGAACCATTGAGACGAGGCTTATGTTTTGCTGTACACAACAAAGAGCGTCTAGATAGTCTTAAATTATTATTATGCGAAGGTGCAGGAATGACAGGTCCATGTGAGGCTTCCGAATATTACGATGTAGCTTTCTAGGTATATTTTCCCCTCAAATTAGAGATTTAGACATTTCAGCAAGAAAAATTAACACTCCATAAAGGCATACAGAATTATAATAAATCTTGAGCTAAAGCGTTATATTAATTATGAAGGGGAAAAGTCCCAAACATTATAGGACAAAAGTCCCTTGCAAATAAGTAATTTGGGGATAAAATAGTAGATAATCTTTATAAACTAGACCTAAAAAGGATTATAGAATGCAAATCACTCGGCAAGCCGATTATGCTGTGCGTGCGGTTTTATATTTAGCACAGATAGATCCTGAAAAAAGAGCCACGACCAAACAAATTGCAAAAGAACAAAGCATTCCCGCCTCTTTCCTCGCGAAGATCATTGCACAACTGACAGTTGCTGGTTTGCTCGCTACTACGCGGGGTGTTCGCGGTGGTGTTGCTCTAGCGAAAGATTCTAATGATATTTCATTGTTGGACGTTGTCGAAGCTATTGACGGACCAGTAATGGTAAATTCGTGCGTAAACGATAGTTACGACTGCCCAATCGAAGATTGTCCCATCCGGTCTGTGTGGTGTGATGCGCACGCTGAGTTGGTTGAACGTTTACGGTCGACAAACTTCGACGGTGCTCTCGCACTTGCATAAAAATAATTGTAAGCAACGCTATTTGAAACTGGAGCTGCTAATTTTCGTATTTCAGACTGGAGTGAATGCCTAAATGTTTTTAGAAATATATTTCTTGCTTATGGGCATTCACAGAGGAACTAACCGTTAAAAACCTGAGTTATAATTCTTAAAACAACCGGTTAGTTACATGAATAGCCATTTTAGACTAGTTGCGCGCTCACAGTTTTAAGGTATCATTAGGTTGATAGGAGTATTTTATATGTCTATTGGGACGCCAATCAACCGACAATACGTATGCATGCTAATAGATGGCACGCCTGTTATAGATTGGGGCGACAGCCGCGCCCAAGATATTTTTTCGGGGGATTTTGTGGAATTTAACGAAAGTAAATACAGCCACCCAATTACAGATAATGAATTGGATGTACTAATCAAAGCTGGGCGGGTGGCAGATTACGATTCTCAGACCGTTTTCGTCCATGCTTTACCGGAGCCTCCCCGCCAGACATTAGATTGAGAAATTGGTTTTAATTTCCTAGAGAAAAATCACAATTGAATAAAAAGATCGGGAATTCCTTGTTGTCTTTAGCAGTGAGGAACAGCAAACAGCTATATTGGGGCGTATCTCAAGGAAATAAATTCGTCACCCTTATCAGCGCGCTTGTGTTTTTTTCCATAGCCTGCAAAACTATCCTCGGCGCCTCCCCCAGCCCCACACTAATCCCGCGCCCAACACGTACGCCAAAACCTACCGCAAGCGCAACATTCACGCAGACACCTTCTCCCAAACCTTCTCACACCTTTTCTCCAACTCCCAGCGCCACACCCACCCACACTCCAACACTATTACCAACACCCACACTAACTCCAACGCCCACCTTGCCTCCGCCACCGGGCACTCTCCAAAAAATCCTGCCAGATGGTTCAACCAGATTCGTAGACCAAGATAATGGCTACCAATTCGTTTTACCCCCAGATTGGTTAGTGCAAAACTTATCTGCAGAGGGTTATAGCGACCTCGCTGATACTATCGTATATATATTTCCTGGAATGGAGCAATTTGTTCAAGGTCTCGTCAGCCAAGCTGCCGCTGGCAACCTGCGTCTTTTTGCAAGCAACTCTAGTCCAGATTACTCCTTTGGTGATACACCTGCAATGCTCCTCGTGAGTATTGTGGAACAACCAGGCCCAATAATATTGCCAATGTTTATTATATTAGAGATTGCCAGTCAATCCCTTGAGGCAATCATCCCTGATCTAGAACCATTAGGTACAGAAAGAATAGAGACTTCCACCGGTGTGCAAATAGGTGTAATCAGGTCTAGAATGTTTTCACCCGAAATTGGAGAAATGATATTCCATAAAAGTGTTCTGTTCTACAACCAAGACGTGCTGGCAATTATCACTTTATTCACCTCCGATGCATCTAGGATTCAAACAGAGCTTGTCTTCGATGGGATTGTGGACAGACTTGAGATCATCGAACCATAAAATTCACGCCAGCTTCAAAGAAGTATTGTTTTCAATCTCTCTCGAGGAAAAGCGAGGGTTAATAAAGGAAAAATGCTCGAAATATTATATATGGGGAAATCCAGAAATAATTGAGTTGAGCATAATTTTCCCAATAATGTGCTATTATAAACTTGGTGTTTGCGAATAAGCTTCAAGAGAATCTTTTTTCTGTCTTGTAAGAATTTAATAATTTGTGAAAAGTAGTTCTAGGGCAAAATAGGATCAACCCCGCAACCATCTTTGAAACAATCTATTTTGGGCATTTCTCTTAGGAGTAAATCATGCAAGGTATGATTGGTAAATTCTTGGGCGAATATCAGATCGTTGAACAGATCGGCAAGGGAGGCATGGCGACGGTCTACAAAGGATTCCAGCCTTCTCTCGAACGCGATGTAGCCATCAAAGTACTCCCCTCATTCTACGCCAAGCAAGATGAAACATTTCTGAAACGTTTTAAGCGTGAAGCGCGCGCGATTGCAAAGCTGCGCCATCCTAACATCCTTTTGGTAATTACCAGCGGAGAGGAAGAGGGAGTCCCCTACATTGTGATGGAATACGTAGAGGCTGGCACACTGAAAGATCGCATGGAAGATACGCTTATCCTGAAAGAGGTGCAAACTTATGTTAGCCAAATCGCCAACGCTCTGGATTATGCCCACAGCGAAGGCGTAATCCACCGTGATATTAAACCCAGCAACATACTCCTGCCGAAACCAGATTGGTCGTTGTTAACCGATTTCGGGCTGGCAAAAATGGTAGAAAGCGATGTGCTAACCCAATCCGGATTGACGGTAGGAACACCCGCATATATGTCCCCGGAACAGGGTTCAGGAAAGCCAGCGGATGCGCGCAGTGACATATATTCCTTGGGCGTAACACTATTCGAAATGGTAGTGGGAGATGTGCCCTATACCGCTGAGACTCCCATGGCTGTAGTGGTCAAGCATATCGTAGACCCCTTGCCAATGCCCCGCTCGATAAATCCTCGCGTACCCAAAGAGGTAGAACGCATCATATTAAAGGCGTTAGCCAAAAAACCTGACGACCGTTACCAGAGTGCTGGCGAGCTTGCTAAAGCTCTGGAAGCGACTGTATCCAAATTGGACCCCACGGCCACTAAGGTTTTACCGGATGAAAGTACGCCCCTGCAGGATAAACCCACAGCAACCCCGATTGCGGTGCCTACTCCCAAACCCCGGAGAGCTTCAAAGAGAAAAACACGTCGTTGGCCGATTATCGCATTCTTCGGTGGAATTTTCGGTATACTGGCACTGCTAGTGGTTGGAGTGATTAGTTTGTACATGTTCTATACTTTGGGTTGGTTAGACAATTGGCTGCCAGCAGGGGATGAAGATACAGGGACTGAAGTTGCAGTGACAGAAGTTGTCACAGCCGAAGTTGCAGATGTTGAATCTGCTCCACAATCCACCTCACCGGTGGCCGAACCCACCACGGTGCGCGCCACACAAACAGCAACCACAAGCGGATTTAATCCCTACCCCCAGTCGGGTTCATATCAAGAGGAACTTTCTGATGGATCCACAAGATTCGTTGATATTGAGGGCGGATTCCAAATCGTGCTGTCCTCGGATTGGTTGATCCTCGATCTTTCCGAAGAAGAAATCGTAGACCTGGCTGCTTTAGGTCTGGATGCTTTCCCCGGTATGGAGGAGAGTTTGGAAGAGCTTGTCCTTCAGGCTGCTGCAGGAAACTTTCGCCTGCTCGCCTTCAACACAAACCCAGACTTTTTTACTTTGGACTTTTCCACAAACCTCAATATAACTATCGCAGACCAGCCAGGCTCAGATAGTTTACCTCTGGAATTAATCACAGAATTAACTGGGCAGTCTCTGCCTGAGATGATCCCCGGTTTAGAATTATTAGATACAGAAGTAGGGGAAAGTGCAATGGGGATCCCTATCGGGATAATCACTAGCCGGCTTAATATGGTGGGAGTTGTAGAATCGGTCTTTCAAAAAATGGTTCTTTTCCCAGTCGAAGGTGGATTCGCCATTATCACTATGAGCACGTCCGAAGATGCAAGGACAGAGGTAGAGACAGATTTTGACAGCATGCTAGATACACTTGAATTCCTCGAATAACCAAATATTTCCCTGATGAGTAAATGGGGCTTTCCCAGATACATTAGGATTTCTAGTTTTATATTTCGCTCATAGCCGTAAAAGTAAAAGATCCTAGTTACAAATTCCCCCAAAAGCCTTAGTTAAAAACTCAATCACTATAATTGGGGGCGTCACCTCCACATCCTGCTTGACATTTATGTCAAATAAGGTAATATTAATCCCGTTTAATTAGACATATCAATACATACACCGGAGGAATTCATGGCAAAGAAACAGTTAAGGCTTATCAGTAGGATAGTAATAATCTTTGGGCTGGCTTCGTTCGCCTGCTCCAGCTCTATTGGACAGTCCAGCGATGGCGGAGAACCAAATCCTACCCCAACACCCACCCCAGCGCCCTCGAATCGGTAAGCTCTGGTGGAGAGACAAGCTCTGAAAACGAGGGCGAGAGCGAACCAGAGAGTCAACCTGAAGAAACTGAATCTGAGATTAGCGATATTGCTTGCCTCATCGGCAATTGGCAGGTTGATAACGCCAGCTACTTGGCTTTCTTAAATACAGCCGCAGGGGCAGCCGGCGATTTCTCAGCAATAAATGGGGTCCTTGGCACAATATTGGATGCTGACGGCACCGGGACAAATTATACGGATAATTTTTCCATGACGCTTTGCAGCCCAGATGGCTGTCTGGATATCCCGATAGAACAAAGCGGCACGACAACATGGGAAGTGGATGAGGACGGCTTTTTGAACGTCGGCGGTGGCCAGCTTTCACAAGCATCAATTCAAGGCGTCACTGGCGAGACAGTCACCGAGGGGGGAGGAGCCGACTTCACTTGCATCGGGAATAACTTAACTATCCTGATGGAAGGCTTTCCACCGGTAGAATGGTATCGCGTCGAATAAACCCAGGAAAACTTGATAGACCAAAAGCACTGGCGCAGTTTTGTCAGTGCTTTTTTTGTACCCATTAAACTAATCCTCGGACACTCCCCGAAATACTCAGGCATTTGGCGATAAAGGATTCAATTGTGAATATTATGCCTCCAGCGTATAATCAGATTGGAGGGTTTTTCGATCCACCAATAATAAATATCGGAGGTATTTATGTCTACACCTCGCACTGTGCGCGCTCCGCGCGGCACAAAGCTAACTTGCAAGAACTGGCAAATAGAAGCTCCTTACCGCATGCTGCAAAACAATCTCGACCCCGAGGTTGCAGAACGCCCAGAAGATCTAGTGGTGTACGGTGGCAGAGGACAGGCAGCTCGTGATTGGGAGAGCTTTGATGCCATTCTTGACTCTTTACGCGAGCTGGAAACCGACGAAACGCTGCTTGTCCAATCCGGCAAACCGGTGGCTGTGTTTAAAACGCACAAAGATGCTCCGCGTGTTTTAATCGCAAACTCCAACCTGGTGCCTCATTGGGCTACTCAGGAGCATTTCGATGAGTTAGCCGCCAAAGGCCTGATCATGTACGGGCAAATGACGGCGGGGTCATGGATCTACATTGGCACCCAGGGTATATTGCAAGGCACTTACGAGACTTTAGGGTCCCTGGCTAAGCAGCGCGGCTGGGATTCGTTGAAAGGTAAATTTGTGCTCACTGCGGGTTTGGGCGGCATGGGCGGGGCACAGCCCCTGGCCATTGCGATGAATGAAGGCGTGGGTCTGATCGTTGAAGTTGACCCAGAGCGCGCCAAGCGGCGTTTGGATATTGGTTACGTAGATGTGGTGGTGGCCTCGCTGGAAGAAGCAATGACCCTCGTGGAAGAAGCTGTCACTGATGAAAAATCCAAATCAATTGGGCTAATTGGCAACGCGGCTGATATTTTCCCCGAAATGGTCATTCGTGGTGTGATCCCAGACGTGGTCACAGACCAAACCCCTGCCCACGAGGTTTCTTCATATATTCCCAGCGGTTTAAGCGTGGAAGAGGCCCAAAAACTGTGGGACAGCGACCCGCAGGAATACACGCGCCGATCTATGGATGCTATGGCGCGGCACGTGGAAGCCATGCTCGATTTCCAGGAGCAGGGCGCTGAGGTATTTGATTACGGCAACAACCTGCGCCAGCGTGCTTTTGAGGCAGGGGTGAAAAATGCCTTCGACTTCCCCGGTTTTGTGCCTGCCTACATTCGCCCGTTATTCTGCGAGGGTAAAGGACCTTTCCGCTGGGTGGCTTTATCCGGCGAGCCAGGGGACATCTATGCCACCGACCAGGCCATCATGGAACTTTTTCCCGAAGACGAACACTTGCACCGTTGGTTGAAGATGGCGCGTGAAAAGATACCTTTCCAGGGATTGCCCTCACGCATCTGCTGGCTGGGATACGGGGAACGCGCCCAGGCAGGACTGATGTTCAACAACATGGTAGCCGAAGGTTTGGTGAAAGCTCCTATCGTGATCGGGCGCGACCATTTGGACGCTGGTTCGGTGGCATCCCCCAACCGCGAGACTGAAGCCATGCTTGACGGCACGGATGCGGTCAGCGATTGGCCGATCCTCAATGCGTTGATCAACGCAATCTCTGGCGCTACCTGGGTTTCCTTCCACCACGGCGGGGGTGTGGGCATTGGTTACAGCCAACATGCCGGGCAAGTCATCGTTGCAGATGGCACAGCCGAGGCCGCGGCGCGCCTGGAACGCGTGCTCACTGTTGACCCTGGTATGGGTGTGGTGCGCCACGCCGATGCAGGTTACGAGCAAGCCATAAACGCGGCCAAGCGGCACGGCATCAAGATGCCGATGTTGAAGTGAAGCAGTGGACAGAAGGACAAAAGACGAGGCTCTCGAGGCACTACGCAATATTGAATCCTAAAATATTTGCATTAATTTGCAAAGGAGATTAATGGACACTACGATTCTATATGCACAAGAACAAGACAGACAAGACCCGATCGCAGCCTATAGAGAGCGGTTTGTATTTCCTGAAGCAGATCTAATATACATGGACGGCAACTCTTTGGGCCGGCTGCCGGGCAAATCAGTCCAACTTGCTGAAGATTTGGTCAATCGGCAGTGGGGAGAAGGCTGGTGGGGGCAGAAACGGCCGTTTGATTTCGGTTTAGATTACATCCCAGAATCAGGCGCAGAGTTTTCAGGCGGGAACACTGCCGATGATTTCATTGTCTTTGATTGAACCCGGCGTTGATATGCTCATTGAAGTTGGAATGGAATCTGTGCGTGCCAAATCAATCCAGCAAACGGATTATCTGATCGCGTTGTGGGAAGCTTTGTTGGCCCCCGTTGGATTTACGCTGAATTCCCCGCGAGAGGCGGCCTGGCGAGGTTCTCATATTTCATTGGGTCATGCAGAGGAGTGGCGCATCATTCAATGCATGATCCAAGAAATGAACATTATCCCGGACTTTCGCGAGCCTGACAATATACGCCTGGGGATTGCGCCGTTGTATACACTGTATGAGGATATTTATGAGACGGTCGTACGCATGGAACGCATCGTCAGCGACCGGTTGTATGAGAAATATCCTTCTGCCCGATCAACGGTAACATGAACAAAGCAGACGAATTATCAAACTAGCTCAAATTGAAACTGTCAGAAGGTATGGTATCAAGCTGCTGGTAGTAAAGTGAAACAGTGATTAGTGAGTGGTGATTGGTGACTAGTGCTCGGGGTCTGTCATTCTGAGCAACCGCAGGGAGCGAAGAATCTCTAATAGGTTGTCCTGCGTAATCCCATGTTCGTAATAATACACATAGATTCCAGTGATTTCTCACCACTTTCGGGGTGGGAATGACATATAGATTGAAATTGATGCGGCGTGATATTATCGATCACTCTTTTCAGTTCAATTCTTCATTAACTTACTATTCTTAAAGGAAAAGGTTATGAAAAAGATCAAGGTATTTGCAAACATAACCGCGATTTTATGTTTTTTCGCGATGCTGGGATTACTCTTCAGCTATCTAGCCCTAACAGATATCTGGCATAACACCGAACCGGATTTAACGGGAGAATGGATGATGATGCAATTGAATATCTATGTGGAATTTATATTAATCGCTTCCGTACTTATTCTGCTCCTCCAAGTTAATAAATATTTCCGGGCAGATTAATGATTTTTGGATTATTAGTAAATTTTCTTATGCTGCGCGCACAATACTAATTGCCTCTCATATGGCGGCGCGAGTAAAGCGCGAATTGTGATAAAATCACCCCCGTGTTCCGCCGACTTACATCCCCACTAACGCTGTTTATCATCTCTTTGCTGGCCATCGCTCTGGCATTCAACTTCGGTCCGGAGGAAAAAACCTTGGGCGACAATGTGCGCGTTGTTTACCTGCACGGAGCCTGGGTGTGGGTGGCGCTCATCGGATTTATTGGGGCTGTATCGACAGGTTTAACCGGTATGTTGAGCAAGCGTGAACGATTCCACCGTTTATCCCGCGCTCTTGGGCGCAGCGCATTATTCTTTTGGGTCACATTTTTACCCATGTCGATGGTAGCCATGGAAACCAATTGGAACGGATTGTTTTTATATGAACCCCGCTGGCGCATGGCTTTCACCCTGGCCGTTGTGGGTGTGCTGCTGCAGGTGGGTTTATCCTTATTTCCCCAGCTGTTCTGGACTTCTGTAGGTAATATCGCCTTTGGGGCTATTTTGCTTATTTCTGTACTGCAAGTCGAGAATGTCATGCACCCTGTTTCTCCCATCTTCACCTCAGAGTCGACAAACATCAAGGTGTTCTTCCTGGTCATGGGAACGCTAACCACTCTGGCCGGTTGGCAGGTTACCCGTTGGTGGCTGCATTTTGATCAGCACAAAAAAACCATAGGTCCTTCCTAAAGCTTTGTCCCCCAAACTGCGCCTTCAAATCATAACCTTTACATTCATTAGGGCGGTTTTGAACACCATTTTCCGCATGGTGACTCCCTTACTGCCAATTTTCCGGGATGCATTGGAAGTAGATCTATCCCGTCTCTCGAAGGCGCTAGCCTGGCGCTCCATAGCTGGGGCCGCAAGCCCATTCCTTGCATATATAGCTGATAACCGCGGTCGTAAAGCTGGCATGCTCTTTGGCTTAGCGCTTTTTACAGCGGGAGTGAGCACAGTTGTATTTTTACCTACATTCAACGGGTTTGCCATTGCCCTCGTTCTGAGCGCGATGGGCAAATATGTTTTCGATCCTGCCATGCAGGCCTACCTGGGAGACCAGGTTCCGTATGAACAGCGCGGCGCCACTCTGGCTATTACAGAACTGAGCTGGTCGGGAAGTTTTTTCATAGGCGTCCCCTTTGCGGCATTTCTGATCGCACGTTGGGGATGGATCGCCCCATTCCCACTACTTGGCATCCTAGGATTAGGCGCTTTTGTGATACTTGTCCGCCTGATTCCCAGCGATGGGTCTCACCCCGTTAAAGGTCCCAGCTTTGCAAGTAATATGCGTGCAGTGTTCACTTCTAGCTCTGCTATTGCAGCCATAGGACTGATCATGTTCTTAAGCGCCTCGAATGAGGTTGTCAATCTGATCGTAGGCGTTTGGATGAATGATTCGTTTGGCTTGGAGATAGCCGCATTAGGTTTGGTGGCTGTTGTAATTGGGTTCGCGGAATTGAGCGGAGAGGGATTGGTAACTTTTTGGGTCGACCGTTTAGGGAAAAAACGTGCGGTGGCGATTGGTCTTCTCGTCATTAACTTATCTGCCCTACTATTGCCGATCATAAGCCAATCACTTGTGGGAGCCTTTATCGGTTTATTCTTATACTACATTTCATTTGAGTTCGTCTTTGTGAGCAGCATTCCATTGATGTCAGAAATAATCCCCTCGGCACGGGCCACGATAATGGCATTTATTTTCGCCAGCGCTTCACTTGGACGCGCCTTCGCGGCCCTAATCGCAGTACCTTTGTACGAGAGAGGTCTATGGTACAGTGCGCTTATGTCACTTGTTTTAAACATGGCCGCGCTGTTCATTCTCCGTTGGGTGAAGGTTGCAGGGGAATAGAAATAGAGGGAGACTCTTTATAAACCGAAGATCAAACCCTTCGGGTATTAACATAAACATATTTACCCATCCAGAAGAATCCCCCAGTCAACGAGGAAGACAATGTGTTTATTATGGACTTCTAATAATTCTTTGTCACATAATTGATATAATCTCTCCGAATATGAAAAAACTCTTTATCCTAATCGCGCTAATTGGAATAATCGCTCTCGCACCTTGGAAAAACCTCCAAACAGCAAGTGGAGACCAACCCCCAGAAACCTTATGTCTTCCTGGTGTATACACAATAGCACCGGAGCATTGCCTGCCTTTAGGTCCATCCACCTACCTTGCCAACATGGCCGATACAGGGATCACCTTCCCAATACAACCTTTAGCTGGTCAGACACCAAACCCAGAATTAGCGGTTCTACCGTATTACTATGCTAAGGTGACCACAGATGACGCTCCGGTATTCTTCTCAATTGAAGACGCTCTCCAAAATAATCCCCCTAAACGTTTCATCGAAAAAGGGTTTGATTATATTTCCTATATTGACATAGTGACGGTAGAGAACAGAAGATTTTACATGATAGCCCCTGGTGAATGGATGCGCAGTGGAGACCTGTCATCCAATGTTGTAACCTCGCCCTTCATGGGTCATGAGTTTGTCAGCACCCCTGAACGTAACTTCGGTTGGATCCTCCAACCTATCGAAACCCAAAGCGCCCCAGGACTTTTGCAACCAACTTATACAGGGCATTTTTTAAACCGTTTCAAAATGGTCCAGGTATACGCGCAGAGCGAAGTCGATAACGTGCAGTGGTATCTCGTAGCCCCAGACCAGTGGATTGAGGACCGCTACGCTGCCTTGGTATACCCCGCCACCGCCCCGCCGGAGGGCGTCGAAAATGGACGCTGGGTGGAGATCAATTTGTTCGAGCAGACTGTCTCAGTTTACGAAGACAACCACCTGGTTTACGCTACGCTCGTTTCCACTGGTGTGCCGGGCTGGTGGACACGCCCCGGCCTGTTCCAGATCACTGAGAAACTCGACAGCACACCCATGACAGGCGCATTCGAAGCCGACCGCTCGGATTATTATTATCTTGAAGACGTGCCTTGGACGATGTATTTCGACCAGTCGCGCGCGCTGCACGGCGCGTATTGGCACAACCAGTTCGGCTATGAGAAGTCTCACGGCTGCGCAAACCTTTCCCCGGGGGATTCACGATGGCTGTACGAGTGGGCAAACATCGGCGATTGGGTCTACGTCTGGGACCCCTCCGGCCAAACCCCCGAAGACCCCGCCCTGTATTCTGCCGGCGGGGCGTGAAACTCCAAAATTTACTAAGCTGCCTTTTGTAATTTGGCAACCATAATTTGATCGATTGGTTTTTGCCAACCTTGCGAAGGTTGTGAACAAAATATTTCTACGATCAGGGGAATATTTTCCACGGTCATCCGCGCCCTAGCAAATATCCTCTCCCCTTTCAGCCTCCACGCCCATATGGTAAACTTTAGTTAGTCGTAATTTTCACAACCAAAGTATCTAATCTACAATCAGCAAGCCACATTCTGAAATTCACGAGGCGCCATGCTTACTTCCACAGAAAAGATCATCTTTGTAATCGCCGCTCTGGTCACCGCTTACTTCGTAATATCTTTCACGCTGCGCATCGCGCGCGTCATCGGGCGCGGCCACGGCAAACCCGATTGGAGCCTGCTGCCAAAGCGAGCATTTCAAGCGCTGACAAAAACAGTGCTGCTCACTCCTGTGTGGCGCGTGCGGCATATTGCCAGCATTTTCCACGGCTTTGTAGTGTGGGGATTCTCCTTCTACTTGTTGGTCAATATCGGGGATGTGCTTGAGGGCTTCATTCCTGATTTCCATTTCCTTGGAACCGGGATGTTGGGGGAGCTATATCGCTTGGGCGCGGATGTACTCAGCGTAGGTGTACTCGTTGGAATGGCATTTTTATTGGTGCGCCGTTTCATCACCAAAGACCCTCTCCTTTCAACCCGCGAAACCACTTTGACGCATCCAAAAGCGCACCAGGGCAAGCAGCGCGATTCACTGATCGTGGGTGTGTTCATTCTTATGCACGTAGGAGCGCGCTTCGTGGGTGAAACATTTCAGATCGCCAGCGAAGGCCAGCGAGATACCTGGCAGCCATTTGCCAGCATAGTATCCGGATTATGGAGTAATCTAAATCCCGAGACCCTGGATTTTAGCATTCACGTTAGTTTCTGGCTCGCGCTAGGTCTGATCATGCTATTTTTCCCATACTTTATGTTCTCAAAGCACATCCACCTCTTCTTCGCGCCACTCAACTTCTTGCTCAGCCCAGAACGCACTGCCCCCGGCGAACTGGAAGCCTTGGACTTTGAAGACGAAAGTATCGAGCAATTTGGAGCTACACGCCTTGAAGATTTGGGCTGGCACCAGATCATGGATGCTTATGCGTGTATCATGTGCAACCGCTGCCAGGATGTCTGCCCGGCTTATACAACCGGCAAAGTTCTCTCACCAGCAGCATTGGAGATCAACAAACGCTATTTCATCAACCAGGAATCCAAATCTCTGGCAGCAGGTAAACCCAGCTCGCAAACCCTGCTCGAATTCGCCATCACCGAGGAAGCGGTGTTTGCCTGCACAGCTTGCGGCGCTTGCACGGATATTTGCCCAGTGGGAAATGACCCCATGCGCGACATAATGGACATCCGCCGCGCCATGGTATTGATGGACAACAAGTTCCCGGAACAATGGCAGACTGCCTTCCGCGGCATGGAGCGCTTAGTTAACCCTTGGAATATTCCACCAACCGAACGCATGGCATGGGCAGAAGGATTAAACGTGCCCACGGTTGAGCAAAACCCCGACGCTGAGATATTATGGTGGGTGGGCTGCGCGCCCGCTACTGATGCCCGCGCCCAAAAGACCGCAGTTGCTTTCACAGAAATCCTAAACAAAGCCGGGGTAAACTTCGCAGTTTTGGGACAACAAGAACAGTGCACTGGCGATTCGGCCCGCCGCGCAGGCAATGAATATCTCTTCTTCGAATTGGCTAACGCGAACGTAGAGATACTAAACCAGGTGGCCCCCAAACGAATCGTGACCACCTGCCCCCACTGCCTGCACACCCTGGACAATGAATATCCCTCATTTGGCGGCAACTACGAAGTTATCCACCACACCGAGTTGATCGACGAATTGTCTACTGCGGGAAAGCTCAAACTTAAGGAAGGGGAGGCTGGCAAGATCACCTTCCATGATCCATGTTACTTGGGCCGCCAAAATGGCGTGTTCAACCAACCCCGCAGCGCATTGTCGCAGGCGGGAGGCGAATTGCTTGAGATGAAACGCAAAGGTAAAAATTCATTCTGCTGCGGCGCGGGCGGCGCCCAGATGTGGAAAGAGGAAGAACACGGCACCGAAACTGTTAAAGCCAACCGCTTTAGCGAAGCCGAAGGCACCGGCGCAGAGACCCTGGCAGTCGGCTGTCCTTTCTGTATGCTGATGCTCACCGATGCTTCCAAAGATGCCGCCAGTGATATGCAGGTAATGGATGTAGCTGAGATCGTGGCCCAAAAGCTGGAAGATTAGACCACTGGAATTCAGGGGGTATGCAATAACCCTCGCTTGTTATTACATCATGGATGGAGTGCAATGCCTACACTTAAATTCACGGACCCCCAACATTTGCGCGCGGACCAGTATCGCGACTCCAGTAATCTGGATGCGCGCATCACGCTCCACGAACGATTCAGCATAAACCCTTACGGCTGGCAGCGCTGGGTTTACGATCAGCTTGAGGTTCCACCCAACGGCCGCATTCTGGAAATAGGCTGCGGCCCGGGGAATTTATGGCAAGAGAATCAAGACCGCCTGCGGGAAGATTGGATATTTGTATTAAGTGATCTTTCGTCTGGTATGCTGCAAAAGGCAAAAAGCAACCTGCAAACGAGCCAATATCAATTTTGCGCTGCCGACATCCAGAATTTGCCATTCCCAGCAGATAATTTCGATGTCGTCATAGCCAACCACATGCTTTATCACATTCCTGATAGAGTGCAAGCTCTCGGCGAAATCCATCGAGTAATTAAACCTGGAAGTCTCCTGTATGCCGCTACAAACGGCGACACTCATCTGCAGGAACTCGATCAATTAATCCACCAAATCGACCCTTATCTAATTCAGAATAATTGGACCTCAGGTTTCAGCCTGGAAAACGGCGCGCAGCAGCTCCAAGAATTATTTCATAACGTAGAACTAAGTCTCTTTCAGGACGGCCTGGTTGTCAATGAAATCGAACCTCTGGTCGCTTACATCGCCTCCATGAATTTCACCAGTGATCAAAAACTCAGCGCAGATCAACGTAATGCATTGAGTGAGTATATAAATGATGTTTTGGCAAAAGACGGGCTTATCCATATAACTAAATCTCCAGGAATGTTCATCGCTGAAAAGGGGTAAAATAATCAAGATAATTCAGCCAGTCATATAAAGAAAACTTTAAACCTCAAACCAATCGAACTTCATGTCATCTCTTTCTAATCGACTTAAAGCATTAGGAGTAAAAGTTGGCGCAGACGATCTCAAGCGCTCACAGGGGAAAGCACAGCACCCTATCGAAACGGTTATGGATGGCGAACTCCGAGAAAACTCCCTGGGGGAGGCATTCGTCGTTGAGACCCTGTACCCCTTAGATCACAAACATGGTAATGCATCCTTGGCGCTTTCCGAGCCGCGTGAAATATTAGCCGCTTGGGTACGCGACGAGTGCATTGCTGCTTGTGATCCAGCAAATTTTGTTTTTCTGGACACCGAAACCACCGGGCTGGCAGGCGGTTCCGGTACTTATGCCTTCATGGTCGGGTTGGGACGGTTTGTTGAGCGTGGCTTTCTACTGGCGCAATATTTCATGCGCGATCCCATCCAGGAGCCTGCCATGCTGGTTGAGATCGAGTCCTTCCTGGCTGATTGTGAAGTTATCGTGACCTTCAACGGCAAGGCATTTGACGTTCCGGTACTCAATGACCGCTACATAACTAACGGAAGCCAGCCCCCACTGGCCTCCACCCCCAACCTGGATATCCTGCACCTGGCGCGGCGACTCTGGCGCGACCACCTCCCCAGCCGCACATTGGGCTACCTGGAAGAGCATATCTTGGGTGAAAGTCGGGCCGAGGAGGACGTCCCCGGCTGGATGATCCCCCAAATGTATTTCGACTATCTGCAAAGCGGTGACGCGCGCCCGTTGAAAGGTGTCTTTTACCACAACGCGATGGATATCCTTGCACTGGTAGCCTTAACGAACTTGACCGCCGGGATGTTGGCAAAACCGCTGGACGGCTCAATTAAGCATGCCAGCGACCTGGCAGCCGTTGGGCGTTTGTACCAAGACCTGGGTTATTTAGATAAGGCCGCTCAAATATTGGAACACAGCCTTTCAATAGATTTTCCCGCAGAATTACTCTCCAAGACGAGGCAGCGTTTATCCTATCTGCACCGCCGGCGTGGGGATATCACTGCGGCGCTCAGTTTATGGATGCAGGCCGCCGCGGACCGGGAGATCTACGCGCACGAAGAGATAGCAAAATTCTACGAGCATAAAGAACACGATTTCAAAGAAGCCGCTAAATGGACCCAGGCCGCCCTCGCCATGTTGAACACCTCTGGCGTCCCGCGTTACGAAAAGCTTCATTGGCAGCTTGAGCTAGAACACCGCCTGGCGCGATTAGAGAGAAAAATAGCCAAACAAAAAACTGGATAGATGGGGGAGTCTCTTTTAATCCGCTGCTTGCCCTTCAACGGCCGCTTCGCCCGAAGCTGCCGCTCGCGAAAGCCTATTCTCAAGAGATGTGATTAAGCTAGTCATCTCCTCTGCGAGAATGGGGAATCCAAACCAAACTACACCCAACCCAAACACCGTGCCTGTAATGAAACGCATCCAGGAGTTGAAAGAACCTAAAGCGTCCCCTGCATAAAATCCAGCGCTAAATTGATTATTGGTCAAATCAGAAAGCCACAAATTGGTATCCCGAAAACCTTGACCAAAACCTGCAAAATCGCTGAGGAAATGTGTCACCCCATCAACTGCCATGGGCATTATCAAAATAAAGAAGATCCAAATGTTCGCTGGTTTCAACTTCTTGCGCAGCGGGTACCACAACCACGCAAAAATTAGAATGCTGGTATACATGGAGATCATGCGGTCAGACCAGGCCACCTTCCAACCCAGCTCAACATTCCCAATAAATTGGCGCAGAACTAACGGATTAAGCGTATTCTCCCAAGCCGTTTGGATCGTACCCAAGGGGTACATACTCTGCTCACCGAAAAAGAAAAGGGAGCGCTGAGGAAGTTGGTGGCAAAAAAAACTATAAATGAAATAAATCCCTTTTGCGGGAGCTTCCCAACCAAGCTTCATAAATACTGGGGCTAAAAATGGCAGTCCAACATACAGCCCATACAATAAGCTAAACAGCAGCATCCATCTACGGCTGAGCCAGTGGAACACTTGGTTAGCGGAGAATTTTTTATTCCGGGGGGGAAATCCTTCATTAGTTGTAATTGTCATCCTAGCTCCTTATTCAATGGATTATACAGCATTAGGTTTAGAAACAAAGAAATTCGGGAGTGGTGGATTATTTACACCTGGACAAGAGCCTTTTACCCCTTGAAAACCACTATAATATAATCTGATTGACACAAGTAAATTATGGGATTATCAAGGAGCGTAGTAAATGGATGAGCGCAATTTCAAACTAGGCCGCAAGCGAATCGTTTGGGTATTTGCAGCTAATACTCATGCTGGTATCCTGGCTGGGTGTGGCTGGCAATGCTCGCGGCTTAAGCGTTGACATCTTCCAAGAGGATACTATCCCCATGCGATTTATTCGTCCACTGGAGGGTGAAAACCTGCCGGGGGTTATTATCGCACATGGTTTTGGCGGCTCACAGCAACTGATGTTAGGGTATGGCTACGCGATCGCCAACGCGGGTTATGGGATAATACTTTTCGATTTCTCGGGGCACGCGGCTAATCCCAACCCAATTGACTTTGACGAAAATTCACTCCAGAATAACCTGAACACTGCTTACCAGGCCCTGATCTCCCAACCTGAAGTTGATTCGGATCAGGTAGCTTTACTAGGCCATTCGATGGGCAGCGGGGCTGTCATGCAAGCTGGAATAGAACACCCGGAACGGTTTTCTGCGGTGATCGCGGTCTCACCAACAGATGCATATGTAAATATCAACAGACCCCCCAACCTTTTGCTCCAAGCAGGTTCTTTAGAGGGACGCTTTGTTGAGAACGCCCAAGAATTACTGGTTGAAGCTGGAGGACCAAACGACAATTTTGAAGACGGGATGGCGCGTCGTTTTAATGAGATCCCCAACGTGGAGCATATCACCATCTTAATGAGTTCCGGCAGCCGGGAATCGGCTATCGAATGGTTGAATCTCACGTTCAAGCTTGATAACCCTGGCAGTTATAAAGACACCCGCATGCTATGGTTTTATTTACATTTTGTTGCCTGGGTAGTGCTGGTTGCGGCCATTAGCCCCTTGATAAGAATTAAAGCTGGAAATTATCCCGCCCCGCCAAAAGAATTGCGCAAATGGCTTGGAATGGTTCTGGCTCCCTTTATCGCTACAGGTGTGATGGCGCTGATAAACCCGATAATTGACCTCTCAGGATTCCTGGGTTTACAGGTTGGGGGCGCATTAGCTTTTTGGTTCGTGATCATGGGCGCGGCCTGGTTGGCTGCCGGATACCGGTTCATCACTCCATCCAGGCAAAATATTTTATGGGGCCTAGTGCTGTTTGCAATCATCTGGATATCTCAAGGACTGATGGCTCAATACACATGGTTTAGTATGTTCCTGATCCCAGCCCGGTTGTGGCGCTGGCCTATCCTTGCGCTGGCAGTTCGCGGTAGGTTACAGTATACACAATACCAGTAATTGGAAGCGATTCGGGTTGTGGGTAGTTCAGAGCACGGTATTGGTAACTGCGCTTTTTATATTTGCAATGCTGGTGCCAGGTATGTTTGTCTTGATGCTTATGGCCCCGGTTTTACCGATTATTTTGGAAGTTACCTTCATAATTGGAAAACATTTCGATGACCCTTGGGCTTACGCAATTGGCAGCGCGTTATTTTTCGGTTGGATGGTAGCCGCTTTTTTCCCAATCATCTAACGCGCATTAATATAAACCCCATTGAAGGATTATTAAGGTTTAGGGTTCGTTAGACCGCCATACAAAAACCAATATTGCCCCTCTGGGAAACCTGAGGTTAATTCCGCATCCCACAGGAAAGCTCCTGCAATAAACACAGCGCGCAGGCGCGTGTCCAGGTTGGGCAATAAGCCAGCTTCGGCGGGAAGTTTTTTTCCCAACTGCTCTGTCAAGATTTCAAGGATCACACGCAACCGTACTTGACTGGAGAAGTAACCTGCATGGGAACTTGGAGCTTCAGCAATCTCAGCCAGGTAATCTTTCCACCGGCGCAGGCGTGAGATGAACTCGCTGCCAGCTTTTTTCTCCCAGGCAGTGCGCCACTCCTGGCGGAGGGTGACAATTTCATTCCCCATATAGGTGAGTTCAGCGTCTTGATGGTATTCCAGCCCTCCACCCTTTTTCCGGGCTTGCAGCCGTGCTTGGGAGAGCGCCAGGTTCCCCAATGTCAGGCGCGGGTAGGGCGGCTCTCCGGAAGGCGTGGGCAGATCCAAAGGCCAGAAAAGTTCTTTGGAGAGCAGATAACTCTTGAGTTCTGCCGCTCCAGCTTTGAGGTAACGAAAGTCATATTCAGGTGATGGCATGCTATGGAGATTTTACTCCAATTTCGAGCCGAACCTGATTATGTAATTCTTGCAATCACGTTAATCCCACGCGCGAATGATTTAATATTATTAGTGGAAATTTGATTTTCTAAGTTTGGGTGATTAAATCCTGCTATAATCCACACACCATTCAAGTTTGTAAAAAACCCAGCAGAAGAGGAGCACAATTTTGAAATCTATTAAAGGGGTTTATATAATCATAATTTGTCTTTTTCTAACTGCATGCAATAATATTATTAACGAACAACAAGAACCTCCAGAAGCAATTGAAGGCGTGATTGATTTACGGGACTGGGATTTTGAGCAAGACGGATCAATAAATCTCGCAGGCGAATGGGCATTTTTCTGGGATGAACTGCTTGAACCTGAACAGATCCCATTTCCAATCCAGGCGCCCTATGTTTCGGTCCCTGGCGCTTGGAGTAAATATGATATTGAGGGCATAACATTCACACCCGAAGGATATGCCACATTTTATCTTATTCTTTACCCTCCTGATACTCATCAAGTTTATGGCTTATATATCGACGGGCAAGGCAGCGCATATGCGTTGTGGGTTGATGACCGCTTATTAGTTCAAAACGGCCGAGTTGACACAAATCAGCTAGACATGACTCCAGAAAAAAACCCATCACAGCTTTCTTCCAGCCTGTTGGAGAAGCGGTGGAGATGGTTCTTCAAATATCGAACTTCCATCACCGCAAGGGCGGCTTCCGAAACGACCTTTTACTTGGTTTGGCGGAATCAGTTCATTTTTTCCAAATGCAAAATTGGTTTGTAGAAGCGTTCTCCGTAGGAACCTTATTCGTTATGGGGCTGTATCATTTGTTCATTTACTCCTTCCGTCCCAAGAATAAAGCTCCTCTTTATTTTGGTCTGTTATCTTGGGTGATGACGGTTCGCATTGGGGTTACCAATCAGAGCACTTTGCTTTTCCATCTACCTATTATCACTTGGCCTCTAGCTATCCGGCTGGAATACTTAACCTTTTATTTAGGTCCTCCATTGTTTGCTTTGTTCATGCGGAGTTTGTACCCCAAGGATATACACTGCTGGTTTATCCGGCTAACAATTGGATTAGGAATGGGTTTCTCTTTATTTGTTGTATTTGCAGATACTTTAACCCTAAGCTTTACAGCAACGTATTATCAGAATGTGGTTCTTCTTGAGATGCTATACTGTCTCTATTTCTTCCCGTTCAGCATTTGTTAGGTGTAGATATTTTTCTTTTCGCATACGAATGATTTTATCTCCTCATTCGTTGCACTAAATGTCTGAATTAACATATAAAAAATCTTTTACCATTTGGTCAATTCACATCTTTTAGTTTTTTGGCCTACATCTTTGTCCAAGCCATATTATTATCCTCCCGTTTTTCCAAATCATTTGACCGGGTAGAAACCTTATCTGGTGAACTTGAAGATACGAATGTCAGCTTACAACAGAGTGAAAGAAAATACCGCAATATCTTTGAAGACTCAAAAGATATGATCTTTATTGCTGGGCTGGATGAACAAATCGAAGATGTCAGCCCCGCTTGCGAGGAGGTGCTTGGTTACACAAAGAGCGAATTACTGCAAATGAAAGTGCTGGATGTGATTGTTGATCCCGAGGCAAGATCTAGATTTCAAGGTGCATTAACCGCTCAGGGATCATTCAAGAATTTTGAAGTTGATCTACAACGTAAGGATGGACTAAAGATAGATGCCTTGGTGACAGCGACATTACGCCAGGAAAAAAATGGCAAGGTAACTGGTTTTCAGGGCAGCGTGCGAGACATAACAGACAGAAAACAGGCCGAAGCTGAAAGGCTGCGCGCCATGAAACTTGAACAGATAGCAATTACAGATCCTCTCACCAAAATCTATAACCGCAGATTTTTCAACGAAGCTGCCGAAAAAGAGATCGAACGTGCAAAGCGCAGCGGCTCTTCGTTATCCGTGATCGTATTCGATATTGATCATTTCAAAAATGTGAATGACACATATGGCCACTCCACTGGGGACCAGGTATTGATCAATATTGTTAACATATGCAAACGGAATGTTCGGAGCATGGATCTTTTTGCCCGCTTTGGAGGGGAAGAATTTGTGATCATGATGCCAGAAACAGATATCAATTCAGCCCAAGAGACTGCGCAGAGACTGCGGGAAATTGTCGCCGAAAAGCCGATAACAAAGTCTGATAAAACTGATGTGTCGGTTACGATCAGCCCAGGTATCGCAAATTGGGATTCTGAGAAGTCTTTAAATATCCTTGCTTTGCTGGATCGAGCTGATCAAGCTTTATACCAATCAAAGGAAGCTGGCCGAAATCGGGTAACTATTTGGGGAGAGGGTAACATATAGATAAAAAAATAAATGACCATTGGTCATTTATCACCAGAATTCGAATATCCCCACTTTACCCAAGTATTAAATCATCAAACTCAGCGGGTTTTCCAAATAATGCGCCAGGGCTTGCATGAAACGCGCCGCCTCGGCTCCATCGCTCACGCGGTGGTCGGTGGTCAGCGTCGCATTCATGCGCCAACCGACTACCAACTCGTTTTCTTGCACGACCGGAACCTGCATCGCCGAACCGACAGCCAAGATTGCGGCTTCCGGCGGGTTGATGATCGCGGTGAAATGAGATACGTCAAACATGCCCAGATTGCTCACCGAGAACGTCGAACCGCTAATATCATTCGTATGCACTTTACCTTCACGGGCACGGCCGGCCTTATCGCCGATTTCTTTGGATATCTGCCGTATGGATTTCTGATCCGCATCAGCACAAACCACAGTTAACAATCCTCCCTCCACCGATACCGCAACGCCTAAATTCACTCGACCATGGTGAACGACATGGTCCCCATCCAGCGAAGCATTCAAATTAGGAAATTGGCGCAGGGTTAAAGCAGTCGCCTTGAGGATAAAATCATTAACCGACAATTTTTCCTCACTATCCGCCAGCATTAGGTTAACCTGCTTGCGTACATCCATCAACTCATCCAGATTGTATTGGTGGGTGACGTAGAATTGGGGCAGTTCTTGGGTAGATTGCAGCATACGACGGCCGATGGCTTTGCGCAGCCGCGTAAGAGGTATGACTTTATCTGAATGCGGCTGGCCGTTCTCGAGCATCGTTGGGGAGAGAGACAAAGCCGGTGTGGCAGATGCAGGGGAGGTCAGATAAGCCTCAATATCCCGTTTAACGATGCGTCCTTGCGGACCGCTGCCCCGCACTTTACCAAGATCAATTTGATTTTCCCTGCTTATGCGCCGGGCAAGTGGTGAGGCACGCACTCCCTGCGGGAATCCATTTACCGGCAAGGTTGTGGACGCTGGAGGGGGTGCAATTACCTGCGCTGCAGGGGGTGAAGGAGTCACGGATTCTTGGCCTAAGTGGGTCATTTCGCCTCGTGCTGCTATCTCTGTTTCGACGGTGGCTTCGCCTATCAAAGAATCAAAGTCAATTTCCTCATCCTGCGCGCCAATAACCGCGATGGGCATGCTCACCGGCACGCTAGAACCTTCGCTCACAACGAGTTTCCTAACAGTACCGGAATAAGGCGTTTCCACTTCAACCGTAGCTTTGTCAGTTTCTATCTCGGCAATGAGTTCACCTTTTTCAACAGCTTCCCCCTCTTGCTTTACCCATTTCACCAGCGTTCCTTCGGCCATGTCAAAGCCCAGTTTTGGCATATTAATCACGTTAGCCATCAGAGCACATCCTGCACTGCTTCTACCACACTGGAAACTTGAGGGATTGCTAATTGTTCCAGATTGCGATTGTAGGGCAAGGGAACTTCGGCTTGCGCCACTCGCTTGATAGGCGCATCGATATAATCGAACGCTTCCTCGTACAACCTAGCAGCTACTTCCGCGCCCACGCCATACGAACGCCAACCTTCCTCAACGATCACCACGCGATTGGTTTTCACAAATGATTCAATCACCGGTTCCATATCCAGAGGCCGCAGGGTGCGTAAGTCTACAACCTCTGCTTGTATTCCATCTTTGGCCAATTCTTCAGCGGCATTTAACGAAACATTCAACATTTTGCTGTATGTCACCACAGTTACATCACTGCCCTGGCGCTGCACTTTAGACTTTCCAATGGGGACCAGATGCTCTCCATCAGGAACCTCGCCCCGCGTTTGGTAGAGAGTCACATTTTCTATGAATAAGATGGGGTCTTCCGAACGAATAGCTGATTTAAGTAAACCTTTTGAATCCGCCGGGGTAGCAGGAGCCACCACCTTCAACCCAGGGAAATGTGCAAATATGACATCGGGAGTCTGCGAATGTGTGGCGCCAAGCTGCCGGCCACCACCGCTCACCGTGCGAATCACCAAAGGTACGCTCATCTGCCCACCAAACATATAATGCAGCTTGGGGGCTTCATTGACAATGTGGTCCATAGCTACGAAGGCGAAGTTGATGGTCATTAGTTCAGCTACCGGGCGCAAACCGGTCAGAGCTGCTCCAATGCCAGCTCCAACGATTGCCGCTTCGGCAATAGGTGTATCACGCACTCGCTTTTCACCAAAATGATCGTAAAAACCTTTGGTCACCGCGTAAGTACCGCCCCACACCCCGACTTCCTCCCCCAAAATAAATACTTTCTCATCGCGCTCCATTTCTTCCCAAAGCGCCTCAGAGATTGCCTCTCGTACAGTTTTAACAGCCACAATTAACCCGCTTGCACATATACATCGGTATACAGCTCTTCAGGTGCTGGCTCGGGACTGGTTTCCGCAAATTCAACCGCCTCCATTATTTCCGCTTCTGCTTGCATTTCAATCTCTTCCAATTCTGCTCGCGTGGCTATCTTTTCAGCAATCAGATAGCGCTGGTAGATGCCTATCGGGTCAGTCTGTTCCCATTGGGCAATTTCTTCTTTCTCGCGGTAGCGCTCAGGATCTCCCATCGAATGCCCGCGGTAGCGATAAGTGGTGAACTCCAAAAAGAACGGCCCCTTTCCGGAACGCACATGCTTGAGAGCTTTTACTGCGGCCTTACGCACGCTGAGCACATCCATGCCATCTGCAATTGCGTTCGGGATGCTATAACCATCCGCCTTCTGGCGTATTTCGCCCACGGCTGAAGCGCGCGCCACAGATGTACCCATACCATATTGGTTGTTTTCAACCACCCACAAGACTGGCAAGTTCCACACTTTAGAAAGATTCAAAGCCTCGTGGAAAAACCCGATGTTTGTGGCTCCATCACCAAACATACAGATTGTGGCCGCGTCGCTTCCCATGTATTGGTCACCAAGGGCCATACCTGCAGCCAGAGGCAAGTGCGCGCCCACAATGGCATGCCCACCCCAAAAGTTCTTCTCGACATCTGCCATGTGCATGGAACCGCCTTTGCCTTTGGATGTTCCGGTAGCTTTTCCAAGCAGTTCCGCGATCACCTCTTTTGCGCCGATACCGGTATTGATAGCTACGCCGTGATCGCGGTAAGCAGTGATGACCCGATCCTGCGGCTGGCGGGCCGAAATCAAACCTGTACTGACAGCTTCCTGGCCGATGTACAGGTGCAGAAAGCCGCCAATCTTGTCTTGCTGGTAAAGTTCAGCGGCGCATTCTTCCAGGCGGCGGATCAATACCATCTGATGGTAGAGATCTAAATATTCTTGCTTCTTCATACTCTTACAACTCCAATATTACCAATGAGAAAATATCAAACCTAACCATTTAATTACCCGGCGCGGCAAGATACTATTATCTGACGTTATTGTATAGCTAAATTGTACCATTTTTGTCCTATTTGCGGGAGGGATATATACATTTATGTAAGGACTCGCTCTTTTGCACGAGAGATAATATTGTGAGTGTATGAAAAATCAACACACTTGCCACCTACCATCCAATGCTAACTCCCAAGTGTCATCCCGTTCTCGCAAGTCAGTAACGTGCAGCGTGTCAAATGGATAAATTGTGCCGCAAATTACCCCACAACAAACGATTGTTTCCAGCACTGAATAGTAATTATTTTTAGGTTAGATATTTCCCACCGTAAATTAAAATTTGAGCAACCCCACCCCGGTATTATCCTGAAACAAAATTAAGTCGAGCCAGCGCCTTCAACTGGATACCCCGCTTCAATCCAATCTTCAATGCCGCCAGCATAGCGGCGGGTATTTTTGAAACCCGCAGCGTATAAAGCATGATAGGCAGTTATGCTGGCGACGCAAGTCGGGTTGGTGCAGTAAACGACAATCTCATCGTCTGGGGATAGTTGTTGTTTAGCATCCGCTGGATTAGTGATATTGAGCGAACCGGGGATATGGGTGGCATCAAACGCCCAGGTGTTCAGTGTCATAACAAGTTGGAAATCATCCCCGCTGTCTAATTTAGCTTTTAGTTCCTCACGGTCAATCGTATTCATCAAAATTACCTCTATTAATTACTCAACGGTGGCCAAAACAGCACCCGTATAGGAATAATAAGTATAGCTCATAATGTGAGGTAATTTATAGTGTTGAGATTTCAATACTTATTATACAGATTTTTTGGGGAAAGAGGGGATTTGGGGAGGGAAAGGACAGGTCTATAACCCACCGTTGGAGGCCTTATTCCAGTTCAGCTACAAATTGCAGATGTGATATGGCTAGTGTTTAGACTGAGAAATAAGGATCTGAACCCACGACCTCACCGTCTAGGGTTCAGATCCTGTTAGTATTGCATTTCCCGGAAAATCTCTTATCAAATTCGCAGACAATTGGATCTATCCAGTTGATAAATGAGCTTTCTATTGTTAGAATATGTCGAATTTAACATAGTTTATCCAATCGGATACACCTTGTAATCCTGGGAATAGAGATTTGTAGTGAATGCCTATTTGATATAAGCTTTCGTATATGGAACGTTTTGATGCTGAAGGAATTATTATTTTTTCAATTTCTTGATCTTCTGGGGAAACACGCGGATCGTTTTGTGCAGTGAATATTCCAGTTTGAGCGCTAATCCTTGGAGTTATCACCGATGGCATGAAAATTCTAAGTTTATTGACCTCGAGAGGATTCATTTCATCAAAAGTAATAAAATCATTCTGCGGGATCATACGAAGTAAATAAACTGCACCATCTTTTTGAAAATTATCGTTTACAGCAAAGAACAAGGCAACCAAAATATTACGAGACCAATCTATTAATCTTGTGGGTGTTCCATGATGTTGAGCTAATGCTAATAATTCTCCCTCGTTGGCAGGTTTATCTTTAAAATATGGATGCGCCTCTGTTTTGAATAAGGTTAAAACCTCCTTTTCTTTACTAAAAAAATCCTCTTTTGATAATGTCGGCCATTTTCTTCCAATTGTACTTATTAATTCGTAGGAAGTATCTGAAACGCCCCGAAAAATACTTGCTCTTTCTAAGAAATAATTTTGTTGTAAAACTTCACCAATAGAATTTATGGTTTTTTCAGCCATGTTTTATTACTAAATATCCATCTTTGTTTGTAATTTGAAAGGCTTAATTCTTTTTTTAGCTAATCCAACATATTCAGGATCAATGTCATAACCAATATAAAATCGGTCCGATTTAATAGCTGCAATTGCTGTTGACCCACTACCGATAAATGGATCCAAAATAATATCATTCTTATATGTATAAAGTTGAGTTAATCTGTACGGCAGTTCAACTGGAAAAGGTGCTGGGTGACCAATTTTTTTAGCAGACTCAGTATTCATTTTCCAAATAGATTTTGTCCATTCCATAAACTGGTCTTTTGAAATTGTATTTTCATGAATATTAGACTTTGGACGCTTGAAATCTCCTTTAGAGAAAATTAATATGTACTCATGAACATCACGAAGAACTGGATTAGAAGCCGATTTCCAACTACCCCAAGCCATAGAAACACCTGCTCCTGCAGCCTTATTCCAAATTACCTCGCCCCTCATGAGGAAACCTATATCTAGCATGATATGAGAAATAAAATCAGACAGAGGAATATAAGGTTTTCGACCTAAATTTGCAACATTTACACACGCACGACCACCGGTAACTAAAACTCGATAGGTTTCAGTAAATACGTTTGCAAGCATATTGAGATATTCATTTAGTGATAAATCTTCATCATATTCTTTGGAGACATTGTAAGGAGGTGAGGTAACCATTAAATGAACCGAATTATCAGGTATATCAGTCATTTGCTCAGAATTACCAAGGATAATAGTGTTTTCTAATTTTTTGGGAAATTCATTATCTGGACCAAAAGATTTAGTTTCTCCCTGAGATAGTTCGGAATATAGGCGTGTATTGTAATATTTAGAGGAATCGTGATTTACCCTAGTAACCGTTCCAAATTTACTAGATTTTGAACCTTTTTTCATATCTAATCATCCTCTTCCCAATAATCTAACCACCGATCATACGGATTATAATTTATCTCTCGCCTTCCCCATCGAATAGGAATTCCTAGGCTTTGCTCATTATGGACTAAAGTTCTTACAGAAGCAGTTGACAATTCAACACCTCTAGGATTAGTACCTGGTTTTGGTAGTTTTAAATACTGGTTTCTGCCAATTCGATCCATTAAGTCTACCTGGATTTGGAGAGGGATTAAATAGAGACCCCCCATTCCACCCCAATTAATGTGTGCGATTAAAATATCACAAGTTGGTGTGTAGTTTTCGGCAAATTCAAGAACATTGTCTCTATCAACCGTCCAAATTAATTTGACACCAACTAATCTTTTTCCAGTTATAGTTTTAATTGAAAGCGGGTTATCGAAAGCAATCACATCAATTTCAGGTGTTGTGATTGGTATTTCTGTATCAATATTTTCGATACCAAATTCATGTACTAGGAGGGCGATTAATATTCGTTCGCGCAATGATCCAACTTCCATTCCAATTCTTCCTGCTCGTGAACTATCTATCTCAGCAATTTGAAAAATGAAAGGAAGTTTATTTTGAATTCTTTCTATTATCAAATCTCTCTCAAACAAATTATTGATCATTTGTGTTTTCTGGTCTGCTTTTAGTTGATCTCTAAAATATCTTCTAATTTCTTTTTGTTAGCAAGGTTATTTGCTCTCATTTTATCAAGTGATGATCGGCATGGAAGTACGTGAGTGAAAAACTCTTGCAAGTATCTTCTCTGTTCTTCATCTTGTAGATTGCTTGATTGAATTTCATTGACAATGTGCAACATCTTTTCTGCTTGAAGAAGATATTCAAACAATATGTCTCGCTCCTCACATTCCAATTATACACGGTCTTCGATTAAACAAAAACAACTTATTAACAAGATCACATATTATCTGCCTACCCATAGAAACAAGACCCTTTCAACCTCCCACCTTCCAAGCACCCACCATCATCTTTTACACTAAAACTACCCCCCCTCACTCCTCAAATCCCCCCAAAGCCCAAACCCCCAGCTTATCGCGATCAGCCTATAAATTCAGCCGCTAGCCCAGTCTCCAAGATGGTTTCCAGTTCTGGCACGGATACGGCCTCGCTAAAAACCCAGCCTTGAATTAATTCACAATTCTTTGCCCGGAATACATCCAATTGATGTATCTTCTCGACACCCTCTTTTACTAGATCTACGCATAGCAAAATCATCGATTTCAGGCTATAATTATTTGTGAATTCTGTAACACGCTCAACGCAAAATCGGGCGTCGCCCCCCATTGTGATCTCAACATATCCATAACGCAAACCTCGCTTTTGCTTGAAATCAGCAAAGGTGGAGATTCCTATTTCATTTCTGCAAGCTCGCCTTGCACCGCTGACATTCAAACCATTTTCCAATTACACTGTTCAAGATAACCACCTGAGGAGGTATATTCATGGATGAAACAACGAAGGTTCCCACATTGAATGACGCGAAATTCTATATCTGGATTGGGACGTTCTTTTTGATGGGGGCACTTGCTGGCCCCTTTGGCGATACGATAAAAGCAGAAATTCAAAACTGCGTCGCGTTTCCGTTTGGAATTGGATCGTTATTTTATGGAATATCGAAAATGGGAAAAATCAAATCCATACCCTGGCCTTACAAAATTACGATCACCATTTCTAGTATGGCAAGCCCATTCGGAATACTTTTCCTTCTATTTTGGATCGGAGAAGCCATTGGGGAGAGGGACTTAAGACTTCTGTTTTCCGAATGGTGGCTCCTAGCTGTTGGAGTTATTTTTACGGGTTTAAGCATTATACTCGGGCGAATCTGGAAAGACCAACCACAACCCAGCTATCCGCCCATTCCGCAAAAAAATGTTCCTCCTAAACCAGAGACCCAGCAATTGTCAACCCCAGAGGCCACCGTAGCCTTGAAGAAATCCCGCTCACTGCCGCTCATTCTTTTGCTCGGTTGTATTTTGGTTTGTGTTCTCGCAGTCTGCTCGATCGCAGTAGCCACAGCGTTTTTTGCAGCTTACGGTGCATAATCGATAAACTGCAAATCATATCCCGCTCACTCCGGCACACCCTCTGAGGCCCAAACGTCTTCACTCTCTTTGGCCATACCAATCTCCCCGGCTCGGCCGATGGCAAAATAATCTCACGGGCAATAATACCTCAATACATCACCGTGCCGCCATCAATATTGATTGACTGGCCTGTTATACCGCGCGCATTTTCTGAGGCTAACATAATAGCCAGTGCGGCGACTTCTTCTGGGTCCAACATGCGGTTTTGTGGGCTTTGGCTCTCAATATAAGCGCGCGCGGCTTCTTCTGGATTACCAGTTTTAGCACTGACAATTTTGATACCCTCTGCCACCATAGGGGTATCCACGTAGCCCGGGCAAATTGCGTTTACGGTGATTCCGAAGGGGTTCAATTCAATCGCTAATGTGCGCGTAAAGCCGATCAAGCCATGCTTGGAGGTCGTATACGCGATAGTGAACTTGGTGCCGATCTTCCCCGAAATCGAAGCCATATTGATCACCCGCCCACCTTCGCTGCGTTCCACCATCCGGGGAATGATCGCTTTACTCACACGGAAGACACCCGTGAGGTTAACATCCAGCACTTGCTGCCACATTTCCTCGGAGTGGTTTAAAAACTTGTTGCTGGGTGCAATGCCGGCATTATTTACCAGAATATCCACAGTGCCAAACTTTTCATGCAGTTCCGCCGCCATCCTTCCAACTTGCTCCCCATCGCTCACATCGCAAGTTAAAGCCAGCGGTTTCCCTCCGGCAGCCCGGATTTCCTCGGCTACGCTATCCAGAGCGTCCTTACCGCGTGCCGTGATTACAACCTTGGATCCTTGCGCGGCAAATGCCAGGGCAATCGCCCTGCCGATACCTTTGCTTCCCCCGGTAACTAATACAACTTTATCTTTGAATTCCATGATCTTCTCCAAACAGTTTGTTAGAGGACGAGCAACTCATCCCGGAGTTGAGTAAGATGTTTCACTACGAGTTTCCGGGCAGTTTAGCTTCTTCCACATAATCTTTTTGCAATTATAATATTTTTTATGGGCCTCACAAAACTACCTATAACTTACCAGAAAACCATCCCAAAGGATTATCTTGATATTATGGGGCACATGAACGTGATGTGGTATACCCATCTGTTCGATGAAGCGACGTTCAATTTTTTCAGTCTGGTCGGGATGGATAAAGATTATCACACCAAATCCGGTTTTGGCGCTTTCGCGCTAGAACAACACACCCGCTACCGAGCGGAGGTACGTGCCTTAGAAAGTGTTACTATGCATTCGCGTGCCTTGGGGATTTCAGCCAAGCGTTTTCACTTCATGCATTTTATGGTTAAAGATGAAACCAGTGTATTAGCTGCAACGGCTGAATTTATTGGCACCCACGTTGATTTGGGAATACGCCGCACAGCTCAAATACCAAAAAATATCCATGCGGCATATGAGGAATTAACCAGCCAACACTCCCAATTGGATTGGGATGCGCCTACGTGTGGAGTGATGGGCGCCTAACAATCCCACAGATTTCTACTCAAATCCAGTCTACTCTGTGGGGGCTCTAGTTGCTTCGGGTTCAGCGGTTTCTTCCTCTTCCACTACCAGCACCGGCGCTGCGATTTGATACACAACAAAGACATCTACAGAAACCTCGTTTTGCCCAGGAGAGATGGGTACAGAGGCAGCCGTATCTATAAATGCGCGTTCGGCAAAAACGTTAACGACTCCAGGGCTGGCTGAAACAGAGACCGATATAACATCTACCAGTTCCACTCCGGCAGCAGCTGCCAGAATTATAGCCTGGTTGCGCGCATCCTGCATGGCGGCAGATAATGCTTGATCATACGCTGAACTTTCATCATTTGGGTCAACTTCGAATGTGATTCCGTAAATGGTATTCGCTCCAGCAGTGACAACAGCATCTAATATCTCACCCAAGCTGTCTATGTCATCGACAGTGATGTTAATCGTGTTTTGCACACGGAAGGTGGTCGTGGTGACTTCACCACTGGAGTTACGGGTCTGGATTGGGATAACGCTGAAATTAGTAGTCTCGATATCATTGCTTGAGATGTTAAACGCGTCCAGCGCATCCATAATCAGTTGGGCTTGTTCGCTATTGAGTGTCACAGCCTCAGCCGCGATATCACCTTCTGTCTGCACCCCGATGGAGATCCTCACAAAATCCGGGTCAAGCGAGACGCTCCCCCGCCCAGTAACATTCATAACATGGACAGAATCCGACTCTGGCTCTAATGCCTCGGATGAAACAATTTCAGGATCGGATACAACCGGGCTATCACCGTCTGTCCCTCCGCAAGCAGTGAGAAGAATCGCAAAAATCAGGATACTTATTAGGGTAATCTTTTTATTATGCATATTAAATCCTTTAGGTTTAGGTGGGTATATCGATAGATATTATCGCCAAACAAAAAGATTATTCTGTTACCCTTATTATATTACTACAAATCTCGCCGCATGTGTCAATCTCTTCAAAGATGGCATCAATTCTCGGCTCAACTGTTTTGATCATTCTGCCATCCATCAATTCCAAGGTAACTTCCAAATTATGTAGCTGGGATATGGTCACCACCTCCCCGCTATTTAATATTTCCACTACTTCTTCCCAGGAAACCTCTTCTCCAACACTAATTGCCCTCTCATCGATATCGTCAGGCTGAAATACTGGCAGGGCTTGCTCGTTTTAGTCTTCTGTTTCAGTCTCATCGT
Source organism: Chloroflexota bacterium (assembly GCA_019456165.1). GTDB lineage: Bacteria > Chloroflexota > Anaerolineae > Anaerolineales > UBA11579 > VRUJ01. The sequence continues at coordinate 36,639 of VRUJ01000026.1, forward strand.
TTAAATCATTCCCTGACCCACAAGATAGGGTGAAAAATGTAAACAATGCCAGGGTTATTGCTATCTTGAACTTCATATGGTTTTCTCTTTTGATCATTATTGATTATACTTAAGACGATGATATTTCATGATTAGTTCCTGGTTTCCAGTTAGAATATCAATGTCTATAAGTCGCATTATAATTCTCCCGAACGTGGTAAACTCTGGTCTCAACAGGGCAACGTGCTATCATTATTGTAAGCAATATAGTCTGTAAAACAAAGGAAACAGTATGCCTGGAATCGTCTGCGCCATCCGCGGCGGCCCCAACAGCCAACCAACAATCAATACAGCCATTTCCTTAGCCAAGGATAAGGGTTTACCTGTGTTTTTTGTTTACATAGTTAATCTAGATTTCCTCTCCCATACCCAGACTAGTCGGGTAAGCATCCTCTCGGAGGAAATGCAGGAATTAGGCGAGTTCATTCTGCTTTCTGCTCAAGCAGAGGCTGAAGAAAAGGGCGCTTATTCTGACGGGATTATCAGACAAGGAAATGTTGAAGAAGAGATAATCAATGCTTGCAAGGAATTTGACGCTGACTACGTCATTCTCGGCCAACCTCAGGTCAAAGAATCTGAAAATGTATTCGACCAAAACAGGCTTGAAGCATTTAAAGAGAGGATTGAAAAGAATGGGGGCGTCGAAGTAATATTTGCCGAAAAGGGAGAATAATGAAGAAGGTAAATAGAAAACTTTTCCTAATTCCGATTCTGGCGATAATCGGAATAACTCTCACATGGAATACTAGTAATAGCCAAGCTCAAGAACTTGAGAATAGCCCTTATATAATCGGGATTATATTCGATGAGCAAGGTCAACAGATAGTTGATGCGGAGGTAAGCTTAATCTCGAATGTAGATAGCGAACCTCTCAGCAAGACAAACACCCAACCAGATGGGCGCTATAATTTAGAAGTTACTGATCGGATTCCCGATTTTTTAAGCATCCACATCGAACGCCCACATTTTGAGAAAGTTACTCTTGAACTAAACCAGGCACAGATCCAGAGTTTGCGCTCTGGTGAAACGCTCTCCATAGAAGATACTGTTTTGCTGCGCCGAATCAACCCGGCTTTCTGGATAGCAAGCGTGATATTCGTGATCGTACTAGTACTTATCGCCACTGGAAAACTGCATAACACGCTTGCCGCGATGCTCGGGATGTCACTCCTTTTTATTATCAGTTATATTGGAGGCTACATTAACGAAGATTTGTTTATCTTCGATTTTGAAGGCTCATTGAATTACGTTGACTGGAATGTGATATTTTTGATTATGGGGATGATGATCGTTATCGCTATCGTGGAAAAGACAGGCATCTTCCAATGGCTGGCTTTCTTTGCGTATCGCATATCGGGAGGTCGAATGTGGCTGCTGCTGACAATCCTGATGTTGATCACCGGCGTGGCATCAGCGTTCCTGGATAACGTCACCACCATGCTGCTGATGACGCCAATCAGCGTGCAGATCGCATTGGCGTTGGGCATCAATCCATTAGCGCTACTAATGCCAGAAGTGATGGCTTCAAACGTGATCGGAGTAAGCACACTTGTCGGCACACCTACGAATATTTTAATCGGCTCGTATGGGGATATTTCCTTCAACGATTTCCTGACCAACCTGACACCAGGGGTAATTCTGGCTTTCATTGGATTGCTCCTCTACTGCGGCTTAATCTTTCGGAAAGACCTGGCCAAAGCCCATGCACCTTCTCCCTTGTTATTGGAGAAACTTGCCGAACACGGGGAAATCACTCAACCTGTTCATCTTAAAAAAGCTGGCTGGGTCGGGCTAGGGATGGTTATTCTATTTGTATTTGGAGAAAAAATCCATCTGCTCCCTGCAGTGACAGCATTGATAGGCGCAACAGCACTGCTTGTGTGGATCAAGCCGAACATAGAAGAGATGATCGAGGAAGTGGACTGGACAACCCTAGTCTTCTTTATTTCTCTCTTCATCGTTGTAGGCGCTATTCAAGAGGCGGGTCTGATCAGCTTTATCGCTACTGGTATCAGCCAAATGGTAGGCAGCAGCCTGATACTCTCCATGCTAGCCGTCATATGGCTAAGCGCGATTCTTTCAACCATAATCGCAAACATCCCTTTCACAGCCGCTATGCTTCCTGTTATCGGTTTCCTAACTGCTACTGTGCCTGGGGCAAATACCAAGGTGCTGTTCTATTGTCTTTCGGTCGGTTCCGCCATGGGCGGAAATGGTTCATTGATCGGGGCATCTGCTAATATGGTCACGGCTGGTATCGCAGAGGCTGCGGGCTTTCGAATAAGCTATGGTTATTTCTTAAAAAAAGGATTTCCGGCTCTATTAATCACGGTCAGCCTCGCCACAATTTGGCTCTTAATCCGTTTTCATTAGCCCGGTCCCAAACCTATAGACCAACCCAGGTAATAAATTTCAAAAAAAACATGAAAACCTTCTTGGATCAGTTACGCGGGAAAAATGTTGTCTGGATCTCTTTCGCCTTTGTGAGTTTCTTCTCAACGATCTATCTGGTTTGGAACAAGTATCTCACCAACACTAACCCAACCAATGCCGAGGATTTTTCATTTGCATTTGTAGATCTTATAAATGATGTTAAACTCATTGTTTTTTTTCTTTTAATACTGATAGTTCCATTTTTCAGCGAGGAGACCAAAAATTCCAACAATAAAAGCTATACTCTTGAGAGTCATCATAGGCGTTTATTCAACACAACCTGGAAAACTGTTGCGTTTTTATGGATAACCGCAATTGTAACCATCATCATCGTTAATCCTAGGGGGCTATATCGAATAAGAATTTTTCCTCAACTTTCAGATGATTTCAGAAATACAAGAGTTGCTAATTATCTTGACTTGAACACCACTCCGGAACTAGTTATCCTGGGGTCTTCACGGACTATTACTATTTCTCCTGATTACATTACTCAGGAATTAGGCTATAGCGCTTATAACTTTGGTATTGCTGGAGCACGCGCAAATGATATAACTTTAATTACAAGGTTTATCCTTAGCGATGGCAGAGAATCCTATCCCGGAGTACTTCTGATTGAAGTCGGTCCAACATTTCATAACAGCTCAGATGCAGTTGTTCGGGCGCCTTTGTATTTCATAAGATATATGGATCCTGGAATCGCGACTTTTGCTATAGCGAATCGCTTTCTGGACTTGTTCAATATTTTTCAATTAGCAGAATCGGTCTACGTAATTCAATATTCGAGTCAAGGTTTTGTTCAGGAAACTTACGAGATCATTAATCCGAATGGTTATACAACTATCAAACCAACCCTTACCTTTGAAGAAGTTTGGGCTAATTACTTGGAGCAGGGAGAAGAGCGATATCCTTGCAAAAATTTTAACCCTGATGACACTGAATATCTAAAAGAAGTTGTTAGCTTAGCCCAAGAGCATAATACTTCAATAGTTTTCTATACCAGTCCCCTGCTGCCACAATACTATGAAACTTTTTATAATGGTTCGCCTCGTTTCGATGAGTGCATGGCCCATTTACTCCAACGCATGTCTACACTATCAGATGGCTCTAGTATAATATTTTTTCAAGATCTTATGGTTTCTGAAAACTTAAACATCTTAATAGATGAATCTGGATACTACGATGGACAACATCTCAAACCGATCAATGCAAACCTAATGATAGATGTCTTAGCGGAAACCATCACCCAGGCGTTCGATGCGGCATCTGAACTGAGAAATCAACCCTAATAACCAGCATGCAAATCATCAGCCGCGTCTTCCTATTATCTTTTTTACCCATCAGTCTATTTATCTACTGGAAATTAATCCGGAAACAGAGGGGTAAACTTTGGTTCTTATATACTCTTAGTTTACTTTTCTACGGTTTGGGTGGTTTCCAATTTATTCCCCTCCTAGTGGGATTATCATTAATTACATTTTGGGCAGCGCGTAGAAATCTAATATGGGTGGGGGTTGCCCTGAATTTGGTTGCTTTAGGGTTCTTCAAATATTGGGATTTTGGAGCTTACTATATAATAAATATTACCCGCCTGATCAAACTCCCAATACTTCTACCCATACTAAAAGTCGCATTACCTCTAGGGCTGTCTTATTATGTGTTCAAACACGTCGGATACTTATTGGATGTTAAGAAAGGCCGGTATCCGGCTACAAACGATATGCTTACTTTTGCAACTTTTTCTGTTTTCTTTCCTCAGATCAGCGCGGGACCGATAAGCAGTTTTCAGGATACTGGCCAGCAACTTCGTTCACTCCCAGAACGTTTATCTTCAGATAATGCTTACCGTGGGTTTTTTCATATTACTATTGGATTGGCCAAGAAGATGCTGCTGGCAGACCGGCTTTCAAGCATCCTTGCATTAGGAATATACCAATTCGATAGCTCAGGAACTGGTCTTATCAATGCATGGGTCTTTGTTTTATTACAAGGATTCCGTTTATATTTAGATTTTTCTAGTTATTCGGATGCAGCTCTAGGTATTGGATACTTGTTTGGAGTCACTTTACCTGCCAACTTTGATAACCCTTATCTTGCCAAGACTCCCAGCAGTTTCTGGGAAAAATGGCATATCTCTTTGTCGCTTTGGTTTAGGATATATATCTTTTCCCCGCTCAGTCGTAGCCTGCTTAAACGCTGGGGGAGTGCGCGGCGCATGCTAGCTCAATACACTGCTAACTTTATAACTATGACCCTAATAGGTATATGGCACGGGGCGAATTGGGCAATTATCCTTTGGGGAACCTACCATGGATTACTATTGAACATCTGGGCTTGGATCTCCCGCAATAAACCCCAATGGTTAGATACCAAGTTCAACCATGTTGTTTTCTTCACAACATTTATGTTAGGCTGGGGAGCATTCTTCAGTCCGAATCTTGACTCTCTAGTAATTATTACCAAGGATCTATTTGGTCTAAATGGCTTGGGGTCATTATCACAAATATATCAAAGATTTCCTCAAGATCTACTCATCCCACTCATGGTAGCAATACTAATCGCCCTCTCAGGTTCTTCTGAGGCAGCAGACATGATTAGGGTGAGGAAACGCTGGTTCGCAGTATTAATTGGTATTGTATTTGCCTTAATCATCATGAGCACAGGCGAACCTACAGATTTCACATACGTACAGTTTTAGTTCCGTTCTTACCCGAAAATAGCTAAGATTTTCTCCCTAAATCGTTATTTTTAAGTTACAATAATAAAAACAAATGTTCTGAGGGCAGGAGACCCGATGCCGGTTGATTTTATAAAAGTACGCGACCAGATCACACAGATAGGGAAGACTGCACCCAAAGAGGCTAAGCGCCTGAAAGAACTGGGAGAAAAAGCGCGCCAGCTTCTGGATGCAAACTCCGGGGATATTGATAGATTAAGGGATAAAGTTACATTAGCAGCAAAAGAGGATCAATTTCTGCGTTGCGCTAAACCAGTTAGCGAATCCCTTAACGCGGCTTTCTCTCTACCCCCTTTACCAGAAACCGCCAGCATTCTTGCCGCGGATGGGTCACAGATCAATCCCGACTCCCATGCAGCGGTTAACTACTACCTCATCAACGTAGGCGCAATCAGCCTAAATCAAGGCTCATCCGCAGCCCCAATCGCGACTGTTCAGACAGACATCTTCTTTGGTGAAGATATTTATACAACCAGCGGGACAATTTCGGAAAATCTGGTGGCTCTTAAGCGCGATCAAAGAGAGCGCCAGGTTCTGGCAGAACTTGCCCAGAAAGCTGATGCGCCAACCTTCACCCTCACCGACGGGCCGATGGAATTATGGGGTGGCAAAGGACAAACCACTGACGAAACCAAAACCTTCTCCCAGGCCCTTGAAGAGTACAAAAAAGCTTTAAAAACCCTCCACGATCTAGGTGCTGCCACGGCTGGTTATGTGGACAAACCCAGAGCTGGATATGTTGTCCAACTCCTGGAGGTGGCTGCCACACACAGGGACGAGTTGAAAGAACTCAGGGAAAATCGCCCCTTGCGCGGGGTTTCCGATTCTGCATTATTCAGATCTATTTTAGACCCAGGAGAACGCTCGGCAATATTTGCAATTCAATCAAAATCATCTAAAAGTTACGAGGGCGATTTAGCTCTGCACTTTTTCTACTTGAACGTTGGCCGAAAGAAAAAGCCTTGGTTGGCGCGCGTTGAAATCCCCGCCTGGGTTGTTAATGACGAGACAATGCTCAATAATTTACACGCTGTGCTCATAGATCAATGCCGCATAATGGGTTCGCGAGCATATCCTTATTTACTACACCGTTCTCACGAAGTGGCTGTTGTCACCCGCGAAGAAAAAGAACAAATCACTGAAATGCTCGTGCAGGAATTAAACAAGCAACACGTTGAATTTGGAGAAATATCCCAAAAACAGGCCGCCAAGAATTTCAGCGGCCGCAGGAGGTTCACCCTTGGATCAAAACGGTATTGAAATCGGGCGTTTACTGCGCTCTGGAATCAGCGGATTTGTTGCTGGCGCACGCGTATCCGAATTAGAAGCCCCCAGTTTTGGCACATTAGTACGCGCCCCTCTGGGAGATAATTTTCACATATTTGGCTTGATCTACGATATCAACGTGGATGATGACGGCCTGGTTCGCCAGTTGGTCACCACGGATAACGTGGATACTGAAGTAATCGAAGACAACCGTGTTAACCGCAACGTGCCTATGGAAATGAGTGTGATGTCGGTGGGATATCAAGAAGGGGAGACAATAAAACACCTGCTGCCACCGCGAGCTCCCCTCAGCCTGGATGTGATTAGTCAATGTACAGACGAGGAAGTCTACAACTTCACCAACGCGGGCCGCTTTGGCTATTTCCGGCACATATTACGCAATACCGACCAACCAATCAGCGAACTGCTGGCCGCGCATTTGCAACAAGCCCACGAAGTGAATGTGGCCGCGGGCAAACCCGATTGGGCAAACAATGCCTCCAAAGAACTCATCACCCTCTTGCGCGATGACTATTCCACATTAATGGCGGTTCTGGGAGCATTAGGAGATGCTATTTCGATTTGAGATTTTGGAGTGCTGATAAAGTTTATTAAATATTGACCAATTGCTATAATTGATCATACCATTTTTAGGAGCTAATTGGATGATGCCAGATGAGAAAGAATTAGTGACTGTTGAAGAAGCAAGTGACTGGGTGAGAAAAAAATATGATAGACCTGTTTCTGCATCCAACATTTCATATTTGATACAGTATGGACAAGTAAAAGTTATAGTCGACAATGGTATTTCTAAAGTATCTAAAAGTGACTTAAGGCAATATTATTCGGCTCAGAGTAAAAAAGAAATCCAATGGAAACAACAACTCGGGGAGGATTTGAATTGGCAACTATCATTTGACAAAGTAAGGGAGAAAGAAAGAACGAAACATGTACATCGATTGCATCCATACAAAGGAAAATTTATCCCTCAACTTGTTGAATATTTCTTGGATGCACATACCGATGAATATAAGAAAGAAACCTATTTCAGACCTGGAGATATTGTGTTAGATCCATTCTGTGGTAGCGGAACCACTCTGGTTCAAGCCAATGAACTTGGATTGCATGCAATTGGTATTGATATCTCACGTTTTAATTCCTTAATTAGCAATGTTAAAGTTAAAAAACATCATTTAGCAAAAATCCAATATGAAATTCAAAAAATTTCCAAAGGGTTAATACAGTTTGTATCCGAAAATAATTGGGGGAATTTTGAACAACAATTGCTTTCTGAACTTTATGTAATAAACAAAAGATATTTCCCTTCCCCAAAATATCGTTATCAAGTAAGAAGAAAAGAAATTGACCAGAAAACCTATTCAAAAAAAGTTGAGTATGAGTTTCAACCTATATTTAATAAACTAGTTAATGAATATAAATTGAAAATATTACAAAATAATGGAAAAGATAGGTTTTTAGACAAATGGTTTTTAGACACAGTCAGGCAAGAGATTAATCTCGTACAAAACTTAATTTCACAAATTGAGGAACCGGAAATCCAGGATGTACTCAGAATAATATTAAGTAGAACAGTTCGTTCATGCCGGGCAACAACACATGCTGATTTGGCAACTCTAAAAAGCATTGTTAGTGCCCCATATTACTGTCGGAAGCATTATAAACTATGTAAACCTCTTTTTTCTATCCTAAGTTGGTGGGAACGTTACACCAAAGACACTATCAGCCGTCTTTATCATTTTGAGAAAATAAGAACAAATACTAATCAAATATGCTTAACTAACGATTCAAGAAATGTGAATATTTTTAAGGCATTAGCTTTAGAAAAAGCTGCCTTTGGAGCTCAAGCTAATGATCAAAAAATTAAGGGAATCTTCTCAAGCCCTCCTTATGTAGGGTTGATAAATTACCATGAACAACACGCATATGCTTATGATCTGTTTGGATTTGATAGAAATGATAATAAAGAGATCGGCCCCCTTTATAAGGGAAAAGGTGTTGAAGCTAGAAACTCTTATGTAAGAGGTGTTGCTTCAGTACTCGCAAATTGTCAAAACTATTTAACTGATGAATTCGATATATTATTAGTTGCTAATGATCGATTTAATCTGTACCCACAGATTGCAAGTGAAGCAGGTTTAAAAATTGTAAATGAGTTTAAACGACCAGTTCTGAATCGTACAGAGAAAGATAAATCCGCTTACGCAGAATCGATATTCCATATGAAACAGGAGAACTTTTAATGGGAATTTCAGGAGAGAAAAAAGACCTAATAGTTAAAGTCTTGAAGGATAGCATTGAGAATAAATTCAAGAATTATAAGCCTGAGACAAAACATATGCCTTTTCATTATCGTTTAATTGGAAAAGACCGAATGGCCCTTTTTTCATTTATTCATTCTCTCAATACCACATTTGGTACCTCGATTTATGAACCTGTGGCGATAGCTCTTGCCCAAGATATTTTTATCGAAAAAAAGAAACAAGAAGATCCTCATACTGTCGTTAGCTCAGAGGCCCATGGGGTAATTCAGAATATTATTGATGGAATTTCAGTTGGAGATCGTACCCCGGATAAAATTGCTGAACTTGAAGAAATCCGTAACGCAAGTAATTTGGGACGTATGAATAATGTAAACCTAACTAAGATCGATATCTGGTTAAAAAAACGTGATGGTGTAATATATTTTATTGACCTAAAAACTGTGAAACCGAACGTGGGAGGATTCCAGAATATGAAAAGAACACTCCTCGAATGGGCTGCAACAGAGTTTGCAAAAAATCCTGATGTCCAGATAAAAACCATGCTTGGAATTCCCTATAACCCTTATCATCCTAAACCTTACCAACGGTGGACAATGAGAGGGATGTTTGATCTAAAAGAAGAAATTTTAGTAGCTGAAGAATTGTGGGATTTTATCGGTGGGGAAGGTAGCTATGACGTTTTATTAGATTGTTTTGAACAAGCTGGCATTGAGTTACGACCAAAGATTGACGAATATTTTTCTCGATTTGATAATTAATTTGTATATCAGGTTATCAATTGAATTCGGTATCGTTTCATATTTCTATCTTCTTGATTCGCATTTACTATTAGGAATATTAATTTGCATGGCTAGAAGGAAAAGTGAACTATGAGTAATCAAAAATCCATCGGCTACATTGTGGGTGGAGGCCTCAAAGAAAATCTTCAAGTCCGGTTGACCATCCCTGCCCAAGAAGTCCAGGAAGGCGCATTTGTGGTCACAGAAAGCGATGAATGGCTGTTTTACGGCCTGATCACCGACCTACGTTTAGGCGCCACAGACCCACGCTTCGCAGATGAGCAATCCGAAACGCGCTTTCCTCCCAACCTTGCTCGGCTTCTGCACGGCCAAACTCTGTTTACAAATCTGGAAATGCTGCCAGCGCTGATGATGGAACAAGGCCCAGACCCGGCTGTTGACCCTGATGGCGCTTTGGCCTTTGACCCCGAAGCGGTGCGACCAATTCCCATTAAAACTATTCCCTCCCACCATGATAAAGTGCGCATGGCTGGTCCTGGCGATATTGCCTCGATCTTTGGCGACGCAGCGAAGAAAGGTAATTTTGTGATTGGTTATACGCGTGAACAGAGGCATCCAGTAGTTATTAACCTTGAAAAATTCGTGCAACGTTCATCAGGCGTTTTCGGCGCTACGGGGTCGGGGAAATCCTTCCTCACGCGTCTGATCTTGGCCGGACTCATCCATTACAACGCGGCATCTGTTTTTGTCTTGGATATGCACAACGAATACGGTTACGACGACACCGCCACGGATACCGGCCTGAAAGTTACCGGCCTAAAGACCAAATTCAGCGGTAAAGTACGCGTGGTTGGCCTGGGACAAGGTTCGCAGATTCGCGGCCAAACTCCTGACTTCAACCTGGAGATCGCTATGCAAGATATCCAGCCGGAAGATATCGAACTGCTAACCCGTGAGTTAAACTTACGCGAGACAACCCCAACTACGCTAGATAGGCTCATATCAACTTACGGGCGTAAAAACTGGTTCCGCGAATTCCGTGCTATGAAAATTGGAGACACTATTCAGACTGAGGACGGGAAGCGCATCCCCGCCCCCGGCAGCGTGGAAGCCTGGGCAAACGAATCCGGAATCCACCCCGAGGCCGCCAAAGGCCTGCACTCTAAGCTAGGGCGTGTTTTCAGCCGCGAATACATCGTTGAAGAACCGGCCGCTGATACAGTTGGTGAAATTATCAAAGCTCTCGAAGCCGGGCAGCACGTAGTGCTCTCTTTCGGCAAACACGAGAGCGACCTGGATTACCTGCTGGTCAGCAACCTGCTCACCCGCCGCATCCGCCAGAGATGGGAAAAAAGCACCAACCACTACCGCACCACAGGCGAAAAGGAACCCCGCCCATTGACCATTGTGGTCGAAGAGGCGCATAAATTGCTCAACCGTGAGATGGCCGCCCAGACCACCTTCAGCACCATCGCGCGTGAAATGCGCAAATACTATGTCACCCTGCTGATCATCGATCAACGCCCCTCGCAGATCTACGATGAGGTCATGTCGCAATTGGGTACGCGCATTTCCGGCTGGCTGGGTGACGACGATGACATCCGCGCTGTGCTCTCCGGGCTGGCCGGGCGCGAAGCCTTGCGCGGCATGCTGGCGCGCTTGCAGCCCAAAGAAGAAGTCTTGCTGTTGGGCTGGGGTGTGCCCATGCCTCTGCCGGTGGCCTCCCGCCGCTACGACGAAACCTTCTGGGAAGAGCTTCTGGGCAAGAAGAAGGCGAAGAAGAAAAAGACCGAAGCGGAGAGCCTAAAAGAGCTGGGGTATGATTAACGAAATACCCAAGCTTGCGAAGATTCAGAACCTTCGCAAGGTTCTCGTGTTTTGTACTCATATCCTCCAAACTTTTAGGTTTTGAAAACATAAAAGGTCTTCCAAAAGATATGATAAACTAAATATGTCGTATAAGCTAAGTAACAAATGAAGGCAAATTAAATGTCTGATATTTCAACTCAACTTTTTCTTGGTGATAGCCGAGATGTTCTACAAGAATTAGCTGATGATTCTATTGATCTTATTGTTACATCTCCTCCTTATGCAGATCGTCGAGAAAAGACTTATGGTGGGGAAAAACCAGATAAATATGTAGAATGGTTTCTTCCTATCAGTGCTGAACTTCTCCGTGTTCTGAAACCTGCTGGATCATTTATCCTGAATATTAAGGAACGAGTTGTCAAAGGGGAACGGCATATTTATGTAATCGAATTGATACTAGAAATGAGAAAACAAGGCTGGCTTTGGACCGAAGAATTCATTTGGCATAAGAAAAACAGTTACCCAGGAAAATGGCCTAATAGATTTAGAGATTCTTGGGAACGGTTGCTCCAGTTTAATAAACAGCGAAAATTCAATATGTATCAGGAAGAAGTAATGGTACCGATTGGTGATTGGGCTGAAAAAAGGTTAAAGAACTTAAGTGAAACTGATAAGATTCGTGATCCTTCAAAAGTTGGGAGTGGTTTTGGAAAGAATATTTCAAATTGGGTTAATAGAGATAAAGTTTTCCCGACAAATGTATTGCACCTCGCTACTGAAACTGGAAATAAAAACCATAGTGCGGTTTTCCCACAAGTCTTACCCGAATGGTTTATCAAACTTTTCACCCAAGAAAATGATTGGGTTTTGGATCCATTCATGGGATCTGGAACCACAATTAAAGTTGCACAAAATTTAAGGAGGAATTCAATTGGAATAGAAATCCAAGAACATTATTACGAAACCGCAAGAGAACGAATTGAAGCAAATCAAATGATTTTGATGGAAGAAAAGGGAGATTATGAAACCGTTGAACCTGAATGATGTGACTGCTTTTGTAGAAAATAATATTGGCGAATTCCATTCAAAAAGGTTAGATAAACTTAAAGATTTAAAGCTCAAGAAAGTTTTACGGAGAAAGAATCCTTACTTATTCAAAGCAAAGAATATTCTTAATGCTCACGATCTTGTAAAATCCCTGCTTGACGCCCACCTCTCATCGCAAGAAGAAACAATATTTGGAGAATTTCTTGAGAATCTAGCCATCTTTGTTAGCAACCAAGTATTTAAAGGAAAAAAATCAGCAGCTGAAGGTATTGATCTGGAATTTGATTTAGATGATATTACATATTTAGTAGCCATAAAATCAGGACCTAACTGGGGAAATAGTGGTGCAATAAAGAAAATGGTACAAAATTTCAAACAAGCTACGAAAATTCTGAGAACAAATAATCCTAAAGTGAATGTCAGAGTAATAAATGGCTGTTGTTATGGAAAAGATAATAGGCCTGACAAAGGTGATTACCTAAAACTTTGTGGTCAAAGATTTTGGGAATTTATATCCGGCGATGAGAATCTCTATATCGAAATAATTGAGCCCCTTGGGTATAAAGCAAAAAAGAAAAACGAGAAGTTTTTAAACGAGTATTCGAAAGCAATTAACATTTTCACTTTAGAATTTATGAACGACTTTTGTTCAGATGGAGTAATAGATTGGGAGGATTTAGTAAATTTTAATTCTGGTAAAAAGAAATAATTATTGGTTTGTGATTTAGATATATAATTTGTTTTGTTTTAGATCTTTTTTGGCCATATTCAATCAGACGTTTCTAGTTTAGAAAACCCAAAAAGTGAACCTCGTTACAGGATAATCTCATCTTCCATCCGCGTTTATCTGCGTCCATCTGCGGTTAATTCCCTCCCCGGAGCCAAACAATAACTGACACCCACCTATACAAAGCGATCCAAAAATTCGCCCACTTTACCAAAGGCTTCACAGAAGCAGACCTAGCCCGCGAATGGGCCTGGCAGGATTACAAGGAGGGCATGCGGGTCGCTTTCTTTCGCACTTACGAAGAACTGCGCGAATTAGCCGCCAACCTGGCCACAGCGCGTACCGCAACCGCCAATCCTCCCAGTACAGCCCAAATCATCCTCGGTCAATACCACCAAGCCTACCGCGACCTGCAAGCGGTGCTGTTAGGTGTTGATGATGAAGAGTTCGAGAAAGCACCCGCCAAGGATGAGTGGGCATTGCGCTCTGTCCTGGGGCACGTCCTCCAAGCGGACTTATTCTTCTACGCGCACCTGAAATGGGGGCTTGAGCGCCACCGCAGCCAAGAAGAACGGCCTATAAAAATGCCTGAAGGAGAATTTGAAAAATATGTAGGCTCATGGGATGATATCGAGCAACTGACCGACAAAGCTCCAATAATTGAAATCATGGATTACTATGAAATCCAGCACCAACGCGTATTGGATGATTTTCTTGATATCACTAACAAAGAGATATTACTGCCCTCTGCTTTGTGGGAAAGCACTCACAACCCCATCCAATTCCGCTTGATCCGTTTCGATGCACATATCCGCCAGCACATCATCCAGGCTGAAAAAACCCGGGAGGCTATCAGCGGCGCGCCCAGCGAAACACTTCGCCTGCTACGCATTATTTATCAAGCTCTTAGCGAAGTAGAAGGCGTTATAATAGGAGCCTCGGATTTGGAAATTGAAGCACGCAAACAAGCCGCTGCAGAAATCGAAAATCGCAGAAAAGACATAACAAAAGTAATAGCACAGAAATGAATCTTATCGAACTTCCTTACAAATTACCGGGCAAGGTTTTCCGCAGCCCAATGCCTTACAGTTATTTTGACCGCGAGGGAACTACCTTCGATGAGATCAAAAACAACGATATCAACCTCGTGGTTGTGCTTACAGGGGATGAGGAAAATATAAAAAATGCGAGGCTAGATCTACGGCGGCATTACGAAGAAACAGGATTGGATGTACTCTACTTCCCCATTGTGGATTTCAGCGTCCCAGGCGACATTGCTGCCTTATCAGCAGCGGTCGACTCTGCCATACAGCAAGCCCAAAACGGTAAAAATATTGCCGTGCATTGTTATGCCGGTATTGGGCGCACCGGTATGTTTCTGGCTTTGATGGCGCGCCGCGTACTCGGGATGGGAGGGGAAGAGGCTGTTGAGTGGGTGCGTAAATTCGTGGATGGCGCCGTGCAAACATCTGAACAAGTAAGGGTTATCTTGGAGAATGCTGGGGGTCCGACCAACGATACCGAGAACAATACTTAATCTTGTTCCTGGGGGGGGAAATGAATATCTCCTGCGGAGACCAATCACCCCAAGAAAAAATCGCTCGATACTAATTGTTAGAAATTTGCTGTACCAGCGTGGAATCTTCAGCTACGAAGCTGCCCACATATCCAGCTTATCTATTGGCTGACCTGCCTCATTCCAACCAGTGAACCCTGAATCAAGATGAGCAACATTTGAGAAGCCCAATTGTTGAAGCACATCCGCGGCTAAAGCTGAACGCCCTCCTGCTGAACAGTAAAGGATCACTCTGCGATCAAGTTCAAACTCTTTTTTATGTAGAGCACTAGCAGGATCTGCCCAGAACTCCAATAGACCTCGAGGCACACTCATCGAACCAGGAATAGCGCCATGCTGGTGGCGTTCTTCGCTCTCACGCAGATCAACGAGCAGGGTATCTTCCTTGCCAATTTCATCGGCTACTTGATCCACCGTCAAGTTTTCAATACGCGCTTTTGCCTCTTGAACCATTTCTGCTGAACTCTTTTGTTCCATCGTCAACCTCCAAAATACTATATTAAACGTACCGATTGGTTTTTACACCTTCCAAGCGATAATAGTTATTAAATCAGTTCAATTCCCAACTACTATCATTATACCCTATTTTTATCTGTTTTGGTTTATGGAAAACAAATATACACAGGTATTTGTTAACTCGTTGACCACTTCCTCACCATATCATGAGACCTGAATGGGTATTATAACCTTTAGGGCGAGTGGAGTAAAATCAACTACCTAAGCTAAAATCAGGCCTTGACAAAATTAGCACACTTGTTCTATAATGTCTCCAACGAGAACGGTTGTTCTATATTCAGCGGTTTTCAAGGCCTATACATAGGTAAAGGAGATTAGATATGCTCAAACGAAATGGTTTCAAAGCTCTATTGAACGGCGGGCAAATGAGCCGCGGGTTTGTTTGGGGTTTACTAATAATCGGCGCATTGTTAGCCTTTGAAATATTTAATTACAGCACAACAGACTTCGCCATGACAGACTTGCTAGGTGACTTGAGTTTTGGCGGCCTTCGCTGGGCGACCATCCTGGCAATCGCTTTTTGCGGTATCGATTTCGCTGGAATCGCCCGATTGTTCACCCCTGAACAAGGAAGTGACGAACCAACAGAGGTATGGTATCTCTTTGGGGCCTGGCTATTGGCGGCCACAATGAATGCTTTGCTCACTTGGTGGGGTGTTTCAATCGCGATTTTATCGCATGGTTCCTTGGGAAATGCTGTAATCCCTCGCGAAACTCTGCTACAAGTTGTTCCAATTTTTGTTGCAGTAATGGTTTGGCTGATTCGCATCCTGATAATCGGGACGTTTTCTGTGGCGGGTGATCGGTTATTCAGCCAAGCTGATAAACCCGAGTACTCTCGACCTCGATCAACATCTTCCCGGTCGCGCACTTTGGGCACACGTAGCTCCACACCCGCTCCACGGCGAACCGCGACCTCTTTCCGCCCATCGCAAAAAAGAACGGTGCAACCTGAGGCGACATACCATCCAGTTACTATGAAATCCGGAAGTTCAAGCAGACAAACAATGCGTGATTAAAGCAGAATTATGAGCCATTTAAACCAAAGCAGGAGATCCAAACAGGAAACAGCCTCCCCTCCCCAAGGTGGAGGCTGTTTCCCTTTTATCTTCGTTTCACCAGTGACAATAATATTTGCCGGAGCCATTTTCATGCTCGCTTTCGGCGCCACTACTACCCCCTCGGACATAATTAGTTCTACGTTCGCTTCCAGCGATCCGATACCAGTAAACCAACAATTAGCCTCTTTATTCACCCCCGAAGTGTTGTATTGGGAGGAACCTATTCTAATCTGGTCACAAGAATGGGGATTGGAGCCAAACCTTGTTGCTACAGTGATGCAAATCGAATCGTGCGGCGATCCAAATGCCAAATCTTCTGCTGGCGCAATGGGATTGTTCCAAGTCATGCCTTACCATTTTGAAGGATATGAGAACCCATACGCCCCCAGCATAAATGCCCACCGTGGGTTAGCATACTTATCATCAGCTTTAAATACACACAATGGGAATACCAGGTTAGCTCTCGCCGGATATAATGGAGGTATTACAAACTCCTTCCGTTCTGAAAGCGCTTGGTCTGCAGAAACGGTCCGCTATATATATTGGGGGGGAAATATATATCAGGATGCAATGGCCGGTAGAAACGTCAGCGCGACGCTAGAAGAATGGCTGTCAAATGGTGGAGCCAGCCTGTGCAACCAGGCCAGCCAGCGTCTTGGTCTGACCCCCTAAATATGTTGAGAATCTATCTTTCAAATTCTTTCTGAGCATCTATTTTTATCCCCGCTTCTGGTTCACAGCCACCCTGAGCAAGAGGCAACCTCACACAAAA
This sequence comes from Chloroflexota bacterium, assembly GCA_019456165.1. Taxonomy (GTDB): domain Bacteria; phylum Chloroflexota; class Anaerolineae; order Anaerolineales; family UBA11579; genus VRUJ01. The sequence goes on from VRUJ01000026.1 coordinate 53,641, forward strand.
GGTTGTTCCCTTACCAACTACTGATTCAACCTCAATTCTACCGCCATGATTGATTACAATCCAATTTGCAATCGGAAGCCCTAAACCAAACCCTTTACCATCGGGAGAACGGGCTCGTGACTTTTCTCCGCGATAGAATCGTTCGAAGATATGGACTAAATCTTCCGATGAGATACCTGGTCCATTATCGGTCACCATAAGATAAGCCATTTTCTCGGATTTTCGCAAGCTCATTTCAACTTTGCCACCAGCAGGTGTGTAGTTAATCGCATTTGCAACCAAATTCAAAAGCACTTGCTTGAGACGATCGTAATCTCCACAAACCAAAACCTGATCGATATCATTTATAGCAACACCCATTTCCTCATGCGCCAGAATTCGCGCTTGTTGGAAGACTTCCAATAGCAAAGTATCCAGTTCAATGAGACTATTATCCAAAGGCAGCTTCCCCGATTCAGCATAGGCCAACAATAAAAGGTCACCCACCAAGCGAGTCAGCCTATCCACCTCACTCTCAATAGATTTTAACGAATCATCATCGCGATTTGAAATCCTCCTCAGCAAATCAACATTACCCTTCATTACCGTAAGAGGGGTTCTTAATTCATGGCCTACATCCGCGATGAAACGCCGTTGCGAATTGAACAAATCCTCCATACGTCCCATAGTTTGATTAAAAGCTTGCACCAAACGGCCAACCTCGTCGGCTGGATTACCATGCTCAGGTATACGGCGGGATAAATCATCTGCCCTTGTAATCTGCATAGCAGTCTCCGTCATTGTCGCTAAGGGAGCAAGGATGCGGCGTGTGCTAAACCAACCAGCCGCAACTGCGATGATTAAAGCCAGGATCCCTAAGCCGAAAAGGAAGTTCAACAAATCGTTCTGGACATCATCCACTGCTGCTAAACTGGTTGCTACTTGAATTGTTCCTACTGGATCTTCTCCTGAATCCATTTCCATCGGTACACTATAAACTCGCATGTGTTCATCGCTGATCACCGTATCAATTAAGAAAGATTCTTGTTCAGTTAATCCTTCAGGGTAAAGAGGAAAAACTAGGCTTGAAAGGGGGTTAAATGATTGTGTACTAGCTACTAAGCGTCCGCCTGTATCCCATACCTGAATCGCTATAGAGGAGTTAACCGATAATTCGGTAGCCATGTAAAATCGGCCCTGGTGGTCAATCCGGGCAAGTTGGCGCATATCGAGAGCCACTTGAGCAAGGTTCCGATCAACTTGGTTGGTGATGATGTTGGAGACTTGCGAAAAAATCGCCATACCCAATAAAACCAGTACACCCCCCAAGATCAAGGTGTAAAACAGGGTTAAACGAACCCGTAGAGTCATCTACCCTTCTTCTCGTATGACGTACCCCATCCCCCGGACGGTATGGATGTAACGCGGCTCACCGCCGCTCTCAAGTTTTTGCCGCAAATAGCGCACATAAACCTCAATTATGTTACTCTCGCCCCCAAAATCATACCCCCAAACGTCCTCATAGATCATTTCGCGGGTCAATACACGTCGTGGATGGCGCAAGAAAAGCTCAAGCAATTCATACTCTTTGGCAGTTAAATCAATCGTCCTCTCACCGCGAATAGCCTGTCTAGTGCCCGTATCCAAGATCAGATCCCCAAACTCATATACCTCTGGAGTGTCTTTTTGTGTGCGGCGAAGGAGAGCCCGAATACGAGCTAATAATTCATCTAACTCAAATGGTTTAACTAAATAATCATCAGCTCCGGCATCCAAACCTTGTACTCGGTCGCTTACCGTGTCTCGGGCGGTTAACATAATGATAGGAACCGGCCCGCTAGCGCGCAAACGGCGGCAAACTTCTAAACCATCCAAACCGGGTAACATCCAATCCAAAACCACTAAATCTGGGGGCTTGTCACGCGCTAGTATCAATCCCGTTTGGCCATCATGTGCCGTTTCGACTTGATAATCATCGTGCTCCAAGCCACGGCGTAAAAATTTTAGGATTGCCTCGTCGTCTTCGATAATCAATAAACGGGCACTCATACTATTGTCCTTTCGAAATCTTATCCATCCACCTGGAATAATATCCAAATATACCATAGTTAAGAAGCGTCTAATTAGCCTCATCTTACTAAGATACCCCGGAATTTGCTAAATTAATTAAATAGAGCCACCTAAAAATCAGGTGGCTCAAAGGTTTGTAATATTCAATTATGCGAGTTCTATGCTTGCTCCCGCGCCTTCCAGCTTGGATTTAGCCTCTTCGGCAGCCTCTTTGCCAACTTGTTCCATCACTTTGGCACCAGCGGTCTCGGCGAGATCTTTTGCTTCCTTCAACCCCATACTGGTAAGCTGTCGAATCACTTTGATTACTTCAATCTTTTTCGGACCAGGATCCTTTATTACAATATCGAATTCAGTCTTTTCTTCTACCTCTTCAGCTGCTGCCCCTGCAGCGGCAGCAGCGACTGCTACCGGTGCAGCAGCGGAAACACCCCATTCTTCTTCAAGTTTACCTACTAGCTCAGCAGCCTCGATCACAGAAAGTTTACCAAGCTCCTCAACTAATTTATCAAGATTTGCCATTCCTATTACTCCTTTATTATCTACGGTTTAGGATAGATCAACTATCCCGAGATTTTGAATGATTATTACGCGACAGCAACAGCCGACTCGCGCTCGCTAAATGCTTTGACAACCTGCGCAAGTTGTCTTCCAGGCTCTGCCAGCAATCGAGTTAACTGGGTCGCTGGAGCCATGATGGTGCCAAGCAATTGGCCGCGCACCACAGGCAAGGGTGGTAATTCTGCCATTACCTTGACTTGATCCGCAGTCATATGTTCTTGACCTAAAAAGCCGCCTTTGATTTTTACAAAATCGCCTGCTTTTTCAAAGTCAGCAATTGCTTTTGCAGTACCCGGTGGGTCTTCAAAAGCCAGCCCGATAGCAGTACTGCCAATGAAATACTCCTCAGGGGCTTCGAATCCGACAGATGAAAATGCGATTTTCGCGAGCGTGTTTTTTAGTATATGAAACTCACCTCCTGCCTCACGCACGTTCTGGCGCAATTCATCTATTGCCGTCATATCCAAACCGGAATATTCTGCCAAAACAATGGCTTCGCTTTCCTTCAGCCAAGTTTCATATTGCGCAACAAGTTTGTGTTTGCGCTCTTTTGTTATAGCCAATGATGTACCTCCTTTCCAAAAGAATAAAGTCTTCGCTTCGCATATTGCCGAGACAAAGACTTTTCTAAGGTTGGTCCAACTTGATCCAACATTTTTGGAAAGCCTCCACCTGAGCAGGAAATTAAGCTTTGAGCATTATGCCCAGCACCTGCAGTCTCTGGCGAAGCTGATACCGGTTTTTTCCGGTGTTTATTTAACAGGTGATATTTTACCTCATTTTCCTAATCTGACAACTCCATTGCTTGTGCTTGAACTGGGTCAATCTTTATTCCTGGGCCCATAGTTGTACTCACGGTTATTCGCCGCAAGTATGCGCCTTTAGCAGCAGCTGGTCTTGCCTTTTTTATCGCTTCCATAAGCGCGGCTAGATTGTCAAACAACTGTTGGCTTTCAAATGACACTTTTCCAAAGGGTATATGTAGGTTTGCGGTCTTGTCGATGCGGAACTCCACTCGCCCGGCTTTTGCTTCTCGAATAGCACGCGGTAAGTCGTTCTCAGGGACAACTGTCCCTGCTTTGGGATTTGGCATAAGACCACGCGGGCCAAGTACGCGTCCCAAACGACCAGCTTTGGACATCATATCAGGTGTGGCGATAGCGACATCGAAATCGGTCCAGCCGCCTTCGATCTTTTTCAATGTTTCGTCATCATCTGCAACTGCATCAGCCCCCGCATCGCGCGCTAGTTTTGCGCCCTCTCCCTGAGCAAAGACCAACACGCTAACCGATTTTCCCAAGCCATGAGGCAAGACTACAACATCGCGTACCATTTGGTCAGCATGCCTGGGGTCAACACCCAGGCGAATGTGCAGCTCCACCGTTTCGTCAAAATTTGCATATGAGTTATCTTTCGCCAGACTGATCGCTTCAGCGGGCGAATAGTTTTGCTCGGGGTTGATTTTCTCTTGTGCTGCTCTATATTTTTTTCCACGCTTTGCCATTGTTACTCCTTTGTGGTGGGCAATTGCTGTTTTGAACTATATGTATTGCTCAATAGTTGTCCAGTCAATTGTTGACGGGCAGTCCAGCTGCCCTCCCACAGATTGGTTAGTTAATCGTCTGATTCAGATTCGACTTCTTGGGGTAGTTCCTCCCCTACAAGAATACCCATATTTAGGGCAGTGCCTTCAATCTGGCGCATTGCGCCTTCAATATCATTAGCGTTGAGGTCTTTCATTTTTATTTCAGCAATTTCGCGTACCTGCTCTTGGGTCACAGAACCAACCTTTTCACGATTAGGCTCACTTGAGCCTTTCTCCACACCCGCAGCTTTCTTCAATAATACAGCTGCCGGAGGGCTTTTGAGGACAAACGTGAAAGAACCATCTGTATAGATGGTGATCTCCGCAGGCAGGATATCTCCCATGCGGCTGGATGTTCTGGCGTTGTACTCTTTGCAAAAAGCCATCAGGTTGATCCCATGCGCGGCTAGCGCTGGGCCAATGGGCGGGGCTGGACTAGCTTTGCCAGCCTCAATTTGTACTCTTACTACTGCTTTTACTTTCTTTGCCACAATTTTCTCCTTAGTGGTGATAACGGGTGCCAGGCACCCTCCCACGAAATTCGCGCCAATCCTATAAGTTAATATCGGCTACGCTTTTTCTACTTGTAAAAAGTCTAACTCTACCGGCGTTTCCCGGCCAAAGAAATTTACCATTACGCGCACTTTGGCACGCTCCATATCAATCTCATCAACCGTACCCCGGAAATCATTGAAAGGCCCATCGATGATTCGGACGCGTTCGCCTTGTTTGAAAGTAACTTTGATGCGTGGGGCATCAGCTTCCATGCGCTTGATAATTTGGGAGACTTCCTCCGGTCGTAGAGGCACAGGTTCATTGCCCATTCCAACGAAACTGGTCACTCCGGGTGTATTACGAACTACATACCATGATTCCTCTGTAAGAACCATATTCACAAGGATATATCCCGGGAAAACGCGCCGTTCTATTGTCCGGCGTTTTCCATCTTTGACTTCTACTTCTTCTTCAGTCGGCACCACCACATCGAAAATTTCATCCTTCATATCCATAGATTCGATGCGCTGCTCAAGATTGTGGCGGACTTTTTTCTCATATCCAGAATAGCAATGGACTACATACCACTCTCGGCCGTCTTCTTCTTGGGGGGGAAGAGCATCTGTTTCTTCTTGCTCGACACTTTCTTCAATTTGTGGTTTGTCAACTACTCGTTCATCTGCCGCATCATTAATTTCAGTTTGTGCTCCGGATTCAACAATTTCCTCATTGGGAACAACCTGTATCTCACCCTCAGAATCACTGATCTCTGGTGCTGTTTCGCTAGATATCGAATCGGCGCTCACATCCTGTAATTCCGCGTTTATGCTCTCAGCATCACTGGAATCGGTGGACTCGATAGCCGCTTCTTGGGATTCAACTTCTTCGCCATCTTCCTCAGCCTTAGTATCAACAGCCTCAGAAACCACAGCATCTGCTGACGCGTTAGAAGTTTCTTCTTCCGGTACGTCCTGCTCAGGACTCTCACCTTCCACCGGGAGATCTGAATTTAACATTTCCACAGATTCTTCATCATTCGGTAAATTCATCCAACAACCTTCCTGCAGGTTAAATATCTAAGAGTTGGGATGCTAGCCGAACAGCAAACCAAACATCCTAGAAAATAATAGATCCAAACTTCCTAAAATAGCACCCACAAGCACCATAACAACAATTACTATTTTGGTGAGTTGAATAGCTTCTTGGCGAGTAGGCCATGAAACTTTTTTCAGTTCACCGGTCGTTTCCCGCCAGAATCGCTTGATTCTACCTGGTTGCCTGCGGGTTACACGTTTACCAGCCACGTAATACTCCTCAACGAACTTCAATTTACGGCTAAAACGCCGCTTAGACCAGCGGCGTTGCCTTAATTCTCAGGCAGGCGAGGCAGGAATCGAACCCACAACCTACGGTTTTGGAGACCGTTGCTCTGCCAGTTGAGCTACTCGCCTTTTTACAGCAGACTTCTATAGCCTTGCTATAATATTTTACCCTGAAATCAGCGCGTTTCGCGGTGTAATCTATGCTGGCGGCAACGAGAACAATATTTCTTAAATTCGAGCCGTCCTGGATCGTTGCGCCGATTCTTCTCTGTGGTGTAATTCCGTTCCTTACACTCTGTACAAGCTAGTGTAATTACCGGACGAACACCTCTTCTTCCAGCCATAACCTTTTCCTTCTACCTGTCTGAAATGTGAATTTCAGCTCAGTAGATCAAATTTTACTCCAATATCTTTGTGATCACGCCAGCGCCCACTGTCAGGCCGCCTTCTCGGATAGCAAGCTTGGAGCCTTGCTCCAATGCCACCGGGATGATCAATTCAACTTCCAGGTTCACACTATCTCCGGGCATCACCATTTCTACTCCATCCGGTAGCGTGATATCTCCAGTTACATCCATAGTCCGGATGTAGAACTGCGGCCGGTATCCCGTGAAGAATGCCTTGTGCCT
>VRUJ01000027.1:0-49970 GCA_019456165.1 Chloroflexota bacterium
TCCCGAAGAATACAAATAAGCTCTTCCAGCCATTATTTAGCACCAAGCCGCGGGGTATAGGTTTGGGTTTAGCCATTTCTCAGAAATTTGCGCAGGCTAATGCAGGCACGATCGAGGTGCAGAGTATTGTCAATATAGGAAGCACATTCACCTTGGTGTTGCCAGAGGCAAAATGATAACTATGCAGAAAGAGGTCCGCATTCTGGTCGTCGATGACGACCCTACGATTACCGATACTCTGGCAGATATTTTCAACCTGAAAGGGTTTTTTGTTAGTGTAGCAAATTCTGGCCTGAATGCTTTAGAGCAATTTAAGCATGGGCATTTCAACATAATGTTGACAGATATTAGGATGCCAGAAATGGACGGGGTTGATCTTTTCCGAGCTATTCAAGAAATTCAGCCCGGTTTTCCCGTCATACTTATGACTGCGTATGCTTCTGCCGAAGAAATCAAGGAAGTTATGCAGGAGGGGGCTTTGGTGACCATCATAAAACCTTTGGATATAGATAATCTCATAGCTCACATATTATCCAATATTTAAAACAGGTCTTTTTTTGAATACACCAACAAGACAATAATTATGTATAATAATCTTTCACAGAAATTATCAAAGATGGAATCGTGGCAAAATTCGAAAGTAATTGGACAGACCCGATGAGTGCAGCTTGCCCAAACTGCGGGACAGGTGTAGAGGTTGAATGGCGCAAGATTAGCGAATAATCATTCTTAGTTAGATTAACCCGAGGAGATCGTCATAGAAATCATCTTATCTGCAATTTCTTCGGGGGGATTGGTAGGTATTGCAGACCAATATATGTGTCTGTTAATTGTCTCAGTTGCGGCCAATCGTAATTGGATCGAGTTATCTTCGGCTACCGATTTCATGGGTAAGTGGTGGTTTATTGCCATTGTGGTTGTGTTTTGGGTGGCTACGGTTGCCCCAGCGTATTTTTCACTTATTTTCCCCGGTATTGGCAACACCATCAATACCTTAATAAATTTTCTCAGTGGTTTCGTGGTACCGGTTTCCGCGGCACTGATCTCCTTGGCCTCCGCAGGGATTATCACCAACTTGAGTGATGAAGCTGGCAACGTATTACAAACTCTAAACATATTTAGCTCTGATGGGGGCGTGGGGGCGACAGGTTTTCTCGTTGCTGGAGGAGGAGCACTAATAGGGTCTTCGCTGACAGGAGTAAAAGGGGTTTCTAAACCGGTTATAGGCGCTAGAACAGGGACGATAGGACATACATCCGCATCAATCTTTGCGACCGTAGAAAATATTTTCTCATTTGTGGTCATGGGATTACTTTATGCCTTAGCCAAAATCAACCCCTGGTTATTAGTGATTCTGCTAGGCGTCGTACTTATTGCCGCCGCATTTCTAGTGGTCTATTCCATTCGCCAACTGCGCAAGATAAAGACCGGTTTGGGACGCCTCTTCCGATTGATCCAGGTCCAACCTAAAGCTGGTTTCGCTGTATTACTTGAATTTTTTATCTGGGGCTCTGGTTGGTTGATTTGGGGCCAGGGTAGACGCGGCGGTCTTATGCTGCTGGGCTGGTTGGCTTATGGGGGGTTGTGGTGGCTGTTCTTCACCATCAGTTCAATTCTGACGTTCCTATTACTTTGCTTCATCCCGTTCTCCATAATTATCTTTACCGGGATCGGTCGTTCTACTGCTCGCGCTTTGATGGGTCAGTTTGATATTCCTGATGAGCTTCCACCCATTGATTTGAGCGCAGATTTATCTTCTGCATAAAGGGTGATAATTTATATATGGAGATATTAATGTGACAAAGGATGTACCTAGAAGTGACTTGGAGTTTGCCCAGGTTAATGGTGTGAAGATTGCCTACGACACATTTGGAGATCCTAAAGCTGCTCCCATGTTGCTAATTATGGGGTTGGGCACCCAGATGGTATTTTGGGATGACCAATTCTGCTCTCAATTAGCCGCCCACGGTTATTGGGTGATCCGTTTTGATAACCGCGACGTAGGGCTGTCTTCCCGGCTAGATGAGTTGGGTGTCCCCAAAGTTGTAGAGTTGTATCTGCACAGAGAACTGCTGAAGGATTTTAAACCGCCTTATACAATCGAGGATATGGCTGGGGATGCCTTAGGTTTGATGCGCGCGCTCGAAATAGAGGCCGCCCATGTTGTAGGTGTCTCGATGGGGGGCATGATCGGCCAGGTAATGGCCATAAATCACCCAGACTGCTTGCTTACACTTTCCTCTATCATGTCCTCAACGGGTGATCCCAGCTTACCCGCCCCAAGCGCCGAGGGTGCCCAATTGTTGATCACCCCCTCTCCGGAAGAGCGGGAAGCATTCATTGAATACTCAGTAGAGGTCTGGCAAATATTAAGCGGCACAACTTATACTTTCTCGTTGGAGACACTCCAAGAGATGGCAGGCATCTCCTTTGACCGCGGCCGCAGCGCGGCTGGTTTTGCGCGCCAATTGAGCGCTATCCTGGCCAATGGCAGTAGGAGAGAGAGGTTAAAATCCGTCAAACTGCCGGTATTGGTCATCCACGGCGATGCAGATCCACTAATGCCTCTTGAGGGAGGCATAGATACAGCCAACTCTATTCCTGGAGCAAAGAAACTGATCATTGAGGGCATGGGGCATGCTCTGCCGCCTGGGGTTTGGCCGCAGGTTATCGAAGCAATCACCCAGCACGCGGTATAAATCCTAATAATTAAATCTTATTTTATAAAGCTGCCAGCTATTTTGAAATATAACTACGACGACTGAAATGGCACAAGCTACTTTTCACTTCCCACGCGGGTTTTTATGGGGAACAGCCACATCCTCCCATCAGGTAGAAGGCGATAACAAGAATAATAATTGGTGGGCCTGGGAACAGGAAAGCGGACGCATCGCCGAAGGCCACACTTCTGGTTTGGCTTGCGATTGGTGGGCGGGCCGTTGGCAGGAGGATTTTGACCGCGCAGTTGAAACCGGGCAGAATGCTCACCGCCTTTCCATCGAATGGAGCCGCATCCAGCCTGCGCCTGACCGTTGGGATGAGCATGCTTTGGATAATTACCACCAGATGCTGCGCGGTCTAAAAGAACGCGGTTTGACGCCCATAGTTACTCTACATCACTTTACTGACCCGTTCTGGTTGGAAGAACAGGGTGGCTGGGAAAATGAAGCTGTTGCAGCTCTTTTTGAGGCTTATGTACGCCGCGTAGTCGAAACTTTAAAAGAATATGTTTCTATCTGGTGCACGATCAACGAACCAAACGTGGTTGCTACAGCTGGTTATCTAATGGGGTGGTTTCCCCCGGGAAAACAAGACTTGAACGCGGCCATCCAGGTGATGACCAACCAGGTACGCGCCCACTCTGCAGCCTATCATGCTATCCATGAGATTCAATCCGAAGCGCGTGTGGGCCTGGTTGTGAACTACCGCGGGTTTGATCCGTTGCGCACCTGGTTCCCTCCTGACCGCCTGGCAGCCAGGTATGTTTCGCGTCTCTATAATGATTTCTTTCCTCGAGCCGCCTTGGACGGTAAGTTGGTTTTCCTCACCAAACGAATAACCATACCCCAGGCAATAGGGACCCAGGATTTTTTGGGAATTAATTATTATACGCAAGAGCTGATCGGCTTCGCCCCTCGCGCTCCCAAGGAAATATTTCTCCGCCGCTCATTTCCAGAAAACGTGGATCTTAGCCCCTCAGGGGTAATAGCGAACATACCAAAAGGCTTTTTAAAGGCGTTGCATTGGGGTTTGCAGTATAAAGTTCCGATCATTGTTACAGAAAATGGGGTGGAGGACGCTGCCGATGAATTACGGCCGCGTTACATCGCTGAGCACATACACCAGATGTGGCGCGCGGTAAACGCCTATTATCCGGTGGAGGGTTATTTCCACTGGTCTTTAATAGATAATTTCGAATGGCATCAAGGCTGGACTCAGCGCTTTGGCCTCTGGGAACTTGACCCAGAAACACAAATACGCAGTAAACGCCCCAGCGCTGATCTTTATGCGGCAATATGTAAACAAAATGGCTTATCTTCTGATATGCTGGCGGAGTTTGCTCCAATAATCCTGGAAAAAATCTTCCCGGACTAGCCTTCTGTTTAATGAGCTTATGGTATAATCTCGCCCGAAAAAGCAATTTCGAGTTTGTGGAGAGGTCGCATAGTCTGGCTTAGTGCGCGCGCTTGGAAAGCGCGTATACCGCAAGGTATCGTGGGTTCGAATCCCTCCCTCTCCGCCAAAAAAACCCCGCAGGGAAATTATGCGGGGTTTTCATTTTAGTTGGTGGTAAGGTCAGTTTCTCAAATCTAGGCTGCCAGCACCAATATCAACGTTGATTCTAAGAGTTGGCCCGTCACCTGTGAGGGTGTATACTCCACCAACCCTACTCCATGCGCTGCCAACGCTCACGCTGCCCAAGCTGTTGCTCACGGTGACTATCGCATTTACGCCTTCTGGTACTACGATAGTAACGTTGCCTAAACCAGCCTCGACTACAACCGTCGTGTCACGCATCAGTTCGCCAGAAAAATCCAGTTCGTAATCACCTAGACCACCAATGAAGGACATAGTCTCCAAGTTGGCGTTTGCCAGATTACTGAGTGTGACCTCCGAAGCGCCAGTAGCATAAACGAATGATTCCATTTCGATTAGATTGGGGTCTGAGAAAGAGACGTCCACTGAAGCTGCGCCATCATAGATTGCCAGGGTCTCGAGGGATAGACCGCCCAATTCAAGTTCGCCTCGGTAAGCGCCAGCATTGATCTCCAGCTTCATGCGCTGTGTGCTTAACTGCAAGTCCCATTCATTCTCAACGTCCTCGTAATTGGGGAAGTTGGGAAATTGATAATCGACGCTGCCCTGCTCCAGGCGGACGCTTTCATCATTCACTGTGATTTCTGGTTTGAACTCTTCGACGTTGTAAGTGGCTGTGCCGCTTAAAAGCCCTTCAAATTCAGCCGGGCTGATCTTCAATTCGCCAGCTCCGAAATAGAGGCTGAGTTCAGCCGTCTCGTCTGTCTCCAACGATGCGACAAAAATCTCTTCGGTTACCATGGGTACAATAACGAATGCATCACTGAAATTAATATTGATGCCCCCATCCGAGCCGGAAGAGTTATTTGGGGTATTTACTGTTACGCCGCAGGCCAGAGTGATTAAGGCTAAAGCGCTGAATGCTAAAAATTTCTTGTTTTTCATTAGATTACTCCTTTGTAAATAATTATTTCTTTCACTTACTTATACGAGGAAAGTAATCTAAGGTTGCGGGGGAGATGGATTCCATTATTACATTCGCGTTACAAAGTAGTTTTCTCAAAGCAGCAATTTTATATAATGCTATAATTATGGAGTGTGGAATTTGCACCTGATAAAATATTTTATTAAAAACTGTATAGTATTAGAATAATCTTGGGAGATTGGAATGAATGGAAAAAGATCACGATTTGCAATAATGCTGGCGTTGATTTTGGTATCACTTTCGGCTTGTATTGGCCAGGTCACTTTAGAAGCAACTATACCCTCTCCATTAACAAATATAACAAGTCCTACTGATACACCCGCGCCTACTACTACAATGACACTCACATCAGAACCAACAATTACACCCACTTCTACACTCACTCCTACTCCGACAGAAACAGAAATTCCAATGCCAGCTTCCCTTAAAGGAACTATCTACCTTGAAACTTCTGGGCGTGACCCGTTTATTACATCGATAGATTTACGCGAGGGTGGAAGCTTCACTCTGGTTAATTCGGGAGAAACTGATTCTCGCGGAACATATAATCTGACCGACATTGAGCCGGGTGTTTACGAGGTCTGGGTCCTGATCACTTCCACCACTTCGATGATTTCGGGATGCAACAATATCCTTCCTCCAGATGAGGAATGGGAGATTGGAATAATGTTTGTTGAGGAATTAGGTATGAGGCAAAAAAACTCTTCTTTGTTAGAAGCGATCACCTTGGCTGAAATCCTAGAATCTTCAGATTTGTTAGCAACAGGTTTTTATGCTGTACTGCCAGAAATGGAGATTATTTCGGGAGTAGAAAATGAGCTGGTTGTAATATTATTCTGTACCTAGAGTTGAAAATATATCATAATCCCTTGAATGGAAGATTTCCATAGCAATAGGTTTTGAAACGCCTAAACAAATCCCCCAAAAACTCGCAAGACCGCTAGAGCCATAGTGCCTCCCAAAAGCCAGCCTGCAGCGATGTCGGAAATGTAATGCAGGCCGGTGGCCACGCGTGCCAGCCCAATGATAGGCCCCTAGATGAGCAACAGCCAGCCGAACCAGGTTGGGCCTAAGCCAAAGGCGATGATGCCAATTAAAACCTCACGTGCGGCATGGCCGGATGGGAAATAGCACGAGACGCGAAGGGACTATACCTTTCCATCCTTTTCTTCCCGGTTTATTTTCTCCAAAAACAGCATCCAAGAATCCATGATTTCCCATTTGTTCTTATCTGTAACAACCAGGACTTTCTCCGAACCATCTTTGTCGGTGATGACCAGGGTCACATCCTCAGAATCATCCTTTAAAACCCCCAGCGTGCAGGCCGTGCAGTAGGTTCCGTGGTCAATATGCCACGAAAGGTCCGACTCACAGGCCGCATCCCATACATTGCACCCGCGGCGATCCATGTAAACTTTCATACCTACCTCCAAAAAGAGAGTAGACAGGTAAATTAAGCATACATTGCTTGTTATTACGATACAGGAAATCGGAGCGGGAAAATAGTGGCAAATGTCCCAATTATGGAGGACATCTTGCCTAAAAAGGGGGATTTCTGCCCAAGGTGCAATAATTTAACTTACACCTAATCATGACAAGGATACATCCATGCCTGCAAGAAAATTATTAATAATTGTATATTTTTCGGTGTTAGCCGTTTATCATCTTACCATTAACCACCTCCAGCAATTCTTCCTCCCTGGATGCTGGTTTGAATTCTGGCTATTTTGTTAAATAAAGATAGGCAAATCCCCTAAACAAACCCCCCAAAAATCTGCAAGACTGCCAGCGCCATCGCACCACCCAAAAGCCAGCCCGCGGCGATGTCGGAAATGTAATGTAGGCCGGTGGCCACGCGTGCCAGCCCAACGATAGGTCCCCAGATTATCAGCGGCCAGCCAAACCAGGCTGGGCCTAAACCGAAAGCGATGATACCGATCAACAAACCACGGGCAGCATGGCCGGATGGGAAATAGCACGAGACGCGAAGGGACTATACCTTTACATCCTTTTCTTCCCGGTTTATTTTCTCCAAAAACAGCATCCAAGAATCCATGATTTCCCATTTGTTCTTATCTGTAACAACCAGGACTTTCTCCGAACCATCTTTGTCGGTGATGACCAGGGTCACATCCTCAGAATCATCCTTTAAAACCCCCAGCGTGCAGGCCGTGCAGTAGGTTCCGTGGTCAATATGCCACGAAAGGTCCGACTCACAGGCCGCATCCCATACATTGCACCCGCGGCGATCCATGTAAACTTTCATACCTACCTCCAAAAAGAGAGTAGACAGGTAAATTAAGCATACATTGCTTGTTATTACGATACAGGAAATCGGAGCGGGAAAATAGTGGCAAATGTCCCAATTATGGAGGACATCTTGCCTAAAAAGGGGGATTTCTGCCCAAGGTGCAATAATTTAACTTACACCTAATCATGACAAGGATACATCCATGCCTGCAAGAAAATTATTAATAATTGTATATTTTTCGGTGTTAGCCGTTTATCATCTTACCATTAACCACCTCCAGCAATTCTTCCCCCCTGGATGCTGGTTTGAATTCTGGCTATTTTGTTAAATAAAGTTAGGCAACCCCTAAACAAATCCCCCAAAAATCTGCAAGACTGCCAGCGCCATAGCGCCCCCCAAAAGCCAGCCCGCGGCGATGTCGGAAATGTAATGCAGGCCGGTGGCCACGCGTGCCAGCCCAACGATAGGTCCCCAGATTATCAGCGGCCAGCCGAACCAGGCTGGGTCTAAACCAAAGGCGATGATACCGATCAACAAACCACGGGCGGCATGGCCGGATGGGAAAGAGTGCGGATCTGTTTTGCGGTAGATCTGCCCCCAATCGCCCTCAGGGCGATTGCGGCGGATGCTGAATTTAAGCAGCATTACCAAAATAGCGGTTGCCAATATGCTCGTGAAGAGGATGACAGCCCGATTTTTCCATTCAGAAGGCCCCATAAAATACAATACCAGCAGGCCGGCCAACCAAAACCATGAATCACCTGTTCGGCCGATCAAACCCGCCAGAGTGCGCAGGAGGCCTGGTTGTTCGGCGATTCTTATGCGCTCAGAATATTTCGCATCGAGTTTTAGGATCGAGTTAAAGTTCATTTAGCAAGGTCTGCTCTAATGATTTCAAGTTGGTGAGGTTTATCGACATCCATAGCGACTTCGGCATAAGGACACAGCAGCGCCCGGGGATTCAGGCCCAAGCGTTTGGATAACTGCCTGGTCAAACCGTCCAGATCTACCAGCCTAAATAAGATCATCAGCAGAGTATCGAAGCCAAACATTGCGGCTTGCTTGAGGGGATTTTTACGCGCCTCCCCTAGACGCGTCCAAATACCTTCTTTTTCCACCGCTGTCCAGGTTGCGAAGATGCCGATGTCACCGCTAGATAATTCGATACCTTTTATTTTTGTAAAGGTACGTGCCGAACCGGGGAAACGTTTTTCCATGGTTTCACGCGAGACTACGGTGAGATAAATATCATGTTCCGTTTCCATAGCTGTGTTTACCACCCAGTCGATCATTTCACCACTGATGGTAGGGATGTCGGCAGATATGCTCAACACGTAATTCGCTTCTGGATTGAGTTCCACAACTCTTTCTGCGCCAGCAATGATATTGGTGACCAGTCCTCCTTGGTTGGGGACGAAGCTCAGGGGTTTGCTGCACGTCACCCCGCTATCTGCCTCCAACCCGACCACAACAACTTTTTCGGTCGTTTTAGCAGCGCCAATAGCGTCCAGCACCCACTGCACCATCGGTTTACCAGCAACGTCCACTAAAGCCTTGGGGCCTCCTTGGGTGTACTCATACATCGGATCATCTGGTTTTGGAAAACCTCCAGCGGCTACTAATACATCCATGATTAATTTAACTCCTGTAGATGAGGCTCAAAACCGAGTTCGTCAAGCAGTTGATTGATTTCATTGGTGGTCAACCTGCGCCCCTTGCCGGAAACAGCGATCAGCGCGGCTTCCATCATGTTGGTGCCAAAAGAACGACCTTCCAGTACAGGCGTCGCAGTTACCAGATATTTTACTCCAACAGAGCGAAATAGCTCCACGTCTTCCGGGGTTGTAGTATTGGTAGCGATGATCTTACCGTCCATGTCATCTGGCATGTGGCGTTTGAGGTAATGACAATCTCCAGCGATAACTGTCGCCCACTGGTAATGTTTCTCAAACTTGGGAACGCGTACCTCTTGCTTTTCTCCTGTGGGGTAGACCCAGCTAAAGGGCAGCCGGGTAATGAGTGGCAGGGTTAAAGCTCCCAGCAGTTTTAGGGCGCGTTCAGAGTGGAGTGGCAGAGGTATGCCCAGTCCAAACATGAAATCTCCGAACACACAATCGTAGCCGCCATCCAAAAAAGATTTTGTCATCCCCCAGCGGTCAACGCCTAAGGTGATCAATACTTTTTTATCTTGGATGTAATCTCCTATTTTGGCATCTAGGAAGGGGGCAAGCTGATTTTCGAGGGTGGTCTTGAGTCCGGTTCCATCCACAACCGGAGTCTTCTCGATGAAGCGCACCATTGGTTTTACCGAGTGGAGCGTGTACCATCTGTCATCAACCATTAGCCCCAGGTCTGCGCCTCCCACGCCGAAGGCATCCACCTGGCCATCGAGTTCTTTATATAATTGGGCGGCTTTTTCCATATCCCCATCTGTGCCTATGCGTTCGACGCTAACATTTTCTCCGAGCAGTTCTACCTCAACCTTTTTATCGCGTTTGGAAGAACCTAGACTAATACTGACAGCACGTTTCATAGTTTATACTCCTCATGTTTCGGCCCCGACGATATTACACACAGTATACCCGATGGGGGGTAAATATAAAACCCTTATTGGATAATTTCATAAACTCAACATCTGCTGATAACTTTCGGATTTGTATGCCCACTAATAACTTAAAATTTTCTAATCATTCTCAGATTAAGGTATAATACAATGTATGGGGTATCTCTTACTTTCGTTCGAGTCAATTTCCATCTCCAAGGAGGTTAATCTATGACTCTACCAAACTTTGCCTACTTCGAGGGAAAGATTGTTCCCTATTCTGAGGCAAAAGTCGGCGTGATGACCCACGCTCTGAATTATGGTACTGCAGCATTTGCTGGGGTACGCGCATATTGGAATGACCAAGAAGAAGAACTATTTGTTTTTCGTCCCATGGATCACTTCCGCCGGTTTTTACAATCGGCCCAATTGTTGCTCATGGACGTTGAGTTGACCCCCGAAAACCTCACCGAAATTACCGTAGAACTCATGCAAAAAGAAAACCACCGTGAAGATGTCTATATCCGCCCGTTGGTTTATAAGTCTGATGAGTTGGTAGGTGTCCGGCTGCATGATCTAAGTTCTGAAATCACCATTTTCTCCGTTCCCTTCGGCAAGTACGTATCCAATGACACGGGCGCGCACGTTACATTTTCGTCTTGGCGGCGGGTGGACGACAATATGATTCCAGCGCGCGGCAAGATAGCTGGCGCATATGTAAATACCGCATTTATCAAGACCGATGCTATTCGAGCAGGTTTTGACGAAGCCTTGGTGCTGAATGTGGATGGACATATTTCCGAGGGCAGCGCTGAAAACGTTTTTATGCTGCGTGATGGTGTGATCTATACACCCAGGATTACGGATAACATCCTGGAAGGCATTACCCGGCGGACGATCATCGAGCTTGCTCGGGAAGAGCTGGGTTATGAAGTTGTCGAGCGCTCCATCGATCGCACTGAGATATACCTGTGCGATGAATTTTTTATGACTGGAACTGCTGCCCAGGTTACTGCTGTAACTATGGTGGACCACCGTCCTATTGGCAACGGTGAGATGGGGCCGGTGGCTGCCCAACTGCGTGAATTGTACATGGATGCAGTGCGCGGTAAGCTGGAGAAATACCGCCATTGGAATCAACCGGTGTATGCCAAGCTAGCTGTGAGTTAGCCAAATTTTTCTGGTATCCTGACTGCCCCGAGGATAGCCTATATGGTTTATTTACCTGAAGATTGTTGAAAAGATTCAAGAACAACAATTTCAAGGTATTGAGCCGAGAGAGCAAAACACTGATGCAAAATACAACGCAAAAGCTCCAAAGATATACCTTGATCGCCATCATTATCCTTGCCTTAGGGTTGGCAGGATTGGCGTGTGACACTCTCGTGGGAGGAAATGACGGGGAAACAACAGAAGAGAGTGACGTGCAATCCTCCGCGGATGGTGACGCGGAAACGACAGAAGAGAGTGACGAGCAAGAAACTCTAACATGTGAACTAATATGCAATATTGATGATGAACAATATGGGTTTGAAATCTCGTGCGAATCTGGCCAAGTTACTTCAACCATGAACAATACCACAAGATTTGCTTATGACTCCGATGGCTCAGTAGCTTCAATTACGGTAGAAATCGACCAAGAACTCGAATATGAAAGTTCTGGGAACATATATTTGATAGAAGGGACCATCATTATTGATCAATCTTCTAATACGATTTCAGAAGATATTACTGCCACAGGTGGAGCATTTGGAGAGTCGCCACAAACTTGTGATTCTTAACAGTTGGTAAGTTAGCCGGAAGCTTGTTTTAAAGAATTTCCATCTGTCGGGGCGCAGCATGCTGCGACCATTTTCTTGTATTAATTTTTTACTTAGCCGTTAATCGAAATTTCAAGGCGTAATAACTGTAAAAGATATTGAATTGGATATGTTATTGGTTTCATCTAATTCCTGGATTTCTTCAAAAACGTCAGCAACCACCTCAATTACGTACTCTCCCGGAGGCCACGTATCTTGATGACCTACAGCAAATTGGTCAGTGAGTGATTCACAAGGTTGAAGTGGACCTGTTAGGCTTAATGTGCCTGAAAAATTTTCTCCATTGACAATTACTCGACTTGTGATTATTTCCGGTGTTGGCATGGTACCGTAGTTCGTCACCCTATACTCTACCCAAGTCCAGGGCTCGGCAGCCTGAACGATTGTAGTATTCTCAATGGATATGATTTCTGCAACGAGGTCAGGCATATCCCCGCTTGCAGCGCACGCATAAGGGGGCGGATTTGGAACGCTTGGTGCTGATGGAAGTTCGGTTGCTGGGAGTGGTTGGTCAGGTTGTACTTCCGGTTGGGAGGTCTGTTCTTCTATTTGTGCAGGTTCAGTTTCAATCTGGTCGGTAGATTCTGGAGTAGATGTCGGTAAATTACACGCCAGTATTAACCCAACAATAACCAAAATAACTAAACTTAGCGAATAGTTGCGTCTATAAGTATCCATGATCATATCCTAGATGAATAGTTATCTACTTTGTTGCTAAGAATTAGACTCAATACCAATCCTGTTTATCTTGCAAGCCGAACAGGTGATGCCTATCTAGCGAAAAGTTATAGGAAACTGGTTTTACAGAACAACCGCATCGTCGGGGTGCAGCATGCTGCGCCCTACACCCCTATTAATTGGCCTATATTGATTCCTCGAAAGTGGAGGCCGATACAATACAAGTTTACGCGCCGTTCTCAGCATAACGCTCACTCTCGTCGATAATATATTGGATAGTTTTCAAAGTGGCTGCATATTACATACTATTGCTCACGAAATTACCGCCAAGGATCTCCTGTAAGCCGCCCTCAAATTCCTGCGAAAGGGTTTTGTTGAGCTCATTTTCATATTCGAGGTCTAGCTCATCCTTCAAGATTGCTTCTCCCTTGGTGAACCACGAAATTCCAAAGGCTAAGATAATTATCGTCTCCAGCCAATAGATAGGATTATACGCCGCTATTTGCCAGGCTATCTCACTCGGAAGCAAGTAGTATAGGACAATTAGCAATATGCAAACGATCATCAGGTAAGCGCATGCCCGATAGACTTTATTCCTTTGCATTTTTGCGTGGGTGGGCGGATTGAGCAGGTCCGTTTTGGTGAACAAGAATAGCGAGAAGTAGATCAAGGTCAGGAAGAACAATACACCAAATATCAGGTGGATAGTCCCGATGAACATGGAAAGATTATCGGTAGCGCCATCAGGCTCGGTTGGAAATAGCGCTAAACCAAGCGCGAAGAACCAGGCAAGTTTACTGAATTTAGCGTCTCCCTCGTAGCCTTTATATGAGAGCAGAAAATAGGCGATAGCGAAAAGTGTGCCCACTAATACATTGCGCATGCCCGTGTGGTAGTAGGCGCTAATTGAAGACAACATACCTATTTTAAAAATAAACCGCGCGCCCAAGGGCACGACGATTGGCAGCGCGATGCCCATAAGACCGATGGCTTTTCTGAGCTGCAAATATGAAAAGACCAGGGATCTTTCATTTTCAAAGTTATCTTGCATGTGTGTATCCTCCAGCTACGCATTGAAATTTGTAAATAACGCGTAACTCAATAAACTTAATGCAAGTTGTCTGCCAGGTTGTGGGTGGTGGGGATGTAGGAATCACTGAAATACTTTTATTGTGTAATTAAACTGGGCATTCATTTGCCAAAGATTCCAATTCATTCATGACCATAAACTCAGAAGTCTCGGCTCCCCTTAATCCTTGATTATTATGCCGTTGGGTGCTAGTGCAGAGCACGCAACAATCTTTTGCCCTAGTGATTCCAACATAGTGTAAATTTAAATCTTGTAATTCATCTCCATGATACATTGGCATTATGTATTTATGAAGATCAAGATGAAATACTATACTAAATTCTAGCCCTTTTGCTTTGTGCAATGTAAGTAATTGAATTTCATTTTCTCTAGGGGGCATATAAGATTCAAGGAATAATGGTTCTGTTAATACTGTATTTAGTTTTTCAATAGCAGTCTCACTTATTCTATTTGGGTAAAAAATCTCTGATATTCTTGTGAATAGGTTAATATTTTCTATTAACAAGCTAGGGTTCTTTTCTGAGACTCTTTCTATTGATCTAAGCATACTCATTGCTTCTTTTGCTTCTTTTTTTTGTAAATCTAAATTCAAATTCTCCTCGACTAGATCATATTTCGTAATCTCAGTATATAATATCCAATTCATAATCTTTCTAAAAACCCCTCCCCATAAGCTGGAGTCCTGATCAAGGGGGGTTGTTACAATTGGTTTATGCGGTATGTCTAAATTTCTATGAATGAGATTCCCGGTTCGTCTTGTCCTAACCAAGATTCCTATGTCATTCCTTGAGACTTGATATTTCTCCTGAAGGAATGGAATTGAAATTGAGAGCCATTGGGCAATCTCAATCTCCGATCCCTCAATATGTTTATGAAAAACCCTATACTCGCCTCCTGATTGTGGTTCATAAGTAGATGATAGTAATCTTGCTGAATAATCTATTATTGATAAATGCGAACGATGATTTCTCGTCAAAGTAAAAGTGGAAAATAACTTTGTGTTATTAGATATTGCTATAAGATGCTCTGGGTATTTATTCGCAAATTGGAAAATTGATTGATTCACATCTCCTACCGCAACCGCTTTAATTCCAAGCTTCACTAGTTGGTTAAAAATTACATCCTGCCAATAACCACAATCTTGATACTCATCTATGAAAATATGGGTAAATCGAGATAATAGATACCTACGACAGGCCGATGAATTATCAAATATGTGGGAGGCTAAGCATCCAATTGATTCAAGAATAACGTTGCCGTCTAGGAAATGGTTTTCAAGAATCCCATACAATTCTTCGTGATCTTTTTGATTCTCGGCTCTATCTAATAGCTCTCCAATAATTTGTTGGTCGTCAGTATTCAGAATTTCATTTAGCTCAATAATTTCGGAGTCTTTAGTTGGTTCTCCGAAAACATGCCGGCCAAATGGGAATATAAATTCTGTCAAGAAGAACTTATCAATTGTTCCAAAGTAGGAGCTTTTCTGATCTACTCCACGATTGAAGCACCTGCTTTCAAGCTCATCGCTGGCTTTATTTGTATATGAAATTGCAATCACACCTTGGTAATGAAGTAAATTCGGAATTATTCGTTTAATTGCTTGGGACAGAGTGAATGTTTTCCCACTCCCCGGGTTGGCAATTACAACACAATTCTTTCCTTGTTCAATCGCCTTTATTACTCCTAACTGCTCATTAGTTGGTTTAGTTGTCGGCATTTGAGGTCGTAATTTCAATACACCGTTTTAGTGGTTGGGAAATTCTGTTGTCATGTAATATTTCCAAGGAATCGGTGTGCATATGGATAAAGTTAAACATAAAGGTTGCTTTTTTGGCTTTCATCAAACGAATGATCTTATCATCGTCTTTAGTATTCAAATATTTAGCAAGAGTGGTCTTAAGCTCTGATTCTGAAAGATCCTTCTCGAGATCGACATTAGCAATAAAAATATTCGTGTTTTCCAATGCTTTTATTATCAATTTTGCGATATCTTCTGGTGGTTTTTCTCTCTCAAACGATTGGATGGTAATTTCATGCTCGTTAAGTAATGCATCAAGAGTTTTATCGCTATCTTTGACATCTCGGTAAATAGCTAATCCCCTTTGTATTCCAGCATACCTATATTCCTCACTACCTTGAATTTTAAATATATCGTTGTCAGTTCGTAAAACAAAATCAATTTTTAATGAACTTAGTAAGCTTGCATATGTTAAGAACCCCACTCCATTAACCGCCAAAATACTAATATTCTCGCGATCTAAATCTATATTAATTGCCTTGGCTAAAGCTTTGTAGAACAATTCTTCAGAGGGTCCTTCAACCAATAACACTCCATTAGAAAAAAAAGTCTCAGCTGGAATAATATTCATTCTAAAGCTGAAATCAATTATGGCATCACGAATAAATGGATTGCTTCCATTTCCTGCAGCCAGCGTGTCTGGTTTGTTATCATATAGTCTGATTATTGTCTCTGGAGGAAATGCCGTAACAATTTGGGGGGAATGTGTAGTAATTATTACCTGCGCCTGTAGGTTATCTGATAAATACCTAGCTAATTTCCTTTGTTGGTGGGGGTGTAAGTGTGCTTCAGGCTCTTCAATACAAAAAATATTAACTTCAAGAGGTTCCTCATCACTCTCAAATACTGGTCGGTTTCTTGCTGCCCACAAAGCTAAATGAATTTGATTATTCCTACCATCTCCTCCTACTAAGAATTTTTTTTCGTCGATTTCGGTTGCTAAATTAAGGTTATCAATAAACCGTGATGGGTCCGATGCACCTGTATCGAAAATGACATTTTGGTTTTCATTAAGAGAAGAGAGTTCTTTCAGTTCTGAATTAAGTCGTTCAGTAGCCCTGTTAACGAAAGATAGTGAAGAAATGCCCTCATGGACTTGGTCTAATTCGGATTTTATTTCCTCCAATTTACTAATGTCAGCAGCTTGTTCTTCATCAGTTCTAATCTCTTTTGCATCCTGCAAAAGGTTTCTCCGCTCACGTCGAATAAAATGAAAAAGATCCCTATTTGTCCCAATGAACTTTAAATTAAGTACCTTCAGATAGTATCTGGTAGTCTCAATATCATCCAAACTTTCTAGATCTTTACCCACAGCATAATTGAAGGTGATCCGCCTTGTTCTTTCATCTCTTACCGCGCTATACCTCAAAAACATTTCGCCATTTTCACTTACGTGTTCCTTCATTTTTGAAAGAATACAATCCTCGGTGATATTGGTGAATTTCAATGTTATCTTGATTTCATTTGTTACTTCATAAGCATAAAAATCCGCGTCATTTGGTGATAAATCCGACTGAGGGATTGTTTTATCCAATAACAATCGTAGTGCGTATAAAAGATTTGATTTCCCTATCTCATTGCTCCCAATTACAAGAGATTTTTCAGTCAAGTTAATTTCTGTATTCTTAAAGTTTCGAAATCCTTGTATATTAATATTTTCGAGAATCATGTTCACTCCTTTTCAAATAGAGATGGTTTTTAAGCTGACGGACGGGAAACTGTTATATATATTGTTTGGCTTTAGTGTACTAGGCAAGTAAGAAACCGCCCAATCCTTCAATCTAATTAGTGCAGCTATTATAACTCACCCTTGACAGCAAGTTCACTTCGTTTATAATAATTATGAATATTGTCATAAATATTTTAGGAGCATTAGAATTGAACACTTGCTTGTGTATGGGCGGGGAACGTGACCGCCCAATAAAGATGTAATCAGACCTGACCTGAAATTTTAAACGGTCAACAGACATCGGGTGGTCGCAACCCCGCATACGATTTTTGTATGCCAACAGTTGCTTTGGCCGCCCGTTATTATTGTCTGTTGGCCGTTTTGTATTAAAAACGCTCGAAGAAGGAATATATGGTTTCGCAATCTTTACCCCACAAAAAAACAGCTTCACTCCCGGCAAACAGCCTGGCCGCTGTGGTGGGCAACACTCCCTTGCTGGAGCTGAAGCGCATCACCGCCCACCTGCCATCGGAAGTGCAGATCTTCGCCAAGGCGGAATGGTTCAACCCCGGCGGCTCGGTCAAAGCGCGCCCCGCGTGGGGCATCATCCAGACTGCGCTTAAGGCCGCCGCGCTGGCGGGTGGCAAACACCTGCTGGATTCTACTTCCGGGAATATGGGCATCGCCTACGCCTCGTTGGGCGCCTCGCTGGGGATTCCAGTCTCATTGGCGATCCCCTCAAATGCCAGCCCGGAACGCCTGACCATCCTGCGAGCCATGGGCGTGGAGCTGACCCTTAGCGATCCCCTCGAAGGCTCGGACGGCGCTATCCTGGTGGCGCAGCACATGGCCACCGAGCGCCCCGAAAAATACTTTTACGCCGACCAGTATAATAACCAGGAGAATTGGCGCGCCCATTATCGCACCACCGGCCCTGAAATTTGGCGGCAGACCGCAGGGGAGCTAACCCACTTCGTGGCCGGTTTGGGCACCACCGGCACGGTCACTGGCACCGGCCGCTATCTACTGGAGCAGAACCCGGACATTGAGATAATCGCGTTCGAGCCGGATTCACCCTTCCACGGTTTGGAGGGCTTGAAACACATCTCCAGCTCCATCCAGCCGGGCATTTTCGACCCCACGCTTGCCGACCGCACCCTAGGCATCTCGACCGAAACAGCCCACCACTTAACCCGCCGCCTGGCGCGTGAGGAAGGCTTGTTTGTGGGTGTTTCCTCCGGCGCGGCCTTGGAGGCTGCTATGCAGGTCGCGGGGCAGTTAACCGCAGGCGTTGTCGTCACCGTCTTTCCAGACGCGGGCTATAAATACCTCAGCGAGAAATTCTGGGAGCTGGAATCATGAGTCTGCGAATCACACAGGAAGTTCTGACCCAGATACACCAACATGGCCAGTCTGCCTACCCCGAAGAGGGCGCAGGCTTGCTGCTGGGCAGTACTGGAGATGAAGACCGCGTGGTTGAATCCATCCTGCCGCTGACGAACACGCGTGAAGATTCTGCGCGGCACAACCGCTACCTGATCTCTGCCCGTGACATGCTCGAAGGCGACTTGGAGGCCGATAAGCGCGGCCTGGAAATTGTGGGCGTTTTCCATTCTCACCCAGACCATCCCAACCAGCCCTCCGAGTTTGACCGTGAATGGGCCATGCCCTGGTTCTCATACATCATTACCAACGTCCAGGACGGTGTAGCAGTAGCAAGCCGTTCTTGGCGCTTGACGGATGACCGCGAAAAGTTTTTAGAAGAAGAAGTGGAAATTAACTCGTAATTTAGAGCACCATAGATAACTGTTAAGAAGGAGAATCAATGCCAACTCTAAGAATCCCCAGCCCCTTACGACCATTTGCTGATGGCGCCAGCGAGATTGACGTACAGGGGAGTACTGTCAGCGACGCGTTAGAAGAACTAACCGTAAAATACCCCTCTCTACGCAAACATCTTTTTACAGAAGATGGTGAGATGCGTGCTTTTGTCAACCTGTTCTTGAACGATGAGGATGTGCGCTTTTTGCAAGGCGTGGATACCAAAATCAATGTGGACGACCGCTTGATGATCATCCCCAGCATCGCCGGGGGAGGTTTAGGATGACACCTAACCTTCAATCTGTTGACTATGCCGCGCTGCGCACTAATCAGGCTTTCATCATCGGTTTAAGTATTCTCGCATTTATCCTCAATGCTCCCTGGTTGGCCGCAGTTGTGACTGTGTTCATGTTCATAGGTACCATCATAAGTATTCCAGCATTCGGTTTTGTCTACAAACGCGCCCTAAAACCCTGGGGTTGGGTGAAACCGGATGTGCTTCAGGATAACCCCGAGCCGCACCGTTTCGCGCAAGGTTTTGGCAGCGTGGTTATGCTGGCCTCTATTGTCTCGTTGGGTGCGGGTGCGGCTGCCCTGGGCTGGGGGCTGGTTTGGCTGGTGGTTGCCCTGGCAGCTCTGAATTTGTTTGCAGGTTTCTGCGTCGGCTGTGCCCTGTACTATTGGTTAAAGCGCCTGAACGTGCCCGGTTTTGTAAAGGCGCCGCCCAGTGACACTTTTCCAGGCATGCGCCCCAAGGTAAATTAGACATGCTGCCCGATATCTTAATCCGCCTGGCCTGGGCATTGATTATCATTACCGCTGGTGTGGGGGTGTATTGGATGCTGCGCTGGTTAATTTTGGCGCGTGTCCAGCATAAGCAGCCTGGTCTTGAAAGTTTGACACCGGGGATTCCAGGCATACTTTATTTCACCACGCCGCATTGTGTCCCCTGCAAGACCGTCCAGCGACCGGCGTTGGAAGACCTGCGAGAAGTATTGGGCGAAGGCATTCAGATAATTCAAATCGATGCGACAAAGAGAACAGACCTGGCGGATAGTTGGGGTGTGCTCAGCGTGCCTACAACTTTCATCATTGATTCAAAAGGCCAGCCCCGGCACATCAATCACGGGGTGACCCGCGCTGCAAAACTGCTGGACCAATTAGAGAGCGTTGAAGGCCGCAAGCTTTTACCTGAAGAAGCTACCGGGTTGGATAAGGTTGCACTATAATTTATATTAGCTACTTAAACAAATTGGAAGGGATCATCCCTTCTGTTTATATCAAAAGGAAACAAAGTTATGGCAGCACCATCTATTAACGGCAACAGCGATCTCTCGCATGCTGAGATCATGCGTTATTCGCGGCACTTACTCATACCAGAAGTGGGATTAGAGGGGCAGAGGAAGCTAAAAGCATCCGCGGTCCTGGTAATTGGGACTGGTGGGCTTGGCTCGCCTGTGGCTATGTATCTGGCCGCGGCAGGAGTGGGGCGCATCGGTCTGGTTGACCATGACGTAGTCGATCACTCCAACTTACAGCGCCAGGTAATTCACGGCACCTCAGGTGTGGGCATGCTTAAAACCGAATCTGCCAAAGCGCGCATATTGGACATCAACCCGGAGATTAAGGTTGATGTGTATAACGAACTGTTCACTTCCGAAAACGCAATGCGCATCGCTGAGGGTTACGATCTGATTATTGATGGGACGGATAATTTCCCCACACGCTACCTGGTTAACGATGTGTGTGTCATGCTCGGTATTCCCAACGTTTACGGCTCTATCTACCGCTTCGACGGCCAGGTAAGCGTGTTTGACGGCAAGGACGCGCCTTGCTACCGTTGCTTATTCCCGGAGCCGCCTCCGCCGGGGTTGGTGCCCTCTTGCGCGGAAGGCGGGGTGTTGGGTGTGCTGCCGGGCACAATTGGCACCCTGCAGGCCACCGAGGCGCTCAAACTACTGATTGGAATGGGTGATTCTCTCAAAGGCCGTTTGCTGTTATTCAATGCTCTGGATATGTCCTTTGATTTTGTGAAGCTGCGCAAAAACCCAAATTGCAAAGTTTGCAGCCCAAATCCAGAAATAACAGAATTGATTGATTACGAAGCCTTCTGCGGTATGCCAGCACATGATCAGGATGAAGGTTCGGCCGGCTCCGAGTGGGATATAGAGGTCGGCGAGTTGACCAAAAGGCTGGATAGCGGAGAGCGGCTGCGCTTGTTGGATGTGCGCGAACCTCACGAACTCGAAATTGCCCGTCTCGAAGGTGCAGACCTGATCCCTTTGGGACAGCTAGCCAGCCGCCTCTCCGAGCTGGATACCGCCGAAGAGATGGTTATCTTCTGCAAGAGCGGCACCCGTTCGGCGCGGGCTTTGGAATTGCTGGTCAGCGCAGGCTTCCGCAAAGTCAAGAACCTGAAAGGCGGCATCAACGCCTGGTCGCGCGAAATTGACCCGGCCATTCCTTTGTATTAACTCTGGAAGGTTGCGGGGAATAAAACAATAATATATTGCAAATTAAATATATTATGCAATATATCTTACAGATTATACTAAGAGTCAATATACTAAATATATTATCACCAATCTTTTAAATTCGGAAAAGACCCGAATAATTAGCTGTATCCAAGCCAGGTGGATATTTGGATGTATAATATTACCGAGATGAGATAAATCATAAGTAAATTCGCTTATTAACCAAATAATCGCAAAATATTGAGCAAGGGAAAAATCACAAATGGTTATACAGAAGCTGAGAGATTTAATCGGGAATTTACCAAAAGAAACTGGTTTCACGAAACGGATGAGATTTCATCAGTCCTGGTGGCGCGCTTTTGTTTTAGCGGAAGAACAGGGGGAGCACCCAATTCGTAATAATGAGCTAATAGGCAGCGCAATTCAAAAAGGGGAAATTAGCGGAAAGAATTTTCTATCTAACAATATACGCAAAGCTGTTGATGAGACTATAAAAGAAAGAAAACTATTCGGGGCGGGAATAATTGAAGAAGGCAGATTGTTCAATAATCTTTTATCAAGCCAACCATTATGCTTCAATTTTTTTGGAGAGCTAATGTTGGATAAGGATTTTGCATTGCAAGTATTGCGGTGTTTTTATCCTGATCTTACGAGTGTTAATCGAGTTATATTTGAGTTTGCACCTGTCGAAAATTATACAAATGACAAATCAGCATTTGATGTAGCTTTTGAAGTTATGCAAAAAAGCGAGAAGGGGATGATTGGTTTTGAATGTAAGTTCACAGATACATTTTCACAGACAGAATATAGTAAAGATGAATACAGAGAGGTATATCGTCAAAGCAATAATTTTGCCAAAGAATATGAATTATATATCTCGGGAAGATATAACCAGCTCTTCCGCAATCAACTTATTGCAGAAGCTTTGCTGCAAAATGAAGAATATCAATTTGTGTACACGGGATTATTTTGTCATCAAGACGACAAGCTAGCAATAAAAATAGCGTCTGAGTTTGGTGATATGCTTTATAATCAGACGCTTTTTCGAGTGATCACATATCAGGAATATATTGAAAAAGTTCAGCAATTGCCGTTGGATTGGGCAAAGAGAGAATTGGTAATGATGTTGTGGGCTAGATATTGTGCAACTCAATTCAGTGATAATGTGAATTGAAATGGAAGGAAAATACATATAACCCCCATTTCCACCTAACCTGGCTATACCTGGAGGGTATGCGAGGCGGATTGCCAAGAATGGTTATGGGAAAACTGGGTCAGAAGCAAAATCGTAAGGCGGGTGATATTGCATTAGACCGTAGCTTTTGGTTACTCGCTGATAAGACTCGTATAATGGATTTTATCCAAGCTAGGTGGATATCTAGACCTATAATAATCAATGTGGAGCAATTTCATCAATAATATGACTTATAATCCACTCTGCTGCCTAACCCTGACAGTAGTAGACTAAAAGTATTTAGATTGGCAGCTTTCTATTAATAACAATTATTACACGAGGAGGCACCAATGAGTAATGCACTAGACCAATCTAAATCAGATGCGTTCGCAGATCAGATGGTGGGTGTTTTAAATAATGGAGCGATCGCGCTAATGACGAGTATCGGCCACCAGACTGGTCTATTCGACACGATGGCAGGTTTATCCCCTTCGACAAGTGAACGAATTGCTGAGGCTGCTGGATTGAACGAGCGTTATGTCCGCGAGTGGCTTGGGGCAATGGTCACTGGCGGTATCGTCAATCATGATCCTGTTGAGCAGACTTACTCATTACCTGCAGAACATTCGGCATGGCTCACGCGAGCGGCAGGAACGGACAACCTGGCGCAACAAGCACAGTATATCCCCTTGTTGGGCAGTGTCGAGCAGGGCATTATCGAATGTTTTCACAATGGCGGCGGTGTGCCTTACTCCGCTTACCCACGCTTCCAGCAGGTAATGGCCGAGGAGAGCGGGGCGATACATGATGCCACGCTGATCGATACGACCTTACCCCTCATTCCCGATATCGTCGAACGCTTGCAAATTGGTATCGATGTTGCCGATATTGGCTGCGGCAGCGGCCACGCTATCAATCTGATGGCACAGGCTTTCCCTAATAGCCAGTTTATTGGCTATGATTTCTCTCAAGAAGGTGTCGCCGTTGGACGGGAAGAAGCTGAAAGGATGAGATTATCTAATGCTCGCTTTGAAGCGAGAGATGTGGAAAACTTGGATTTGTCCGGCCAGTACGACTTTATTACGGCTTTCGATGCCATCCACGACCAGGCACAACCCACCAAGGTCTTGCAGGGGATCGCGCATGCTTTGCGCCCAGAAGGGATCTTCTTGATGGTCGACATTGCCGCTTCCAGTAATGTCGCCGAGAATCTTGACCATGTGATTGGACCGCTAATGTATACCGTTTCGTGTATGCACTGTATGACGGTCTCTTTGGCCCTCGATGGGGAGGGTTTGGGTGCGATGTGGGGGGAGCAAAAAGCCCGACAAATGCTGGCCGAGGCTGGTTTTGCTTACGTTAGTGTCAAACGGATCGATTCCGATATCTTCAACTATTACTACATTGCTACAAAGGGTTAATCAACAAGTATTAACTGCATTTCTTATAACCATGACTGGACGACGCCCTTAAATATTGAAACACAGAAAGTTTTCTTTTTCAATATCTATGTGGAAAAAAACTAGAATACCCTGCGGCTTGTAGTAGAAATGTATGGAAAATGGGGTTTGGGGACAAAGCATCCAATTGGCTTTTTCCTTGGAAGAAACCCCGCAGCTTGCTGAAGGGTTTCTTCACTTTGACATGCCATTAGAGTCTAGGATCCTATATATACGTAAAGATTCTTTCACGATAAAATTAGATATTTCTTTATTTATGTAAGGAGACGCTCGTGAAAGTTCGACTGTATGCGACACTCAGGCAGATTGTTGGTGAGAAGATAGTGGAAATCCCCGCGCTGGCTGAACAAACAGTAGGTGATATACTGCGCGCATTGGTGCAGCTGCATCCGAGATTGGAGGATTCGATCTGGTACCCGGATGGTTCTTTGGCCGGGCATGTGGCGGTGATACTCAATGGCCGTGACATCCGGCATCTAGACGGGGTAGAAACTCCACTTTCCGATGAGGATTCAATGGATGTGTTTCCCCCAGTGGGCGGAGGCTCGGGCCAAGGTGACCCCACGCGTGTGACGCTCAAACTCACCAGTCATTTTCGCGCCCGGGTGGGGCTTTTTGAAACGGATTTTGAATTCAAGGGGAATACCCTGCGTCAGTTCATCCCAGCTTTGCTGGGCAAGTACGATATAGAAGATCTATTGATGGAGGCTGGTGAACTCAGGTCCAATATACGCGTGGTGATCAATGGGCGTTACTCGGGTCTTCTGGGTGGCTTTGATGCACCCATTCCAGATGGGGCGACGGTTGTGCTGACGTTCGCTTGGGGGGGGCGGTATACCACTCATTAGTGATTTGTCTCATGTGATGTTCTTTTCCAATATTTATGTGGAAAAAACCAGGATAACTTCCCTTTTCATTTATTTTCAAGTTCAACTTTCATTGCTTGCCAAGCTAGGCGTGCCTCTTCAACTGAGCCAGCTTCTTCAATTGTCGTGATGTCACCTGGGTCTTTACCTAGGACAATAGCCTTGAAGACACGGCGCATGATCTTGCCGCTGCGCGTTTTTGGCAAAGAGTTTACAAAGTTTATCTCGCCAATTACAGCCACCGGCCCTAATTCTTCACGCACGGTAGTGAGCAATTCTTTTTGCAAGCTTTCTGTAGGTTCGAAGCCTTGATTGAGCGCGATAAAAGCTGATATGACCTCGCCTCGCAAGTCGTCGGGGCGGCCAATCACACCCGCTTCGGCCACCGCCGCATGTTTCATAAAAGCAGTTTCCACTTCGACAGTTCCGATGCGGTGCGCAGCAATCTTGATGACTTCATCGGCGCGGCCCGCAAACCAAATATAGCCATCTTCATCGACATGGGCTGCGTCACCTGTGTAATAGACATCTGGAATTACTTTCCAATAATCAGATTCATAACGTTCGGGTTCCCCCCACAGGGTCGAGATAAGACCAGGAAATGGTCGTTTGAAAACCATGATCCCTTTTTCGCCCTGTTCGAGCGCATCTCCTTCAGGTGTGACGACGTCATACTCTATGCCTGCCATCGGTATGCCAGCTGAACCCGGTTTGATTGACAATAACTCGATGCCGTATGGATTACCAAAAACGGGGCCAGCCGTTTCTGTTTGCCACATATGGTCAATGACCGGAATCTTGTCTTCAAATATATCCTTCTGCAGCCATTCCCAAGCAGGTGCGTTGAGCACTTCGCCTGCTGATACGATACGCTGCAAAGAAGACAAATCGGATTTGCGGGCAGGTTCATCACCATAGCGCTTCATAAGCCTAACCCCGGTTGGCGAAGTGAACATGCCAGAAACTTGGTACTCTTCAATAAGCTCCCAGAATGTTTCCGGACCAGGGTAATCAATGGAACCTTCGAAGGCGATAGTTGTACAGCCCATCAGGAGTGGAGCATAAACCATATAGCTGTGGCCGACAATCCACCCAATATCCGAAGTAGCCCACCAAACGTCATCTGCATTCAGCCCAAAGCACCAGCGGCCCATACTGTGAATGTAGACTTGATAGCCGCCATGTTTATGGACCGCGAGTTTGGGTTTTGCGGTCGTTCCCGAAGTCGCTAGAATATATGCTGGTTCGTTGGATTCCATCACAGCATGGCTAACATCCTGGCCTTCACCCCGTTTCAGGAATTCAACCCAATCCATTTCGTGTTCGCCAGCCGGGGGCGTGGCTTGTTCGGACCGATTGAGCACGATCAAATGCTCAACAACGTCGCTAACCTTTTCCATCGCGGTGTCCACAATGCCTTTAAGCTGCACCTCGCCACCCTTGCGGTAGGTAATATCAGCAGTCAGCACCAGTTTGGAACCGCTGGCCCGGATACGGTCGGATAACGCGCCGGCGCCAAAGCCAGCAAATACAACCGAATGAATGGCCCCGATGCGGACAGTAGCCAGCATGAGCATGATACTTTCAGGGCAGACCGGCATATATATGGTCAGACGATCACCTTTTTCCATGCCTAATCCGCGCAGCGCAGCTGAAATCTGTTCAATCCCACTCTTCATTTCTGCATAGGTGAAGGTCTGCCGCTCGCCGCGTTCATTGGCATAAATTAGGGCAGTATGGTCGCCTCTACCGTTTGCCACATGATGGTCAATACAATTATAGGCCAGGTTGGTTTGCCCGCCTTTGAACCAACTGAAAGTAGGGGGCTGCCAATCAAATACTTCATCCCATTTGCGGAACCAGGGTATCTTTTCAGCTGCCTCCGCCCAAAATTTATCGGGTTCATCGGCAGCGTACTTAAGCCAGCGTTCAACACTTGGGTTCATTAGTTCTACCATGTCTACTCCTTGTGTTTAAGGTTAAGATCATATATCTTCAGTTTTTCGCGGATGGCCGTGGAGCAAAAGATAATCAGGCCAACTTTTTTCTCCTCAAATATGTCTTTCGTCACTGTCGGGCTATCTTGCCTTGCATTATGATCAATTACCAGCGCGTCGCTTATTACGTGGGTCATGGGGACAGTAAACTCAATTTCGCAATCTGACCGAGTTATTTATTAACACCTAATCGGCTGATTATATGTTTTGGCATGAATCCTAACTTCAGGTCAATATTCCCTTTGGCTATTTCTAAAAAAAGAATGATGTCATTATTGTGGATAATATTTTATAGCTACACTCAGGTTGCCTCTAAAGACCAGCCTGTATGCTGGTCTTTAATAAAACAGGCTGAGTAAGTTAAGACGGCGGGTCAACAAACCCGCCGTCTTATGAATAGTTTACCTCTCTATAGGGACTAGATGATCTCCAACTCCTTCAGCTTGCTTTCCGGAACTACGCCGTTTTCCCAACCCCTTTCGGTGTAATATTCCTCTAGCATCTCATCCAGTTCAACAACATGTCCCTTGGATCCAGGCCCGTCGGAAGGTTCCTTCAAGAACCGTTCTGGTAAGTAGTCTGAGCCCTCGCGGAAACCGGCCAGGTTATTGTAATGGCGTTCCAGGTTGTAGACGCGATTGCCGACATCCAGTAATCCACCAGCATCCATTGGGTTACCAGTTACGCTTGCATATTGTTCTGCGAAGGCGTCCAGGTTTTCGGAAAAAGTGGCGAACTTACAAATGTTCAGGCAGTCAGTCATGGTGTGCACATTCTGGAAGATCACGGTGAGTTTGCCCTTGCCCTTCCATTCCAGGGGGTCGGTCAGATCGGTCGTGTGAAGGACGTTGGCAATGACCTCAGCAGCGGGGGTGTAGGCGCGTAAGTGGCAAGCGCCCCGATTGGAGGTGGCATAGGCGATTCCCATGCCCTTGATACCGCGTGGGTCATAAGCCGGAATAGACATGCCTTTGACGGACATAGATATTTCCGGTGCCCCCCACTTCTCAGCTGCCTTTGCTGGGGATTTGGCGAGGTCCTCGCCGACACCCTCTTCACGGTTAGCAATCTTGCTTAATAGATCAAGCATGCCTTCAGAGTCACCCCAGCCAAGACCACCACCGTTAAGCAAATTGCGCTCGGTGGCTTCCATGGTCATTGAGAGAGCATTGCCAGCCTCGATGGTGTCTAAGCCATAATCGTTGCAGCGGTCAATTAACGCTGAGATTGCTGCGGTATCGTCTAAGTCACACATGGCGCCAAACGCCCAGGCCGATTCGTACTCAACACTTTCCATACGCAAGCCAGCATGCGGTCCTTCTTTGATCTCCACCTCTTTCTTACAAGCTACCATGCAGGCATGGCAGGTGGGACTACTAACCAGGATAGTATCATTTACAGTTTCTCCGCTGATCTTCTCATGCGTGTCAAAAAACGCGGATTTGGCGTTGCGCGTGGGCAAAGCGCCAATAGCGCTGGTTAAGTTCATCACCACATTGGTACCATAAACCGACAGGCCGCCTTTATTGGGGGAGGTCACGTAATTCTCGTCCGTCAACTGCTCCAGGCCGTTGGCATGGGCCACTTTGAAGGCTTCTTTGTCGAAAGGCATGGGTCGGTCAGCGTGAACACCTTTCACCACTACGGCTTTCAGGTTCTTAGATCCCATAACTGCACCCGTGCCGCCTCGTCCGGAAGCGCGGTCATCCTCGTTGATGATGCAGGCAAAGGTGACCATTTTTTCACCAGCAATACCGATGGTCATCACAGACACATCTTTTTCGCCATGCTTCTCTTGCAAAGCGTTAACTGTATCGTGGACGCCCTTACCCCAAATATCGGATGCATCATGCAAAGAAAGCTCGCCACCTTCAATATAAGCATAGGTGGGTTTATCGCTCTTGCCTTTGAACACAATCCCATCCAACCCAGCCCATTTGAGTCGCGCCCCAGACCAACCACCGTGATGGGAGTCTACAATCGTCCCGGTCTGAGGTGATTTTGTGCAAGCAGCAATGCGGCCGCTCAGGTTGACATCTGTTCCGGTAAGAGGGCCAGTCATCAAACACAAAATATTTTCTGGGCTGAGTGGATCTACCTGTGGGCCGTTGTCGAAGACATACTTAGCCCCCAAGCCTCGACTGCCGATATACTTGCGTGCATCCTCCTCGTCAATAGGTTTAAACTCAGTCTGCCCGGTAGTCAGGTCTACCCAAGCGACTTTATTGCGGTAGCCGCCAAAATTCATGATGCGCTCCTCTCTTGTAAATGGTTTTTAAGAATAAACACAGAAATAAGTTGATAGGCTGTTCTTGTTTGTGTCATTGGCCTCCTTAAATGTCAAATGAAGTTTTTTGGGGCTGCGCTGGAAATGAACCCCAATCATATGCGTACCGATTCTCTCCAAGCCTGGTGGCAAAGTGCTCAGCGCGGCAACCCTATCACCCTTGGGCAATCAGGGAATAAGCCAGCAGAACTGGATATATGTTTATTATGTTACTTCAATTTTTTAGGCATTGAGCCAAAATAGGGTGAATTTCTGAGTTGGGGTTGAGGGTTAGCACACTTATTGATCAAGGGCTTTATATACTCGCCAACGGAATTCAACAACCCTGGCTTTTCAAGTATTAATGATTGAAGCAGGAAACATCAAACCACTTCGCTATGTAAATGGTTCTGAAATTAGTATACAGAATTATAGATAAGATGTCAAATGAAGATTTGTTTTCTCAATTCGGGGGCATTTCAGATTAGGGGCGAGTAATAAGCAAAAGACCACATTTTATCAAAACGCAAGCTCATAATTGTTGTTCGAACAGCCAATAAACGATCTGCACCCTCCCTGCTCCAACGCATGCCAGAACCGTCAAAACGCGCTTTGTATTGTTTTGCTTCATTTTTCGCCATCCCAATTCCAGCGGGGTGTGTCATAAGCTAATCGAGCTGAGCTGAATGAATTTGGTTAATTATTTTGATATTTGGTAGTTTCCCTGTATAATACTTCGGGTTTATTGGTCATCATCCCAACTCGAAAATTATTATCAAAAGGTTCGACATGGAAAATAACACAAACCCCAAAAAAACTCTACTAGCGGTTTTCGCGCATCCCGACGATGAATCCTTTGGCATCGGGGGCACGCTGGCTTTATACGCATCCCAAGGTGTGGACGTACATCTGGTCTGCGCCACCAAGGGTGAGGTTGGAGATGTAGCTCCGGAGTTCA
This sequence comes from Chloroflexota bacterium, assembly GCA_019456165.1. GTDB lineage: Bacteria > Chloroflexota > Anaerolineae > Anaerolineales > UBA11579 > VRUJ01. The sequence goes on from VRUJ01000027.1 coordinate 30,107, forward strand.
TGGAAGGCTATGCTTCGATTGCGGAAGTCCGCACGGCCGAGCTGTATTGCGCTGCTGAAAATTTAGGTATTTCTGAGGTGCACTTTTTGGGTTATCGTGATTCTGGCATGCCTGGTTCTGGCAATAACTCACATCCCCAAAGCCTGGTATCTGCACCGTTAGAAGAGGTGGCGGCAAAGGTGGTGGGCTACATCCGCGAATTGCGCCCACAGGTGGTTATCACTTTCGACCCACACGGCGGTTACTTCCACCCAGACCACATTGCCATTCAGAAGGCCGCTTTGCAAGCATTCCATGCCGCCGGAGATGAGTCCCAATTCCCGGGAGATTTACCTGCCTTCCAGCCGCAAAGTTTATATTATATGGTCTTCCCACGTGGATTTCTCCGCTTTGCGGTCAGATTATGGCGGCTAATCGGTAAAGATCCAACCAAATTTGGGCGCAACAAAGATATCGACTTAGAGAAGATGGCCGGAGCGCAGGATTTTCCAATCCATGCAGTCATAAACTACCGCTCGGTAGCAGCCAGCAAAATTGCGGCAGATGAATGCCATGCCAGCCAATTCGACATGGGCCCCAGCAACCCTTTGATGACGCTATTTCGGCGTTTGTCGAGCGGCAAAGATAATTTTATGCGCGCCCACCCTCCGGTAACAGGCAAACGCAAATTGAAGGATTTGTTTGCGGACTGAACAAACTGGGGGTAAATTGCCTGCTCAAGGTTGGGGGATAATTAGAGCAACTCTTATAGCATATTAGTGTATAATATAGTAGAGTTAGACTGGCATCGTTTAAAAAGGTATTGTGTAACCATTCTTGATTTCATCGCACAGCTTGAACTTCATGCCACGTTATTCGCCATGTCATAATAATCAACTTATTATTTAAATGAACCCAATTTGTAAAGAAGGGTGGAGGTTGAAGACTGGTTCTGCGGAGGGCGACCAACCGAATAGGATCTAATTTATATGAACCTTGACACAAGGACGAAAATCTATCCGATTTATTATTTACCCACTATATCTAAATTTACCTGATGGAGGTAGAAATATTATGGACGAATTTATTAACCAATTGAACGACCTGGCTGGGGAGAGCCTGTTAAATCTTCTCATAGGTCTGGGCATCCTGGTAGGCGGCTGGATAGGGGCTCGCATTGTCGCGTACTTAGTGCGCCGAGTTCTTCGACGCGCCAAACTAGACAGCCGTTTTTCTGGCGCGCTAGCCGAGGAAGGAACCGCGCCGCGGCTTGAGATCGAGCGCTGGACATCCAAGGCTGTCTTTTACTTGATCATGTTGTTTGTGTTAGTGGCATTCTTCCAGACTGTTCAACTGACAGCCGTCTCGGATCCATTGAGCACGCTTTTGGATCAGATACTACTTGCAGCGCCGGATTTGATCGGAGCTGGGCTTATTCTGCTGGCGGCTTGGATTATTGCCAGCCTGGTCAAATTGGTCATTTCACGGGCTTTGCGCATGACGCGCTTTGAGGAGCGCCTCGTTGAACAGGTTGAATTGGAAGAGGATCAAATAGACATAAGTGAATCTCTTGCTACCGGTGTTTTCTGGCTGATCTTCTTGCTGTTCCTCCCAGCTGTTCTGGAATCATTGGGAATGCAAGGGTTGGTATCCCCAGTAGAAGCCGTGGTAGCAGATGTGCTCAGCGCCATCCCCAGCATTTTCGGGGCTGCTATCATCCTGATCGTGGGTTGGTTCTTCGCCCGCATAGTGCGCCGGATAGTCACAAACCTCCTGGCCGCGACCAATTTGGATAGTCTCGCTGAGGGAGTTGGCATCAGCGGAGAGGCAGACGGCCAATCGCTTTCTAAAATCATTGGTGTAGTTGTTTACATCCTCGTGCTCATCCCGGCCGTGATCGCGGCACTCAATGAATTGGGCGTTGAAGCCATTTCTGGACCAGCGACAACCATGCTTGAAACGGTGCTTAACGGCATCCCAGCTTTCTTTGGTGCATTGGTTGTGCTGGCCGTAGCATACTTCGTCGGACGCCTTTTATCCGGATTGGTCTCCAATGTACTCGCGGGGCTGGGCTTTAATGCATTACCGGAAAAACTAGGCTTCCGCGTTGAACAAGCTAAAGATCAACTCACTCCTTCGGAAATGGCCGGTTACTTGATGGTGGTTGCGGTGATGCTTTTGGCTGCCATCGAGGCTGCCGAACTGCTTGGTTTCAGCATTTTGGCTGAGATGATCGCTAGTTTCACTGCGTTTGGTGGACAGGCTGTCCTTGCGCTCGTGATCTTTGCTATTGGTCTTTACCTTGCGAATTTAGTCCGCAGTGTGGTTCTGACTACCGGCGGCAGACAAGCAGCCTTCACAGCCAATCTAGCGCGTGTTGCGGTATTGGTCTTTGTGACTGCGCTCGCTCTGGAACAACTGGGCATTGCAGGTGAAATTGTCAACCTGGCTTTCGGTATTCTTCTTGGAGCTATCGGCATCGCAGCGGCCCTGGCATTTGGCCTCGGCTCCCGCGAAGTTGCTGGCCGTCAGGTAGAACGCTGGTTGGATAGCATGCAGATGGAATCAACGAAAAAGAAGAAATGAAGTAACCTGTAGTAAGCAGCAGGTATTTTGGTTTTTTTCTTAAAACCCACTGTAATTTCTACGAATTAAATTCTTTGGCCTGCCTGATAGGTTTCATTATTCAGGCAGGCCAACTTTTAACCGAACTGGGCTAGAGGGTTGATTGCCTGCCCAACCTGACCAAAAACGTCTCAAGAAGTAGTGACGCTGCTCAAACAAAGGGCCATCCCATTTTATTCAGATGGGGCAGTTGTCGCCGGTTACAAGGAATAAATATTACAAAATATATTACTTAATAACCTTACTTTCGCTATTTATCTTGTATTTCTTCGATTGACTAACAGCAAAGATAATTATTAATCCTGCGCGCACACCCGTAACGGATAAACGCTATTTGAAGGATTTATTCACGGATTTGGCATGTTGGGGGTTCTTTTTGTATCCTCATATTATGTTGTAATTATGCTAGCGCTGGTGGAACTTTACAGGTGAGTTTGGCCAGGGCTTCAGCCCACTCATCGTCGTTTTTAGGTTTTCGGGCACTGAAATCTAGGCCCAGAGTCCCATAATCTGCTGCGCTCGATTCATGCGGCGCGCCGGTAAATACATCTTTATGTGATTTCACTTCAAATTCGACAAATCCGGCGGTGATAATTGTAGATTCTAATTCTGCTTCCAGCAGAGCGCCGGCAATTCAACCAGTCCAGAGATCGATTTGTTTTTTACCGCTGTCAGGCACAGTCTTTTGTACTATGATGTCAGATATCTGCAGACGACCGGATGGTTTTAGCACCCGGGCCATCTCACTAAGGCCTTTCATTTTATCCGGCATAAGGTTGAGCACCCCGTTTGAGATGATGACGTCTGCCCAGCCGTCTTCCACAGGCAATTCCTCACCATAGCCTTGACGGAATTCAACATTTTCTACCCCTGCTTCTTGGGCTGAAGTGCGGGCCTTATCAAGCATTTCTGTGGTCATGTCCACACCAATCACCTGCCCTGCGGCCCCCACCATCTGGGAGGCGATAAGGCTGTCCATGCCAGCGCCGCAGCCAACGTCAACCACACGTTCACCCGGTTTCAATTCGCCAAGACTGAAAGGATTTCCTGTTCCTGCTGCCGAGTTGATCGCGCTTTCAGGAATATCCTCCAGCCATTCTTCTTTATAACCCAACATGACTGCTAATGGTCGCCCAGTGTGGAAATGAAAACCTTGATTTGGGTCTACGGCTACTTGTTTATACTCTTCCTTAATTGCCTCACGCAGTTCCCCCAAGTCTAACAATTTATCTTCAGTTTTTTCGTTCATTGTACTCCTCCTAATATTGGATTATGTCTACATAGAATATCATAATAGCAAATCTTCACTATTAGGTCAATAGGGTTTGCTCAATATCTAAGCTTGCGAATACTCATCCGAGAAATCGCTCACCTAGCCTATGGCACTACCCAATTTAACTTAGGCATGGTAGAATACTCCGCTGTGCCAGTAGAAGGCAGCAAATATTGTATATCAGTAAGGTAACTAACATGGATGAAATCTTAAGGTCGGTTGAGGCCAAACCCAACGAAAATATCCCCCAGCTTAACCCGGGTGATCTGGTTAACGTACATCTGCGCATAAAAGAAGGCACGCGTGAACGTATCCAAGAGTTCAAAGGAACGGTGATTCGCTTACGCAAAGGGGGGAATAACGCCAACTTTACCGTAAGGCGCACCGCCAGCAATGGTATAGGCGTTGAGCGCACTTTTTTGCTGCGCTCACCTCGGATTGAGAAAGTAAAAGTTGAACGCAAATCCCACGTGCGGCGGGCGCAGTTATACTTCTTGCGCGAACGTACAGGTAAAAGCTCTCGCCTTAAAGAAAAAATCAAGAAATAGAAACTTTATTCTGGGATAAAATATAAGGGTGCAGTTAATGACTGCGCCCTTTTTGTATTAACGGACAGGAGATTCCATGCCCGCTCCACTGATCGGCATCTCAACCAGGAATACGACCAGCGAAACATATAAGATCCCTCTGATCTCTTCGCCTAGGTCATATATTGAAGCCCTCTCTAAAGCTGGCGCGCTTCCGGTGTTGATACCTCTGGGTTTACCAGAAAATCAACTGAAGGAACTTATTACTTCATTAGATGCGGTGGTTTTCACTGGCGGGGGGGATATTGAAACTGAGCTTTTTATTGGCGAAGACCACCCAGAGGTGACCGGCGTAGATAAAGAGAGGGATAATATGGAACTGCAATTGGTGCATGACGTGCTTGAAACCCAAATGCTGTTCCTGGCTATTTGCCGTGGAATACAGGTGCTAAACGTCGCTATGGGAGGTACATTGTACACGCATATTGCAGACCAACTTCCGGGTGCAGTCGAGCACACTTTTTTCCCAGGCTACCCGTGGGATCATATGGCTCACACTGTGCAGCTTGAGGAAGGCAGTCGGCTGGCTGAAATCGTAGACACTCAAACTTTACCGGTCAACAGTTTACATCACCAGGGTGTCCGTGAACTTGCTTCCGGTTTGAGAGCTACGGGTTATTCTCCGGACGGATTAGTAGAGGCCGCAGAACTCCCAGAGCATCCCTTTGGGTTGGCTGTGCAGTGGCATCCAGAATGGCTTCCTGATGATCCCAAGATGCAAGCGCTGTTCTCTACATTTGTGGAAGCGGCGCGGGTGAATAAATCTTGATGGATAGCTGCTTATGAGCTCACCAAGACCGGATGCACCAATTGGTATTTTCGATTCTGGGGTGGGGGGCTTATCAATCTTGCGTGCTATTCGCCAGCAACTGCCTGATGAAGACATCCTCTATCTCGCCGATCAAGCACACGTTCCATACGGCCTCCGGTCTTTACTCGAAGTGCGCGCTTTTTCCACAGGCATCACCCGCTACTTGTTGGAGCAAGATGTTAAGCTAATTGTGGTGGCTTGCAATGCTGCTTCCGCGGCAGCTCTGCGCTACTTACGGGCAACATTCCCGGATATCCCCACCGTAGGGATGGAACCGGCCGTCAAACCAGCCGCAGAACAGACCAATTCAGGAGTGGTGGGCGTGCTGGCTACACCGGCAACCTTCCAAGGGGAGTTGTACGCCTCGGTGATCGAACGCTTCGCCCAGGGAGTGACTGTGCTGCAGCATACTTGCCCTGGACTGGTTGATGAGATCGAAGCTGGCCGGGTGAATGGGGTGGAGACTCGCCGCATTCTTGAGCATGCAGTGCAGCCCATGCTGGCCCAAGGCCTGGATACCGTTGTACTGGGATGTACACATTATCCGTTTGTGATCCCTCTTATCCAGGAGATCGTTGGTACTGATGTGCGTGTGATTGATCCCGCGCCAGCCATCGCCCGACAGACAGCGCGCTTGCTAGATCAGTTTGAACTGCGGAGTACCAGCAGTGATGCGGGGAAAACGCGCTACCTCACAACTGGGAATCCGATTATGTTCGCCAGCTTGTTGGATGGGCTCTTGGGTGAGAGTGGGGAGGTTTGGCAGGTTAGTTGGGGGAAGGAAATAACCGCAGATGAACGCGGATGAACCCAGATAAAAAAATTAATCTGTAATTGGTGGCCGCCAAGCGTCGGTGAGGGAATAATTATATACTCTTTTATCCAAATAATAATATTGGCCGCCATCAGAGGAAATTATATAAATCAACTCCTCAATAGACTCATCACAATAATATTTGCACATTCCAGTTGTAAAAGCAATAAAGTTACTGTCTGGGGACCAGGAATGACCAAGAGCATGTAAATGGAACCCCTTATATATATCTAGTTCGGGCATTAAGTCTGTTGGGCAAATAATTCCTCTGGATAATAGATCCACAATGCATAATCCTCCCGTATCTATATAGAAATCAGGATATAAAATATCATACTCATACGTATAACTTAATCGTGTGCCATCTGGAGACCAAATATAATCCCTTAAACTTATTTGTCCATGCCAATTACGAATATAGTTTAGGCAATTAGTTTCGCCAGTTATAATTGTGAAAATGCATGGAGCGCTGCTGTAATCTTCTCTTATTGACCAAAAATACCTACCTTGTTCGTCATAGAGGATTTGGGTTCCATCAGGTGACCATCGCGCATCACCTACATCTTTATAAGAACCTAGAATTCTACCTGTTGCCGGGTCGTAAATGTTTACCTTGAATTCTATGTCATCATTATCTATTTCAAATCCATAGTCGGTATGGAAAGGTGGGACGCTCCTGTGTAGTATTGCAAGTTGGTTTGATACCGGAGACCACTCGAAATAAACGTCATAATATTCGTCATCAGGGTTAGTTATCTGAATAATTTCTCCGGTTAACAAATTCTCGATTTTTGTGAAACGATATTCTTCAACATCGATTTGAACGAAATATAACCCGTTGTTAGAGAATGCGCCGAAACGGGAGTCGTAGAAAACACGACTTACTGGAAGAATAAAGTTATCACCATCAAATGATAAACCGGAAGTAAAAGCCATGTAAGGATAAGAATTACCCGTCGAAAGAAAGCGAGTAGTATTTATTCCTGCCTCACGTGCTGTTATCTCCCCTGACATAATATCTATCAAATAAATTTCTTGACGATTTTGGGAAACTAATCCAAAAGATCGACCATCTGGCATCCAGAAATAATATCCAATGTTAGCTAAGAAATTGTCTGGAAGATCAAATCTATCCCCTGTATTTGCATTGAAAAAAGACAATTGGTATGAGCCTTCGGGATTCCTAGTTAGAAACATAAGCACGTTGATTTCTGGATCTCCCAGCCATTCCGGGACGTCAAGAAATGTTGGGAGGTCAGGTGCAGTTGGTGTGTATGTTGGGGTGATTGTTGGGGTTGGAGAAGGCCTGCGGCTTGGCAGTGGCCTTTGCGTTGCGGTCGCTGCCTGTGTAGTCGTTGCAGTCAAGGTTGCTCGCGGTGTTTGGGTTGCCCCCGGTGTTTGAGTTGTTGTTGGTGAAGCCGTGTCTGCTGGCGCGCAGCTATTCAGCATGATAGCAAACATAAGAAGTACTATAATTTTAGAAACCATCATTGCTCCTCCCAAACTTATTATACTTTAAAAATATTATCTGCGTTTATCTGTATCTATCTGCGGTTAATTGTTTTTTCTTGAATCCTTGTTTGAATATTAGTTGGAATGAAATAGCCGCAGATGAACGCGGATGAACGCAGATTATAAACCTCTAACAATCCGTTTTATCTGAATCTTGGGTTTTCCAAAGTTTATCAATAAACAGATTTTTAAATTTGTTGCTTTTAGGTAATTCAAACATTGCGCCATATGAATTTTTTCGATATTTTTTGATGCTTTAAGTTCGATAATTACCTTATCCTCAACTAATAAATCAGCAAAATATTCTCCAACTATGATATTGTCGTAATATACTTTGACAGGGACCTGCGTTTTGACTTTTAGACTAGCTTTTTGAATTTCATGAGCCAGAGCGTTTTCATAGACTTTCTCAAGAAAGCCAGGACCAAGTGTATTTCCTACGGTATACGCGCAACCTATAATCTTTTCAGTAATAAGATTTATTTCCATCAGATACCATTCCCATCGAAAACGATCATAAATTTATACCTTAAATATCAGCGTTTATTTGTATCTATCTACGGTTAAATATTTTTTATCAACATTCTTCTTTGATAACGGGTTTGGAAGGAAATAGCCGCAGATGAACGCGGATGAACGCAGATAAAAATAAAATTACCCGTCCCTCGATTTCACCTCAAACATATCTTTAGTAATCTCCAAACCCTCAAAGTTCGCAAATGTCAGATCCCGAAATTTCAAGCCCAAAGATTTCTTCACGTTTTTGAACAATGCCAGATAGCTGGTTAACAAGCGTGCCTCCCACTCCAAACCCAGCTTTTCGGCGACAGCGTGTATACTGGCAGCATCGGGTCCCTCAATTTCCATGAAGTGGCCGAAGGGCAGCTCGTCTAAAACAATTTCTAATTCCCCGAGCGAATAAGTAGTGCGGTATTTCTCGTAAATCACCCTTATCTCATAGCCCAAAGCCTCAATAAACTTCTGGGCTGTCTCGAAATCTGAAACCGTGAACTCAATTTCCTGGCGTGAGGTTGCCCCGCTGGCAGTCTCGCTAGGGCCTTTGTACGTCAGATGAACCGTGTCATCTTTGCGCAAACGCAGCACACGATGACCTTGGGTTAGTTCTCGGTCGGGGGTATCGAAGCGCAGATTGTACTCAAACGTGCGGGATCGCTTCAATTGTGCACCAGAATCTGATAAACGTTTTTCTAACCCCGCGGGGTCATCCAAGTAGAACTTGACCTCAGTTTCTTGATGCCCTTTTTTATTCACAGTGTAGTTTTGTACAGGCTGGTTTGAGTCACTCTAAACCCAGGAGAGCTTCTCGTTGTTCTACGTTATCCCCTTCGCTCACACGGATACGGCGGACGATACCCGCACGGGGAGCTTTCAATTCATTCTGCATCTTCATCGATTCAAGGATCAAAAGCACATCGCCTTTCTCAACTTGCTCGCCTTCCTCGACGGGCACTTTGACTACCAGTCCCGGCATAGGAGCTTTTAGGATGTGTTCCCCACTTTCGGCTGCCTGGCTGCCAGATTCAGCGCGTAGTCTTTTCTCGCGTTCGTCTTCCACTCTGGCAGTGAATAGGGTGCCGCGCAATAGCACCTGCCAAAGGTCTTCTTCCCGGTAAATATGCGCCTCGTATGATTTGCCGTCAACTAGCATGGTAAAAACAGGCTGGCCGCTAACTGACTGAAAATCAACGTGGTAGGTCACCCCATCAACACTGACCTGGTTGTTGGCCAGGATTTCAACTTCATATTCCTTTTCACCGATCGTTGTGATGTATTTCATACCACTACCTTAACGGTGCATACGCTCCCAGCGGCCAACCCATTTCCAATTGCTCGTATCGCGCTCGCCTCTCTGGATGATCTGGGCGGAGCGTTCGAACTCGGTGTGGGCAACCAGAGTGGAAAGTATTGCTGCAATTTCTGGATGAGTCTCTTTGTTTTGTTCAGCTTTCTCCATTGAAAAGCGCTCCTCAACGAAACGTGTATCAAACTGCCCGGCGATGAAGCGAGTTTGATCGAGCAGGTTTTGGTGGAAGGGTATGTTAGTCATCACTCCAACGATACTGTATTCCTCTAGTGCCCGCCGCATGCGTAAAATGGCCTGACCGCGAGTATTCCCCCAGACAATCACTTTGGAAATCAATGAGTCATAATAAGGGGATACTTCAAAACCATCGTAGACGCCAGTGTCCACGCGCACACCTGGGCCAGTTGGTACCGAGTGGTGGGTGATGAAACCGGTAGAAGGTAGAAAATCGTTATAGGGGTCTTCGGCATTTACCCGGCACTCGATTGCCCAGCCATTCATCTTGACATCTTCTTGCCTGATACTGAGTTGGCGGCCGCGGGCGATGCGAATTTGCTCTTTTACGATGTCGATACCTGTAACGGCTTCAGTAATGGGGTGTTCCACCTGCAGCCGCGTATTCATTTCTAAAAAGTAAAAACGCTTCTCCTTATCTACCAAGAATTCGATCGTACCTGCATTGACGTACCCAACCGCCTGCGCGGTTCTTACGGCGACATCGCCCATTCTCTCCCTGAATTCATTATCCTCATTAATAAATGGCGAGGGGGATTCCTCTAACAATTTCTGGTGGCGACGTTGGATCGAGCATTCCCTTTCACCCAAGTGGATCACATTTCCGTGCTGGTCGGCCAGGATCTGTATTTCGATGTGCCGCGCGTTTTTGAGTAATTTTTCCAGATAGACATTGCCATCACCAAAGGCAGCTTCTGCCTCTCTGCGAGCCGCATTTAACAACCCAGGCATCTCCTCAATATTGCGAATTTCACGCATGCCTTTTCCACCTCCCCCGGCTGTAGCCTTGGCCAGCAAGGGAAATCCAATTTCTGGGGCTAGCTTGAGCAGCTCTTCATCACTTAAGCTGCCCTCTCCTTCAGTTCCAGGCACAACAGGGATGCCTGCATCAGTGACGGTGGCACGGGCGATACCTTTATCTCCCATCGCTGTGATTGAGGAAGGTTCTGGCCCTATGAACGCTAACTCTTCTTCAGCGCACGCCTGTGCAAATTCCGAGCGCTCGGCTAGAAAACCATAACCCGGGTGGATAGCCCCCGCGCCGCTTTTTTTAGCGATTTCAATTATCTTGTCCATGCGTAAGTAAGATTCACTTGACGCTGCTGGGCCTAAGAGATATGCTTCATCAGCGTGGCGCACATGTAATGCTTTGCGATCTGCTTCAGAAAACACAGCTACGGCTTTCATTCCTAATTCGTGACAGGCACGGATAATGCGAACGGCGATCTCGCCCCGGTTGGCTATCAATACTTTGTTAAATGTCATACTTTTTCCTAAATTAATTCAATTCAATAATCACGATGATAATTTGTAATATTACAGCGGTATATTTCCATGTTTTTTGGCTGGGTTTGAATCACGTTTGTTTGTCAGCATTTCTAAGGCGTTAATTAAGCGCGGACGTGTATCGCTTGGTTCTATAACGTCGTCGATATAACCGCGCGAAGCTGCGATGTAAGGATTGGCGAACTTTTCACGGTATTCTGCCACTAACTCCGCTTTCTTTTTAACCGGATCTTTGGCTTCAGCCAATTCCCTACGGAAGATGATATTGACGGCTCCCTCGGGTCCCATTACGGCTATCTGGGCAGTCGGCCAGGCCAGGTTTAGGTCTCCGCGGATGTGCTTGCTGCTCATCACGTCGTAAGCTCCGCCATATGCTTTTCGCGTTACAACCGTTAATTTTGGAACAGTGGATTCACAATAAGCATAAAGTAGTTTTGCTCCCGCACGAATGATTCCACCATGTTCTTGAGTCATGCCGGGTAAAAAGCCGGGAACGTCTTCCAAGGTGAGCAAAGGAATATTGAAGGCATCGCAGAACCGTACGAAACGGGCCGCCTTCTCGGAGGCATCAATATCCAACACGCCAGCCAATACAGCAGGTTGGTTAGCGATGATCCCTACGCTATGACCGCCCAAGCGTGAAAAACCTACGACGATATTCATAGCGAAATTCTCATGTATCTCAAAAAATTGCCCATCATCCATTATTAGTGAAATTACTTCTTTGATGTCGTATGGTTTACTGGGGTCATCTGGGATAATACGATTGAGGCTATCTTCCCGGCGCAGGGGATTATCACGCGTGGGTTTATAAGGTGGGTCTTCCATGTTGTTTTGAGGTAAGTAAGTTAGCAGCTTGCGGATCAAGTATAAAGTATCTGCTTCGCTGTCGGCTGCTACGTGGCATACCCCGGAGGTCTCAGAGTGCACACTTGCTCCGCCCAATTCCTCAAAGGAAACCTCTTCATGAGTGACTGCTTTAACCACTTCAGGGCCGGTCACGAACATATAGGATGAATCTCGCACCATGAAAATGAAATCGGTTAGAGCAGGGGAATATACCGCGCCTCCGGCACATGGCCCCATAATTGCGCTTATTTGGGGAATTACACCGGAAGCTAATGTGTTTCGCAAGAATATATCGGCGTATCCCCCAAGAGATACTACCCCTTCCTGAATGCGTGCCCCTCCAGAATCATTCAATCCGATTAAAGGGGCGCCGTTCTTCAATGCCATTTCCAATATCTTGACGATCTTTTCGGCGTGCACCTCACCCAGGCTGCCGCCGAAGACCGTGAAGTCTTGTGAAAACACATACACCAAACGACCTTCGATTGTCCCCCAGCCGGTCACTACACTATCACCTAGGATTTTTTTCTTCTCCAGGCCGAAATCTTGTGTGCGGTGTTCGACAAAAGCATCTAATTCACGGAAAGAGCCTTTATCAAGTAATAGATCTAGGCGTTCTCGCGCGGTTAAGCGACCCCGTTCGTGCTGCTTCTCAATGCGCTTTTTCCCTCCGCCTTGGCGTCCCTTTGCTCTAATTTTGCGTAAATTCTCGATTTTGGGATTGTCTGTCATCCATTTCTCCAAAAAATGCCTTAGCTCTGGGGCGTGTAATAATCCAGTAGATCAGAAGCAATACAAAGATTGTCCCTCCGATAGCAAAAGGCTGGTTTGTCTTTTTAAAGGTACTCGTTGCCAATTGTGTGCGATCAATCCAATAATATAGCAGAAAGATTATTGTAATCCACCACAAATAGCGGGGAGCCCATTCCTTACCTCGCCAGAGGCCCCACACCGAAGGAAGGCCAGAAATGCCCCAAACCAACCCGGTTATCCCGAAGTAAAGCGGTGGAATTGAGAGTGGCAATGTGTTTAGGAAATCCCAATGCCAAATGGTCTGCAGCAATCGTATTATGTGGATTCCTGTAAGGCTTAACACCCCAATGGCTAGCCACGTTACGCTCCATGGTCGGCGAACTTTCATTTGTCGATTTTACTAGCTTGAAATTCTTTGTTTGAAGCCATTACATTAGCTAAACGGTTCTACTAATAAAGTTTCTCTAGATTGTACCAAATGCTACGGTATCACTAAGGTGATCTTACCCATTTGCTCACCTGATTCAAGGCGTTGGTGGGCCGCCCTGGCATCTTTTAGAGGAAAGGTTTTATCCACAGCCGGTTGTAATTTGCCATCGAAGACGAGATCCATTACCGTGGCAAAGTCGCGGGGTGTGCCCATAGTTGAGCCGAGGAGAGATAAATGTTTTCCAAAAATATAGCGGTTATCAATTTCGAATTTCGCGCCGCCAGTATTGCCCACCGTTAGGATGCGGCCGCCTTTACGTACGGCGCGCATACTGAGGGGGAAGGTTGTTCCTACATTGTCAACCACGACGTCAACACCGCGCTTGTTCGTCTGTTGGTAGACACTGCTTGCCCAATTTTCATTTTGCGATCTGTCGATCAGATGGTCTGCGCCCATTTTCTCGGCCAGAGCTAATTTATCTGCGTTTGAACCAACCACGTAAACCGTTGCACCAAGATGTTTGGCAATTTGGATGCTGGCAGTGTTCACACCCCCAGATGCCCCAACGACCAGAACGGTTTCACTGGACTGCAAATCCCCACGCGTTACCAACGAATGCCAGGCAGTCATATACACGAGAGCTGCGGCAGCTGCGAGCTGAGAATCAAAACCCTCAGGAATTCGGCGCAGATTAAGAGCTGGAACAGTGATATATTCGCGATAAGTTCCTGGGAGTGTTTCACCTAGAAGTTTCCAATTGCGGCACTGGTTCTCGAAACCAGCCAGGCAGAATTCGCAGGTGCCATCGGCGATGTTGGGGTTGATCACCACGCGTTCGCCCTCTGTCCAACCGTTGACGTTTTCGCCTAGAGCTGCGATCCGGCCAGCCCCATCTGCTCCGGGGATGTGGGGGTATTCAATGTCAATTCCCGGCCAACCCCTGCGTACCCATAGATCCAGATGGTTCAGAGCAGCAGCCTCAAGCCGCACCAGCGCTTCTCCAGTTTTGGGGTCGGGTGTAGGTAATTCAGTATAGGTGAGCACTTCGGGACCGCCGTGCTCGTGGAAAATAATTGCTTTCATTTTAGATGTTTCTCCGGGCGCAATTATACTTTAATTGGTTACAAGATAATGGGTTCAAATCTTTGGTTAATAATTTATAGAGATCAAAACCCTATAGACAAACTTGGGTTACAATGATTAACTGTTATAAAAGAAAATTTTTTAGGAGAACGAATTTATGACGCTCGCGGAAATCCACACCAAACTAGGAAACACGGCCTTATATTATTTACTAGCCATCTCTATCTGGGGTTTTTACCGATTTTTCCGCCAACAAGGTGTAAATTCATCTTACTGGGGCGCGCTGGCAATTGCTGAACTGCTGCTATTGGCACAAGCGCTGATGGGAGCATTTCTGTGGATTGGTGGCAGCCGGCCTAACCGCGGAATTCATATCCTTTACGGCATAGTTGTCCTGATGATGATACCTGGTTCTTATGTGTATACTAAAGGCCGCAGTGACCGTCCTGAAATGTTGGCTTACGGGACTGCGACAATAATTGGGGTCGGTCTCTTGATTAGGGCAATGTTTACGGCTGTTCCATTGGTTTAACTGAGGATTGTTGGGAATAATTATCTGATTTACTTGTTCTCAATAAGTGATTGTGATAGAATATTCAATGTTTTCCCAATCCTGGCCTTTGAGGAGAAAATTTTATGAGCGAAGAAGCTGCTCTGAAAAAGCAAGCTGAAGAAACACCCGAGAATGAAAAACTGACTCTAAACAGGCGGGAGTTTTTAAATTTAGCCTGGTTGGCTTCTATGGGCTTCTTGGTATTTGAAATAGCAGGTGTGAGTATAGCCTTCGGCTATCCAAGATTCAAAGAAGGTGAATTTGGTGGAATTATCCCAATAGGCTCAACGGATGCCCTACCTGCACCTGGCTCACCCCCGGAAAACCGCCCGAAAGTAAAGCTGTGGATCACAAATACTGAAGAAGGTCTTATTGCGCTTTACAAAGTATGCCCGCATTTGGGTTGTCTTTTTGGATGGAACGATCAGGAGTTCAAATTCATCTGCCCGTGCCACGGTTCACAGTTCGAACATAATGGCGATTGGATAAAAGGACCGGCCCCCCGCAATCTTGATCGGTTTGTCGTCCGGGTTGTTGATAGCCGGACAGGTGAAGTTCTGGCTGAAACCCCCGATGACGGCGGTCCAGTGGAGCTTCCTGATAACCCAAATGCAGTTGTAGAAGTCGATACAGGCGCCAAAATATCGGGCGCAATTCACGATTAGAATTACACACAAATCCTTATATTATTGAAGAGGTAGAGGATGATCAGTACACTACGCGAGCGATTTAATATTCCCCCCCGAGGTGAAATGCGCCGATGGTTCTTTGCGATGATAGATAATCGCGTACGCATCATCACAGCCGGTTTGAGCATCAAAGAACTGCGCGCTATAATGCGCGGTGACCCGCCGACTGAAAAACCAAACCCGCGCTACAAGGTGATTACTACGAGTTTTATCATGCACTTGCGGCCGCGGTACTATCAAGCAGCTTCCACACGCTTCACCCACACGTTCCGCTTGGGTTGGTTCACCATGTTCTTCTTCATAGTCGAAACCATCACCGGTGTTATCTTGATGGCCTACTATATTCCTTTCCCTGATAATGCGTATGAATCAATCTTGATCATCGAAAGTAATGTTTTTTTTGGCGAACTCATGCGCGATCTTCATAGATTGGGGGCTGAAGCCATGGTCATTTTTTCTTGGCTGCATATGTTCCGTACTTATTTTACAGGTTCATACAAAGGCCAACGCACCTTCACCTGGCTTACCGGGGTTATATTGCTGGCTTTCACGGCCTGGTTAAGCTTTACTGGATATCTCTTGACCTGGGACCAGTTGGGTTATTGGGCTATCACTGTAGGCACCAGCATAACCGAATCTGGACCGGTGTTCGGCCCGGGCTTGAACATAATCATGCGGGGCGCTCCTGATATTGGAGCAGGTGGTTTGCTGCGATTTTATTTACAGCACGTCATCCTCTTCCCCTTGCTGGCGATCTTACTGATCAGTGTCCATTATTACAAAGTTGCCCGCGAGCACAGCATTTCCTTGCCTGCGCCGGTTGAAGAAGGCGACATGGAAAAGGATGAAAAGAAGAAGCATACCAGGCGCATTGACCTCATTCCGGACCTCTTAACCCATGAACTATTCCTTACCGCACTGGGTATCTTGGCCCTTTTGGCGATTCTGTATTTTGGTTGGTTCGATTCACCTTTGGAGACCCATGCCAACCCTCAGAAAACACCTCTGGATACTAAAGCGCCCTGGTACTTCTGGTGGCTGCAGGGGATGCTCAAGATCGACCCGGCCCAGATAATTGAAACCATTATGGGCACCATTGGTATACAGGTTGAATTGAGCCAACTGCTCAACAGCAAATTTATTATGGGCTTGATCGTGCCGCCCACTTTGGTTTTTATCTTGTTGGCCATTCCTTACATCGACCGCAACCCCAGCCGCTTAGCCAAGAACAGGCCTTTTGCCATCGCCTGGGGTATCGCCTGGATCTTTATCATGTTAGCTCTCAGCTATATGGGCCTGCCGCAATACGGCATCGAGACTCCGGCTGCGACCAGGATCATTCAAGACCTGGCGCCAGAGGAAGGGCTTGGTCCATTGCGTGAAATACCTCATGAAGAGCTTGTTCCCGGAATATATTTGCTCGCAGATTACGTGGCTGGGGAGGATTTGTGCCCAGACCTTGCCTACCAGCCGCGCGCTTCGGAGGGAGATGACTATACAGTTTATGGATGCCCCCACTTAAGTGAAGTGTTTGCTGAATTTGCAGAGCGTTTGCTATTGGCTGAGGAAAGTGGCGAATTGCCCTTTTTGCATGCATATTTCCTGATTGAGGATTTCCAACCCAATGTAAAGAGAGTCGTTCCTACTGTTAATTGGACTGACCCGGATACCGGCCAAGAACAAACTTACGATGTTGATTTCTTCCTGCATGAAGATGGTCGCCGTGAGGAATAGGATGTTGCTGGATGGAGGAGGCTTAATAATATTATGAAACGTGTACAACTTGAGATAGTCTTAGGCACCGTTTTTGCCTTGATGAGCGTTGGAATCTTGACTGTCATGGCCTTCGATGAGAAAAATCGTTTGGCTGAATTTGAGCAATCACAAAGGGCAGAATTGATCGAGTTTGGGGCCGCGGTGTACGAAATCAACTGTACCTCTTGCCACGGCTCACATGCTCAGGGTGTCGATTTTGTTGCGCCCTGCCTACGTTGTGAAGAGTTATTTACTACCCGTCTGGAGGACATTGGTTGGGATGGTGGCTTAGAGGACTATATCATCTCTGTGGTCACAACTGGGAGGCAGATTTCTACTCGCCCCGCTGAATTTGTGGGTGGGGGCAGCCCAGCTATGCCGACCTGGTCAGAAAAACTTGGCGGCCCATTACGGGATGACCAAATTAACGCAGTGGCTGCATTTATTATGAATTTTGAAGAATGGGCGCTGAATCCAGATGCAATCCCCACACCTATTGAAGAAGTAGCCGCAGTTGATGACCCTGTGGCACGTGGATTTACTCTATATAACCAATTTGGATGCGGCGCCTGCCACACAATCAGCCGCCTAAGCGCCGGGATTGTTGGTCCAGCTTTGAACGGGATCGCCACACGAGCGGCCACGCGAGTGGACGGACTTTCGGCAGAAGATTACCTTTATGAGTCTATCGTTTTGCCTAGTGAGTATGTGGTTGAAGATTTCCTTGATAATCTCATGCCGCCGAACTTCGTTGATTTGTTATCTGAAGACCAGCTTCAAGATTTGATCGCCTTCTTGATGACGTTCGAAGAAGAATAACTCACCCTCCACTATTACCATCTAGTACCTCCACCCTCTTTCCAATGATATTGTTGGGAAGGGGGTCGTTTTTTGCCAATTATATGAAAATTGATCTCGAACTATCTAATCTACAAGTGTTATACTTTGGGAACCATAGCCTATAATCAACAAAGCAGAATGACAATAAAAACAAAAGCCTATCTCGGAATAATTTTTTTCGTTACAGTTTCTCTGGTATTAACCAATTCAACCAGGGCACAAGTTGAACTTGGGGAGGATGTTATCCGAGGCGCTCACTTGTACGATAATTGGCCGCTCAAATTGGGAGTTGAAAGCCCAGAAGGGAATCACCCTTTATGGGAAGCTCAAGAAAATGAAGACTTTTCTGCTGAGCGGACCTGGCTTTGCCGAACTTGCCACGCATGGGACTATTTGGGGGCGGAGGGAGCTTTCGGTACAGCCTTTCCTGGTCTTTTGCAGGCAGCAGATTTGCCATCAGAGGATATTTTGGGTTGGTTGGATGGAACCAGCAACCCAGACCATGATTACTCAGGGTTATTGGATGCTGGTGCGCGCAATGATCTAACGGCTTTCCTCCAATCTGGAATTCTCGACGTTAGCTCAATTGTGGATTATGAGACCAGAATTTCAGTTGGAGATACTGGCAGCGGTGTGGATTTGTACAATCAGGCTTGTGCAGAGTGCCACGCTGCGGATGGGAGTATGCTGAATTTTGGAACTGCTGCAAACCCTGCATTCATCGGTGACGTGGCATTGAGAAATCCTTGGAGTTTTATACATCGCATCCGCTTTGGTCTGCCTAATTACGACTCACATAATTTTGCAGCAATTATCGGGTCCTTGGAGCAGGTTGCTGATTTGTTAGCTTATTCTCAAACTCTTCCACCAGCGCCTCCCCCATCAGAGGTAGAAGAACCGGAATTAGAAATAATTAGTCTTGAGGGGGAAGGGGACACTCAAGTGATTACTATTGGCGCGGTGGTAATTGTGCTGGTGATCCTCTTCGGTATCGCCTGGCCGGCTTATCAAAAAAGGATTAGTTAGAAAATAATTATATTACTACATCATGGGGGATTTACCCAAATGTTTAATTAAGAAATCTTTGATCATTTTTACACAAAAATCGAAAAATATTGACAGTCCCCAGTTACTACGGTATCCTCGCATGCGTCCGGGTGGGTCCGGCGCGGCAAAGTTCTGTTAACCCCGTCAGGTCCGAAAGGAAGCAGCGGCATGCAGATTTCTTTGGGTGCCGCCGGGGTGCCTGCCCGGGCATTTTTATCAACAAAAAACCCCTGCCAATTTTTATTTGGCAGGGGCATCCTTATTTTTTAGGCTTACTAACGAGAAGTTTCATTCTGAGGGTGGATATTAATCGTCATCATCATCATCATCATCATCATCGTCATCATCATCGTCGTCATCTTCATCGTCATCGTCGTCATCGTCATCGTCTTCTACTAATTCGACCTCAGAAGCAACCAAATCACCTTCGTCGTTGCTGTAAAACTCGACTTTGACAGTGTCGCCAACTGTAATTTCATCTTCCATCTCAGTATCTTCTGTAAGCAGGTAGGTAACTCCATCGACTGTTATGCTCGTGTCACTGATGTCTTCGACCACGCCGATAACTTCGCCATCTTCATCGTCGTCATCTACTAGTTCGACCTCAGAAGCAACCAAATCACCTTCGTCGTTGCTGTAAAATTCGACTTTGACGGTGTCGCCGACCACGATCTCATCTTCCATCTCAGTATCGTCGGTTAGCAGGTAAGTAATTCCATCGACTGTTATGCTCGTGTCACTGATGTCTTCGACCACGCCGATAACTTCGCCATCTTCATCGTCGTCTTCTACTAGCTCGACCTCAGAAGCAACCAAATCACCTTCATCGTTGGTGTAAAACTCGACTTTGACGGTGTCGCCGACCACGATCTCATCTTCCATCTCAGTATCGTCGGTTAGCAGGTAAGTAATTCCATC
>VRUJ01000027.1:50070-50727 GCA_019456165.1 Chloroflexota bacterium
GACTGTTATGCTCGTGTCACTGATGTCTTCGACCACGCCGATAACTTCGCCATCTTCATCGTCTTCATCTACTAGTTCGACCTCAGAAGCAACCAAATCACCTTCGTCGTTGCTGTAAAACTCGACTTTGACGGTGTCGCCGACTACAATCTCATCTTCCATTTCTGTATCGGTGGTGAGCAGGTAGGTAACTCCATCGATTGTTATGCTCGTGTCACTGATGTCTTCGACCACGCCGATAACTTCGCCATCTTCATCGTCTTCATCTACAAGTTCGACCTCAGAAGCAACCAAATCACCTTCGTCGTTGCTGTAAAACTCGACTTTGACGGTGTCGCCCACCACGATCTCATCTTCCATCTCAGTATCGTCGGTTAGCAGGTAAGTAATTCCATCGACTGTTATGCTCGTGTCGGTGATCGCTTCAACTATGCCAGTGACTTCGCCATCTTCATCGTCTTCATCTACTAGTTCGACCTCAGAAGCAACCAAATCACCTGCGTCGTTGCTGTAAAACTCGACTTTGACGGTGTCGCCGACCACGATCTCATTTTCCATCTCTGTATCGTCTGTGAGCAGATAGGTAACTCCATCGATTGTTATGCTCGTGTCACTGATGTCTTCGACCACGCCGATAACTTCGCCATCTTCATCGTC
>VRUJ01000027.1:50827-56747 GCA_019456165.1 Chloroflexota bacterium
TTCATCTACTAGCTCGACCTCAGAAGCAACCAAATCACCTTCGTCGTTGCTGTAAAACTCGACTTTGACGGTGTCGCCGACCACGATCTCATCTTCCATCTCTGTATCGGCTGTGAGTAGATAGGTAACTCCATCGACTGTTATGCTTGCGTCACTGATCTCTTCAACAACGCCGGTGACTTCACCTTCATCGTCGTTAACATCATCATCACCAAGAAACGGAACGATTCCAATGGCAAAGAGATTCGCTGAATCATTGACTGACCCTTCAATTACGACAAGGTCGCCTAAGGAAATTTCGCTGGGAATTTCTGTATCAGCAGAAACTTGGAAAACTTCACCTGAAATCGTCCATTCGGTATCCCCGATTGCTTCGACAGTCCCAGTGAATTCGAAATCACCTTCTGAGTTGAATTCACCCTCGGGTAGGTCAGCAGTGGTCAGCCCTTCCTGCACGCAAGCGGTAGTGAGCAATATTATGATCAATAATAGAAATAATACTTTTGGGTTTTTATTTTTGCTATTCATGTCGCATTCTCCAAAACATAGTAATTTATCCTTCTACAGTAAATTGGATATAGAAATTAGTTAATTACTGGTTTTGACGCAGATTCTAGTATATGGATACGGTTAGTCCATATTTTGGCAGGTAAAATAGTACTCATGGGGGAAAAGATGCTGAATTTAGGATTAATTATTCCTGATTTCATTTGTCTCTTTCGGGTTCTTCTTCAGATTCTTCTTCAGGTTCCTCTTCTCCATATTCTTCTTCTGATTCTTCCTCATCATGCTCCTCTCCGCCAGATCCTTCCTCTCCGGACTCCTCTTCTTCGGATTCCTCTTCTTCAGATTCTCCCTCTTCCTCAGGTTCATTCTTTTCTACAGGCTCTTCTTCTAAACCGTTTTCACCATTATTCTGCTCTTCATCGATTTCTACTTCGTCGGTGGTGCCTTCTTCTTCAGTGCCATCATCAGGAGGAGATTCGTCTGCAGCGGGAGCTTGCTTTGATTCATCAACCATTAAGGATTGATATTCTGCAAGCAAGTGGGCGTACACAATGGAGAGGCTTTCAGTCTGAGGGTTATCATTATCTTCGAGATTTTGGAGCAATAATCCTGCTGCCTGGATATTTTTGTTGAAATTTGAAAACGCTAGTTCGATATCTTGGGCTGGTTTTTCTTGCCTCAACAAACTAATTTCCTCTAAACGATTTTGGGCAAATTCCAATCTCAGCCACGTATCACCTGCTTCATCCAGTGAAATGATTAACCATGCATCTTCTACCCAATTTTTTACAGGGTAGAGCAAATCTCCGGGCAAGGCATCCTGAGCCGCATAAGCTGTTCCACTAATGCCACCCAGCAGGAGTATGCTAACTGTTAGGATTGTTAATCTAAATCTTAACGAAAAGGTTTTTTTATTGGGTGTATTAAAGATTGACTTTATCCAGGTATAGATTCTTTCGCTCAGGGGGAGAAAGGATCTTTCTTGAATTTGTTGGGCATCGGCCAGGAATCTTGTCTTTCCGCGCTCGGCTTCCAACCGATTACGTTCTGGAGCAGTCATAAACTGTTCCAACAAATCTTTCAACGCAGGCTCAATTTGGTTTTTGGGATCGTTCATCGAATAATTATTCCTGTGGAACTAAACCTTTTCGGAGGGCTGCAATCCCACGATGTTGCAGAGCCTTAACAGCCCCAATTGGTTTTCCTAATGCCTGGGCGATTTCTTTGTTTTTCCAATCTTCAAGATATTTCAAAACGACAACTTGCCTTTGATCGGGAGTTAATTTGGCCAGGGCTGCTCGAACTTGTTCGTTTTGCATTTCGATTTCCATTACTTCCGCTGGGCCTTCACCCAGACTGGCCTGCATTTCTGGGTCCAACTCCACTTGGGGAGGGGGCTGCCGGCGGTAAGAATCAGTGATCCAATTATGTGCAATGCGGTAGAGATACGCTCTAAGGTATTGGCGAGGGCCTTGCTTTTTTCGCAGCGCATTCAAAAACCCGCTGAATGTATCAGCAACACAATCCTCCGCCACCTCAGGATCTCCTAATTGTCGAACTGAGTACCGGTATAATTCAGGACTGTATAAATCGTAGATCTCCGCAAGTACCTCTTCGTCAAACTTTTGGGCTCCGGATAATAGTTTGGCTTCGTCTGTCACTTCTTTCCTTTTAATTAGACGCTAAATGTAAAGATTGGATACTCTACCTAGACTCTAATTTATTAATAATTTCAAAGGTATAGTACATTAGTCTGATATTTAGAAAAATCTGGAAATATATTTTTTTGAATTTATTCTGGAACGTTATTTCGGATTATTAATTAAATATGAAGCAAACTTTCTTTGTAAATTATCTGATAGAATCTACTCGTTATGCAAATAAAATATATCCGCTCCCTGGCGATTGTAATAATTCTAGCCGGTTTGACGCTAATTGCTTTCAATACACGTAAAACGGTCACTGTGATCGCAGATGGTGAAGAGAACTCAATATCAACGTTTGCTCTCACTGTTGGAGGCGCGCTGCGTTCTGCCGGAGTTTCTTCAGCGCCGGAAGATGAAGTGCAGCCATCCACGGAGACTCGCTTAGCAGATGGAATGATCGTACGCGTTAACCGCGCTGTGCTGGTATATATCACTGCCGATGGGCAGAAACAAACTCTCAAGACCGCAGAAAGACGACCTGCAAACTTACTCGCACTGGCAGACATCCAAATCTACCCAGGAGACCGAATTCTTTATTCGGGTGCACGCATTGTACCTGATGAGTCTTTACCGGAAGCGCCCAGCTACCATATACAGCTGCAACGCTCCGTGGAGGTTGAGTTAATTTTTGCTGGAGGCCGGAGAGTTTTTGCCTCCTCCTCAGCTACGCTGGCTGGGGCATTGTGGGATGCTGGCATCACCTTATATGCGGCCGACCACCTCGACCCGGCTCCTGAAACCCCTCTCACTGGTCCGATCACTGCCACATTAGTCCGCGCAAAGTTTCTCGAGATCACAATTGGTGACCAGGTGATTTCCACGCGTTCGGCTGCTTCAACGGTTGGGCAGGCTCTCGCCGAAGCCGGATTTGCCATGCAGGGGTTAGATTTCAGCCAACCGCTAGAGTCAGACCCGCTTCCAGAGGACGGCCAGATTCGAGTGGTTAGGGTGCGTGAACAAGTGGTTATCCAACAGGAGCCTCTGCCTTTTGATAATCTTTTACAGCCAGTCGCAGACCAACCTATTGACACTCTGACGATCATCCAACCCGGCGAGTATGGTTTGACAGCCCAACGCTTGCGTGTGCGTTATGAGGATGGGATCGAAGTTTCCCGGCAGGTGGAGGATGAGTGGGTGGCGCGCGAACCGATTCCGCGCATTCAAGGATATGGCACGCAGATATCGGTCCAAACCATGCAGACCCCAGATGGCCCTATCGAATACTGGCGCGCTCTTGAATTCTATGCCACCTCTTACTCACCATCCCGCTCCGGAACAGATCCGGAAGCTCCTTGGTATGGCCAAGTTTATTGCGGGGGAGAAATGGAAAATGGAATGGTTGGAGTGGATTTGTCTTATGTGCCCTGTTTCACCCCGTTGTATATCCCCGGCTACGGTTTTGCCGTTGCGATGGACACGGGTAATATCGACGGCGCCTGGATAGATTTAGGTTACCTGGATGATGATTTTGTTCCTTGGTACCAGTACGTGACCGTTTATTTTCTTACCCCTGTGCCAGCATTGGAAAATATCGCCTGGATCATCCCGCCGGGCACGTTTCGCTGAACTGCAGCAAATATTCTCCCAGGTTTGAAATATGTGGCCAATGAACCGCTTTTTACACCTCTTAATATTTTCCGTTTTACTGGCAGCCTGCTCGCAGGTGGATAGTACTCCCACGTTAGCTGATCCTACCTTAAATGTGGAACTGGGGGTTACATCTACTACTGCAAATGCACTATCCCCTTCGCCATCCTCGCCATTATTGCCAGAATCCACTCAAGAAGCTGCCCCCAGCCAGACAGCCACGAGCCAACCAAACTGGACTCCTACCCTGGATACCAGACTAGACCCGCGCCAGTGGCGCACCTGGCCTGCCATCCCAGAGGTAAGCGCGCGTGCCGTTGAGGTTTACATACGCGGCTTGGAGATGGGAAATGATCCCAACGCTTTCTCTAAGATCGGCGATTGCCAAAGCCAACCCCCCGTATTTTTTGGGATTTACGATACCGCAGACCGTTATTTCCTCTCGGAGGATTACGCGTATTTACAGCGCTCTATCGATAATTTCACAGGTTCCTATAGCAGAGAGAGCGCTGCAGTGGATAACGGCCTCAGTGTTGCTTCCGTTTTTTCACCATTGTGGGCTAGAGATGAGAGTTGCGAGAGCGGGGAAAACCCTCTAGAATGTGAGTTCCGGGTGCAGAACCCCAGCATTGTCTTTATCAGCCTGGGTACTAATTGGCAGCCCGGCAGCGAATTCGCTTTCGAAGAGCACTTGCGGAATATTGTGGAGTTCGCCATCGCCGAGGGTGTCGTCCCGATCCTGGTGACCAAGGCTGATAACGTCGAAGAGGATAACCGCCTCAACGAATCCATTGCGCGTGTGGCCTATGATTACGATATGCCTTTGTGGAACTTCTGGCGCACCGTGCAGCATTTGCCAAACCATGGTGTGGATCCCGAATTAAAGGGCGGCCTGATCTATCTGATCGTGGAGGCTTGGAATATCAAGAGCTTCACCGGACTGCAAGCTTTAGACGCAGTCTGGGATGCAGTGAGTGAGAATTAACAATGCCAAATTTAGAGCCGCTCAACGTCCCGGCGCTGCTGCGCCAATATGGTTTGCGCCCGGCCAAGGGTTTGGGCCAGAACTTCCTGGTCGACGAGCTTGCCCTCGCGGATGTCATCGCCGCCGCCGAAGTCTCCCCAGAGGACCGCGTCCTGGAGGTCGGACCAGGCTTAGGTTCGCTGACACGCCACCTGGCAAGCATCGCTCAACGTGTTGTCGCTGTGGAGCTGGACCGTAAGCTGTTGGAACCGCTTAAGGAAATCCTGGCACCTTACCCCAATGTCGAGTTGGTGCACAAGGATATCTTGGAAGTAGATCCCGCAGCACATTTCGAGGCCCCGGGTTACCTGGTGGTGGCTAACATTCCTTATTACATCACCTCCGCCCTGATCCGCCACTTGCTAGAAGCCTCCCTGCAGCCAGCGCGTTTGACCCTCACCGTGCAGCAGGAGGTGGCCCATCGCATCTGCGCCGAGCCGGGCAAGATGAGCCGGTTGGCCCTCAGCGTACAGGTTTACGGCCAGCCTAGCATAGCCGCCCGAATACCCGCGCGGGCCTTTTACCCTGCGCCCAAAGTGGATTCGGCTGTGGTGCGCGTGGAGATCTTCCCCCAGCCAATATTGCCAAAAGCCTCCCTGGACGACTTCTTCCGGCTGGCGAAGGCGGGTTTCAGCCAGAAGCGTAAGACGCTGCGCAACTCCCTCGCCGCGGGCATGGGCTGGCCCAAAGACCGCGCCATTTCCATACTAAAAGCGTCGGACATAGACCCCCAGCGCCGCGCCCAGACCCTCAGCCTGGAGGAGTGGGGTAGGTTGGTGGATGAAGTGGGGTGAGGGTTATACTTATTAAATTTATCGGAAGAAAATGGCGGGGAAGTATACGAAAAAGATCAGCCTGAGAAGGAACCTGAAGAGAAAGACAAAGAGAGAACCCCCCATCCCCAAGCCTTAGGACGTCTTGGCGGTCTAATGGGCGTAAAAGTTAGACGCTAAACTGACACCGAAGCAGAGTCAAGAGATTGCTCGGAAGGCTGCGAAGGCTCGTTGGAAGAAGAGCGATTGAGAGTGTAGAATAAATTGTGTAAATGGATTATCCTATCAGACCCAAAACGAAAGGAATAACCATGACACGCAAA
>VRUJ01000028.1 GCA_019456165.1 Chloroflexota bacterium
TATGCAGACAAAATCTGCTAACCTATTTTGCCAGAAAATTCCACTTTGCACCTGTACTATTTTAGGGGATGGTTACCATAACTGAAAACATAAAAGTAAAAAAAAATATATTGATAAATCATTACTGTAAGTGAGAACTCCGATGCTATATTAAGTTATTGGGTGAGATAATTGGCCCACCAAGTGCATTGAATTATTTTGAGACTTTCAAATTTCATCCATGTTATTAGTAGTTGCCTAAATACCCGATCATATGGATGATTAGAAAATTCCCTCGAGAATAGATTTTCGACCAAAATGGCTGGGGTTATTAATTTGCTGTTTGATCAAGTTTATTAAGTTGGAAATTTGGTAGTCAGGTAATTTGTAATCGTGCCTTTTCAATATATTAACAATAATTTTTACCTTTATAACTACTTGCAAATCTGATATAGTCATTTTCACCATTTATTTTTGTGTATCTAGCTTGTGTGTAGGATAAAGTTTAAGGGGTGGGGGAAACTGAGGGCGATAATGAATAAAATCTCCACTTTACCGCTCCATTAACGAGCAGCCGGTTTAGTTTCTTGAGATATCTATTTAGATGCATTTCTCGGGGGGATGGGAAACAAGTGAAATTATCAAAGGTGGATAAATTTATACTTTTAGAAAATGAAATAATATATTTTATTCCTTTCTAAAAGTAATGTTAAGGATTACAAATGAACAAACAACTAAAAAAACTTTCCCATGGAATAGCTACATTTTATGTTATTCCAAGTTGGTTGATCTATAAAATTAAATCAATTTTTTTTGGGAAAACAGGTGCATTTACTGGCATAAGCCAAAGATCCTCTCGGTGGACTGGAAATTGGGGGGTAATTTTAAGGAATAAACTGAATAGGAAGATATTATTATACTCTGGAGAAGATATCCAAGTTTGTTTTGGAACAGTATTAACAAAGCCTTCAATTGAACTTGGAGATTCAGTATATATTGGTAGCTATTGCATGATAGGGGATGTAACAATTGGAAAGGATACACTTATAGCAGATCATGTAATGATACCTAGTGGAAATTCTCAACATGGTATTTCTCGTCTTGATATTCCAATATCCAAACAATCCGGAAACTTAAAAAAAATTCATATTGGTGAAGACTGTTGGATCGGTAGCGGATCCATAATACTTGCAGACATTGGGAATCACAGTGTCATCGGAGCCGGGAGTGTGGTTACAAAACCGATTGGGGATTACTTAATAGTTGCAGGTAATCCTGCAGTTGTTATCGGTGATAGACAGTTGCTAGGCAAGGAAGATAAATAATATTCACTAGACCAATAAAAACCCCGTAACGGATTATTTTTGAATTTCTATAAACGAGTTGTCAATAATTGAGCAATAAAGTGTCAGACAATATTATTTAAACAAGACATATTATGAATCTAGGCTTCCACTCTCATGTTCCAGCGGTTAAGAAAGGCAATCAATTATTCACACTCGGTTCACAAGGAGTATTTATAGATAGTCTTGCTCCTTATTGGGAAAAAATAATATGTTTTCTGCATTCTCCGAATTTGGAAGAAGTTATTCAGTGCAATTATTTGATTAGGTCAAATAACATTGAATTAGAGATAATAGGTCCCCATTTATCAGTTCCAATGCGAATTATTCGAGCCAAAGAGTATACCTCTTCATTATTTAATCGCAGAGGTGATATAGATGCGCTTCTAATTCGAGGACCTTCTCCATTATTACCAGCGATGGCGAATAGGATTCCCAAAATACCGAAAATCTTATTATTAATTGCTAGTTATAAAAATGGTATTGATGGACTAGCCCAACCAATTTGGCGAAAGCAATTGATAAGAATGTGGTGTCATTGGAATGAGGCTCAACAATTAAAAATTGCGAAAGATAATTTAACTTTTGTCAATTCGGCAGTATTGTTCAATCAATTAAATCCTGAAGTTCCAAAACTTATTGAAACTAGAACCACGACGATATACAAAAAAGATATTTATATTAGAGGAGATACTTGTTCCAACACTCCATACAGAATTTTATTTTCAGGGAGAATTGCTTCAGAGAAGGGGTTAGATGATATTATAAAAGCATTAGAAATGGTTTTGAAACAGGGAATTAATTGCATCTTAGACATTGTTGGCAGTCCTGATAAAGCAGAATATTGGGAGAAATTAATGAAAAAAGTTAGATTATTAGGGATAACTGATCGCGTGAACTATCATGGTTTCAAGCCAGTCGGTAACGAATTATTTACTCATTATCGCAAAGCTGACGTTTTTATAATCGCTTCCCGTGCATCGGAAGGTTTTCCAAGGACAATTTGGGAAGCTTTTTCACAATGTACTCCTGTAATCGCTACCAATGTAGGTTCTATTCCCTTTTACCTGGAACATGAGCGAGATGCGCTTTTGGCTTCACCTAACGACCCAGAAAAACTTGCTGGCTATTTAATGCGCATCTTCTCAGATCCGATATTACGAAAGAGGTTAATTCACCATGGTTTGAAGTTAGCGCGAAATAATACATTGGAATCGCGAGCAAAAGAAATGATGTCCCATATTTTGGAGAGATTAAAAAATAATGATGGAAATATTGGGTCTGAAATCTGAACGTATCAAAGTATTGATATATATTTTTGTTGAAGGAAATTATTTTGGTTAGAGATAAACAAAAGATAATAATTCTTGGTTCACATGGTTTTATTGGGTCGCATCTTGTTTCCTGGCTACGGTCCCAAAACTATTATGTGGTTGGAATAGATAGGGTTATTGGTGGGGATCTAACTTTAGGATTGAAAAAAACTAATAAATTTATTCAACTTGATTTACCGGATAGGCACTTTGAGGAGATACTTGGAGAAATTAAACCAACTGCAGTCATCAATGCTGCGGGCCCTGCTTCTGTTCCTCTCTCTATTGAAAATCCATCAGTAGATTTTTATGGGTCTGTCATAATTAACTTTACTGTCTTGGAAACGATTCGAATAGTACTACCAGAATGTCGATATTTATTATTATCGAGCGCAGCTGTTTACGGAAATCAACTTACATTACCAATAAAAGAAAGCACTACCCTAAACCCAATTTCACCGTATGGTTATCATAAATTGATATGCGAAAAACTGGCTCAAGAATTCTTTAATGTTTTCGGAATAAAAACGGGTATTGTACGAATATTTTCTGCCTATGGACCAGGATTGAGGAAACAAATTCTTTGGGATATCTATCAGAAGGTGGTCAATAACAATCAAGTTCGGTTATTTGGAACAGGTGAGGAAACCCGGGATTTTATTTATATCAAAGATGTTGCATATGCTATTCAGCTGATTCTTGAGAATGGAGTTTTCGATGGGAGTCCATATAATATAGCTAATGGTCATGAAGTCAGTATAAAAGAATTAGCGCGATTATTTTTAACATCTTTTGATCAAGAATTCATAACAACAACATTTTCTGGTAAGACAAAACCCGGTGACCCAATAAAATGGTGTGCAGATATCGAGCAATTAACAAAAATGGGATATATTCCAGGTGTTACTCTCGAACAAGGAGTACTTCAATATGCAGATTGGGTGAAAGGTATCATTGGGAATAATTAACTAGTGACGGAATATTTTGGTAAAACAAAAATTAAAATCTTATTAGTTGGCCCGATTCCACCTCCATTTGGGGGAATACCAGCTTATGTGAAGAGTCTTTACGATGCAAAATTAGACCATATCGAATTTTCACTTTTTAATACGGCAATACCTTCTTGGGTAATCCCTTTCCATCGAGAAGGAGAGCGAAGCTATTCATCATTATTCAAAGATAGCTTATGGGAATCTTTAAAAAAGATATTCTATGTAATATATAATTTCGCCCGCTTTATTTGGTTCTTGATTGTTATTCGCCCATCAATTGTACAGGTGTTTACGAGTTCTTATTGGGGGTATTGGAGAAACTGGTTATTTATCCTAATAGCCAAGCTGTTTAAAAGAAAAACCATTTTCCATTTGCTTGGGGCTATAGATTTATTTTACTTCGAGGTGGGGAATTTTCATAAAACCATTCTAAGAAGATCGCTGAATTCTGCAGATATTAACCTTCTGCAATCTCCTGGATTAGAAGCTTGGGCAAAACAATATAGTAAAAAAGAAGTATTTGGAATTTGGAATGGGATTGATTTCAACCTGATACAGCCTAAGTTAATAAGTCCACCAATGCCAATTGGTACTTTTGATGGCCCAATTGGTCTTACCGTTGGAAATTTAAGTTTCAATAAGGGTACTTTGGAAATTATTAACGCTCTGATAATATTAAAAGAAAAAAACATATCAATCAATTGGGTATTTATCGGAAGAGGGGACATACAACATTACTCAAATATTGCTGATCAAAATGATTTGACAAAAAGTGTGATCTTTACAGGAGAAATCACGGACTCGGAAAAATGGCAATATTTCCATCATTCAAGTTTTTATTGCTTACCGTCATTTGCTGAGGGGCAACCTATTTCAATTATCGAAGCTATGGCTTGTGGTTTGCCAGTTATTTCAACCAAAATAGGATCAATCCCTGAAATGATAACAGATGACCTCAATGGAAAATTGATTATTCCCGGCAAAACTCAAGCGTTATCAGATGCTATTCAGGTCTTTGCTTTGGATTCCAAATTAAGAAATGCAATGGGCAGGGCATCTTTGGATACTTGTATAGAAAGGCATAATATTACAGATTTATACAATCAATTGTCAAAAATTTATTTTCGAATTATCGCTAATTGATTTGAAGCATTAGTATCTTAATACGAATGAGAGTTATAAATTCAATTTATCCGAAATTGCCAGTATTTGCCCAACACGTAGCAATCTCAAGCTTCGGTATATACTGGCGCTGGTTGCGTTTTGGGCCTGGTCATGCACAGTTCCTACGTGGTTTTCTGGAGCGTGAATCTTTTCAATCTTCAGATTGGGAGAATTGGCAAAGCCATCGTTTGGAAGATGTGCTTAAGGGTGCCATATCTGTTTCTTATTACTCAAAAATCTGGACGAAATCTCAAAAAGATTCTGCGCTGGCAGGAAAGTTGCTTGAATTGCCTTTACTAGAAAAAGAACCTTTGCGTGCTGCGCCACATGATTTTTTGCGCACCGATATGCATCCCATTCATCCATTAACTTTTTATACGAGTGGGTCAACTGGAACTCCAATTGCAACCATTTGGAGAGTTGCGGAACTACGTAAATCCCAAGCTTTACGTGAGGCGCGCTCTGCGCGCTGGGCAGGTGTTTCCTTCCACCACGCGCGCGGTACTTTTTCTGGACGCATGGTCGAGCCAAACCCTGAAAGTAAGGGTCCGTTTTATCGCCTCAATCTCGCTGAAAAACAAGTTTATTTTTCTCCGTTCCATTTACGTCCTGGTACTGCTAAATACTATATTCGCGCCCTTGAAAAACACCATATCCGCTGGTTGACAGGGTATGCTGTTTCCTATTATTTGCTGGCTAAATTTATCCTTGGTCAAGGGCTGGCAGTTCCTTCTGGAATTCAAGCCGTCATCACCACTAGCGAAAAGTTAACATCTGAAATGCGCACCATCATGGAGCAGGCTTTTGGGTGTAGAGTCTTTGAAGAATATAGTAATGTAGAAAATTCACTTTTTGCTAGTGAATGTGAACACGGCCGACTACATGTCAGCCCAGATGTGGCTGTTGTGGAAATTTTGCGCCCTGATGGCAGTCCGTGCCTACCTGGTGAAGCTGGAGAAGTAGTAGCTACCACTTTGATGAGAACTTACCAACCCTTGATTCGGTTTCGGTTGGGGGATATGGCAATGTGGGACACAGAACCATGCCCTTGCGGACGTCAAATGCCAGTTATCAAAGAAGTTATCGGTAGAATTGAAGATGTAGTAATTGGTCCGGACGGAAGACAAATGGTTCGATTTCATGGTATTTTTACTAACCAGCCGCATATTCGCGAAGGTCAAATTATTCAGGAATCGATGAAGACGATTCGTGTTAAAGTGGTGACAACAACTGAATTTGGGGCAGAGGATATTCAAGATGTAACTTATCGAATACAACAGCGCCTTGGCGATGTAACAGTATTGGTTGAACCAGTATCTGAAATTCCGCGGACAAAAGCCGGCAAATTTCAGGCTGTTATTTCAAATTTGAATAACCAAGGTGGGCTATAGAATTGATGAGTCACCCATATATCTCTCTTATAATGCCTATCAGAAACGAATCTGCCTTTATCGAACGTGGCTTGCTTGCCATCCACAACCAGGATTATCCTGCTGACCGCATGGAAATATTGATAGCTGATGGTATGTCTACCGACGGTTCGTGCGACATCATTAATGAATTTGCTGCTCGCCATCCACAGCTAGCAATCCATATTATAGATAACCCTGGAAAAATCGTACCAACAGGCATAAATATTGCCATCCGCCAGGTAAAAGGCGACATCATTGTCCGGGTAGATGGCCACTGCATCATCGCCGAGGACTATGTCCGCAATTGTGTTGAGCATCTCCAAAACGATGGAGTCGATGGCGTTGGTGGATCTATGGAGTCGGTCGGCGAGACTCAACGCGCTAGAGCGATAGCTATATGTGTTAGCTCTCCCTTTGGTGTTGGTAATTCCGCATTCCGTACGATTTCCGGAACGACCAAGCTGGTGGATACGGTACCCTTCCCCGCCTATTCAAGCAAGATTGTTAAGCAAGCTGGATTCTACGACGAAGAATTGGTGCGTAACCAGGATGATGAATATAATTATCGCATCCGTGAAATGGGGGGTAAAATATTACTCGCAGATGATGTGCGGTCTACTTATTTCAGCAGATATTCATATAAGGGGCTATGGCGACAGTACTATCAATACGGGTATTGGAAAGTCCGTGTAATGCAAAAACACCCTCGACAAATGCTCCCCCGTCAATTTATTCCCCCAACATTTGTGGGCAGTTTACTCTTGACTGCTTTCTCAGCATTTATTACGCCTCAAGGCTTGTATGCTTTAGGGTTGATCGTAGGTGCATATACTCTCGTAAACTTGTTTTTTTCAATCAAGGCTGCTAAGCGCAATGGATGGAAATATTTTCCGTTGTTACTAATTGTCTACAGTATATTGCATTTTAGTTATGGCACTGGTTTTTTAGTGGGGTTGGTGAGATTTGCCAATCGCTGGGGGGATAAGATCGGGAAGGTTCCTCAATGGGAAGAAACATTTGGCTGAGCCCCAAGATATCCAAAGATTACGAATTGAATATGCAGATCGGATTGTTAAATACAGCGAGAATAATAAATATTCCCTTTTGGACCAAACTCAACTTTTTTTTCTTCAAAATAGGAAGCGAAAACTCCTTTCAATTTTACAAAAATTCACAACCAACTCATTAATAAACTCGAAATTACTTGAGATTGGTTGTGGAAGTGGTGGGGTGTTAGTCGAATATTTTTCTCTAGGTGCTTCCCTGAGAAAATTGTACGGAATTGATTTATTATTTGATCGATTGAAGGAGGCAAAGGAGAAATTGCCCACTTCTCATATCCAAAATGCCAATGGAGAATTTATTCCGTATCGGAATTCTTCCTTCGACTTTGTTCTCCAATACACGGCTTTTTCTTCAATACTGGATCCATCAATTAAGCAAAATGTAGCTGAAGAAATGCTCCGAGTATTGAAAAAACCGGATGGTTTGATAATCTGGTATGACTTTTGGCTTAACCCAACAAATCTCCATACAAAAGGTATTCGCAAAAAAGAAATTCGAGAATTATTCCCAAATTGTACATATGATTTTAACAAGATAACTTTAGCTCCCCCTTTAGCCCGAAAGCTAGTTCCAATTTCTTGGATATTCTCTCAATTGTTAGAAAAATTCGGAATTTTTAATACTCATTATTTAGTATTAATAAAGCCAAAGGTTTAAATGAAATTAATGCTTGATTATTTCAAGGAATAAATATTTTGGGAAGTGAATCTATGAATGATTATTTTTGTAAACTCCGATTGCTGGCAATTACTAAGCTAATAAAGAAAGGTCACAGATTTGTCTAGAAAAATTGAGTTTTTTTCAAGTTGATGTGGGTTTAAATCTGAATTTAGCTATTATCTTCGATGCATTAAATTGCAATTAATTTTGCATCTTAAACTATGTAAAATAAATATCCCAAAACCACAGATTTAATCGATCTCGTACCCTAAGATAATTAAATCTCACCCATGTTTTACCCCCCTTTTTCCCCCATCATTTTTTCAACGTTTTTAGTTGATTAGTGCTATAATAATTCAGTAATAATCAATTAATATTGAGAATTGGCTTAGGATAGTTAGAAAGAAGTGAAAATAGTCTGTGTTAATCGTCGTTACGCTAAATAATCCGAGTTGTTGTCCTAAATTTAATCATTACTTGTCGACATCCGGGTAATTTATCTGTTGATTTTTTCAATATAATCGGAATACAAGTGATATAATCCAGCTTAATAATAAATCTTGACCCTTAGGGGGAAACCCTGCGCCCCCAAATTGCTGTATAATCTAGGAACATATTCAACCTCTCACCAAATAAAATTTGGTGGCAGTTCAATCATGCTTATTAATCTTATTCGTCGCTCAAGAGATATTTTAGGGGCTGTTGTTGGATTGGTTTTATTTAGTCCCCTAATAGGACTGATCTCGCTTTGGATTAAACGAGATTCTGAAGGCCCGGTTTTTTTCAGGGGGGCTAGAGCTGCTAAGGGAGGGGGCACATTTCTTATTATGAAGTTCCGCACCATGTTCGAAAACCCGGATAGTTATAACGGGTCCAAAGTTACTGGTGAGAATGACCCTAGGATTACTCGTGTTGGGCGCTGGTTGCGTGAAACTAAATTAAACGAATTGCCCCAACTTTGGAATGTGCTGATGGGTGATATGAGTCTGGTTGGTCCAAGACCAGAGGATCCTGAAATTACAGCATCTTGGCCGGAAGATCTGCGTCAAGAAATCCTATCTGTCCACCCTGGAATCACCAGCCCTGCCTCTGTACTTTACCGTAATGAGGAAATAATGTTGGGTAGCGGTGAAGTCATGGATTCTTATTTTGATTCGATTATGCCAAGCAAGTTGCGCCTAGATCAATTATATGTAAGAAATCGCTCTACCTTATTGGATTTAGATGTTCTCTTCTGGACTCTCTTAGTTTTATTGCCCAGAGCACAATTTTATCAGCCTCCTGAGAACCGTCTTTTTTGGGGGCCGATATCTCGTCTAATGAGACGTTATTTCGGTTGGTTTACCATTGATGCATTTGTTGCTTTCGTGGCGTTGGGGTTGACCGGAATATTTTGGCGTACCTTTGGACCACTCGATGTTGGTCTTAGCCGAGCAATTGCTATTTCTGTTGGATTTGCTTTGCTATTTAGTTCGATTAGTGCGTTTTTTAAAGTTCAACGAATTTCCTGGTCTACTGCTTCAGCGACAGATGTTTTTGATCTGATTCCCCCATGGGCATTGGCAACTTTAATAGCCTTTGGGATTAACAATCTTTTCATGATATTTTCGCTGCCCCTTATTATTGTGGCATCTGTTTTATCTCTCGCTGGATTTGTTTTTGTGAGGTACCGCACTCGTTTAATTACAGGATTCGCAAACCGTTTGGTGATGAGTAAAATTCTTGGCAAAGAAGTGGGCGAAAGAGTGTTGATAATCGGTTGTGGGAACGCAGGCCAATTTATCGCATGGATGTTATCGAATGAAAAAAGCCCGAGTGCATTCTATGTAGTTGGTTTTGTGGATGATGATTTATATAAGCAAGGTGTGCGCATTAGAGGGTTCACCGTTCTCGGCCAACGTAATGACATCCCAAATTTAGTAGAAAAACACGATGTTGGGATTATTGTTTTCGCGATTCACAACATAAGTGAAGAGGAACGTGAATCGTTGATGGAAATTTGTCAGAAGTCCAAAGCTAGGATTGCAGTATTACCAGATTTCTTGGGCGATCTGAGAATGTTAGTTTCTCAACAAAGCGTCTAATTGAAACCTTTATATTAAATGATCCCCTCATCAAGGTATAGTTTTACAATCCTTTCTAAGATTTCCATCTGCCTGGGTGGAGAATGAACAACTGGGATTGAATGATCTCTATTAGAAATGACAGATAAAAAGAAGAATTATTGGCAAGGGAAACGCGTATTAGTAACCGGTGCGGGAGGGTTCATCGCAAGCCATTTGGTTGAGATCCTGGTCAAGCTCGGTGTGAGTGTTCGTGCCTTCGTCCGCTATAATTCCCGCGGCGATCCAGGTTTGTTGGTTATGCTTCCTCAGGATATTTATAGTCAGGTCGAAGTTGTAGCTGGAGACTTGAGAGATTTACCAGCAGTTCAAATGGCAGTGAGAGACGTCAGTTATATCTTTCACTTGGGCGCTTTGATCGCAATCCCTTATTCTTACGTGCATCCAGCAGAAGTAGTTGAAACAAATGTGATGGGCACGTTAAATGTGCTCTTAGCCGCTCGTAATGCTGGCACCAAACGTGTTGTACATACTTCAACAAGTGAGGTGTATGGCACGGCGCAATATGTACCTATTGATGAAGCCCACCCATTACGAGGGCAGTCACCATATTCTGCCAGTAAGATCGGCGCAGATAAACTTGCTGAGAGTTTCTTCCTTTCCTTTGATTTGCCTGTAGTGACTTTACGCCCGTTTAACACTTATGGGCCGAGACAGTCGGCACGAGCGGTTATCCCTACAATTATCACTCAAGCTTTATCCCAGAAAGTTATCCGTTTAGGTAATTTAGATGCTCGGCGTGATTTAACATTTGTTTCGGACACCGTGAGGGGTTTTCTCAATGTTGGTGAGGTACCGGGGTTAGAGGGGGAGACCATTAACCTGGGTACTGGAATAGAAGTAATAATCGGTGATATAGCCCAAAAAGTGATAGAGTTAGTAGGAAAGACTGTAAAAATCGTTATAGACCCGAATCGAATACGACCTGAAAAGAGCGAAGTGCAGCGATTGTTATCAGATAACAAACTTGCCCGTGAGCGGTTGAATTGGAACCCAGAAGTGGGATTAGATGATGGATTGAAAAGAACGATTGTATGGATTGAGAACCATTTGGATTATTACCAGACTAATGAATACCAAATTTAATTATATTAATATACTCTTAAGTTTCAGTGAAAACACAAATACAATAATGAATAACTCCGAGAAAATCAAATGAAAGCGGTTGTGTTGGCCGGTGGCAAAGGTACGCGCCTAGCTCCATATACGAAAATATTACCCAAACCGTTAATTCCAATCGGAGATGTACCCATCCTCGAAGTGTTATTGCGGCAAATGAAAGCTGCTGGTATTACAGAGGTAATTCTTACTGTCGGCCATCTAGCGAATTTGTTGAAAGCTTTCTTTCAGGATGGAGAACAATTCGGTTTGAAGATCGGATACAGTTTTGAAGAAAAACCTCTAGGTACATCGGGCCCTTTGTCTCTGATCGAAGGATTAGAAAGCACATTTCTAGTAACAAACGGGGATGTATTAACCACGCTGGATATTAAATCGTTGGTGGGCGCTCACCAAGCTTCGCATGCTGCAGCTACAATAGCAATGTACCAGCGAGAAGTTAACATAGATCTGGGAGTCTTGGAACTGGATGGATCGAATAAGGTTGTCGGTTACAATGAAAAACCCAGCTTTATCTACCCTGTAAGTATGGGAATATATGTATTTGAGCCCCGCGTGTTATCTTATATTCCCCAGAATGAATACCTTGATTTCCCGGATTTAATACTGAGATTGATTGAGCATGGAGAAAGTGTAATGGGGTATTCTTTTGATGGCTACTGGCAAGATTTAGGACGCCCGGATGATTACGAGAGGGCTGTTCTGGACTTCGATAATATGCGAAATCAGTTTCTCCCGGATAGTTAACTGATGGATTGGCGAATACCGTTATCCGATCTAGACTATGGGCAGGAGGAAGAAGCAGCAGTCCACAAAGTTTTGCGCAGCGGTTGGTTGACAATGGGGGAGGTCACCCAAGCATTTGAGCATGAGTTCGCACAATACTTAGGTGCGAAACATGCCATCGCAGTGTCAAACGGCACCGCCGCACTTCATCTGGCATGCCTTTCGCTTGGTCTTGGAAAAGGGGATGAAGTAATCCTCCCCGCGCTTACATTTGTAGCCACCGCTAACGCGATTCTTTATACTGGCGCAACCCCAGTGTTTGCGGACATTGAGAGTGAAGAGGACCTTACGATTTCCCCAGATTCGATTGAGGCAAGGATAAATGACAAGACACGCGCGATCATGGTGATGCATTATGCGGGTTACGCTTGTGATATGCCGCGTATTCGGGAGCTCGCAGAAAAAAACAATTTGGTTATCATCGAAGATGCAGCTCATGCAATTGGGGCTGAAATGGATAATAATAAACTTGGTCTTTGGGGGGATGTGGCATGTTTTAGTTTCTTCTCAAATAAAAATTTGATTACCGGCGAAGGGGGCATGGTGGTTACTGACAATGATGAGATTGCTGAAAAAATACGCATATTGCGTTCGCATGGGATGACTACTGTAACATGGGACCGCCATAAAGGGCATGCCTGGAGTTATGACGTTGTTGAACTGGGCTACAATTACCGTTTAGATGAGATTCGGTCAGCTCTCGGGCGCGTGCAATTGGGAAAGCTAGAGGAAAATAATGCTCGGCGGAGATCTTTAACCACCCACTATCGCGAACTTTTCCAGGAATTGGTTCCTCTGGTAACAGTTCCATTCGAAAACCACCCTGGCATTTCCTCTCACCATATTATGCCAATTTTATTGCCTCGCGGAAGTGATCGCAATGCTATGATGGAATCAATGAAATCCGAAGGGATCCAAACTAGCATTCATTATCCGCCAATTAACAGCTTTTTACGCTATAATAGTTATAATAATTCTGTGGACTTGCCAAAGACAGAAGACATTGCAGGCAGGGAGGTTACTTTACCTCTTTTCCCGACATTGGATGATTCAGAAGTGGAGATTGTTGTGCAAGCGGTATGGAAGAGCTTGCAAAGTGTTTAACATGGAGATATGTAGCATTGAAGATTATTCTTTGGAGATTACGTAATGGAACTTAGAGAATACATAATCTTATTTAGGCGCTGGATTTGGCTATTGCTTCTGGGTTCAATCTTGGGGAGTTGCAGTTCATTTGTGGCCAGCTATTTTCAAGAACCTGTATATCAAACCTCGGCAAAGGTTTTTGTATCCCAGCCTTCCAGAGAGACCATTTCGGAATTGGGATATATAACTGGCAATCAATTGTTGCAAACATATGCTCAGTTGATGACTACTGATCCGATTATCGATGCAACCAATGAACGCTCGCAGACTGATTGGCAGACTGAGATAAGCGCAGGGGATATCAGCGTGCAACAAATCAGGGATACTCAATTGTTGCTGGTGACTGTGGAACACAGTAATCCTCAATGGGTGCAGCTAATCACCAACACGCTAATTGAAGTATTTATTGAACACCAGTACGCCTCCCAGACATCTAGGTTTGCTTCTTCCAAGGAGAATCTCGCAGAAAATTTAAACGACCAAAATAACTTAATAGATTCAACGGCTGCGCAGATTGCCTCATTGGGTTCTGGGGATGAAAATGCAATCGAACGAGATCGGCTTGAGGCTAACTTGGCTCAATATAGGGCGACATATGCGAATTTGTTGCAAAGTTATGAAACACTCAGAATAACCGAGGCTCAGTCTGCGCCTATTGTGGAATTGGTGGAGCCCGCGCAATTAAGGACAACTCCGATTCGACCCCGCCCGGTGCAGAACACAATTCTTGGCTTTGTAGTTGGTTTAATGATCGCAGGGGGGATTGTCTTCCTGATCGAATACTTGGATGATACGATTAAAAACCCAGAGGAAGTTGCCAAACTTCTTGAGTTGCCGGTTATCGGTTATGTTATTGAAGTTCGCAATCAAGGTAAGAAACATATTAATCAGATTTATGTGGCAAAATTTCCACGCTCTCCGATTGCAGAGGCTTTTCGAACTTTAAGGACAAACCTTGAATTTGCTGGTGCTGCGAATCCGCTCAAAACCATTTTGGTTACTAGCCCTGGGGCGGGAGAAGGTAAGACTACCATAGCGGCGAACTTGGCTGTCTCAATGGGGCAGGGAGGGAAGAGCGTTGCTATGGTAGATGCAGATTTGCGACGACCACGCATACACCGGTTAATGGGAATTAAGAATCGTGTTGGACTGGGGGAGTACTTCACAGACCGGTCAGGAGTTGAGGATATATCACAAATTTCAATTGTTAACAAAAATCTCATAACGATCCCGAGCGGAAAGTTACCTCCGAACCCTACTGAATTACTTGATTCAGAAAAAATGACCCGATTGATGGAGAAATTAAGTGAGGTATCTGACTATGTGATTTTCGATAGTCCTCCATTACTTGTCGCTGATCCGTTGGTTCTTGCTTCTAAGGTTGATGGAGTTCTACTCGTAGTTCAACCAGGAAGAACAAGCTTTGCTGCGACAAAAAATTCAGTTGAACAACTTAATCGGGCTGGAGCGAGAGTCGTAGGGATTACATTTAACCGTATCACCCGTTCCCACGCTTATTATTACCGTAACTATTATCCTAATTACTACTTTGGGAGTAGTTATTATAGCGAAGATAATGGAAACCAATAAAACATCGCATCCGAGATTCAAAACTATCAATAAAAAGATCGAAAATCATTCCCGATAGAGGTTATTGGGAGGAATCTCTATGAAGAAATCAACTGACAAGAACGTAAAAGCTAGATCCATTTCAGCTGAAACCAGTTGTCCATATCTGGGATTCATTGATGATCCTGGATCTTGCACTACCTACCCTATTGAGGGACATCTATGCCACCGGGTAAAAAAACCAACGCATGTCCGTCGATCTTATCAAGCCAAGGTTTGTTTGACAAAGGAGTTTGGTAAATGTCCAGTCTATCAGGATGATTGGAAAGGTAATCTGCCAGCAGACATACGCGCCAGGAAAGCCCCGAATGGGAAACAATCTTGTTCTTTCCCAGCCATAATTATTATTGGTGCAATAATTATTTTGTTATTAGTACTTTTAGGTGAGCAATTGTCAGGTCTTGCATCGTTCATTATGAACCGTGAAACTATGACACTTCCAGTGGTTACAAACTCAACAGGAATATTTTCGCCAACAGAACGGCCAACAATGGGTCCTTATACACCGCCTGCAAATGGAACGGATCCGATTGTCACTTCCGAAAATATAACTCCAATTCCATCACAGACTGCAACAAGTACCACAGAGTCGGAACCCTCACCTGGGCCGGCGGTAATGACACCCTTTGGCCCCAATGAACAATACCTGCTCCACCGAGTCCGGTCCGGTGAAAGCTTGACCCTGATCTCTGGTTTGTATCAAACTACAATTGATGTCATTGTTGCTCAAAATTTCATAGTACCCGGGTCTACATTGTGGCCTGGAGAAATCCTAGTTATTTTCCCGGGGCGAATGGATTCTGATGGACTTCCGCGCTTTCGCGTTCTATTTCTTGAAGAGGAGGTATTGATTAGTGAGTTTGCAGCAGAACAATCAGCCTCAGAAGAGGATTTGCGCTTTTATAATTCACTGGGACCGGGTGAAATAATTCCCGCAAGGCGCTGGATAATAATTCCAATTGGATAAAACCTAACTGGCGCCTTAGTTTGTAATTTGGTGGTTTGTTAAGAATAATTCAAAAGTACTTGCATGAATTGAGTTTGGGGGGAAGATAACCGGAAAACTGACCATTCGAGACTTTTAATCTCCCGTAAAAAAAATCCAGAGTAATGGATAGTATTAATAAAGAAAATCGCAAAAATTTGAGGAATTTCGGATTAATACTAAGAAAAAAAAACAAATTGTTTTATTGATAATATTATTGTTGGGCTGTGGGGGTATAACCATGTGGGCTCAGGGATTTGTTGGTGGTGAAATGGACCGGCCTTTAGGACCAACATTAATATCATTCCCGACCTGGACCCCAAGACATACAACTGAAACTATCGTAGAATCACTCCCTGGTATGAATGCAACTGATGATACAAATGCACCAAACCAACCAAATACACCAGCCCTGGTGGCAGGAACTTCTACACCTCAACCTGTTTGTGGTGGTCCCGAGCGGATGATTCTCCTTGCGGTTGGTGCGGATAATTTTGAGGGCTATTATAGGGGGCTGGCTGATGTAATCAGAGTTTTTCGATTGGATTTCCAAGAACCATCTATTACCATACTCGCTTTTCCACGCGATTTGTGGGTATCAATTCCAGGTTTAGAAGAATACAATATCACAGCCAAAAGAATCAACACAGCGTATTTCTACGGAAACTTGTACAGGTTGCCAGGTGGAGGACCAACACTCTTGGCTCAAACATTGTTTGATAATTTTGGTCTTCCGTCAGATCATTATCTTGCGATGAATATGAGTGTTTTTGTAGACGTAATAGATGCAGTAGGTGGAGTGGATGTTGATGTGCCTCAAGGATTTCCTGAATATGGGATTCGCCCAGGGATGCAGCACATGACTGGGGAAGTGGCATTGAATTATGCGCATATTCGTTTACCTGACCATGACTGGTACCGGATTGACCGGCAGACTCTGATACTTAAAGCCTTTCGTGAGAAAATCTTGGAACCAGAAGTTATTAGAGCCTTACCCGAAATAGCTTATTCATTCCTGGATAAATTATTAACAGATTTAAGTAAAGCAGATATCGCTAGCATGATTTGTTTGATAACTAAAGTTGACCGGGAAAACATCTCGACATATAAAATTGAACCAGAGATGGTGACACCCATGATCACGAATCTGGGAGCCTGGATAGCTATGCCTCATGAGGACGAGATTCGTGGACTGGTGGTTGAGTTTTTAGATGGCAATTTGCCATAATCAAAGAAAATGTAGTGAGTTAATTAATAGATATTTCTCTGTTTATGTAGGAGAAAAACTCATCATTGCTTGATAACATATTTATGAGCTTTATAGCTAATAATTAATTATGGAGGAAAATATTAGTTTGTCGAGAATCGCTGGATGAATCACCCAGCGATTTTAGTTTTTAATCCCTATCAGGTTTCATTCCTTTAAATAAATTGGGTTTCGAAAACCGCGGTATCATTAGGATTTGTATTCGACTGATTTCCAGGAGGCATATTGCCGGTTCTTCTTTTTGTATGCACTGCAAATATTATCCGTTCTCCTGTCGCTGAAGGATTGTTTAAGCATAAGCTTGGAGAGCGTGGGCTGGCTTCTAAATGGAAGGTCCGCTCGGCTGGGACATGGGGTAAAGTTGGATTGCCTGCAGCTCGTGAAACCGTAGAAATCCTACGCAAACGAGATATTTATATTACTAGCCATCGTTCTAGAATCGTATCATCAGCTATCCTGGAACCTGTTAATCTTATATTGACCATGCACCAGGATCACAAAGAAGCGTTGAATGTAGAATTTCCGAATAAAAACGGCAGCATCTTCTTACTATCAGAAATGGTTAATATGACCTTTGATATTCCAGATCCTATAAACCAGGAATTTACTGATTTTGAAAATACTGTTTCAGAGATAGATGCTCTGTTGGAAAAGGGATTTGATAGAATCATTAAATTGGGAAATAAATTATCAGGAATTACAAAGTAAAAAATTCTCCCCACATTTTCAACCGATTGCGACCTTAGAGCATTCATCATGGGAGCTTGACAACGGGATCGATATTTGAAAACAGATAGTTTATAAATCCCGATTCGCTTTTTTTTACACTCAATCGTTATGATATTGAAAGCCTGACAAGTCTTTTTTTATTTAACAGCTTCTCTTTGCTTTCGGGAGGCGAGTCCTTCAAAGAAAGCATCCACGCGATTTTTCAGTTGCGCTTCAGACACTACGCGCTTATCCATCATATCGGATTCAATGTATAGGTTTGGTAAATCCCATTTTTCCATAAAATGGCGGCGGC
Source organism: Chloroflexota bacterium (assembly GCA_019456165.1). Classification (GTDB taxonomy): domain Bacteria; phylum Chloroflexota; class Anaerolineae; order Anaerolineales; family UBA11579; genus VRUJ01. The sequence continues at coordinate 18,008 of VRUJ01000028.1, forward strand.
TGTCGGCAAGGCCGGTTGAGGTGGTCCGGCAGCTTTTAATGGAGTGGTACACGATGCCTTCCAAATTGAAGGGTTCAACCATATCAGCCAAAAAGTGCTCGGGTGTAAACATGGCATCCATCGCGTGCCGCACATTGATTAACACACCTTCTGCTAGGCTTTCTAAAGGGTTCTGCAAATCGTACTCAAAACCCAGGTTAGCTCCACCCCCGGCAAACCATAGATATGTTGAAATTACAAAATTGCCTCCCCATTCTGTGAAGAATTCATTAAACCTCCGGAAAATTGGATAACAAGGTACGCCAATCAGAGCAAGGCGGTGTTTTTCCTCTGTCATTGTGCCAATTTTATTTTCCGCGCGGTATTCCAACTCCTCAACTAGATCTTCGAAGTAATCTGCACCGATCTCTGTCCCGCGAAAGCAGTTTGCCATACCCAGGTAGATCGTCCCATCGGTAAGTGAATTAAACACACCCGGAATACTTTGGTTTAGTTCTAGTACGCGCTTTAGTCCCCGGCTGAGAGTGTTTGCGTAACCCATATGTTCACGCAGCTTATCAATGTTGAATTTTTTGCCAGTCACTTTTTCGCACAATTTAACCAGCTCACCGATCTGGACTTGTACGTATTTGAGGTCATTCTCAAAAGATGGATCACCTCGCCAAGTTGGCTTACCAATCTGGCGTGTACCTGGAATATCCAATGTAAAGAGAGGCGTTCCATACATGCGTCCCCAAATTTCAGCCCATTTAATATACGTGTTACAGCCATTGGTGTACACTGCTAAAGCAGGTTTGGGTATCCTGCCCATGGGGTGTTCACCATTGCGCAGCTGCACGGCCACATCGGCTTTTACATAGCCGCAAATGTCCGGAGAATAGCCATGATCTTCGGCCTCATCCAGATATTCATCCGATACTCTACGCACTGCGGTCTGAAGTGAGTTTACTTCAGGGAAAACGGTGTGCATATCGAAAGACCTTAATATCTCAGACATGCTGCCCATAACGAAGACATATGCAGCCTGTTCCCCGCGCGCACCAGCCTCGGTTAGTTCGTTGAACCACTCGCGGAAAAGGCGTGCTCCCTCTTTTCTTCCCCGACCGACAATTTCATCAACTTGTTGTTTCTCGCTCATCTTTTATCTCTTTTCGCAATCAGTAAAATTTATTTATGGGGCCAAAATCATTATTTTTTTACTCGCCAGATAGTTGTGTGCCATCGGGAGAGAAAGACTTGCTTATGCAATACGAAGCAGCAAGTCAGTTAATTCTTGTGGAATAGTATCCCAAGGGTAATGACCTGAGTCGATTTCCAAATATTGCCAAGAATCATCAATTTTTGCGAATTCTGCCGCTTTAGTAATTGGTTTTCCAACAGGGCCTAAATCCTTCGAGCCTTGTAAGCAATATATGAATGTGTGCGGCAAGGCAGCTGCGGATGGATTTTTTACACTAACGGGTTGTAAAACTGTTTTCAGGAGCAAATCTGTCCGCCTAGGGGCAGGAGGCTGAGGCGAATGGTAATTATGTGGGATGCGCCAACCATCACCATTGTTATGAGCTGCGTCTTTGATCCCAGACATAACATCAAGACCTACAAGATCAGCTTGAGACTGCCCATCTTGATGGACAAATGCATCCAGATATACCAAGTGTTGGATTAATTCTGGAATTTGTTCTGCAACCCCAGTTATCACCGAGCCGCTGTAACTATAACCAACCAGGATCACTTCGCTCAAGTCTTCAAATTCAAAGACCATTGTAATGTCTTGAATGTGAGTATCCAGATCAATATCAGGATTTGCTAAGTGGGACCGTTCTCCCGTACCTGTAAACGTCGGTGTATAAACTTCATTTCCTGCAGATCTCAACAACGAAGCTACTTCCCGCCAAATCCAAGCTCCAGAAAAAGCACCATGACATAACATAAAGGTCGTCATTATCTAGGTATAACTCATTTCATTCCAAAGGAACTCCCAACTCTTTCAGTTCGGATTTCCCTTTTTCATATAAAGCCCAATGCTCATCATTTGGCTGCAAGGTATTGACGTCATACATTTTCTCAAATGGCAGGCCTTTGGGAGCGTCTTTAAGCTCGATCTTATCTTTGTATTTCTCATGTAGTGTATCTGCGATGCGATTTGCTTCTTTTCTGTCGATTTTGGTGGCTGCATGGCCTACTTCGGCAAACAATCTGCACATTAGCGGACTGACATTGTTCCAGCCCAAAGGTTCGGCCGGCCTGGGGCCGGTTAGGTTGCTTCCGCTGGGGACTACGCTGAGCACCAGGGCTGAGAATTCGTATATGTACTGCATTGATCCAGGCCGCCCGGAGGTTGTAACACTGGTTGTGTTTATCATTTTACTATTGCGGGCTGCAGCCTGTTTTACTACACTTCCTAACCAGAGCGACATGGCGTTGGTCTGCTGTTTGTATTTAATGTGTTGGGGGCCGAGGTGCATTACATGGCTCCCCAGCATTACTGAACCAATGTGGCCGGCGACTCCAATAATCGCTGTTCCAACTGGTCCGCCGCCGTACCCGCCAATTAGGGGGGTCGCAGAAGTGTATATCGGCGCACCAATAGCCTGGTAATGAGCCAGGCGTGTTAGGGTTACGTCATCTACCTGCAATTCAGATATCAAAGCGAATGCCCGCGGGTCGCAGCTTCGCAGTCCCCATTCTTCGTTCGCGCTGGAGACTTCGTTAAGAGCCATCACAGCATGACCGACAATCGGAAGACCAGGGCGGCCAGCTCGTGAAATCGCTTCACGCGCCCAACGCCCGTAAAACATGGCGGCTCGGGTGGATAATCCAGAATTGGGCCGTATCATGATGCCATCCAATTCCTTTAGATAGCCTGGGAGCAGAAGTAGATCAATTAATGGTTCTCCTGCGAAGGCTTCGTTAAGCCTTACAAACATATCCTGATGGACGTCCGCGTTGAAGGGTCCGCCAAAGATCACAGGTGGGCGGTTGTCTTCGACATCACGGCGGTAAACTAAAGCGGTGTCCAGGCCCTCTCCAGCCGTGAATTCGGGCCTAACTGCTGCGAGTCCCTCATCAACCTCTCTTTCGCTGAATAGTATCTGGCGGCGGCTGTTGATGCTGTATAAACCGATTTCTAGGATTAGATCTCGCCCGGCTTGCCAGACTCTATCAGCAAGATCGTCATCAGTGTTGACGCGTACTTCTGGGTCGTAAGCGATATCATACTTCTTGGCTAAACCTGTCACAATTCCAGCAATTTTCATCCCAAGTTCATCTGCAATGGCCATAGGGCCGGTCTCGGAACGTTTGGCGATTTCGAGGAAACTTAGCATATTAGTTTATTCCTTTCTTTTTATTTAGTTCGAGAGTCCAATACTTCTATGGCCATGTGAGCGTCTAATCCGTAACCATCCGCGCCAATTTCATTCATCCAAGCCTCGGTGACGGGCGCTCCGCCGACAATCACGAAGAAATCTTCCCGAATCTTTTTAAGGTTCAATAGTTCTATAAGATCTTTCTGTCGCAGCATGGTTGTGGATAGTAATGCAGACAATCCAATGATATCGGCTTTGGTCTGCTCTGCCACGCTGATGAAATTGGGAATCGGAACATCGGTTCCCAGGTCGTGGACCTCATAGCCTGCTGAACGCAGCATGGCGACGACGATATTTTTTCCTATGTCGTGCAGGTCGCCTTCTACTGTGCCTATAACGACAACTCCACTGCGCGCGGCATCAATCCCTTTGGCTTTGAGGGCAGGTTCTAGGACGGAAACCCCTGCTTGCATGGCTTTAGCGCTCAAAACAAGTTCAGGTAAAAATATATCCAAATTAGAAAAAGCCTCACCCTGCGCTCGAATAGCCCCTGCAAAACCCTCTTCAAGCGCGGTTAGCGGTTCAATGCCGGCAGCCAAAGCAGCCTCCGCGGCAGCCATTGCCTCAGTCTCGTCGGCGGCGACAATACTGGCCCGCATCCGTTCTAGTATTTCTTCATGTTCTGCCATATAGTTTCTCCTTTTGAGGAACTTTGGTATTCTGTAAAGGAAAACTAACCGAACAGGGAAAGAGTTTGTCCTAATCCCTTTTCTTTTGCCAGGAGATAAATTTCCCTTCCAACGGCCACGTCTTCGCTGCCCATCCCGATGGGCGCGTAGAAGATGCGTTCGGTGTCAGTTTGCCTTCCATTTTTTTTGCCTAAAATGATTTCACCTATATTCGCATGAATATCTGTCCTAGATAACTCCCCGGCCAGGAACATCTTGGCCAATATAGGGGTTTCGCGATGTAATACTGCTTCCCAATCGTCGACTACCAATATGTCTGAATTTTCGACGACCGCTTCCTCTTCTTCTTGGTAGGAACCTACGTGTGAAAAGAGGCTGCCAGATTTAACCCAGGCATCCTTAACTATCGGTTCATCCGCCACGGTTACCGTTACGATCACATCCGCGTCTTCGACTGCTTCTTGGGCAGAGTCTACGGCCTGAACGTCCATGTCTAATTTAGTTGTCATTTCCTGAGCGAACGCTTGCGCAGTTTCTTTGTGGATATCATAAGCTAGCGCTAATGATAGGTTGGGCAGCGTAGCATGCAGTGCTTCTAGCTGTGTGTAGGCTTGGACGCCTGCGCCGATCAGGGCAACTTTCTTAGAATCCTGACGGGCGAGATATTTGGCTCCCACACCGGTTGCTGCACCGGTGCGCATTGCGCTGATTAAAGTAGCATCCATGATCGCCAAAGGAACACCTGTCCAGGCATCATTGATGATCAAAAGACCGATGCCGCGAGGCAAATTATGCTCGCGTGGGTTGTTCGGAAAACCGGAAATCCATTTGATGCCGCATACATCTACATCCCCGCCTACGTAGGCTGGCATAGCGTTGACCCGGCCGCGTTCGCGCTCACCCAGATCAAGCACGGTTTTATGCGGCATATTTGTTTTTCCCTGGTCGTGGAGCGTGAAAACATTCTCTACTATATCCAGGGTCATTTGCATGCTCAGGCCTGCAGAACGCACATCCTCCTGGGTAAGATAAAGGAATTCGATTGGCGCTTGGGTCACAAGCTCACCCTGCTGGGTTCGGGTCCGCGCGCTTCAACCTCTTTTAAGATAGTTTCCAATTCAGCCTCTTTATCTGTATCTAGGGACGGGGGCTCGTGCTCTTGAAGTATTCTTCTAACTTCATCCTTAGCTTGGTCCCACACCGATTTACCCCCAGATCTTGACATCCAATCCTCACGCGAGAATCTATTAGATAGCTTAACCATGTACTGCTCTTTGCGCAGGAATTCCATGGTGTGTTTTTGGCCGAGGTAATTTCCACCGGGACCAACCTCTGTGATCTCGGAAACTGCGAGAGTATCCTCATTTACATCAATACCTCTAAGCGCCCTGTAAGCCATGCCACAGATCTCGTTGTCGATCACCAAGCTTTCCAGGCTGATCGTAAGGGCGTGTTCCAGCACTCCAGGATAAAATAAACAGTTTATGCCTCCCAGAGTGGCCATGAATAATGTGATTGCTTTTTCATAGCCAGCCTGGATATCGAGAACCTTCGAATCGGTGACTGAGCCGGTTCCCCGGCAAGGAATTCCAAGGTGTGCGGCAATTTGAGCAGAAGCGGCATTTATCAACCCGGCTTCCACCGCGCCTAAGGCGATCAATCCGCCTTTCATATCCATAATCGTTCCACAAGTGCCATACCACACCGGGGTCCCTGGGTTTACCAGTTGAGCCAGGGTAATGCCGCTAAGAATGTCGGCAGTTTGTTGGGCTAACAAACCGGCTAGAGTTACGGGTGCAGTTGCTCCAGCTTGTGGCTCAGAGGTAACGTCGATTGGTATTCCGTAAGAAGCATATTCAATTAAACCCTCTGTTTGGCCTTTATCGTGCTGCAGTGGGGTGACCGGATTAACAGTTGTGAAAGTGTGGGGTTTTTTGCGCAGTTCATCCTCACCGCCAGCTAACACTGCTGCCATACGGATACAATCCTCTGCTGTCTGTCTGCCGCGGGGTGAACATTTCACGACTTTGCCCGTATTGCGCACACTGGCGAGGTAACCATATGCATGGGAGGCGTGCAGCGGCACACCTTCAATGGCAGGCATTATCGCTCCGCTGTGGATCAGGTGGTAGTTTTCCATTGCATCTGCAATTCGGACCAGGTCAGCTACATCCTGAAGAGCGGTTCGACGACGTTCGCCTGTATCAATGTCCAGGATGTTCAGGCGGCCGATCATGGGTTCGATGTGAAGTTTTTGGAAATCGACCTCAACATTATTTTCAGGTACGCGTGCGTGAACAGTAAACTTACTTGGAGCTTGTTTAATGGCTGCTTCAATTATGTCTGCTGAAATTCGCACCCGCTGACTTTCCTCATCGACCATTGCCCCAGCTTTTTTGTAATATTTCCTGGCACGCGGTTCTTTAAATACAACCCCTATATTTTCGAGCAAACCGAGGGCAGTTTGGTAAATAGTCTGGACTTGATCTTCTGAAAGTATTTTTAACGGATTGTGACTTGCCATCTCAACTCTCTTTAGTTATGTTAACCTAATCTTGGAAATAAGAAAAATTGCGCTAATTTTGGCTTCAATTAGTGGGGTTTTATACATATTTTTAGTCTAGAAGTAAGGAAAAATTGACCATATTGTCTTATGTCGACAGTCGACAGTCGACTACGCATATAATATCATAGGCACTTGCGGGTGTCAATGTCAGGCTTGAAAGGGAGGCTCAGGCTCGCCAAATTCTCTAGAAATTGGATAATTCTAATTTCCCGTGATATGCGTTAACATAGATCTCTCTCAGTTCACCGGCAGATGGAACCCTAGGGCTGAAAATGGTTGGACCAGCTTTCAAGGCATTTTCACTTACCTGGTCGATGTGATCAATATATTCTTGTTCATTGATGCCCAATTCACCGAAGCTTTTGGTAATACCCACATCATTCTCCAACACAAGAAGACTTTTCAGGAACGCTCCAGTTAATTCTTCCTCGCTTGCACCTTGCAAGTCCAATGCTCTGGCAATTTTAGCGTACCCTGTTTTTGCCTCAGAAGCATTGAAATTAATTGAGTAGGGTAATAATATTGCGATGGTTAACCCATGGGGGATATCAAAAGGTATGCCTATCTTATCAATTCCGTGAGCCAAACCGGTGATCGAATTGTTGATCGCCATGCCCGCTATAGTGGCCGCGTAATGCATATTTTCCCGAACATCCCGGTTGGGTTCGCTGTATGCTGCCTTTAAATTGTGGAATACAAGTTGAATAGACCTCAAAGCCAGAGGTTCGGAGAAATGGTTCGACCAGGGACTGACCACAGACTCGATAGCGTGGGTCAGGGCATCCATCCCGGTATGGGCGGTCAATTCTGGGGGCATTTTAGCGCTGATTTCAGGATCGATGATGGCGATATTGGGAAGCACTTCGCTTGATAACAGTACCCGTTTAACCTTTGTCTCAGCTTCTATCAATATCGCCGCGGCCGAGGTCTCGCTGCCGGTTCCGCTTGTGGATGGGATGGCGACAAGCAAAGCTTTTTGAGCATAGTTTGGCAGCTTTAATGGTCGGGAGACAAAAGCCTTAAATATCTCTTGGACTGTGAATTCTGGGTTTTCATATACCGCCCACAATGCCTTTGCAGTATCAATTACCGAACCACCCCCTAACGCCACTATCAAATCTGGTTGGAATCCGTTGAGTGCAGCAAGATAAGTTTCCACATCTTCAATAGGGGGTTCCGGTTTTACACCTTTTATCACTTCTACTTTTGCCCCGGTCTTTTCTAAATGCGCGACTGCCTTCCCCAGAAAGCCCAATTTTTGCATTGCGCTTTTGCCTGTCAGGATAACAGCTTTTTTAGTAGAGAGTGTTTTGAGATGTTTGAGAGAACCCCAGCCATAAACAATATTATTCGCATTCCTGAATAATTTGTAATTCAAATTTCTACCTCTACATCTAAGCGGGTGATATTTATGGCTTTTCCTGTTTCTTCATCCACATTTAGCATCACGGAATTGAACATGACCGGTCCGGGCGCGGCTTTAAAACCTATATAGCTAGGGGGTAAGCGTGTGACGAATCGTTTGACGGCAGGTTCGATTTCTACGCCCGCCACCGAGTTAAGCGGACCCACCATCCCAATGTCGCTAACATAGGCAGTCCCATCCGGCAAGACGCGTGCATCAGATGTTGGGATGTGCGTGTGGGTACCCAGAACTGCGCTCACCTTTCCATTCAGGTGCCAACCCATCGCCATCTTTTCAAATGGTTCCAAAGCATGAAAGTCCACGACGATCATCTTTGGCTTATCCTCCAGGTTGTCTAAAAGGTGGGTTACTCCGGTAAATGGGCAGTCAACGTTCTCAAGGTTATTGCGCCCGAGCAGGCTGACGACCATGACATCATTATGAATAGTGAAACCACGCCCCGGTAATCCATCTGGATAATTTAGCGGTCGTAAGACTGGTTCACCCGCGTCCATTAATTCAACAATTTCTTTGCGATCCCAGATATGGTTTCCAGATGTGATCACATCCACGCCGGTTGAGAAAATATCCTTGGCGTTTTCAATAGTAATTCCTAACCCAAAAGCCGCGTTTTCTCCATTAGCGATCACCAAATCTATCTCATGTTCTTTGCGCAATCTTGGCAGGAGCGCTTGGAGGGCTTTAATGCCCGGCTGGGCGATGATATCGCCAATCGCTAAGATACGCATAATTTATAGATCTTCCTTCGAGACTTTTCTAGGAGTATCTCCCCTGACTTTTTGTAGATAGCCTGCCGCGGCTTTTGATATAAAGTAACCTACCCAGGTTTCAAACAATTGCACTCCCTGCTCCACGAATTTTGTTGCTCGATCTTCGTCGAGTTCGAACACACCGACTGAGACACCAGTGCCTTTGGCTGCACTGATCACCTTATCGACTGCATCAGTAATGATAGGATCAGTAGTTTTGCCCGGTATGCCGTAAGCATGCGATAGGTCTAGGCGGCCGATCAAAAGAACATCCACACCCTCAACAGCCAAAATCTCAGCCACGTTATCGACCGATTCTTTGGTCTCGATCTGGATAATGACCAGCGTTTCTCTGTTCGAGTCGATGATCCATTGGTCAAAGCCGCCCTTCATTCCCCAGGCTGAAGCGCGTGCGCCTCCTGCGCCGCGTTTTCCTTCTGGGTAATATTTGACAGCCTCGACTGCCTGGCGAGCATCTTCAGCGGTTTTTACCATCGGGATCTGGACGCCTTGAGCTCCCACATCTAAGTAGCGTAAGATCACTTTTGGGTGATTGTAGGTCACACGCACGATGGGTGTCATGCCGGTGACATCGGCAGCTCTGATCATATCTTCAACACTTCCTGGGGATAATGGGCCGTGTTCAGCGTCAATTAGCACGAAATCGAAACCAGCATGACCGCAGATCTCAACCACGGTAGGAGAAGGGAAGGTGACAAAGGTTCCGACGACAATCTCCCCATTTTTAAGTTTTTCTTTGGTTTTGTTTTTCATAAATTGTTTCAATGAGTAATCCTCCGTGTCTTTATTATTATTTCATGAAAAATTTAGCGGGGAAATCAAAAAGGGAAGGGCATTTCTAGTCTAGTTGCCAATTCCTCTAAAGAAGTGATTACCTGATCGTGGAGGGGGATACCTTCTTCTCTTCTTTTCTCTTCGATCTCGTATTCTTTTTCTCCGTGGATGTAAATCCTTTCCTGTCCGGGCATCTTGGGAGCATTCTTTAGATTCTCGATCACTTCATCCATCCTGCTCTTGAAATCGTCCAAGGGGCTGAAGGCCTCAATGGAAAGCGCTCCAAAGAAATGGCCCACGTTTCCTGGCGCTTTTTTGCCGTCCTTGCTGGGGTATACGTTGGGGCCAAATGCGGATCCCGAAAGAATCCCAGAGAAGATGTCGACCATAAGTGATAGGCCATAACCTTTATGGCCTCCAAATAATTCACCCAAACCGCCCAGCGGTAATATTCCTCCTCCTGTGCGGCTGTACAGCATGGTATGGACATCCGCCGGGTTGTGCATAGCTTTCCCTTCACTATCTATCGCCCAGCCTTCAGGTATATCTTCACCTTTGATTTTATAAACCGTCATTTTCCCTGAGGGCACCACGCTTGTAGCCATATCCAAAACAAAGGGTCGCTCAGCTCCCGCCGGGGCGGCTACGCTGAGAGGATTTGTGCCGATAATGGCTTTGCGGCCAAATGTTGGCGCAACGATAGGTGTGGTATTGGTCATGGCGATGCCGATCATGTCATGCTCAAGTGCCATCATCGAGTAATAACCTGCGATGCCATAATGGTTGCTGTCGTGCACGCTCACGAAACCGGCTCCAACTTCTTTGGCTTTTTGGATGCACAACTCCATTGCTTGAGATGCTACTACTGCCCCTAGGCCGTTGCCACCATCAATAAGGGCGGTTGCTGGTGATTCGCGTTCCACTTTTATTTTGGGCTTGGGTTCGATCAAACCTTTTAGCATATAATCAGCTTTGCGAGGAAGCATTACAACTCCGTGTGACTCCACTCCCCGTAGGTCTGAAGCCACGGCAATAATCGCGGCTAGCTGGGCATCAGGTCCTGGAACTCCCAACTTTTCGTAAACTGAGGTAATAAATGCCTGCAAATCATTGTGTTGAACAATAGTGCTCATATTATCTCCTCAGATCGCTCCAGCGTCGCGCAGCACCTTGAGCTGCTTGCAGTATTTCCTATCTCTCTCGAGCCTCAACTGAAGAATATCGACATCCTTATAATTATAGAAACCTTCGCCTACTTTCATACTGAGTTTACCTTGTTCGACCATGGTCTCAACTAGTTTTGGAGACCTATAACGCTCATCATTGTATTCCACAACAAGGTGGTCAGTGGCGGCTTTAAAGAGTTCCAAATTCCAATAATCTAAACCTCTAAGAGGGCCAAGGGTTGGTAGGCGGAATCCGAACGAGTTGCTGACCATTTTATCGATCTCTTCAGCAGATGCCAGCCCTTCCTCAAGGCAAGCAATCGCCTCGTTTAACAAGACCGCCAACAACCGGGGCATGAAGCCGTGTGCATCTCTAGCGAGTACTGCTGGAGCTTTGTTACAAGATTTGTGCAGCTCTACAGTAGTTTGGATTGTTTCATCGCTGGTGTCACTTGTGGGCACCAATTCAACCAATGGGATGATATGAGGCGGGTTTACCCAATGCGCGCCGATTACTTTATCGCTTCTCCTAGTGGCCGCGGCCAGATCGCGGATTGGGAGGAAGGATGTGTTTGATGCCAGGATCGTATGCGATGGGCAAAACTTATCCAACTTTTTGTAAATATCCTTCTTCAGATCGAGATCCTCACTGACTGCTTCCTCGACATAGTCTACATCTGATACAGAATTTTTTAGGTCTGTCGTGAATTGCATCCGAGAAAGAACAATATCTACCTCATCGGTAACCAGGCCTTCCTCCGTGAGCATATCTATTTCGTTGATGCTTTCATTACGGGCTTGCTTGAGGATTTCATCATTAGTATCCACCAGCACGACGTTAAATCCGTATTGGGCATAGGTATGGGCAATTCCATGCCCCATAATGCCCGCACCGATCACTGCTATTTTGTTGATCTGCATACATCTATCTCCATGATATTTTGGCGAATTGTGAGTGATTAATCTACAGGCGGTGCTAACCCCAGGGATTCTTCCCGGCCTGAGGGACCGGAAAAAGTTGTATATATTAAGGCGCTTTTTTCGTGTGTAATGTGTGGTCCGTGAATAACCCCCGCTTGCCGGTGGAAGAGGGTTCCAGGGCCATACATCTTTCCATTCACCTCAACTTCACCTTCCAAGACGTAATCAAATTCATCCGATGGATGGTCGTGTTCTGGAGCTTCTGAGTGTGGGTCCATCTTGAAATACCCAGCAATTACGCCTGTTTCGGGATTTTGGCCTAAAACTTTGATATAGCAGCCAGGCACGAAGCTGTGCCAGGGTAAATTATCAGCGTCTTTTGCCTCAACTATGAATTTTATGCCCATCAATTCTTCTCCTATATTAGTTGAATCAGGCTTACTAAAAAGCTTATTTCTTCTGACACCAACTAGAAAAGTCAATCTTTAACTAGCTTATTCTTCCTTTTCGGTTTTTAGCTTCAGCGCTTCTTCTGATCCAGATGGACCGGCAAAACAGGCAAACATGATCACGCCTTTTTCTCCGGTATAGTGGGGGCCGTGGGCTACCCCAGCTGGGCGGTGGAAGAAAGATCCCGGGCCGTAGGTCACCCCATCCAGCATAACTTCTCCCTCCATGACCAGTGCAAATTCATGCGAGGGATGGCTGTGCTTTGCTGCCTCCGAATGTGGTTCCATCTTGAAGTAACCGCCAATCGCCAAGGTTTCTGGATGTTGGCCCAAAGGTTTTACAAAGCAGCCAGGTTGTTCTAGACTGCGCCATGGGATATCTTCTGCTTCTTCACCTGTCGTGATTATGGGGTAGGTCATTTTTTTCTCCTTCGATGTTAACTTCAACGTATTATTCTCGTTTTTGGTTTTCAGCTGAAGCAAAGCTTCTTGGCCTGAAGGACCGGAATAACAGGCGAACAAGAGCATTCCTTTTTCGCCTGTGGTGAGGGGACCATGCACTACTCCTGCGGGATAATAGAAATAGGACCCCGGGCCGTAGCTCTTTCCATCTACATTTACTTCTCCTTCAAGGATTAGAGAAAATTGATCGGATGGGTGGCTGTGCTCTGAAGATATGGAATTCGGTGCCATTTTAAAGTATCCGCCAACGGCCAGAGACTCTGGATGCTGCCCCACAGGCTTAATATAACAGCCGGGATGTTCAAAATCGATCCAGGGTAATTCTTCAGCATCTTTTCCTTCAACGATTACTGGGTTACTCAATGTTCTTCTCCATAAGATGAATAATTTTGTCTCTCACTTTTCCAGAATTATTAAAATAAACTGCGATCTAACCACCGTTTTGAGTTATCTTTCATGGTAATAAAACGGCTCCAGTGCTGGCAGAACTTGCATGATCGTAATAGCGCTTCAACAACCCACGCAGTTCCTTCTTCGGGGCTTCCCAAACCTCAAAGCGGTCCTGGATTTCATCATCAGATAAGTCCAAATGAAGCTTTCGCGCAGGGATGTCGATCTCGATCATATCTCCATCCTGAACGATTGCAATCGGTCCTCCGGAAGCTGCCTCGGGTGAGACGTGGCCGATAGCTGCCCCGCGTGTATAACCGGAAAAGCGCCCATCGGTAATAATAACTACGGAATCGCCTAAACCGGTTGTGCGTAATGCGAAACCAACATAGGCCATTTCCCGCATTCCTGGGCCTCCGCGAGGTCCTTCATAACGAATAATAACAACATCTCCTGCTTGGATATTACCTGCAATAATCGCTTCCCCGGCTACATCCATATTATCATAAACGCGGGCGGGACCTTTGTGTTTCAGTAATTTGGGAGATACCGCGCTTTGTTTTACCACGGCTGAGTCTGGTGCCAGGTTACCGCGCAAAACAGCATGGCTGCCTTCTTTATGCAGCGGTTTATCGATCGGTAGGATTACGTCTTTGTTCTCAATCCTGGCTTCCGAAATGATTTCTCCTACTGTATTCCCGGAAACGGTCACAGCATCTAGGTGGATCAGATCTTTTTGGGCTAGTTCCTTCATCACCGCCGGTATGCCTCCAGCGATGTCTAAATAATGCGCGGCATAAGTGCCTGAGGGAAATATGTTGCATATATGGGGTGTTCTGCGGCTGATCTCGTCAAATAAATCTAGCTCTAAAGTGCGGCCTAGTTCATAAACCATTGCGGGAAGGTGCAAGAATGTATTTGTAGAGCCGCCAATCGCTGAATTGACTGCGATCGCGTTTTCAATTGCCTCAGGTGTCAAGAAGTCGGAGGGTTTAATATCTTGTTTAACCAACTCGATGATGCGCATACCAGATTCTTTTGCCAGCCTGACTCGGCGGGCATCTGTTGCAGGAATACAGGCGCCGTAAGGCAGGCTGAGGCCCATAGCCTCGATAAGGCAAGCCATAGTATTGGCTGTGCCCATGCCGAAACAACTACCCGCACCCCCAAGCAGATTACTGCGCAATCTTTCTAAATCCTCGGGTTTGAGTTCGACGCCATCCCTGATACCGGTTGTTACCACTTCGATGTCTGCGCCTGTAACTTCTCTGCCATCACAACATCCAGGCAGCATCGGTCCGCCGGTTACGATTATCGCCGGAATATTGATGCGTGCGGCAGCCATTAGCTGGGCTGGTTCAATTTTGTCACAAGAAGATATTAGTACCAGGCCATCGAAGCGTGCTGATTCGGCTACCACTTCAATAGAGTCGGCGATGATATCTCTGCTTGGTAGAAAATAATTGAAATTTTCACCGGATGAGAAAGCATCACACAATGCAATTGTATTACTCTCGAAAGGCGTCCCACCGGCTGCTGAAATCCCGCTTTTGACCGCTTCGGCCAATCCTCTCAAATGGATATGACCGGGAACCATTTCGTTCCAGGAATTCATTACGCCAATAAAAGGCCTATCAATTTCTGCATCTGTTACACCGGTGGCTTTTAGGATGGCTCTTTGGTGGCCCCTGCTTACATCTATACTTCTAGGTTTATGTAAGTCATCCATATTTGTTTCTAATCCAGAAATGTGGATTTTTCTACTGGTATTGTTACCGGGGCCTGCAAAGGCCCCGGTAATTTTTCCATTCTATTACTCAAACTTACTTACTTTTGTTCTCTTTATGGTTGTGCGCCCTCTACGAATTCGTTGGTGTATGCTTCAGTGACATCGATCTCCGAATCCATTTCACCAGCATTTAATAGGAACTCTTGGGTCCATTCGAAAGTCTCAGAGCTGTAATAGCCCAACTCGTCGTCGACGACTTCCCAGAAACCCATTGAGGCAGCCAGCTGCATTTCTGTTTGAGCAAGGTTCCAGGTCGCAAAACCGACGCCACTCATGGCCGCTTCCAGAGCAAATTCTGGATCATCTAGAGTTGCTTGTAGGGAGCGCAAGAAGGCGCGTACAAAGGCTTGCACCAATTCGGGGTTGTTATTGATCATATCCTCACTTGCCATAATCCCGATGGGTACAAAGTTACCCCATTCATCCATTTCAATAACATTGACATCCATCCCATAAAACCTCAGTTGGTGCGGCTCATTGTTTGAATAACCAACTGCAGCGTCAACCAAGCCTTCGGATACTGCGGCAACTTGTGTGTATCCAATGTCCTCAACGGTCATATCATCCATGGTCAAACCATTAGATGCTAGCGTGGATAAAAGGCTCTTGTAATTGATCCCATAGAAGCCGGGAATACCCAAGGTTTTTCCTGCGAGATCGGCCGGGGTTTCGATTCCGGAGCTTGCGAGTGAGAAAATGGATGAAGGAATACCGTTATACCATCTTACAATGTATTTAACCGGTACACCTTGGCTGCGTGCCTGGATTAGCAAGTCGCCAGCGCCTGTAGCAAAATCTGCATCGCCTGCTCCTACTAACGAAATACCATCAACTTCCGATGAATAGTCCATCTGGAGTATGATGCCTTCTTCTAAGAAGAAGCCCTTTTCTATTCCGACATAGAAAGGAGCGTACTGCACGTCAGGGATATAACCCATGTTGATTCTAACTGTGACGACATCAGCCGGAACCTCTACTTCAACGGTCTCACCAGCGACCTCTACCGTTTCAATTATGGTTATTGTCTCGCCAGGCACCTCTACTTCAATAGTTTCGCCAGGCACCTCTACGGTTATCGTCTCGGTTCCACAAGCGACTAAAACGATTGCCAGGAGGGCTAAAATGGTCAATAAACGTATTTTTCTCATTATGTTTCTCCTTCTTATCCTTTCAAGTAAAAAGCCTCTTCAATTAAATCTTCTCTCAAACCGTCAAAGCGCTGCAAAGGAGAGGCTTGCCTTTACTTGCTTTTTTGGCTCCATGGCGATATTTCGTTTGCATTAAAATCTTGTAACATCATTACATAAAGTTTCTCCTTTAGTAGTTTGGGAGTGCGGTAATATTTGGAATTGAAATACTATCTGAATATTTGAAAGATGATTGAAAAATATCTGCTCACAAAATAATAACTTAAACAGCATCACGTCTTCGCCCTTTTAATAAAGCTCCCTCCAATATGGCTGCTGAACCATAAAGGATAAGGGTGATTATTATGATCGTAAAAATACTGGCGAAAATAAGGGGTGTCTCACTTAACCCGGAACCCAGATTTACCAAAAAACCTAGCCCCTGCTGCCCACCCAGGTATTCTCCAACAATAGCTCCCATCATCGAGCGCGCTAAGCCAATCTTAATGCCAGCCAGCAGAAGCGGCATGGCGGCTGGTAATTCAAGTCTAATGAAAACCTGCCATTTCGAAGCAGAATAGGAGCGCATCAATTCGCGTTGATCTTCGTTTACGGAGCGAATTCCGACGATGGTATTAACCAGCATGGGGAAGAATATGATCAGGAAGGCGATGATCGCTTTAGGTGTAATCCCTTGGCCAAACCAAATTATTATTAATGGTGCGATGCCCAATATCGGTATCGACTTTGCAGCGACAATATATGGGGAAGCGGCTTTCTCTAATGCCCGAGATTTCCCAAGAATATATCCCAAGCTGGTTGCGAAAAGAAGACTCGCAAGAAAACCATAGAGAGCTTCTGTCAGCGTATAAGTTACGTGTTCGAATATGTACCCGTTTTCTATAACCACTACTAACTGATCCCAAACCGCTTCAGGTTCGGGCAAAATATATTCCGGAAATCCTTGCGTACGAATTATTAACTTCCACCCAGCGATGAAAAGGATTATAGAAAATGGGATGAGGAAATATTCAAAACGATTTTTTACCAGCTTTATGAGACGGATCCACAAACTCCGAATTGTGGATACCGCAGCTTTTGAAGGAAGTAGATTCTTATAAGGAGGTGCTGGTCTGCTAACCATTAAACTCGCCTGGATTAAGAAGGATCAAAAAATCAGCCATCAAACACTTTCCTCACGCTTTCTACCGGATAACAGAATCGCTTCGACCATTGAGGCTAATGCATATAGGATTACGTTTATTGATACTAGAGTAAATATAATGACAAAAACTTCTGAAGTCCTAAAAGTTTCCTTTGCGTGGATGATCATGGATCCCAAACCGTATCGGGCGCCAACATACTCACCTACCAATGCCCCAGTGATTGCCATGGTAATGCCTATTTTTAAGCCGCCAAGCAAGACAGGTAAAGCGGAAGGAAATTCCAGCTTGGAAAACAACTGCCACCATGAGGCGGAATATGAACGCATCAATTCCCTTTGATCTTCGTTAACTAGACGGATACCAACAATGACATTAACTAACATGGGGAAGAACCCAATCACAAAAGCGATGAATATTTTTGAGGCAATCCCAAAACCCAACCAAACCACCAATAATGGAGCGATCGCAATGAGTGGGACTGTTTGAGCTGCTACCAAATATGGTGAAAGAAATTTCTCCATGAGGGGGGATTTGCCTAATATATACCCCACAACGCCTGCAAAACCGAAGGCAGCTGCAAAACCATATCCAGCTGCCTTCATTGTGAATCCAACATTTATCTTGAGGCTGCCATCCTCTATAACCTGGATCAATTTCTTCCAAACAGATTCTGGCGGCGGTAAAATAAATTGTGGTAAATCTTTTATTTCAATAATCAGGTACCAGAGTCCCAGTACCAGAATCAGGAACATTGGTAAAAGTACGAATTCAGACCGTTTTCTCATCAATTTCCAGGCGCGACTAGCCAGATTTGCCTTCTTCGCATTTAACTGGGAGGTTGAATTAGTCTGCTTCCGTGCTGGAAACTGGATATTCCCCATACGTGAATTCTCCTTTTTGGTTGGTCGATTGTCGACAGTCGACAGTATCCAATAGTACCATGTTACAACAAGACTGTCAAATATTCGTGGACAAATGTGTAATTTCCTAATAAAAAGGCCAATAATTTTGCAATTGAGCAATAAATGATGATTAAAGCATGCAATTAATTTCTAAAGATGGGGTGTTCCATAACCGGGTAGGTCTTTTGTTTGACCGCGTTGAATATAAGCGTACTTTTCAAAAACAGACTCATCAACCTCAATTCCAAGGCCGGGTTTATCTGGTACCGGTAAGCATCCTTCAACTAGTCTATCAGGTGAGAATATTGCATCTTTGAGCAATTCCTCACGAAGCGGCTGCCCTGGGGTGGCATCATATTCGAGAACGGTAAATGGAACAGAAGCCGCGCTAAGATGAACATTCGCTGCGATTCCAACGGCAGTTAGGCCTCCACAATGGGGCGATACAGGCAGCCCAAAGGTTTCTCCCAAGGCGCTTATTTTATGGGTTTCAGTTAAACCTCCTGAAAGTGTTGCGTCAGGCTGCAGCACCCCAACGGCTTGTTTTGTGATCAGATCGCGGAATTCGTGAATCATGTATGTATGCTCCCCATACGCTAGAGGAATTGTTGTATTTGCGGCCAGTTTTGCGATCGCATCAATGTTGTATTGTGGGATCGGTTCTTCAAAATACAAAACGTCAAATTCTTCTAGCCCTTTAGCCACTTTTATTGCAGAAGGTAGAGTGTAATTAAATTTACCATCAACTATGATATCGATATCATCCCCGACAACCTCGCGTACTCCTCTAATAATATCGACGTCCCATTTTAAGTTTTTACCCAGGCGGATCTTGATCGTTTTACAGCCCTTCTCTAATAAATGGTCGAAGAATTTAACATGCCATTCAGGTTTTTGATCGAACGCGATTGTCCCCGCGCCATAAATCTCAACTCGATCCCGGTAGCTGCCCAACAACTTGTGGATGGGCTGCTCTAGAACCTTTCCGCGGATATCCCACAAGGCAATGTCAACAGCGCTCAACGCTTGAACTATCGCGCCAGATAGCCCCATGGTGCGGTAGAGCCACTGGAAGAGGTGGTGCATGCGGCGCTCAAGTAATAATGCATCCTCCCCAATCAAGTGACGCTGGAGTTCTTCCTCCACGATCTGTTTGATTACCAATGGGTTGGAATTTCCAAAACAATCACTTGCCTCACCCCACCCTACAATTCCGCTATCGGTTTCTATTTTCAAAAGAGCAAATGAGCGGATGAATTCTGAGGGATATTCACGGACATAACCCAGAGGAAAGACTTGGATATTTGAGATCTTCATTGAATTCTTCCTTATCGTAAATGGAATGCTATTTGGTTAATGTTCTCGGAGAGCTTCACGCACCTCGGTCACTAGTTCGAAATATTGAGATGTTTCGCGAGTATCAAATGAACGTGGATGAGGCAGCTCAATAGGCACGACATGGCTGATAGTTCCGGGCCTTTTTGACATTACCGCAACTCGTGTAGAGAGAAAGACTGCCTCTGGGATACTGTGTGTGACAAAGATAATTGTTACATCGGTTCGCGTATAAATATTTAACAACTCAAGGTTCATGTATTCACGAGTCATCTCATCTAGTGCGCCGAAAGGCTCATCCATTAGCAGTATCGACGGCCGGAAGACAAGGGCACGGGCAATGGCAACCCGCTGTTGCATTCCACCAGAAAGCTGCCAGGGATAATGAGAGTCAAAATCTTGAAGCCCGACGAGTTCTAGCTGGGCATCTACCCTCTCAGTCCATTCCGATTTTGGAACGCCCATTACTTGAAGGGGCAGCTCGATGTTTCGCCGCACGTTTCTCCATTCAAATAGAACTGGGGCTTGGAAGACTATCCCGTAATCGCGATCTGTGCGTGCTTGGGCTACGCTTTTTTCTTTAACCTGTGCGCTTCCGGTGGTGGGTGAAATCAGATCGCCGATAACGCGTAATAGCGTAGATTTGCCGCATCCCGAGGGGCCAATGAGTGAGATGAATTCTCCGGAGTCAACCTTCAAATCCACATTTGTAAGAGCTTCCACCTTATTTGGACCGGAACCAAATTCTTTGGATATATCCTGTATTTCAATGATTGGTTTGCTCATAGTTTGTTTGTTCATCGTTTTACCTCAATTAATTTTGTTCAATGTTTGGTAAAGTGGTTTGACATGATCGTATAGCTCACGATAAATCGAATAAAGTTCTTTGTATTTTGCGTGACGTTTCTGATCTGGTTCGACTAAAGTACGCTTTCTGACCATGTTTTCCGCGCCTTGAGAAAAGTCATCGAATTTGTCGACACCCACCCCAGCGATAATGGCAGTCCCCAACATCGGAGCGTCGGTTATTTCGGGTATCGCCACCGGAATTCCGGTGGCATCGGCTTTGATACCGCACCAGATCTCATTTTTGGCCTGACCACCACAGGAACGGATTTCTACAACCTCTCCTCCTGCAGCAGAGATCTGTTCGATCAGATGGCATTGGGTATAAGCTACAGATTCCAAGATTGCGCGGGTCATATGCTCATGCCGGTGGTTTAGAGAAAGCCCAAAGAATACTCCCCGGGCCTGTGGGTCCCAAATAGGAGCGCGTTCTCCGGCGAGATAAGGTAAAAATATTAGCTTTTCACTGCCTGGATTAATTGCCGAGACTGCATCAACAGAAGAGTAATCACCGGGTTCTTTACCTAGGATTGAGGTCAGCCACCAGTCTAGAGCTTTGCCGGTGGTCGATGCGGCCCCGCCAACGTACCATTTTCCATCTATAAATGAGGGGACATTTAATAGACTTTTACTTTCAAGCGGGTTGTCCCAATTTACGCTAAAGCCGGTTGAAGCTCCGCCGTTATCACAGGCTAGCCCGCGACTGAGTGCACCGCTGCCGATAAGCCCTCCGAAGAAATCAGATATACCACCCACCACGGGAAGACCTTCTGGAAGACCGCAGGACTGGGAAGCTTGACGACTCACCTGTCCAATTTGCTCTCCCATTTGCAATTTGTCAGGAAATTTCTGATGATCGAGTTCCGCTGCGGAAATGAGTTCTTCTTTCCACGGCGCTATGCCCGGAGAGGTAGAAACAACCAGTTTGCCAACTAATTGAGAGGCGACGAAATCCCACGATTGACAAAAACCGTGCGTCGCAGCATAAGCCTCAGGTCGATTGGCTTTGAGCCACATGGCTTTTGGCATAAAAAAATGGGGGGGTAGATTTCCACCGGTGCGTTCGTTGAGAGTTTTGGCTTCTTGGATAGCGCGCAAGTCCATCCACGTTAGGGCAGGGAAGACTGGTTCCAAATTCGCGTCTACAGCAACCACCGTCGGTCCCTGTCCGCCGACACAAATTGCTGTGATTCGATTGACTTCAACCTCAGACAACAAACTTTGAATAGCTTGCGCGGTTGCCGACCACCAGTCATTCGGATCTTGCTCAGCTGCGTTTGTATCAGGATCAATATTTAATGAATAACTGGCTCGTCCTACTGCTACGAGCTGCCCTTGAAGATCAAAAGCACCCACCTTGGTTTGGGTAGTCCCCACATCCACGCCTAGAAGTAGATCAGAAGTCATGCTTGTAAAACCTCAGGTAATTCACCATTATAAGCTTGCATAAAGAGTCCCCGGGTCTCTTCTATTGAAGGGATTCTCGGGCTAAGACGGGCAGACCCGGAATTTTGAGCAGCTTCTGTCAGAGGTTCAAGTTGTGCAGTGAAGTCTTTTTCAAGGATACCTAAATCTTTGAACGAGTGTGGTAGACCCACAAGTTGAATCAGTTTAACCAGCTCACGCACGAAAGAAATTGCCAATTCCTTATCATTCTCTCCACGCAGACCGAGGCTTTGCCCGAATTCTGATAACCGTTCTGTGGCAGCTTCTAATGAGAATGCTAACGTATAGGGTAACAAGACTGCACATACAACCCCGTGGGGAATTCCAAATCGAGGGCCGACTTGATCCATCGCATGAGCCAGGCCAGCAGTTGAGTTGTTGATACTCATCCCAGCCAGGGTTGCCGCGTAGTGCAGCTGTTCACGCGCGTGTTGGTTTTTTTCCTTGTAAGATGCGGGTAAATATTTGAAAATCAAACGGATAGAGCCGTTGGCAATGCTGGCATTGAACTCACTAGCGATCACGGCAATACTCGCTTCGATAGCATGACTTAAAGCATCAAACGCGGATGCTGCTGCAAGTTCTGGCGGCATAGATTGCGCGAGCGTAGGATCGAGAATAGCTAAAGTTGGGATAATTTGTTCGGAGAATATCAAACGTTTCAAATCTGTTTCTGAATCAATTATTACAGATACTCGAGAAGTTTCGCTGCCTGTTCCGCTCGTCGAAGGGATCGCTGCCAGACGTATTTTGTGCATTTCCGGCAAATTATTAAATTGAAAAACTTCTTCCCAACTAATTCTTGGATATTCACAGAATACCCACAATGCTTTAGCAGAATCCAATACTGAACCGCCGCCAAGAGCGACTATCCAATCCGGGTTGAAATCAATCAGGGCTGATTTGGCGCCGTCTATATCGTTTGTTGTCGGTTCGTTGGCGATTTGAGCCAGTACGCGAGACTCAATATCAGCCGCCTTTAGATGAGAAGTAATCTGGTCGAGGTAACCAAATTCTTGCATGGCTACATCATCAGTGATAATCGCTGCACGTTGGCCTTTAATTTGGCTGAGGTGCGCAATGCTGCCCCATCCGTAGACCAAAGGGGCATTGTGAAAATGGCGTGTTTCTTGGATCATGCTGCGACCGGTTCCGCCTTTTTTTTTGAGATTCCAATTTGGACGTTAAGTATACCAATTAGTATGAGCAATATGCTCAACCCAATTGGTAAATTAATTATTTCGCCCAGAAAGACGACTGCTATCACTGTTGCAATTACCGTATCTAATGATTTTAACGTGGTCACACTAGCTACTGTAGTGTAGATAAATGCTGCTGAAATTGTGAAATTCCCTGCGGCACTTAATCCACCAGAAATCATCAATTGCCAATATTGTGTAGCTGTGAATTGTGCTAAGGTATCCAATTTCCCCAATCCAGCTAATATTAAGACTAATAATCCGATGCCCAAACTGGCTGTGATACCTAGCTGCCAAAATATATCCATACCGCCTGATATAAGAAACCTGCGAAAAACAGCACCTGTTGCAAAAGCGAGCGAGGTGATCAACGCTGCCGCTCCCCCGAGGAGCCACTGGTCTGAAACTGGGACCCCAATTTGCTGCCCATAAGTAAGTAAAATTACTCCTATTATCACTGAAATGATTCCTGCTCCAATGCGTTGGTTGAAAGCCTCTCCCAGGAAGGGAACGGCGATCAGTGCAGCCCATAGCGGATGTACTGATAATACCGGAACTGCAATTAGCACTCCACCATATCTAAAGGCCATGTAAAGCCCAAATATACTCACCGGAGTTACCACGAATCCAAAGAAAAACAAAACTCTGATTGCCTTCCAGCCCATGAAGTTTTCATGTTTGGGCATCAACCGGGTAACTTCTTTATAACGCCAGAGCATCATGAAAAAACTAAGTAATAATAAGGGTAATGTGCGTAAAATCGAACCAGCAAGAGGGTCGCCTTCTACGGAAACAACACGGGCAGTCACATTGCCTAGTGAATATGCAAACGCAGAAGTAAGAGCCCACATTTCCCCTCGCCCAAATTTCAAACTTCGCACTTGACTTATGATAGACAGCTCAGCCTCCTGCCATCGGTGGAACGATAGCCATTGTGTTTCCTTCTTGCAATATAGTTTCACGGTCAACGATCTCAGTCTCAACTACGATAAAAAAGTTGGGGGTTGAGTTCTGAGCGCCGTTGGGATAAAAAACATGACTGCAGCGTCCATCAAGGGCTTGGTCTAACTCCGCGAGGGCCTCTGCCACCGTAGCCTGTTCCTTCAATTCAAGTTCAAGAGCTGATCGTTCTGCTAGGGTTCTAAAATACCCTGCGAAGCGAACCATGATTTTCATTTCTGGATAGATTTTCCTTGATTGTTATCCTAATCGTTGAGCATATTCCTCGAGGCCAATTTCTGCGAGATGGCTGCTGGTTGGAACGCCTTCATTATCCCAACCACGCTGTTCATAGTACTCATCTAGCATAAAATCAGCTTCCTCGCGGCTAAGTTGGGGCTCATCGCTATCTTCACCTTCAATCGCCTCAAATTCTCGAGCAGGGAATTGGTCATCCTTTCGCCGGAAACCTTCAGCTGCGTTAAAAACGCGTTCCAGATTCCAGATGCGTTCACCTAACTGCATGAATTCTGCTTCGCTGAAGGTCTGACCGGTTGCCGCTTCTAGAAGTTGAATGGGAATCTCTGGAGGCAGCACGAATTCTGCGAACCGGCAAGAAACCAGGGTGAAATATGCATTTACCTTGTCTTGAATTTCTTTTACCATCGCAGCTTTATTCTCCACGCTGTTTCCATCCACAAATCCCATGATCTCCGCTCCAATTGGAGCTCTTTTATGGCAGGCGCCCCGATTGGCGGTCGCGAATGATAGTCCTGTGCCTTTCATTCTGCGCGGCATCCAGGCTGCATAACCTGAATTCTTGATCTGCATTGCGTAGTCGCTGGCATTTCCACCGAAAGATTCGGCGGCAATACCTGGGCCTTCGGCGAGCACATCGCCGATACCCTCTCGCTTTGCGGTTTTCTCGATTAGGCCCAAGATTGAAGTTGGATCTCCAAAGCTCAGGTTTGATCCATTTTTTACTAGGCCGTTCTCGGCTGCTTCCAAGGTCATGCCTAACACCGCGCCCATCGTGAGCGTGTCTAATCCATTCTGGTCACACAGGTCATTAGCTTTAAATAATCCATCGCGATCGGATATTTCTAAATTTGTGCCTAAAGCATACATAGTTTCGTATTCTGGACCGCGTGAAAACAAACCTTTGAGTGGGCCATCTGTCACCCGGCGGAGCATTCCGCAGTGAACGGGACAGGCGTGGCAAGATACCGCTCTGGTGGGGTAGGCGTTCTCATAAGCGGTTGCGTCTATCTCATTGGCCTTATCAAAAAAGGAGAAACGGTGGTTACGGGTTGCCAGAGCGTGGCGCTCGTTCACTAATCCAACGCCCGATCCGGTGCCGTGCCGTGAAAATTGGCCGAGCAGGCTGAACTCATTCTCGAGTTCTGTATTGATCAACCCAAGGGCAGCTTCGACAGTTTTGTTGAAGGCATCGGCATTGTGTACACTGACCGCCCTATCCCCATACACAGCGATAGCTTTCAGGTTCTTAGAACCCATTACCGCTCCGGCTCCACCCCGTCCGAAGACGCGATGCTCAGAGACAGCACAGGCGTAACGCACTCTGTTCTCGCCAGCTAAACCAATACTGACAACTTTCGCGTCTGGCAGAGAGATGGCGCGGCGCACATGTGCGGCTGTCTCAGAGGTCCCCATACCTTTAAGTTCTTCTGCGGAGTGGAAGGAAACTTTTTTACCGTCAACAAAAACAAATACCGGTTCGGAGGCTGCCCCTTCTATCACCAACGCATCAAACCCGGCTTGTTTTATCTCTGTACCGAGGGTACCCCCGGCATAAGAATTGAGAATTGTGCCTGAAAGCGGCGACTTGGTTACAATGCTGGTTTGAGCAAACATGGGCGCTGTTGTACCTGTTAGCGGTCCAACCGCGAAGATTAGTTTATTTTCAGCCCCCAAAGCATCGGCCCCAGCAGGGACTTCGTCAACCAGGATTTTTGTGCCAATACCCATCCCGCCCACGTAAGCGAGCAATTCAGGTGTTATTTCCTCTTCTTTTGCAGTCCTTTGCGATAGGTTAATGCGTAATAGAGTTTTTCGAGAGCTACTTGGCATGGCCATTTCCTTTGAATAAAAGTGCGTCAGTAGGGCAGGCGGGAACGCATGCTGGAGAACCACCGCAAAGATCGCAAGCGTAAGCTTTCCAGTCCAATTCGCTGATGTGAATAGCACCAAACGGGCACACAGGCACACATTCGCCGCATCCATTGCACAACATCGAGTCTACGAATAGCACTCCATCATCAAGTTCAATCGCTTCCGTTGGGCAAACGTGAATGCAGGGTTGGCCGTCACACTTCCAATGCCTACAGACATTCAGGTCTGGGAATTCAGGCCATTTTTTAATGGAACGCACGCGTGAGATCTTGACGTTTGCTTCGCCTGTTTTGGTGAGCGAACAAGCCAGCGAACAGAGGTCACATTCAACGCACTGGGTGGCATCCAGTATCAGCAATGAGCTATCCATCACCACTCTCCTTCTCTTTTAATTACATGGTGACAACAATACGGTAGTTTTCTAATTTTGTTGAAGCTTCGAAAGCTTCTGTCAATTGATCCAATGGGAAAGTGGCAGAAATAATCGGGCTAAGATCTATCGCCTTGCGGGAGATCATTTCAGCTGCTTGCAAATAATCCTCACGATTCTGACTCATCGTGCCAGAAAGAACGATCTCTTTATCGTGGAAGAGATTCGGGTCGATACTAATCGGCTCGCCTTTTGGATATACACGCGCGTAGACGTGCAAACGCCCTCCCTTTCCCAACGCGTTAATTCCGCTTTCTAAGATGGGGACTTTTCCGACTGCATCGAAAAATGCCTGGGCGCCCCGCTTGTCGGTGATTTCCATCACACTTTCAGCGATGTCAACTTCGGTTGGATCGATGACGTGGTCGGCTCCAATCTCGAGGGCAAATTTTCTGCGGCCCTCGTCTGGCTCAAAAAGGATCACGGTTGCGCCGCGTCGTTTCGCCAGAATTAAATGCAGTATGCCCATCACGCCTCCGCCTGCGATAGCAACGTAATCTCCAACTTCGACCTGAGATTTCTTAATACTTCGAATTACACACGCGAGCGGCTCGGTAAGAGAAACTTCGACCAGATCTGCATCATCGGCAACCTTGAATACCTGATAGGCTTTGGCCATTTTATAAGTGGCCAGGCCTCCTGGGCCAATGGGATCGCCTTTCTTCATCCCACCTGCCTGCCAGGTGTTATCACAGCGGTTATCTCGTCCCCGGCGGCAGGAATAGCACTTCCCGCAGCGGGTCAATCCGGAAACAGAGACCCTGTCTCCTACCTCTAATCCATACCCAGCGCTCTCGCCGATGGCTTCAACCACGCCTGAAATCTCATGGCCGCCAAGCAGCGGATAAAAACGTTGGTCTGCGCCTGTGTAAGCGCGTTTTTCCCAGGTGCAGATCGCGCAAGCGGATATCTTTACCAAGACTTCATCCGCGGCGGGAGCTTCAAGGGTGATTTCGTCAAAATTAATTTCTTTTGGAGCAGTGAGCATTGCTCTGCGTAAAACTTTATCAGCTGACATTCAAATTCCTTTCACTTAAGTAATTTTTCGGCATCTGCTACTGTCGCGTCATCGTGCACGATCGCAACAATTGCTTGTGTCATTTTGGTTGGATTTTTATGTCCCCAAATGTTTCGCCCCATGGCCACACCCCGGCAGCCAGCCTGGATTGAATCATAGATCATCTGCAGTACGGCAGTATCATCTTTAACTTTTGATCCGCCTAGAACAACAATGGGAACAAAACAGCTTTCTACTGTCTTTCTGAAACTGTCCACATCCCCCACATACTGGGTTTTTATCAGGTCTACACCTAAATCTGCCCCAATACGGATAACATTACGCATTGTCTCTGGTTCGCGCGCGTCATCGCCGCCTTCAAAACCTCGGGGCAGCATTTCGGCCATCAAGGGTAATCCCCAATTCATACATTGTTCGTTGAGTTCGGCAAGATATTTTAGATTCTGATTTTCATTTTCTGTCCCAGGGAATCCCATGGCTACCACACCGTCTGCGCCCAATTTTAGAGCGGTTTCAGCGTTGTAGACCAGACTCCCCCGCCATGCGCGGGAACCCAAGCGGGAGACGCCTCCATCCACGCGTAAGATCAGTCCGGCTGGGGCTAATTCCTCTGCGAAATTCTTGGCCATTCCAACAGTAGCCATGATCACATCCGCTCCACCCGCGATCACTTTTTTGATTGGTTCAGCGGGGTTTTCGAAACCTGGTTGGACCCCAAAGAAAGCGCCGTGTTCCATAGCGATGATCACTGCTTTTCCATCCTCCCTGAAAATTCTCCGCATGCGTCTAGTTTTATCTTGTGACATATATTTTTTTACCTCAATTATTATAGATTGCTCATTTAATAAAGGTTGTAACGTCTTTTATGGGCCTCCTGGGCGGCCTGGCGCCGGGTCTTTTGGCTGCGTATCCAATCGGTACGATTGCTAAGGGGCGCAGGTTCTCAGGTAGGTTGAGCGCTTGGCGAAGTTCATCCTCGCGCAGGGCGCTGACCCAACATGCTGCCAGGCCCATGCTGGTGGCTGCTAGCAGGATGTTTTCTATCGCGGCTGACGTATCTTGAATCGTGTGCAGATCTGCCATCATCTGTCCCCAGCGTGCCCCGGATCGTTCAGGTTCGCCGCAAACCACGATCATTACTGGGGCCGATGCGATGAAAGTCTGCCTCAGTGCGTTTGCTACGATCTTTTCTTTAACCTCGGGATTGCTCGTAACCACGAAGTGCCAGGGTTGGCGGTCTCCGGCCGTTGGCGCAAGGATAGCTGCCTCCAATAGACGGTCAATTAGTTCTGGGTCTACAGCGCGCTCCGTATCAAATTCACGGATGCTGCGGCGTTCTTCTAATACTTTCCAAAATTCCATGTTAACCTACCTTGGTTGAGCATCGTTATACAGGATTATCTTGCCCTCGCCTTCGAGGATAAGCTCGTCAAGCTGATTGCGCATATGCACCTCCATACTTATAATCCCGCCATCAAGCTTTTCTTTGGGGATCTTTTCTAATATTTTCCAGGTAGTTGTTACCGTATCGCCTGGAGAAACTGGGCCTTTGAAGCGCACAGTTTGCTCCAAATATGGGCCGGCAGCCCCCGCGAAATAATTTCCTAATACGCTAGCCATTATTCCGACGTTTAGAGGCCCGTGAGTTATACGATGGCCAAAGCGGCTCTTACGGGCGTATTCTTCGTTCGTGTGTAGAGGATGGAAGTCACCGAATAGCCCGGCTGCCATCACGAGATGGGTTTCGGTAACGGTGACGCTGTGGCTGAAAGTATGGCCAACCTCGACGTCTTTAAATCCTCTAACTTCAAACATTTTAACCTCGTCTTATTTCTTTGGAATGTGTCTTTCTGGTTCTCCGGTGTATTTTGAACCAAGCTCGTCGGGGATCACCCTAAGGGGGACACCCTCGCGAATCTCTTCAACCACGTGGGCGATCACGCCGGGCAGAACGGATAATGCGCCTATTCCAGCCATCTCTAGGGGATCGAAATCGAGTTCAGTCATCACCGCAGCCATCATACCATCGATATTGATGGGCAAAGCTTTACCAGTTATCTCTATGAAGGCTTTATGGATTGCTGCTGAAACTTCGCATTTTTCTCCCCAAAGACCATTTTCTTGAGTCACGTTACGCAGGGCGGTGGAGCGCATGTCTTCATTTTTATGTGTCGGATGGCCTAGTCCCGGTATGCGCTTACCAGCATCCAGGTATTGCTGAACTATCTTTTTGGCAGCCTCTTCCTTGCTAAGTTTTTCCGATTCCATTAATTCAAATGCTGCTAGGATGATTTTCGCCGATTCTTGAGGTGAAACTGTATTGGAACCCATAGTTAGGATTGCGCTGGCTATCCCGGGTATGGGAGATTCTGGAAAAGCAGAGGCGGTAAACCGCGCTGCGGGTGTGTGGGCAGCCACAAATTGGTGGTCAGGCATGCAGCAAAGCAGGGCATCTAAGACGCGTGCTTCTGCTTTGTTGGGCAATTCCCCCCGAATTGTAAGCCAACACATTTCTGCAAAGGTCAGCTGCTCACATATTTCTTCGATGGGGTAACCCCTGATTAGCACTTTGTGGGGACCGACATAGCTGATGCTGGTGCGCCAATAATCGCTCCAATCAGCAGATTGATAATAATTTCCAACATTGCGCAATTTCGATTTTCCCTTGCTCTGGCTCACTCTAGTTATTCTCCTTATCTAATTTGTTCCGGCAGCTTTTTTTGCAAGTTCGACACACCGTTGGATGTCATATTGGCGGTACATAGAGAGTCTTTGAGCCTCCATCGAGCCTTCGCCGTGCAAGGTAGCCAACATCCAATTTCCAGCATATTCGCTAGCAGTCATATCCATGATCATTTTTAGGACTCGCAAGCGGTCTTCTGCAGAAACACCCTCAGCGCCTGCAAAATAACGCTGGATGTATTCTTTGGTTTCGGGGTTCGCTAAATCTCGGCTGGTTGGAGCGGTAACGACCGAACCGCCTGCAATTTCTTGGACATTCCTTAATGCAGCATGATACCCGCTCGCAAAATAGTATTTGCCCATATTTGCCAAGAGTGGATTTGGAAAAGCAATTCCTGCATGGAATTCGGCTTCGCGCGCTGCCGCGCGGGCGAAAACGCGGATCGTCTCAGCGTATTGGATCAGTTCGGTGATCTTAGCTTTGATATGCGAGGCTTTGCCGACGCCGTTGTAATCGGCTATCAGTTGTGCCATACCCAATAATAAGTCTGCTCCAGGGCCTTTATATGATAATCCTGTGAAACGGTGCCAGGTTGCGAAGGTGTTTGCTAACGCGCCAGCATATTGCCATTCCCCGGCCAGAAAGACTCTATCCCAAGGGATGAAGACATTGTCAAAGATGATGGTGCCTTCAATGTGGTAATGACGGGAACTTAGCGGGAAGTCGAATTGATTTTTAACACTATCCGGACGGGCGATGACCTTGACACCCTCAGCATTGACCGGAACGGCAAAAGCCAGGGCAAAATCCGAATCATCAGCTTTCATTGCCCTGGTGGGCAGAACAAGGAACTCATTTACATATGGGGCTGCCGTGATATGGGTTTTAGCTCCACTGACAATAATGCCATCGTCTTTTCGTTCAACGATATGCACGTAGAAATCCGGGCTGGATTGCTCGGAGGGCAATTTTGAGCGGTCACCTTTTACATCGGTTATCGCTCCCGCCAATGCAAGGTCATTGCTTGCGCAATAATCCCGGTAGGCTTTCACCCGCGGCGAATAATTGGTTCCTTCATTATTATCTAATGCTTCGCAGACGATATGTAATGCATTTAAACAATCGCTGCCGATAGCTTTGATAAATAGGGGGAACGAAAGGCCAACTTCCGAACCGTATTCAATTAATTCTCTGCGTTTAAGCAGATCTTCTGGCGTGCGTGGGAGTTGGTAATAACGACTGACGGTTTCTCCGATAGTTTCTAACTCGGCTTGGGTGAGGTCTTTCAGGTCTGGGTCTTGAGCCAGATCAAATTCAATGGAAGAATGTTTGGTTGGCACGCTCAATACCGGATGAGTGGTAACATCTTCGACGCTTTCACCCAATATATATACCTGCCGCCCATCACGCAAGCTTTCGAGATATTCTTCACTCGTTCTTAGTGGCATAAGCTACCCTTTCCTGGTGGTTTGTGAGATTATAAAATCGATAATAAGAAATTCAGAGGTGCTCTATTCTTCAGCTTCAAGAACGGCTTTGCCTTCGATTTCAACTAGAGCCTCGTCATCGAAGAGGCTTTTCACTTCTACTAAGGTCATGGCAGGATAATAGCGGCCAAAATACGATTTGTAGGCTTCGCCAATTCCTTTTAGGTTGGAAAGATATGCAGATTTATCGGTGATGAAAATTGTCATTTGTACGATGTCTGTCATTTTACCACCCGCTTCTGTGACCACTGTTTGCATATTGGAAAGCGCCTGGTCAAATTGCCCAGCCATATCTCCCGGGGAAACAATTTTGCTGCTGGAGTCCATTCCTGTCTGGCCCGCGAGGAAAAGCAAGCGCCCGCCTTCGGTGCGAACTCCATGCGAGTAACCGATAGGTTTGGCAAGGCTGGCGGGGTTGAGAATGATTTTCTCCATAAGTGATCCTTATTTGTTATTTTTCGGTGGTTTTTTCTGGTTTTCTAGTGCTGCAAGCACTTTTTGTGGAGTAATAGGTAATGTAGTGATGCGCACACCGACTGCATCATAAACTGCATTAGCAATAGCGGCCAATGTTTGAGCTACTACGCCCTCGCCGACCTCTTTAGCGCCAAACGGACCGGCAGGTTCGAATGATTCAACTTCGGTTCCCGCAGTTTCGGGTGTGTCAAGCGTTATTGGAAGCCGGTAATCTTGGAAGGTAGGGTTAAGAACCCGGCCGTCGTCGTACACAATTTCTTCCATGAGCGCCTGGCCTTGCCCCGTAGAGACGCATCCGTGGACCTGCCCAGCAACGATCTGTGGATTGAGCGGAGTTCCGCAGTCGTGGAAGGTTGTTGCTCGCACTAACTTTACCTGACCGGTCTCTGTGTCGACTTCAACTTCCGCCACCTGGGCATTAAAACCATATGCATCAGTCCATCTTCCAGTGCCTTTTGCTAAGCTGGGATAGCGTGAGGTGCCAGATAGGATTTTTCGAGAGCCGTGACCGATGATCGGATCACCCGTTTTTTTAACGCTGTAGTTCACAACATCTCCAATAGACATACAACGGTCGGGCCGGTCGCGCACACACACAATCCCATCGCTGATATCTAATTCTTCAACCATGGCATCCAAACGTTCTGAAGCGACCTCCAATAATTGGCGTTTGGCGTCAGCAGCTGCAAGGCGGATGGCTGCGCCTGTAACGGTCGCACCCCCGCTCAAAAAACTGCCCATATCGATGGGTGATTGTTCAGTATCTCCTGCAACAATGCGCACATCATCCAAACTTATGCCTAATTCTTCAGCAACTATCTGGGAGAGGGTGGTCTCTGCGCCTTGACCCATCTCAACCACACCGCTGATAAGTGTTGCCGCGCCGTCGTCGTGGAGTTTGACGATACCCGCAGAGGCGAAAGGATAATATGGCGCTCCGGAGATCATCGTTGTTGTCGAAATACCCACACCGCGCACTATGGAGCCATTTTTTCTTTCTGTTCGATCGCTTCCAGGCGCGCCGCGTTTTTCCTTCCAATCAGAAAGCTCAACCGCTTGGGTAACGCAATCTATCAGACCGCAGCTATTTAGGACATCGCCGTTGGGAAGAGTTTCTCCGATTTTCCTCACATTTTTGAGCATCATTTCGGCGGGATCCATGCCAATATCTTCCGCGATCATGTCCAGCTGGGAGTCGATTGCAAAGCGGATCTGGGGTGCACCGTGGCCCCGTTGGGGGCCTCCAACCGGGATGTTGGTCCAAACTGAAATACCTTCATAACGCATATTTTTTACACGATAAACCGGAGCAGTCCATCCGTGGAAGAGGTAGATAACTACAGGGCCTGTACCCCGGTAACCGCCATTATTTACCACTGTGCGAATATGTTGAGATAATATTTTCCCGTCCTTCGACACACCAGTCTTAATGTCTATATATGTAGGGAAGCGCAAGCGTGTGGTCGTAAAGACCTCACCACGGGTTAGCTCGATTTTTACAGGTCGCCCTGTTTTTTTAGAAAGCAGCGCGGCGCAGATCTCGTACGGGTAAACGTCCATCTTTCCGCCAAATGCGCCGCCAATATAAACTTTATGCAAACGCACCTGGCTGGTGGGCATCTCCAACACCTTTGAAAGCACATAGCGTTTGTAATAGATCCCCATGCCGGAGAGCCACAAGTGCATTTGCCCGGCGGGATCATAATGCGCTACCGCGGCGTGCGGTTCTAGCGCGCAGTGGGCTGTAGCAGCGGTCTCGAAACGATCTTCGCGGATATGGTGAGATTCAGCAAATGCTTTATCTGGGTCTCCGTAGGTAATGACAGTCCTGCCGCTGACGTTATTCACTTTTTCATTGGCATCCGATTTTTTAGTCTTTTCGGCGCCCCATTCTTCCCAGATAGAATCGCCCTGAATTTCGGCATCATGAATTGTGGGAGCATCTGGTTTCATAGCTTCATATGGATCGAAGACAGCAGGCAGGATTTCGTATTCAACTTTTATAAGGTCAAGGGCCGCTTGTGCGGTTTCTGGATTTACAGCTGCGACAGCCGCGACCTCATCGCCTATATAGCGAACCTTGTCTTGGGCGAGAGGGTATTGGTCGGCGGGGTAGCGCGGAGTGTCCACAAAAGCGTAGCGCATATCTTTGGTGTCTTTCCCTGTGATAACTCCTAAAACGCCGTTTAATTTTTCTGCTTCGCTGGTATCAATGTTTTTTATACGTGCATGCGGGTGTGGGCTGCGCAGGATCTTTCCGTAAAGCATACCTGGCAAATTCACATCCATGGTGAATTCTGCCTGACCAGTTACCTTAGCATAAGCGTCTACGCGGGGCAGCGATTTTCCGACGACTTTCAATTCAGTTGTCAACGGGTTGCCTCCGCTTTCTGCATCTTTCCATCCCTGGATGCGGAAATTGCCTCAAGAATTAGTACATAACCAGTGCAGCGGCACAAATTCCCAGCCAAGCCAAGGCGTATCTGCTCATCCGTGGGGGCTGGGTCTTGTTCCAATAGATATTTGGCGGTCAGAATTACTCCCGGGGTGCAGAAACCGCATTGCAATCCGCCGTGATCAATGAAGGCCTGCTGCACAGGATGTAGTTGTCCGTTCACAGCCAATCCCTCAATCGTGGTGATCTCTTTTTCCTGGGCATCTACAGCAAGTAGCATGCAAGATGTGATTGGATTGCCGTCAATTAAAACTGTACAAGTGCCGCAGTCTCCGTCATCGCAGCCGCGTTTTGTTCCAGTGAGTCCAACTTCTTCGCGCAGGACACCCAGCAAGGTGTGGTGGGGGGCTATGGCTAAATCGTGGGTCTGTCCGTTTACCTTGAGAGAAATTAGTAATTTCATATGCTTAGTTTTTTTGCGCAGCACGCGGGAGCGCTTTCTCAAGAGCCCTGCGGGTGAACAGTTGTACCATTGCGCGGCGGTAATCTTGTGTGCTGCGTACGTCGCTGATGGGTTTAGATTCTTGCGCAGCGGTTTGGGCAGCTTTTTCGAATATCTCGAGAGTTGCGGGTTTGCCGATCAATTCTTTCTCGGCTGCGGATGCATGCATTGGCGTGGGTGCAACTGCTCCAAGAACGATCCTCGCTTCCTTTATTGTTTCACTGTCTTCATCTAAAGTGAGCGAAACAGCTACGTTGACGATAGCCAGGTCCATTAATTGGCGGATGCTGTGCCGCAAATAAGCCGAACCTGATCTTAAAGCGGGTATAGGGAGTTTAAATTTGGTTAGGATTTCCCCTTCAGCCAAGACCGTTTGACCAGGGCCGCTGAAAAATTCCTTGAGAGGCAGGCTTCGTTCTCCATTGGGACCGTACATATATACTTGAGCATCATAAGCCATCAAGGGAGGGGCGGTTTCAGCAGATGGAGCAGCCCGGCAAATATTGCCTCCCACCGTAGCTAAAAAACGAATTTGTATTGAACCCAGGAAACTCGCGGCCTCCGATAATGCTGGAAAATTTTCTTGAATTATTTTTGAGGTTTCTAGATCGTGGATGCTTGTAAGAGTTCCGAGTTGTAATTCCCCGTCAATTTCTTCTATGCCTGATAAACCAGGGACTCCTTTTATATTGATTACCACTTTGGGTTTAAGTATATTGGCTTTCAACATGTTCAGCAGATCTGTCCCGCCAGCTAATATCGCTGCTTCTGAACCATGTTCAAAGAATGCGGAGCTGGCTTCTTCTAATTCTTTTGGCTCAAAGTATTCAAATGGATAAATTGTCATTCATACTCCACTTGATGAGCATATTCGTTTGTCGGATCGAGATAGCGCAGTTTATCCACCAGGATCGTTAAGATGATTTGGATATCACCTTCGAGAGCGGGATCCCGTTGTGAAGCCAAACCTTGAGCTGTAGCAAGCATCTCTTGGAGGTGTTTGATAATTTCAGCATTGGTCATAGGATCACTCCTTGTGTGCTCCACCGGAGGTATGTAAAACCCTTTCCAGCCCCGTATTACGTTCATCTGTCCACCGGCGCGTCTTAAATTCAAAGCGTTCTAATGAGCCATGAGCAGCCTCAGATAACTCCATAGAAACTCCCACGCCGTGCCGCAGCTCTTCCGATAGAGTTTGCAAAAGCTTGGTTTTAGCTTCTTCGGGTAGGTCTTCGCTTTTAAACTCAATTTCAACTTCAACTTCCTCGCGGCCTCTATGGTTAACACTTACGCGGCCTTGATATTCTTCAATCTCTGGGTGGGCGAAGATTAAGGCGTCCACAGCCTCAGGCCAAATATTCTGGGCTCGAATTTTCATCATGTCATCATAGCGCGCAACGGTGCCTGCTTCAATACAATTTGTGGGTCTTCCACAAGAACAAGTTCCGTGAGGTAGAAATCGGACGCGGTCACTCGTCCTGAAGCGTATGAGAGGTGACCCTTCTCGAAACAGATTCGTTAGAACTAGCTCACCTTCTTCCCCGGGGCTCACATGTTCACCAGTTTCCCGGTCAAGCACTTCGAAGACAGTATTCCACTCATCTAAATGCAAGCAGCCTCGTTCACCCTTCTCGTTGATCACACTGGTTTCACAACCACCGGCTGCCAACCCGCTTTGCTGAGTATTGCCGTAAAGTTCGAAGAGGCGGGTGTTCCAGATAGTTTCCATGCGCTGTGCCCATGAGATCGGGTAGGCTTCTGTGGCGATCATGATCGCTTTCAGGTTGGGGAATTGGGCCTTAGGATCAATCCCCAACTCCTCGCATAGAACTGTGAGATGTGAGAGATAGGCTGGGGTGACGACAATTCCAGCTGGGTTGAATTTTTGCATGTAAGTTTCAAGTTTTGATTTAGTATCGTATGGAGCAATAGGCAGTGTGTTTGCGCCTAACTTATAGGCACCCAAGAAAGCGCCTTGGGGTCCGGAGTTTGTACCCAGAGGCCAGGTTAGGAGTAGTTGATCGCCTTTACGCAATCCACAGCGATAATACCAGTTGGCCCACGCGCTGCCGCCAAATGTGATATCTTGGCGAGTCATTGCATAAGCTTCCTGGCCAATACCTGAAGTCCCACTGGTGAGGATGAGCATGGTGATCTTATCCTCCGAAACACATAATCTGCCACCATAAGGGGGGTGTTTTATTTGATCGGCAAGCAAATCTTCTTTCGTGAGTAAAGGTAATTGGCGGAGATCGCCAACATTTTTCAGCTCATTATGCTGGAAACCGGCATCATCAAAACGCTGGCGATAGAAATCGCTGGAGCTGTAAACGTATTCCAGTTGTTTGCTTAACCTGTCCAACTGAGACTTCTCGAGGGTTTCTCTTGAAGCCTGATCCTGCGCCGGGTACAACATAGAGTTAGTATTTTTGTTCTTCATTTAAGATTTTTAAGGTTTATTACTGTATATTGACGACAGTCGACTGTCGACAGTTTATATTCTAGCATAGCTGGTCATGTCTGTCAAAGTATCAAAAAGGAGTCGATATCTTTATATTGTGGCTTCAAACTTTTAGTGCAACAATGTTGTTAATTACTTCATCAGGTTTATAGAAGTTTAGAATTTTTCGTGGT
>VRUJ01000063.1 GCA_019456165.1 Chloroflexota bacterium
GATAATTTCAACTTTGTGGCGATGGACTACAATACCCCGGATGCCAATAATCCTTATCCCAAGGTCGGCCCGGTTGTTATCAACGAGATTATGTACAATCCGCCAACCGGCAATCAGAATGAGGAATATATCGAGCTGCACAACATCACCGGGGCGCCGGTGACATTATACCGCATCGATAAACTCACACCGTGGAAGTTCACAGACGGCATTGATTATACCTTCTCGGACAGTCCTCCTGTGACGATACCTGCTTATGGTTATCTAATGGTAGTGAAGGACCTGACGTCCTTTATAGCAAGATACGGCAGTATGCCGCTTGGTGTTCAGGTTGTCGATGATTATGATGGCAGGTTAAGCAACGGTGGCGAGAGGCTGCAGATTAGCATGCCTGGTGATATTGACGGTCTTGGCACACGTCAGTATATCCGCATTGACAGGGTGACCTATAGTGACGGCTGGCATCCTGAGGACGTACCCGGCGACGTAGATTACTGGCCTACCGAGGCGGATGGTCTTGGCAAATCGCTTTCGCGTAAGGTGCCGACTGATTATGGCAATGACGTAGCCAACTGGGAAGCGGCTATGCCTTCACCAGGTATCGCCAATCCTTAAAATCCTGAGGGAAGAAATATACCAAGCGTACAATACGGTAAGAATGATAGCTAAGGGTAGGGATGTGAAAAAAGCTTGGAGATTAGTTTCCATACATTGTACGTCGATCGCAGCATTGCTGAGACCACATGGGATTTGTACAAGCTCAAAATAACATCGCACGGACTCTCATGGCCGGTACCACAAAAGATGCGAGCAGAAATTATTTCAAGAGTGTTTCCTAATCCTGCGTTGGGAAATTCGTGAACTAAATCGTTTCAAAATAAAACTGAAAAGACTATATCCATCAATTGATTAGAAACAGACCACTAGCCATAGGACTCATACCATTGAGGTTCCATTTCGGTGGATTTAAAGTGGGATGTTTTGAATCAGGCGATTTATTCGGCCGCAATGTCCAATTGGTTACATTATGCTGGTATGAGTTAAGTCCTGTCATCAGACTAACTCGCGAAGGTGAACAGAGAGAACATGCATAGGCCTGGGTAAACTTCAACCCCTCATCGGCCAGACGCTCCATATTGGGCGTATAATACCGCTGGTTCAATTTTGTTATTTCAGTATGGAACGGCTCGGATGTATCCTCCCAGCCCATGT
>VRUJ01000029.1:0-34383 GCA_019456165.1 Chloroflexota bacterium
TTTTTGCGTGTCATGGTTATTCCTTTCGTTTTAGGTCTGATAGGATAATCCATTTACACAATTTATTCTACACTCTCCGTTTCGATGCAGATATGGCGCGCGATTTTGTGCTTGATAACCGCAGCAACCCCCGCGCCCCAGAGCCTAATGTGCCGTAGCTTATTTAGAATTTTCATAAATTGTGATCTAGATTGAATTCCTAATCAGGTCTTTCCTTTGGAAGATAAAAAACATAAACGCATCATCAACGCCTGGGTAACGTACGACTGGGCCAACTCGGCCTTTTCTACCTCGGTTATGGCCGGCTTTATGCCGATTTATTTCCAAGATGTAGCCGGGGTGAATCTCCCTGGCAACCTGGCGACAGTATATTGGAGCTACATTATTTCGGCCGCCCTGCTCATTGCGGCTGTGCTCAGCCCGGTTCTTGGTGCTATGGCTGATATTCGCGCCTCCAAGAAGCGCTACCTGATAAACTTTATGCTGCTGGGGGTTTCTGGGACTGTACTTTTGTATTTTGTTGGGACTGGGGAATGGGTCAAGGCTGGACTGTTTTTTATTATTGCTAATGTGGGTTTTTCTGGAGCAAACGTATTCTACGATGCTCTGTTGCCGCACATATCCAGACCTGACGAGCTTGACCAGGTATCGGCCAAAGGTTTCGCATTAGGCTATCTTGGGGGTGGAATTCTCTTGGCTGTTAACCTAGGGATGATATTAATCGCTGGAGAGGGACAATCTGGTTTGATGATGCGCCTCTCGTTCCTCAGTGTGGCAATCTGGTGGGTGGCCTTTTCAATTCCTCTCTGGCGGCACATACCCGAGCCGCCAAGCCGTTTGCGTCCAGAGGAAATGGGATTGAATCGCTTGGTTGCGGGATTCAAACGTTTAGCCACCACCTACCGCGAGATCACTAAATACCGTCAGGTGCTGATATTTTTAGCAGCCTTGCTTCTTTATAGCGATGGCATTGGCACGATCATCAAGATGGGAGTGGCCTATGGCAGCGAGATCGGCATCAATACTGAGACGTTGGTGGGGGTTGTTCTCGCAGTTCAGTTTGTGGGAATTCCCTTCTCGTTTGCTTTCGGTAGGTTAGCCAAGAGGATCGGGGCTAAAAATGCGATTTACTTAGGATTATTGGTTTATGCTGCTTTAACGGTTGGGGCGCCCTTCATGTCTACCGGTCTGCACTTTTGGATCTTGGGTATGGGAATTGCTATGGTGCAGGGGGGAACTCAGGCAATAACGCGTTCTTTAGGGGCACGCATGATCCCCAAAAGTAAATCAGGGGAATTCTTTGGATTTGTTAGCGTTCTGATTAAGTTTGCCGGTATTTTGGGCCCGCTGATCTTTGGCCTGGTAGCACAGATTGTCGGCAACAGCCGCCCAGCCTTTTTTTCGCTGGTAATTTTCTTCTTGGCTGGAGCATACTTGCTTTCAAAGGTGGATGTGGAAGAAGGCATTCGCGTTGCCCAAGCGGAAGAGGCAGCTTTAGCCGCGGAGTAACTCTAGGCGCCTGTGACTAATAATTAATAATTTGCTTGAATTTCAAGAATTTTTCTTAATACTTTTAATTACATTTGTGAAAGAATTTCCGCCTTCTTTGTTTCGTATTCCTCATTGGTGATTAGCTCAGCGTCTAGCATATCTTTCAATTGTTTCAATTTCTGGACAGGGTCTACTGCTACAGGTTGAGTTGCCGGTTGGTTTGATTGGGGATTTCCATGGAATATTACACCACCTGCTGCGGCTCGCTGTTCTTCCATTGCTCGGATCCTGCGTTCTTCCCGAACCATCTCTTCCATTTCTTGTGCAATTGCATAAAGTTTTCTGGCTTGCTTCTTTGGGAGATATTCTATTTTAAACCGAAGGTTTTTAGTTGTCAAAATTGTTAAGGTTGCCCCCATCAACCCTTCTTTCAATCTCGCATCTTTCAAATGGCGCCAAATATAGTCAATAAATTCTGCCCTACCAAACGTTTTCGGTTTGTAGATGATAAACCGTCTATTTGTAAGGACAACACAATCTGGTGCGATATTCACAACAGGCTTGTTTTGCACTGCGATGTAGAGAATCTCTTCTTCGCTAGTCAAAATCTCTGATACCCTGGAATAAACCTTGCGAACAATACCTGGGTCTTGTTCTTCATTGAGAAACTTTTTCAATATTGAAACAGGCTTACTCTGAGGTTTTTCAGCGTTCTGATCGGACATTATTCCTCCAGATGATTTTTTTTATATTATGCGCGGGACTGTCAATAGATTCTGTACTAATGAACAATTATGTAATAGTTGCTGGAGCCAAAACTTTTTCAAGACGCATATGGGCTTTAAGGTTTTAGGCTCGGGTTGATGTCTCATTAATCAAATCAATAATAATACAAAAAGCATGATGACACAAGTGAATTTATTTGACGGATTAAATTCACCATTTATTCAATAGAAATTCATCTTTCTTCGCGAAGGATTTCGAGAGAAGGATACTGAAACCATTGAAAGGTTATTTGAGAGAGCTGTAGAACAGAGTTTTTTATCGCCCGTATATGCTAGTTTCTGGGTGGTAGGCTGCCCAACCGTACCATTCGGACACGAAAGAGGTTACATAGTTCAATTGGCTTCCGGATAAGGGGCCGCTTACTGCCGAACCGTTTGGATCCCAAATAGTGCCTGTGCTGTCGTTGATGGTTTCTCCATCTGAAGAGAATTCCAGGACCTGCTCGCCAAACGCGGCTTGGAAAGCCAGTCCGAAATCAGCCCGGCCGTCTATGAAGATCACCACCGGGATGCCCCCAAGAGTATCGTTTATGGCAACTACTCCTGGACCAAAGTCACCAAGTACGTAAGCGCGAAACTCGGAGCCTACATTTACACCCAGCACCAGTTCATTCTCTGGTAGGCGCTCGTCGGTATTCAGCAGCGTTTGCTGGAACTGGAGGCTTAAACCAGCCTGTCCAGGGACCACCTCGCGGTAGCGTTGGGCAAATTCAGGGTACCAATCTAACACCAGGGTATCAGGGTGTAGCTCCATCCACTCAGCCCAGCTGGTGTGGACAATTGGTTGAATCTCTAAGCGCAGGCCGCTATCCGCCAAAGGGCCGGAGAGGATGCTGCCGTCGTAGTGCGTCCACACTGAGCCCTCCTGACGGTCTTTCATAATAAACAAACCGTTATATAGGCCGAAGGTATCAAAAGTATACTGAGTGTTGTTTACTACAGGGTTGAAACCAACCCCACTAGAACATACCACTCAGTAAGTGACCAAATACGGCTCCCCTCCAACGGTTGTATTGGCAATATGGTGATATGCCATTTGCGAGATGGGGAAAGCCTGTGCTTCATCGTTTTGTTCGACGCCAAGTACGATCTCATCTGCATCTAACCAGGTTGCCTGAGCTGCCGCGATCATTGTAGGATTGTCCAGAACTACAAAACCACCCCCGCGCCCGCCTCTTCCGGCGGGATCGAAAGCAGTGGTCGGGGCCGGATCGAGGCTGTCAGAATTCGAATTATCGGTCTCTCCCGAAATCGCTGAGGTTTCTGCAACCGTATTTGGCTGTTCGTAAACTTCGCTGTTATCAGATTCACTCGAATTTAACGGCGAACTGCAAGCCAGCGGAAGTAGAAATATTAGTGCAATGCTGAAAAACGCGAAATCTTTTTGCATGTTTTATTATCCTAGTAAGAAATTGCTTATTACTTTTTCTAATTTATGTATGGTAACTGACTTTTATTAGATTTACATGACCGAGTTGTAAAATTCTGGTAAACTAAATTTTCCAATATTCGTCTGATTATTGTGTTTCAATTCTAAAGTCTACGGTTATAATCGATGCACGCGGAGAGAATCAATTAGATAATCGTATTGCGAGGCCTAATAATGAAAACGTCGGAAATAAAATTTCGATTACCTTTACTGGCAGCCGGGATAGTCTCATTGTTGCTGGGGTTGTGGGCGGGTTTACTGCGCATGGGATGGCAATGGCCGATAATCCAACCCAGCTTACCTATTTCTCACGGACCGCTGATGATTTCGGGCTTTCTTGGGACGGTGATCAGCTTGGAACGGGCTGTTGCTTTAGGCCGCCGTTGGATGTTAGCCAGCCCATTACTTAGCGGGTTGGGAGCATTAACCGTGGTCTTCGCTCATGATTCTGGGCTTGGGCCGGTTTTGATCTTGTTGGGCAGCCTGGGACTGGTGCTGATTTCAGGGTTAATGGTGCGCAAGCATTTGGTCAACTACACTGTGGTGATAGCTCTGGGTGCGGTTGCCTGGCTGGTTGGAAACTCCCTTTGGGTGAACGGCCGCGCGGTATCCCAGATTGTGCTTTGGTGGGCGGGTTTTTTAGTGTTGACAATTGCCGGGGAGCGCCTGGAATTGGGACGGATTGCACGCCCTTCCAAATTAGTGGTAAATATTTTTTCAGCAATTATCGTAATATTATTGGCAGGTTTGATTGTGTCAACTTATAACCAGGACTTAGGGGTTAGTTTAGCGAGTATAAGTTTCCTGCTTTTAGCGATATGGCTGCTGCGCAATGACATCGCCCGAAAAACCATCCGTCAGACAGGGCTGCCCCGTTTTGTAGCAGCATGTTTGCTGGGTGGTTATGTTTGGCTGGGTGTTTCTGGATTTCTAGGTATTAGCTTCGGCGCTCTCAGCGCTGGACCAAATTACGATGCTTTCTTGCACTCCCTCTTTTTGGGATTCGTTATGATCATGATATTTGGCCACGCTCCAATTATTTTTCCAGCCGTATTGGGTTCTCCTGTGTCTTATCAACCAGTTTTTTACGTACATTTAGCATTAATGCACATTTCCCTGATTGTCCGTCTAACAGGTGACTTGCTGCCTTTACAGTCTCTGCGCATGTGGGGGGGAGTATTGAACGCTCTGGCGATATTATTGTTCTTCTTCAACACGGTCAGATCAATACGTTTAGGAATTGTTGCTAAAGCGTGAATTTCCTTTGTGAAATTCAAAAGGAGTTTGATTAAGAATTAATTATTAACGGGGATCAGTTCCTGCCATTTATGGTTAATCTTTTTGGCGGTATGCCACCCACAAGGTGATTATCCCCAATGTGGTAAAGACTGCGGCAGCCGGGAAGACACCGAAAATGCTTTTACTGGTTATAAGGCTTCCAATGGCTGGCCCGATCATAAATCCAACGTTGACGGGCAAATAGGCGAATGACATCACCCGGCCGCGCACTTCTCTGGTAGCAGATAGAGACAGAATCGTAAAAGAAATTGCGAACACGGATGAGATCACACCGTTGACCACAGCCCAGGCTATGCCAAAAATAAATAAATCGGAAGTAAGTGCAGGCAGCGGCCAGAGCAATACCGCGGCCACTGCCCCGCTGAATAGGACGCGCCAATATCCAAAACGGTCTGCCAGGATTCCCAAGATAGGGCTGAGGATCAGCGTGGTAATGCCACCCGCGCCCAAAACCAGGCCGACCGCGGTAGCAAGTTCCTCACCCTGGTAAAGTTCTTCGATCACCAGCGGCACATAAGTGAAAGCCATCATCCAACCGCCAAATAAGAGGAAGAGAGCGGGGAAGAGGGCACGCAGCCTGCGCGATTGCCAGATGATGCCCACAGAGTCAAAAGCCATGCGCAAGATAGGGCCGCGGTCTCTGCCTTCAAAGTCGTCGCGATAGCCGAAGATCAGCCCCAGAATGACGAACACCATCATCACACTGTCAATCACCAGCAGAGTCGGGAACCCCCAACGATCAACAATCGGGCCTCCGATAAGCGGTCCCACGAATGCCCCGATTGGTGCAGCGGCATTCATGATCGAAAAAGCCAATCCCATCCGTGCTTGCGGCGCTCGTTCTGAGAGCGTGGTCAGCATCAGGCCGGAGTTGCCCAACGCAAAACCGGTGATGGCGCGCGCCGCTACGAAGACCCACACACTCTGGGCCGCGAAGCCAATCGAACCGGAGATCAGCAGGATTACAAACGAACGCACGATGATCGGTTGGCGTGAATAGCGGTCGGCCAGTGCGCCCCAAAAGGGCAAGAATGGGATGCCTACCGCGTTAGAGATGGCGGTAATTGCACCCA
This sequence comes from Chloroflexota bacterium, assembly GCA_019456165.1. GTDB lineage: Bacteria > Chloroflexota > Anaerolineae > Anaerolineales > UBA11579 > VRUJ01. The sequence continues at coordinate 6,078 of VRUJ01000029.1, forward strand.
CCATCGCGACAATGTCAGCTTCATCCACACCCAGCTTGGGTAGATACAGCGGGGTGAAAGCCAGCATTTGGCTGTAAAAGATGGTTTCGACAAATCCGGCCAGGGTAAAAAGGGCCAGCAGCCAGATCCAAGAGTCACGGATGCGCAGAATTTTCATATTCTCAATTATATGCCAGTATCAAGAGTGTTAACCTCCCCCAGATAGCCCATCTCCGCTAAAGCGTCGAGCACCTTTTCCCAGGCGCCTGTTTTGACAACCACAGTTGTAGGGCCAATTGGATCTCCCAGGAACCGGGAAGCTTTTGAAGCCCGTAAAGCTTCCATTATCTTGGGAGATTTTAGGCGCAGCACGAGCACATTTTCCAGGCGCGCCTGTGAGCCGTGTTTATCCCAACGTTTGAGCGCTTGCAAAATATTAGGGGGTAAGGGGTCTTTTGAATGGCGCTGCAGTAAGGTTTGCAATTGATTGACTGTCAATCCCTGGCCGCGGGCGCGCTCTAACGACGCTGGTGTTATGTGGTATTGGAAATCATCCTTGTGCTGCTCCTCCCATTCGCAGAAGCGCGCCAACTGATAACGGGCGGCGCGCGGCAGCAAGCGTGGGGCGAGTACACGCGCTTTAGAATCTATTTGCAGTTTCGCCTGTTCGTCAACAAAACCCGTAGGAATCTCTCCCTCTAGTAATGCCGCTCCCCAGGCTGAAAGTCGGAAAGCAGTAGGGGGGGTATCTTTTTTAGGCGCGGCCAGATCCAGGATGCCAAGCCAGTGCAGTGGTCCGGTGATTATCTGGCGCAGCAGCTCACCGTCCACGGCGTACCAGTTTTCGAAGCCGCGCAGATAGTCACCACTGCGTTTATCGCGCAAATACCAGGAGTCGTAATCCCCTGCCGTGCGCTGAAAATCCGGTTGATTTTTGTAAACAGCCTCAATGAAAGCGGGCAGGCTCCACCATTCGCCTGAGGGTAGCTCATTGAGAAATCCCAGCACGATTTGGCGGGTTTGCAGGGGGTTATGTTCCCATTCCCCTTCTGCTTCCAAGTAGGAAATCAGAAGGAGATCATCAAAATCGACACTTTGTATCCAAGCCTGAGCTAAAAGCATTAGCGCCGCGCCGCGATCTGCCTCCAAAAATGTGCGTGTTGCATCGGGTGAAGGTATTGAATTACTATCTAGTAGGTTGGCTGCGCTTAGAAGTGTTATGAGAGTTTGGGCGCTGCATGCCCAATTCTCTGCCGCAGCCTCAATTTTGTCTGGTTCCATTTCTGTGCGCAGGGCGGCCAACAAGGTGCAGGCTGCATCCAGGACATGGTCGGTGACCGGAGTTATTTTGGCGCGTTCCCTTACACTCGCAGGAGTTTCCCATGGTTCTACTTTTTTCCCTTGTGGTTTAGGCATTAGAGCAAGCAGATCATCAGGAATGTAGACAAATTCCTGCGGTCCGCTGGGAGTGTCAAAGAATGCCCGAGCGATCAAAGCCCGATACCATAGGATTTCAGAGGTTGATTTTGGGTTGCGGTGAGGTTTTTGGCGCGCTTGCCGGCCTGTGCCCATCTCACGAACTTTTCCGAATTTACGGCTGAACTGTGACCATTCCATGCGCCCATTTTGAGCTTGCAGATCTTCCAATGCCTGGTGCGCTTTTGCTGGAAGGGCTTCAATAATCTCAGAAATCAGCTGGGAGTCTAATAACGCGTGGACCAGCAGGTCTGCGGCGCGGCGTGCATCGGGTGCTCGCATTTCAATACCCCATAACTCAGCAATATTTTGTAAGTGTGTTAGATCAAAGTCGCGCAAGCTTTGGGCAAGATCGGGCATAGGGATACGTTATGCGCGCTTACGCGTCTTGCGGGACGAGTACTTCTAAGGCATTCGGCAGCATTTCTATCTTCAGTTGGCGGATATCAGTGGCAAAACCAGCAAACACCTCACCGTCCACGTGCAGGTAAAGGGAACGGTTTGAAGATATTTCCATTTTCTTTAGTATTCCCATTTCGATTGACTTGAACTTACCGTGTGTGCCACGCATAAATTCGGGGACCAGGCGGAACATCATCAGGCGGGATATTTTCTTGACTGCGGTGTAATTGAAAATGCCGTCATCATTCTTGGCGGAAGGTGCAGTTATGAAGCCTCCGCCCTCGCGCGGCCCATTGCACACCGCCAGCATCATCAGTTCGTCCTCCCAGCTTTTTTCTTCGGTTGTGATCTTCATCTTCAAGACATCGTAATTCTTAATAATTGTTTGCAGAACGGCCACGAAGTACATTAAAAAGCCGCGTAAGATTGGCATGCTGTGTGAATAAATCGTCACCGCACCGCCGAAACCGATGCTCAAGCTGTTATCCCAATACTCGAGCCGGCCATGTTCGTCTTCGATAGTGCCGATATCAATGCGCTTGGTTTTTCCATTCAGGATGTGTTTAAGAGCTTGTTCGCGGTTTTCGGGCATACCCAAAGCATGCGCGAAGTCGTTGCCTGATCCCATGGGTACCACACCGAATTTGGGGCGTTTTTCTTTAGGTACCTGCATTAACCCATTGATCACCTCGTGGGCGGTGCCGTCACCCCCAATTGCAATTACTATATCGTATCCATCTTCAGCAGCTTGACGGGCCAACTCGATGGCGTGGGTTGGGTACACCGTGCCTGCCCAATCAGCATTGCCGTGCCCCTCGATCAATGGGCGTAGGTCAGAGGCCTGACGCCAGGCTTTGCCCATATCCGCATTGGGATTGATGATCAGTTTGATGCGCGCTTTGTCTGCCATGGGAATACTCCTCCTCGGATTGGTTAATATGGAGGAATTATAGTCTTAAATGGCTCAAATATACAATCTCCCCATCTACTTTGTCCCCATCAATATGCAGAAATCCTAAACTTGGAGGCAGGTCACGCGGAAATTGGCGGTTTGCTGAGCCGGGATTGAAGATCAGTTTACCTTCTAAGCGGTTGTTCATGGGGGCGTGGTTATGTCCAAAGACCACGACGTCCAGGGCATTTGGTAGCATGGCGATTGCGCGGTGCATGAAAAAAGTAAAATTTTGTGGGCCTTTGAAGATATATTCGAATTTGTCCATCATGTATCTTCTCAAACCGCCGTGGCCGTGGGTTAGGCCGAGAGTGATGCTTTCGAATGTTAGTAAACGCGTTAGAGGAAGGTTATCAAACCCGAACCAATCACGGTTACCGCGTACTGCGGATACCGGAGCGATCTTTTCAAGCTGTTTGAGTATTTTAGGTACACTGATATCCCCAGCATGCAAAATGTGATTTACGCCCGCCTGTTGGAATGTAGGCAAAACGTCGGGGTGCAGCGTTTTTGTCCGGTCTGGAATGTGGGTATCCGCGATCACGCCAATTGTGAGCATAGAAGGCAAGTATACTTTATTTTGCTGTAGAATGTTTAGCTGTAGAGTTTTATAGAATTTATTAGGTTGGTGTCTAACCCCAAAGGGTTTTCAAAACGCTTTAGGGTTGATCTAAGATTACCAAAGTATCACCATCACCACTCCCAGAGTTTAGCTTACCGGCCACACATCTGAAGATTGTTTAGGGAACAAGCTCTTAAGCAGCGCCCTGGTTCCTAATGGCGACTCATTGCAAAAGCAGTCGGGGAAAGCGGCGCTTAATTCGTCCATATCCCGAAATCCAAAGAGTAGCTGTAAGAAGGTAAGATTGGGGAAGAAAGCCATGCCGTCCTCAGGATCTTTGGGCTGCCAGGGTTCAACATCTTTAAGACTCCCATTATCAAAAACCAGCTTAACGCCATCTTTGTAGAAACTTAGGTTAAGTTCACCATTGTGCCCAACGTGGGGAGATTCTGCCAGCCGTTCTTCTAGTACAGGTTTAATGTGTCGAAGGAAACCGTGTAGATCAGAGACACGCAAGTACCAGGCATAAGGTTTGCGGATCTCAGGGAACAGTTCGGGGGCCGCGCGATATGCAGGATGTTCTTCTCCAAGTTTTATGTGAAGACCTTGGAAAGATGCATTTTCGTCCTTTTTGGCATATTTTTCTGCGGTAGTTTGCAGGTAGCGCAGCACGCAGGGAATGACGGATAACCATGAAACGCCTGATTTTAGCTCAAATCTAGATAATCGCAGACGCCCTCCCCATATCTCTCCCGGGTGGGCGATAAACCCAAGCGCATGGCCGTCTGCTGATTCTATTATGCGCAGCTTCAAGGCATTATCGTTTTTATCACTGCGGCCATGCAGTTCATAATTCCAGAGGTCTTCATCGCGCAGGCAAGCGATCAGGTCGCGCTGGATAGTCTGCTCATAAATCTGGGAGATGAAATCTAAGTCGCTATCTTTCGCGGGTCGAATAAGAAAGGGTTCTGCTTCATCCTTCTTTAATTTTGGGATGTTGGCCGGGTAACTCCGGCGCCCTCCGCCTAAGTTGAGCGCCATTTCGTAGCCAAACATGCGGTAATACCAGGGAATGCCGGTGATAACTTGCAATAAGTGGCCGCGTTGGGCGCTCCATTGGTGGACCACATCCATTTGAGCGCGCACTAACCCGCGGCGGCGGTAGTCTGGGTGGGTGCCTATTACTTCTGGGCGGCCAACCCCAAATTCGATACCCGCGTAAGACCAGGTCTGGGGGATCAAGTTGAGGGATGAAACTATCTTTCGAGATTTTGTGTCTTCGACGATGGTGAAATCCTCGACTTTAAATGTGGGGTGCGGTCGGGTTATTAAATCCCTTGTCCAGGCGGCGACGTTTTCAGCAAAATCCTCACCCGGATCTGCGTGGATCTCCCCGTTGAACTTGCTCAATGCTTCGCTGTCCTCCATGTTTGCATGGCGCAGCAATAGGCCTTCACCTAAATCTCGGATGATGATTTTCTTATCCATTAATTTTTAACTGTTCTCAAAATAGGTTTTTCTCAAGTTATTTTTACAAATGCCTGGAGATTGGAGCTGGCGTCTTGGCCCCATTTTATTAACGCACTCCGGACGGCTTTTTCAGCGCCATGTCGTTCGAGAGCCTGAAGGGCGTTGCTGATTTGTTTGTTTGGTCCAATATGGGAAGCCAGCGTGCGTAAAATATTTAATGCTTTCTCCGCCCTCTTACTCGCCCAAGAGCCTGAGAGCGTTCGAGCGATCACCCAGATGTTAGGTTGAGCCTTGTTTGCCCAAGAGGATAATAATTCCAGGATTTGGTCAGCTAAATCCGCTTGTGCTATTGTGATAAGGGAATTGACTAGCGCGGCACGCACGTCTGGATCTGAGGATTTTGTCAGCGGGGGGAGCATATCCAGAACCGGGCTGCTGTGAGTATTCAAAAGTGAGGGCAGCAGTTTTATTGCTACCTGCTGCAAACGCGGAGAATCAGCGCCGATCCAAACATTTACTAATTCAAAGAGCAGTTGGCGCTGTTCTTGGCTGCCTTCAGCCAATCCTAGAACAAGAGCATCCCGTACCTCAATTCGAGTATCGTTCCCTAAGTGTCTCAGGTCTTCTAAAGTGATGCCTGATTGGCGAAAATAGCGCAGCCCGAATACGGCCCCAGCTAGAGCGCGTAATCCTGCCAAAGGATCTTTTGCCAGGGGACGCAGATGAGCTGCCTGCAGGCGAGGGTGTGCTAATGCCTGCGCCATTGGCAGAATCGCTTGGGATAAGAAATTGGCTTGCATGGGGCGGTTTCCAGAAACCTGTGGTAAAGCGCGCACGCCATCCAGCGCGGTTTGTATTGTTTCGGGGTGCCCTATCCGGGCAGCGCCTTTTAGGTCGGTAATCAATTCGCGGATTTTTGTGTTCATGATTATTAAAGATTCTATAAATTAATGTATATAATCATGTAATAACTAAATAAATTGCAAAAAATAATACCTTATAATGAGCATAGACTATATTAAACTTTTCTTCATTATCAATCAGTAGCCTGGAGTAATTCTTCCAGGTCATTGCGAGCTTGTTCCGGGTTTTGGAAGTGAACGGCGTGCATGCCTACATTCCTTGCCCCGGTCACATTGTCTAGAGAATCATCGATAAAGATTGCTTCTTCGGCTATAGAGCTTGACTGTTCCAAAGCTAACTCGTATATCGCCGGTTCGGGTTTCATCAGGCCAACTTCAGCCGAGATTATCAAGTGGTGGAAGGCGTCATCTATTTTCCATTCATCCAGAATGAGTTGGCGCAAATTAGATAGGGCGTTGCTGAGCAAGGCTGTGGTGTAGCTAGTTTTTAGGTTGCGAATGTAATCCATCAAGTCTTTATCTAGGCGGTCTCCTGCGAAAAATTGTTTTTCGAGTTCGTGGCTTTCATCAAAGGGCACGCCAAGAGCTTTGCATATGTGCCCCCATTGCTCGTCGTGTGAGATCTCACCCATTTGGGCACGCGAATCATCACGATCACCGAAGACCAGCCTGCTGAGTTCTTTGCGCTGCATGCCGAAACGTGCAGCCAGTTGGTCGCGCGGCGCGAAGTCTTCGGTGCGTACCAGCACGCCTCCAAGGTCCCAGATGATTGTGCGAATGCCCATAAAATTTATACCTCCTTGAGGAGTTAATTATATGCTTATTCTGTTCATAATAACCATCGGAATACGCAACAAGTAGACCTCGCTGCTTATTCCGATGGGTTGGTTTTATTCTTCTATTGAAGTAGTGCTGAGGTCATCACCCTCACGCAAGACTTTCTCGTACCGATTGTACTTGCGGTGAACGTACATACCCGCTTTCTCATATAAACGCAGTGCGCCTGTCAGGTTGAGTGCATCCACCCCTAAACCCACCTTGCGCTGGCCTCGCTCCCAAAATTCTCGGAAGCTGTGCTGCAGCAGCGCCAAGGCGATGCCGCGTTTACGCCAAGGGCGGCGTACTCCGAAGCTCGAAACCCAGCCGACCTCCTTATCCTCGTAGGACCATTTACGGCCTAATGAGACACCTGCGATTTCATCAGCGTCCATTGCCATAAACCACAGTTCAGGATCGTAGGTTTCATCATTGGTAAAGTAATGCATGAAGAGTTTGAAACCGGATTCGAATGGTTCCTCAACGTGGCCGAAATGGTCTTTGAAAGCTTCATCGTCAGCCCTGTAGAACGCTTCCGCATCTTCTTTAGGGTTGTAAGTCCTCACGGTTATGCCCTGCGGCCATTCTGGTTCTGGTGGTTTATCATCCATTTCGATACGCATTTGGAATGCGTGGCGAGTCAGGTACATACCGCTGCTTTTTAGTAGGTTTTTGGCGGGTGCATAAGAATCTAGTGCGTTGGCGACTAGGACGACACGCGCATTATCCGGAACTTTGTCGAAAACCTGACGGGCGCGTGATTCGCCCCATTTCAGTAAGAAACTTCCAATACCAAAACCTTCAAAATCTGGGTGCACGTTTCCCCAAGCATAGGGTTGCACAGGCACATCCGATACTGCCCAGAGCTGTAAATAACCGATCAACTGGCCTTGGGGTGAAAACACTGCGCGATGGTCGGTTTCCATGTTATACCCCGGAGTCTGCCAATCAAGCGCCATTTCCTTAACGGTGAACTCGGGTTTCCCGATCATATTGATCGAGCAAACGTTGAACAACTCCACAGTAGCTTCCACGTCCTCCATTTTGGGGGAGCGGTATGTGAAACCTTCTTTGAGTTTGTGTTGTTTTTCTTTAGTAATCATTTTTTCCTCTTTATTCTAACCTTCTTTAAGGGTGGAGAGGGGATTTTAACCGCCTCTCCACCCATGGTGATTAGGATGAGTAAGCTGCTTAGAAGATCGATTTCTTGAAGAATATGGCATCTTCAAGTGCATCGACTGTTCGGTCCTCGTCTTTAGCAGCGGAGACAAGTTGGCTTGTGTGTGGTGTTTTTAGCACACAAGCCCCTTGCCCGTGCGCAATAGTGTAAACCTGGCTTCGCCTATTTTCATCGTCAGCTTGTAAACTGATTTGCTCTGCTTTAGCCAGAAGTTCTTCCCTGGATTTCTCCAAAAGCCGCGCAACCTCTGAACTCGCCAACAACTCGGCGTGCCTAAGTTTTATCAGAGTAAAGATGTTGTTGTAAAACATGTTGTTACCTCAAATTATGGTGCTAAGGCGCTCGTGGAAGTAATCACAGCCGGGGTTGCAAATTAGCCGTTGCGAGCAAGCTTTCCTGTTCGCTTTGCGTAGCGTTCTGCTTGCTCAAAGACCCATAAGCCGATAGGGATAGCAATTACTCCCATGATTAATACCGGCCAAATGAAAGGCCATAAAGCGCCAGTATTTGTACCTTCGAGCATAGCTTGACGCACTCCCTCCAGTACGTAAGTTGCGGGACTGATCACAGACAATTTTTGTAAAGCGTCTGGCAGTACGGTTACCGGGTAATACACTCCCGAGACCAGCAGCAGGATGGCTATCACGATATGAGTCATCTGTGCGCCGCGCTCAGGAAAGAGCAAGGGCAGCACAGAAGCCATCACGCTGATTCCGATGAAGGATATACTTCCAGCGGCCATTACCAGGACACTGCCAACCAGATTTGCCTTACTCAGGTCGATCTCAAAGAGATTCACGGTGACAAACAAGATTATCGCCGTAAAGATCGTGCCATAGACCACTGCAAATAAAGTCTGCCCGGCCATATGCACCACCCGACGGATAGGAGCCATCAATGTGTACTCGATGGTGCCTTCCCAGCGCTCGATTTGAATGATCTCCGTGATCCAAATAAAGATCAGGGAGAGATAGCGCCAAACCAATGTGCCGATTACTAAATAGAGAACGAGAAAGCGACCGTCAACCTCCGCTCCAGCCAGACTTTCCATGCCCAGTCCGATATAACTCACCGATAAGCTGTTGGCAATGGAATAGACCAGCCAGACCAGTTCCCATGCCCAGTAGCGCTTAACTAGATTGACGTTTCGCTCCATGAAGGCATATGTAGCTTGAATTTGTTGAACAGTTGTAGACATATTAAGCTCCTTCTTTTTCTAATTCGCCGTTGGTTAATTTTCGCCCGGTAAGATGGATGAACACATCTTCCAAAGTGGGGGGCTTACCATCAACTCCGGGCGCAAGTTCTTTAAGCTTTTCCGGGGTATCCAGGGCAACAACCTTGCCCTTGTGCAGGATAGCAACACGCTCACACAACACCTCGGCTTCCATCATATCGTGGGTGGTCAGCAAGATCGTGGTTCCGTCTTGCTCACGTAGCTCTCGAACGACTGCTTGCACCTCACGCTTCGAAACGGGGTCCAATCCAGTGGTCGGCTCGTCTAAAAGCAGGATGCGTGGCCTGGAGAGCAGGGCTCGGGCGATAGCAACTTTTTGCTGCATACCGCGCGACATTTCTTCCATAGGTCTAAAGATCGAGTTTTCCTCCAAACCCAGACGATTCAGGATTTCGACAACTTTCTTGCGTGTCTCCTTCCCACCCATCCCGTAAAGTCGGGCACCATAAAGCAGGTTTTCCATTGGGGATAGTTTCTTGAAGAAACTGGCCTCAACCGATACCCGGTTGATGAGCCGTTGGACTTTGATAGGCTCCTTTTCGGGATCGTGCCCGAAAACCCGGATACCCCCGCCATCAGGCAGCAGTAGTGTAGCGATCAAGCGGATGAGGGTTGATTTTCCAGAACCGTTAGGACCCAAGACGCCAAAAATCTCACCCTCCTTTACTTTGAAAGAAACATGATCTACAGCTGTAACTAAGCGCCTTCTACCTTTACCATTGGTCTTAGATTTATTAGCATCGCGCTTCAACAGCAGCTTCCACCAGGGAGTTTCGGCCGGTTTACCAAATTTCTTATAAACCTTATTTACAATAATTGCATCAGACATAATTACACACTCCTTCACTCTTCTGATCCTAAAACAAAAACGGCTACGGTGGTAACCCGCAGCCGAGGAAAGAAGAGCTTGGCGTAAATAAAAAGGCCACGGGCTTGTAGCGCACCCGTGGCCGATTAATCAAATTTGATGATTAACTAAATCCGGTAGTTAGGCGCACTACGACAAGGCAAAAAAGCGGAACCGCTGGGTACGGTCTGCTTACGGATGCCAGAAATGGTGCTGTTCATAATCATCAAACGTGCGCCTCCTTTTTTAGTATAGTCATGCGGGCAGTAGTCTACTATTTTTATGATTCTCTGTCAAGCGATTTGCTCTGGAATCCCAATTTATTAAGGTTTACCCAGGATTTGGCCTAAATCAGTTTTTTGTTTGGTTTGATCTCAGAATTGGGGGTACGGGCGGGTCTCAGACCCGCCCGTACAAGGGTTGCTAATAATTCTGTGAGAGACTGTTTCCATTCTCTCGAATCTATACAAAAAAATTAGATTAATGTATTAGTAAACAGGATCAGGGCGGATTCACATACCCTTCCAGCCAATCCAGGACATCTTGAGGGTCTATTTGCTCCCCTCGGGGAAGTTGTGTTTCCGGGAAATTTTGAGGGCAGCTATCCAGCCCTGCGCCTATGAATCGTTGGGAAGCTAATGTTTCACCTGTTTTTGCATCTTTCAGTGTGACCTGCCATTGATATTGATAGAGGCTTATGACCTCGTCAATGGCATAGGAGCAAATTAAATACACCTCTTGCTCACTACTATCACAGGCGACCAATTCGAGGTCTCTCAAGTCAGAGGGTTCCCAATTTGGGAAAGGATTATTCCAACCTTCCCCATTAATAGGAGTGACGATTGAGGAGTGGAAGTTTGAGCCTGGATCATAGCCCTTGGCAACCTGGATGCCTATCCCGCTGCATACATTTTGGAAAGCTTCCCAACCAGGCATTACCCAACTGGATGCTCTGCTTCCCATCTCCGCGGTCAATCCATCGATGAATGAGGGGTCCACACCATCAAGAATAGCGCCATCCAAAATTACTCCGCTCAGGTTTGCCTTTCTGAGGTTCGCCCCGCTTAGGTTTGCCTGAATGAGTATAGCCTCCTCTAGGTCTGCGTCAAATAGATCAGCGCCAGATAAATCTGCATTGGTAAAATCAACTCGTTGGAGATCGCTCAAATAAAGGTCAACACCTTGTAAGATGGAACCTTTCATTGTGGAATCTGTCAATTCCACATATCTCATATTCGCATTAGTCAGGTCGGCGTTAGTAAAATCAGTACGAACTAGAGTCGAACCTTTCAGATCGGCGCTGCGCAATGTTGCACCTCTCAAAACGGCATCCGTAAGGTCTGCTTTCCAAAATCCAGCCCAAGACAGGTTTGCATTCGTCAGGTCTGCTTGCTGAAGGTTGGTTTCGATGAACATAACCCGGGAGAGATTTGAACCGCTGAAATTTATCTCACTTAGATCCAAACCAGAGAAATTACAATACGATAAGGTTTCTTCTGTCCCAATGCGTTCTATGCAAGTGGAAGGATAGAATCGGATAAAAGATGCCGTGCCACCGATGATCAAGAGCGTGCCAAATCCCGTGGCCATTGCCAAAAGAGATCGCTTATCCCAACCACCATGGGTTGATTTTAACTTTAACCCTGCAAAGATCCATCCAAGACCAATGAGTAAGGTGGGGATTGCTACTCTTGTTAAAAGCTCAAATTCTTTGATGACTACCGAAATCAAAAACCCAACCAGAAATACAGTAACCAAAAAATAGAGGAACATATCCCCGATCCAAAATTTCTTCCAATTTTTCGCGCGTTTCTCCAACCACCGATTCTTCAATTCCATGAGTGTGCCTCTAATAAACGTTTCCTAATTGCAACTATAATTTGACAACTATCTTAAGAATAAAGAAATTATAACATTTTGGATACGCATGGCATCTTAGTTTGGTTCATCTTTTTCCTACCAATAAAGCAGCTTATTGTGATTCCGAGAGATATTGTATAAACTAAAAAAAACCTCCCTCAGGATTTCATTCCCGAGGGAGGTTTGGTAAGTGGATTTACCTCTTTTTCTTGAAACTAGTTAGAACAACCATGGGCAGGAAGAAGAAGGAGAGTATTCCGTTCAGGCAGGGTAGGCTGAATTGCGAATCGCTGTCTTGTCCGTCTTCATCTGGCTCGACATCTGGAGTGCCAACCGAGGGCTGACCATCTGGGGGGATAACCTCGACCTCGTCGGGGATTGCGACTGGCTCGGTAGTGGCATCGGTGGACACAACTTCGTAGGCTATTCCGTCAGCCAGAGCGATCACGCGGTCACCAAGGGCGAATGCTGCGGCCAGCTCTGGTCGTGCGTCTGCCAGGGCAAAGTAGTCATCAGAGAGGAAGTTTACCTCAACGGTCTCCATTGTATCCGGGTCGAAAGCTGTATCTACCCAGATCTCCCCGATATAGACGAAGGTGCGTGAACCAAGATTGCGCACAACTTCTGCTGCTGCACCTGTCGTCGCTGAGGGTGCATCCGCTTCTGCCATGGCGCCTTGTTCCGAGGCTGCCTCAACAGCAACTTGACCAAAGGCTGGCATTGTAGGTGCGGCTTCCATTTCGGCGAAGACATCATCGGAGATGCGGCTTTGTTCCTCTATACCTAGAGGCATAGTTTCTGTTACCAGGTAGGATGTGTAGGGCGTCACGATTCCGTAGCGGATGCTCAATTGCACGATCTGGTCGACGGTTTCTTGGTCTGCACCTTGTAAGCGAATCTGGTTGAGCAGGTGGCCGATCTTACGCGTAGCCCACAATCTAGGCAGGGTTGCCAAAGTGTCGCTGGAGTTGCCGCGGCTGTCGGATGTGAAACTTTGTTCTGGGAATGTGAAAGTTTGTGTTTCTTGGTTTACCATGCCGTTCAGAGTTATCGTCTCGCTTCCGCCCTCCCTGTAACGGCCTACGACCACGATCTGCGAACCGCTGAACAAATCCGGTAATGGATTGGGGTAGAGGTCAAATACAGGCAAATCGCCGAAATCCAACTCTAGATCGGTGAGCACTGGAGAGCTGATATTGGCGTAGAACGCTGATATAGTCTCATCCAGACGTTCACCGGGAAGCACGTATGTGGAACGGCCGTGGTGAGCTTCGGCGAGCGAGTCTAATAAGAAGGTGTCGACATCGTAACCAACACCGAAGGCGAATAGGCGTAGGTTGCTCGGAGCAGCGTTGGAAAGGTTGTTTAAGATCATCTGGCTATCGATGACACCCTCCGTGGGCAACCCGTCTGTGAGGAAGATGACATAGGTCGGCCGTTCGCGATCCGCCATATAGGATGCTTCCAGAAGGGCGCGGTTGATATCTGTGCTGCCAATAGCTGAGAGTTCGTCCACCCAGCGGATGGCATCATCTACCTCACGTACCGGCTGTAAGCGGTTGTCAAATGCATCGACACCGGTGCTAAAGCTGATCACGTTGAAGCGGTCTTCGGAGTTTAGGCTTTCGAGGATGAAACGCAATGCTTCTTGAGCCTGGCGGAATTTATCTCCATCCATGCTGCCAGATTTATCTAAAACGATGATCACATCCTTGGGTAGCGCTGTGACATTAACATCCGGGCGCGGCGCTAACATCAACAGGAAAAAGCCGTCCGAGTCTACTGGATCACTGGGGTCACGGTAACTGAGCAGGTGGAAAGCCTCGGTTTCGCCCACAGAGTAATAAAGTGCGAAGTCTGTGTTTGGAGTGACGTTGCTCTCCTCATAACCCGCGCGGATGTGTGTGTTGCTCAAATTATTTACGTCTACCTGATGGGTGGGTGAGTAGACTGCCCGAATAGGCTGGTTCGTGCGCACGTCTACATTGACGCTCACATTCTCCAGGGGAGCGACTGAAAACTTTTCAGTGTTTAGCGGATAAACGTAGCGCACTAGACCGTTTTCGTTGGTCAGAGCTTGGGAGTATTCGATCTCAATGCGGCGTTCTCCTTGCGGAGGGATTGGGAAGATCGAGGCTTTGAAGGCACCCTGGTCGATGTATTCTAGGAGAGCGGGGTCTCTCATTGTGCGAACGATGTCTTCATAGATAGCCCGCGCCTCTTGGGCATCCAGCACTTCTCCCGCCACTGCCTCGCCGTCAATCCACAATGTGAAATTGGTTACTGTGGCGTCTAATGGAAGCGGGAACATGTAAACTCCTTCAATTACCCAGTCATTAGGATTATAGAAAACCTGGTCTACATGTGTGACAGCCAACTGGTCTTCAATTGTCACATCCACATTGTGATAGCGAATGATCAGTTGGGATACAGGTACCATCGGGCAGTCATCGAATTCACAAATCGGTGGATTGGGGATGACGATCCCATCGGCGCTTGCCGAGCTGGGGAAGAGCAGTATTAGTGCCAGCAGGGCGAAGGTCAAAATAAGAGAGTTTTTGCGTTTCATGACGGCCTCCATTTACAAGTAGCGGAAAGATTTGTCTTTATCAGACTTGTCCCTAAGACGTTTAGGGTTGCGAAAAAGTTCCCAATGGTATAATCTCGAAGGTTTAAAGATTGAATAATAAAAATAACTGAGAGTAAAAACATGTTAGAAAAAGTTAAAGGCATTGAACATCGCTATGATGAGATCAACCGCGAGCTAGAGACTGTTGGGGAGGACTATAAACGCGCTACTGAGCTATCCAAAGAACGCGCCGACCTCGAAGAAATCGTGGTGCTGACGAAAACCTACCGCCGGGTGATCAAGGATTTAGAAGAATCCCGCGCCCTAGTTGATAGCGACGACGAAGAGATGGTTGCTCTGGCAAAAGCTGAGGTCGAAGAACTGGAAATTAACATCCAACAGCTCGCGGGACAGTTAAAGAGTCTTTTGCTGCCCAAAGACCCGCGCGACGACCGTAACGTGATCATGGAGATCCGGGCAGGCACCGGTGGTGATGAAGCCGGCTTGTTTGGCGCGGACCTCTACCGCATGTATGTGCGCTACGCGGAACGGCAGCGTTGGAAGACAGAAATAATGTCCCAAAATGAAACCGGTGTGGGCGGCATCAAAGAGATCACATTTAAGATCCGAGGCAAGGGTGCGTTTTCCCGTCTTAAGTTCGAGTCTGGCGTGCACCGCGTGCAGCGCGTGCCTACCACAGAATCACAGGGCCGCATCCATACATCCACAGCCACCGTCGCAGTGTTGGCCGAGGTGGACGATGTCGAGATCGAAATTCCAGAGAGAGACATCAAGATGGATGTGTATAAATCTGCGGGAGCGGGTGGTCAAAGTGTGCAGAAAAACTCCACTGCAGTGCGCCTCACCCACCTGCCTACGGGAATAGTTGTGCAAAATCAAAATGAACGTTCTCAGAGGCAGAATCGTGATAGGGCGATGAGCATTCTTAAAGCGCGCTTATTCGAAATTGAAGAGCGCAAACGGCAGGAAGAAATCGACGCCGACCGACGCTCTCAAGTGGGTACAGGAGAGCGATCTGAGAAAATCCGCACCTACAACTTCCCCCAGACGCGTGTCACAGACCACCGCATCGGCCTTTCTTCACATAACTTACCCGTATTCCTAGACGGCGATTTGGACGAATTTCTAGACGAACTAGCCACACATCACGAAGCAGAAAGATTGGCCGCCGAAGGCCTTAACAATTAAACGGCTGGGCAGGATAAACTACTTGTCCAAAATGAAGCCCCAAATAAATAGCAAGCTAATATTGGTAGGGGAGGCAATTGCAGAGACTCGCCAAATTCTTAAGCCTCTAAGCTCGAGCTATGCTTTAGACGCTCAGGTGCTGCTTGCGCATGTCACCGGTAAAAACCGCGCCTGGCTGTTAGCCCACCCGGAAGCTGCTCTAAACACAGGACAACTACTATCCCTTCGGGAGGCTCTTTACATGCTGGAAAAGGGTGAGCCGCTGCCATACGTATTGGGTGAGTGGTATTTTTACGGCCATACTTTTTTTGTATCTCCACATGTGCTCATACCCAGGCCGGAGACCGAATTGCTTGTCGAAACGGCCATTGATTGGCTGGAAAGGCATCCTGGGCAGCGCTTAGCGGTTGATATTGGTACCGGCACCGGTTGTATTGCAGTTGCCTTGGCCAAGAATGTCCCGGATGTGCACATAGTTGCGACGGATATATCAGCTGATGCATTGGCAGTCGCCCAAGCGAATGTCGCACGTTTCAAGCTTGATGGGCAAGTGGAATTGTTAAATGCGGATCTCTTAGCTCCAATAGACGGGCCAATCGATTTGATCTGCGCAAATCTTCCATATATCCCCACTCAAACTCTCCACACTTTAGATGTTTTTGGCCGCGAACCTACCCTGGCTTTAGACGGCGGTCCAGATGGGTTGGATCTTATTTCACGTTTGTTGTCTGATGCTCCGAGGGTTATTGCGCCTGGGGGTTTGATCCTGCTTGAGATTGAAGCCACTCAAACTGAAGCTGTTGAGAATCTTGCCCTGCGGCACTTTCCATCCGCCAGCATCCGGGTAGATTCTGACCTGGCAGGACACCCACGACAATTAATAATTAACTTATCATAATTCTTTTCATTTTCTGGAATTTCGTGCTATTATCTTCTGGAGGAGATAACTTATGCGCACCAAGACCGTAAAAGTCGACGAAGCTGGCGCGCTCGATCATGCTGTTGATGTGCTCCATAATGGGGGGGTAGTCGCATTCCCAACGGATACAGTGTATGGTTTAGGGGCCATGGCGTTTGATGAAGATGCTATTTTTCGTTTGTATTTGATTAAAGGCCGCAACCACTCAAAAGCTGTTGTCGCTTTGATCAACAAGGTTGAAGACCTAGAAGGTCTCACAACTTCACCCTCTGAGACATCCCTTTGCCTCACTAGACATTTTTGGCCTGGCCCAATGACCATTATCTTGCCGCGTCACCCGGATGTGCCTGATATCCTCTCGGAGCCGCCGAACATCGGTGTGCGCATACCTGACCATCCAGTTGCTCTAGATTTGCTGGATCGAGCTGGTCCGTTAGGAGTGACCTCCGCGAATATTTCCGGGTTGGCGAATACTACCAGCGCGGACCAAGTCCTAGACCAACTTGAAGGCCGCATTCACCTTGTGCTTGATGGGGGGCGTACCCCGGGGGGGGTGCCCTCCACAGTGGTCGAATGTACCGATTCTGAGATAAATATCTTGCGCCCCGGACCAATCACCAAGCGGCAGATCATGTCTGTTCTGGCAAAAGAGCGCCGCAAACAATAATTTTTTCTAATTTTCCCTTTAACTTAATCTGATCTATTTATTAAAATCTTGGGATAAAATTCATAATAGCTTCTTCTCCTTTTACAGAGCCGCGTCCTTGATAATTTATATGGCGCGGCTTTGTGTTTTATGAGCTAGGGAGGTATTTACAAAGCTGGGAGATACTAATGGTTAAATTAATTTTCCATCAAACTTACCGCCGCCTTCTTGATTCGCTGAACATTGGGCAAAGCTTGGTCTTCTAACTCACGGCTGAAAGGGATTGTTCCCATCGTGCATACCCGGTTGTATTTCAGCGGAATTCCTGCCTCAAGGGTAATGGCTGCCAGTTCGCCTGAGAGGCCAAAGCTTTCATAATCTTCATCGACTACCAATAAACGACCTGTTTTGGCCACGCTCTCAATAATTGCTCCTTTATCCAAGGGGGAGATAGTTCGCAGGTCGATCACGGATACAGATATACCTTGTTCGTCAAGAGAATCCGCTGCTTCGAGCGCCCGGTGCACTCCCACCCCAATGCTGATGATGGTCAGGTCGCTGCCTTTACGGCGCTCCACAGCTTGCCCGATGGGAATCTGCTGCCATTTTCTTGGCGCTGGGCCTCGCGCACCCTCCACAGGAACGTCAAATTGGACTGTTTTACGACCTCCTGTTCCCATAAAATCCAGCCAATTCTCGGCAAGCAGCTTATGTTCCAGGAAAATCACAGGGTTTGGATGTTCCAGGGCTGCTAGTATTAACCCACCTGCATCCGCAGGGGTTGAAGGTACCACCACGCTTAACCCGGGAATATGTGCCAGCCAACCCCATAAACTTTGTTCGTGTTGGCCTCCATCTCCATAGCCACCCCCGCAGGCAGCGCGCACAACCAGGGGCACGTTCCACTTGCCACCAGAGAAAGTTTCGATCTTGGCTGCATGGTTGAGCAGTGCATCCATTGCAACGGCGATGAAATCAATGATCATGATCTCTACCACAGGCCGCAGGCCAGACATGGCTGCAGTGACGGCGGCCCCCAAGAACGCGCTTTCGCTTATTGGGGTGTTGCGTACGCGGTCTTTACCAAAACGGACTAATAGATTTCTTCGGTTTGCAACTACATCTTCACCAAAATAAATGATGTGTTTGTCTTGCGCCATTGCCTGGGCCAGGGCGTCTTCGGCTGCTTCAGAAAAGTTCAATTTTCTCATTGAGTCCTCCCGAGTTCTAGCTCTTCTGGTTCCAAGGCCTGTTCGACCACAATTTCAATTTCTTGGAGAACCTCTCGTTCTAAATCATCCAACCGGGATTCGTCTTTGATTAGTTTTTGGCGCGTCAATTTGAGGGGATCATCCCCTGGGATGTATTCTTCCTTGATGGTTTTTCCAAGCATGGACAGGATTTCTTTTACACTTTCTACACGCTCCCGTAAGGAGGCGCCCTTCACTCTAGTGACCGATCGAAGCAGCGGCCCGGCGATCTCACCCATTTCTTTCAATGGTTGACGGGCGATACGCTGCAATTGAAGCCCTAGCATATGCCCTTCGGGATGCGAGCAGCTTGCCCTGATGAAGGTAGGCCCTTCTCCGTTGCGGGCGCGTTGCACGGCTTCTTCCCCGACTGCATAAAACGATTCGATATCATTGCCATCCACAGCAATTCCGGGCATACCGAAACCATGCGCGCGGTCTAATAAATTCCCGCCGGTCATTGAGGGCGACATTGTAGATATGGACCAACCATTATCCTTGCAGACGAATAACACAGGCAGGTTCCAGACAACGGCTAAATTCATTGATTCTAATAACATCCCCTGATTCATTGAGCCTTCACCGAAGAACGCGACTGCCAGTGTGCCTGGGCGCTGCAGTACCCCGGATAAGGCAAAACCAACCGCGGCGGGTCCCGAAGCGCCGACGATTCCCGAGGAAGCAGCCAGGTGTTCGCGCGAGAAGAGGTGCATGTGCCCCCCCATGCCAGCACACAGGCCGTCAGGACGGCCGAGAAATTCTCGCAAAAGCAGTACAGGGTCAACCCCGCGCATCAGCAGTGGAGGTGTGCCGCGATGATCCAACGCTAAGGCGTCGCCTTCGATCAATTGGCTGACTATCCCCGCGACGATGGCTTCCTCCCCAATGCCCATATGCATTTCACCCGAAATCAGGCCCTCATCCCAGAGATGGATGACTGCATTTTCGAATAGGCGGCTGTGCAGCATCAAGCGGTACAAAGCCCACAGGTCAGGTTGCATAGTCGTCTCCTCGGTGCGGTTATGGTGATTATGTTTATCCTGTAGAAATTATACGGAATTTTAGGATTTTTGTGTGGTTTTTGGGAGGGGAGAGGATTGACGGAAATCTGGATGCGACCGCATCGCTTCCCCTACAACTCCGAGATCGGCCAGGTGGGCAGCGCGTCAATGTCCAGGGGGTCGCGCTGGCCGTGGGCGAAGCGGTAGTATCCTGCTGCGGCGATCATGGCGGCGTTGTCGGTGCACAGCTCGATGGGCGGAATGTGCACCCGCCCCGGAGCGCCTTTGGCGATGTTGGCGCGTAAGGACCTGTTCGCCGAAACTCCTCCGGCTACCAGCAATTCATTAACAGAATATTCCTGGGCGGCATATCGTGTTTTGGTGACCAGCACGTCCACGACCGCCTCCTGGAAACTAGCCGCCAGATCGGCGGTGGGCAGCGGGTTGTTCTTTTTCTTGCTTTCCAAATCGCGCACGGTGTGCAGCACGGCGGTTTTAAGACCGCTGAATGAAAAGTTCCAGGTTTCTTCCAGCCAGGCACGCGGCAGCTTGAAGGCATCTTTATCACCGTTTTTGGCAGCTTCTTGGATCGCCGGACCCCCGGGATAACCCAGCTCTAGCAAGCGGCCAACTTTATCGAAAGCCTCTCCGGCAGCATCATCCAGTGTGCCCCCCAGGCGTTCGTATTGCAGGTAGTCTTTAACCAGAACCAGTTCAGTATGTCCCCCGGAAACTATCAGGGCCAGAATTGGGAATTCGGGTTCGTCCAGCGGCTCATCTTCATCATCGACTTGCAGCCAGGCAGAGTAAAGGTGGGCTTCGAGGTGGTTGATGCCAATGATTGGTTTTTCGCTCCCCAGGGCGAGACCCTTTGCCATGTTCAGCCCAACCACCAACGAGCCTGCCAGCCCGGGGCCGCGCGTGGCCGCGATGGCATCCAGGTCGCTCAATGCCATGTGGGCTTGCTCGAGGGCTTCCTCAACCACGGTGTAGATCGTGCGGATATGTTCGCGCGAGGCTACCTCTGGGAAGATACCGCCGTACTTGGCGTGCAGCTCTGTTTGCGAGGCCACCACGTTTGAAAGAATGGTGCGCCCATTTTCGACTACTGCGGCAGCGGTCTCATCGCAAGAAGTTTCTATTCCCAATATCCGGGCTGGAGGCAGTTTGGAGGCATTCATGGTCAATACTATTTTACATTAGAAATTAGTTAGAGGGTGGAATCTAATCAAACAAAACAAACTGTCGGATTTTGGCATTAAGCGAAAAGATACATTTATAGACCTGACAGGTTTTATTGAAACCTGTCAGGTCTGAATTGGTTGTTCACTTCATTTTATTCTTTTGATTAATCTTCGATTGGGATAATAAGATCTAGGGGGTAATCAGCCAGGATTTCGATCTTGCCGTCGGGTTGGACGTAAATGGTATCTTCCAAACGGCAGCCCATACCGCGCTCGGGATAATACAGGCCAGGCTCGATGGTGACGACTACTCCCTGTCTGAGAATATCCTTGTCGGTTGCAGTCGCTCCTAGAGCGGGTCTCTCGTGGACATCCAGGCCTAAACCATGACCCAAGCCGTGTACATATCCCTCTTGGGTTTTAGGATCTGTTCTACTGGTGGGATGGCCCAGCTCTTCAAATAGATCGTTGGTGCGAGCCTGGAGTAATTTGCCCGGAGCGTTAACCTTGACCTCCTGATCCATGATCTGGCGGTATACGGCCAATACATCGTCGTAAAGCGCTTGGGCTTGTTCTGTGGCATGGCCCAAGCACCAGGTGCGGGTGAAGTCGTAGTGGTAGCCTCCGCCTTTTTCTTGAATGAAAATGTCGAATACGATGGTTTCACCCAGACGAAGGTAATCTTCTGGTGTACCCACGCTGTGGGGAACTCCGGCATCACGCCCGATAGCGAAGATGGTGCCGTGGGGGTTCTCCGCGCCTAATTCTACGATCCACATATCGATTTTGCGTTTGACCTCTCCAACGGTCAATGCTTGGCCTTCTTCTTTGACTAATACGCCATCCTTTGCCTTGTGGGATTTGAGAAAATCCGCGGTACGTCCAACCACCTCCACGGTGATCTGACCCATGGCGCGGATGTGTTCAACCTCTTCTGTGTCTTTGGTGGTTCTGGCTTCCAAAAGCATTGAATAGCTAACTTCTCCGACGATCTCAAGTTCCGGCAGAAGTTTCTGGAGAGCGGTGAAAATTCCAAATACAATCCCTACGTCTCTCATCCCATAAATCCCCATACGACCAGAAGTTATGCTAACATCTTCGAGCTTTTTTTTATAGATCAATACTGTTGCCTGGGAGACATCTCCACCAGCTTCTTTGAGGAATTCTTGAAAATTGTATTCAGCACTGCTAATGGACTTTAGACCCGTTTTGGCAGCTTCATCACGCTCCATTGGCGAGTAAAAAAGCACAGGCTCTTCACCCCGCTTTTTGATCAATGTTCCCTGGGTGAGATGGATACCCCCGGTGAAATAAAACATATCAGGGTTATGCTGTGCGGGTCCGGTAACGAGAATTGCATCAAGGTCCTTGGTTTCCATCAAAGCGTCGAGGTCGGATTTCATCAGGTAGCTCCAGTGAGATAGGAAAATATATTGTTAGGATTTATTAGAATACGGAGTTTCACACATTAAATAATACTTTGCGGATAACGGGGAGATCAACCATATTTGCAGCATCACTTTCACCCATCATCACATTTATTAATAAGCTTTTTAACTCGGGGAATTTCTGGGCAGCTCTAACTGTGCGATTCATAAGTATTGGGTTGATATATATTTGCCTGATACGAGATGAGAAGATGAACAGTCGTTGGAAATGGTCGCGCAGAAGAGTGTCATAACCTTGTAATCCATGCGACGAAAAATCCCCTAAACGAAAAACTACCTCTAAATATTCAGCAGCTAACTTTCCGGATTCTAACGCTAAATCAATCCCCTCCCCAGTTAATGGGCTAACCAACCCCGCGGTTTCACCTACTAAAAGCACCCGGTCGCTGAAAGTTGGAGCAGTTGCAAAATCTATGCGTAAGGGATAACCTTTGATGGGACTGACAAGTTCGGCATTTGCGAGCATATCTTTTAACGCCGGGCTGCTGAGGAAATCGTCCATAACCGCGCGGGCGGATGTGGGTGGTTTTTTCCAGGGTAAGAATGGTTTCCAAAAGCCAGCCCCGATATTTGCAGCGGTCTGTGAAGTCGGGAATACCCAACCGTAACCAGGTAAAGGGATATTTTCAAAATGTGCTTGGATATTTTCGTTTAGCCCAGCCAAACCTTCGTAATACCCGCGTGCGGCTTTGATCATGGTGGGGGCTTTCTTTAGGATGCCCATACGCAGGGGAATTTTTATGTTTGCGCCGATGGATAATATAACCAGCCTGGCTTGTGCAGTTATGGATTGCCCTTTGTGATCTCCTCTAATAACTACTCCGTCTGGATTTTGTTCTATGCTCCTAACGCGTACGGGGCTTTGGAATTTCGCTCCGCTTTCAATCGCGCCTTGCAGAATAAGATTGTCTAGCTTTAGACGCGGCACGATCATCATGTAGTTGGGGTATATTGCGTGCTCTGGGATGGGGGCAGTGATGACGGTATCACGTGAAACGTGGATTTCCAATCCGTTTATTCGCTGGCCGATGCTATGCAGTTCGCCAAGTAAACCCATGTCATCAAGCACATTAAGAGCCCGTGGAGTAAGGGCATCACCGCAAGTTTTATCGCGTGGAAATTCTGATTTGTCGAGCAGTACCACGTCCAGGCCTTGCTTGGCTAGATAGTGAGCTGTGGAGGAACCCCCCGGACCTGCGCCCACAATGATTACATCATGCATTGTTCCCATTCGTTCTCCTGCCAAATGAGTTATACATCTGATGAGCGCTACGCCCATTGTACGTGAAAAATATTTCGCTCAGTTGTAACTATTTTTATTGGAAATCTGCGTTGTCACTCGGTCTCGAGCTGTCTAACAATCTGAACCACTTCTTTGCGAGTTAGCTTTTCTTCGCCACGCGCAAGGGCATCCAATGTGGCGTAGGCTAATGCGCGCGGTACGCTGACGAACTTAAGGAAGGTCGTGCGCGGCAGGGTTTTGGTGTAGTCGTCGAAGTCGTTCAGGTTGGATATTGCATATGCGTGCATTTCTTTGTCTGCCCAGCCTTCCGGGTAGAAATCAACACCGCGTTCAAGGTCTTCCGTATGGTTGCGTAAAATGTTGACCAATTGCAGACCGCGCCCAAATTGTATCGCTCGACTGCGATTGATCTGTATCTTTTCGAACCAGGCCCACAAATCGCATAACAAAAGACCTACTGCTCCCGCCACGCTGTAGGTGTATCTATCCAGGTCAGCTAAGGTGATAACTTTAAAGCTGGTTGCAGCCCAGTGCGCCATACGGTCTGCCATAGAAGAAGTCGACTCCCAAACACGCGGCGCGATGAATTTTGGTGCGTAGCAAGCCCACTCTCCAATGCGCGTGGAAACTTCTGGTAAAAAATCCTTGAAAGCGTCGAAGATTTCTGCAAGCCGATTGTGGGCAAAATCCTCTACAGATGTTTGGGCCTGCAGCACCTGACTGATGCGTTTAAGAAGATCAGCTTTGGTTTCTTCTTTCATCTCGGGATGGTCTTCGATCTCGTCAATTGCCCGCATGCACAGGTAGCCAGAAGCAACCGCTTCTTGCAGTCCATCTGGAAGACCGCTTACTGGAATAAAAAACGTTCGGCTGGTCTCTTTTAGTACTCTTAAAGCTTCTTTTTGTGCGACCATATACTTCCTTTATTTTATCTGGTAGATAGAATTTGGCTCTGGCCGCGTGCCTGTCCAAACTCAATCTCTTTTCCAATTCTAACCCAAAATGGGTAGAATAGTTGTGAAGATTTTAATCATTATTGCGATAATCAATCAAGCCGCGATCCAGCTTTAGTGGCTAGGGCGCTTTGAAGCCCGACGATGAGGTCTTCTTCCTGCTCGGGGAGAACTGTACGCGGATCTAGCATAACTAGATTGTCACGCAAACGCGCAATGATTGGTGGGGATGCCTCGCGCAGATGTTTGAGGAATTTTTCTGGCTTGCGAACTTTGAGCACAAATAAATGCGTGGGCAGGGTTTCACCGGGCAAGCTACCGCCTCCCACTGCGGTTTCGCCCTTGATGCTAGAACCCCGACCCAGGGTTTTCATCCAAACGTTTGCTCTGTGCGCGAGCTTTTCTGTTGGCGTAGAAATCATTTGCCAGATGGGTATTTTGCGCTCAGCTTCATCTTTGAGATAATGCATCAAAGTAGTAGTTAAACCTGCCAGGGCAAGCTTATCGGCTCGGATGGCGCGTGCCAAAGGGTGTTTTTTTAGTTTAGCGATTAAATCGTCGCGCCCAACTATGATGCCAGCTTGTGGACCTCCCAGGAGTTTGTCGCCTGAGAAACAAACTAAGTCAGCACCCGCGGACAAAGATTCCTGGACAGTCATCTCGTGTTTGAGATCGAATTGGGCCGTGTCGATAAACGATCCTGAGCCCAGATCATCTAGAAAAGGAATCTCTGCTTCTCTAGACAGAGCAGATAATTCCTCCAGTGATGGTTCGCTGGTAAACCCCTCCATGCGGAAATTTGAACGGTGGGCGCGCATTAACAAAGCGATCTTGTTCTCCGCGAGTGCATTTTCGTAATCACGCAGGTGCACCCGGTTGGTTGTACCGATCTCAACCAGTTTAGCGCCAGACTGCTTTAAAACATCTGGAATGCGGAATCCGCCGCCAATCTCGATCAGTTGTGTGCGGGAAATAACCACCTTGCGCCGGCGGGCCAGTGCGGTGAGCACCAGCAGGAGCGCGGAGGCATTGTTATTTACAACCAAAGCTCCTTCAGCGCCGGTGAGGCGCAAGAGAGTCTTCTCGGCATGCGTATAGCGGGAACCACGCTTGCCTTTGATAATATCGTATTCGAGTGTTGAATAACCTTGTGCAATTGCATGCATGGCCTGGATCGATTCCTCACTCAAAGGGGCGCGGCCCAGGTTGGTGTGCAGTACAACCCCAGTGGCGTTGATCGCGGGAAGCAGCGTAGGGGTTGTCCATGAAACTAATATTTCACGCGCCCGTTGAAGCATTTCGCTTGAGTCTGGGATGGTTTCGGCCTGGTCTTTAAGTTGTTCACGAATCTCAGCCAAAGTTCGACGGATGGCTTCCAGGGTTAGCGGACGACCGTATTCGGCGACCAGATCAGCCGCGGTATTAGTGCCCAAAAGCTTATCAACGGAGGGTATGGCGCTAAGCGCGGTCTTAACCATCTTTATCTCGCCTTGGTTTCCAGCGGCTGTGTTCGCGCAAGCGCAGTAAGCCCTCTATGATCGCCAGCCCGAGGAGAAGGATCAGCGCCAGTGTGCCGTTCAGAACATCACCATAATTCAGCCAGGTGATTGTTGCAGCGTAAATACCTACCCATAAAGCCTGGCGCAGGATCACACTTGGTTCGGCAGGCGGATTGCTTGGAAAGCGGTGGTTCAGGTACGCGCTGGCTGGCAGGGCTGTGCCGGTGAGGGCTACCACGATCAGGAAGAAGAACAACCAGCGCGGCCCTAGCGTAGGAGAGGTGGTGTTCATCAAGGTTATTAAGCCTCCCCAGCCTAAAATAAAGAATAAAACAGAAGTAGGCAGATAGACTATTGGTGAGGGTGAACGTGTTGGGGACATGTGATTAATTTAATGTATTTAGATTATATCCCATTCCCTGGCAAATTCGTTATGAGGAATGTTTTCTTTCACACAGTACTGGTCTGGTAGAATATCAATTGGAGTGATGGTTGGATAAAATAGAGTAAAATCGAAAGCAATTGAATAAGCACCAAACCGAGCTGCGTCGGAAAATGATGAGCTTCAAGAAACATGATGAGGCAATGTGCTTGTTTTTAAACCAACATTCACAACTTCACTCGGCAAAGATAACCAATAATACGATCTGGTCATTTGAGGATGAGATCTTTCGAGATCTGTCAGGTGATCATTTTAGACGGATCCCGCGCAATCGCGAACATTCTATTGCATGGTGCATTTGGCATCTTGCTCGAATCGAAGATACCGCCATGAACATTCTTGTTGCCGGAAGGGCGCAAGTTCTGAGCCAGGACAACTGGATTGAGCGTATGAAGATCGCGGCCCGGGATACAGGCAATGCTATGGATCAAGATGGAGTCGCGAAAATCAGCGAAAAGATCGATATTGATGCGCTGCGTGCGTATCGTCTGGCTGTTGGCCGCCGGACGCGTCAAATCGTTGGACGGCTCCAACCAGAACAGCTAAAAGAGAGGGTTGCCCCCAATCGTCTGCAACAAGTTATGGATCAGGGAGCTTTGGTTGAGGCCGCGAGGGGCATAGCTGATTATTGGGGTAGACGTAATATCGCGGGATTATTGCTTATGCCTGCAACCAGGCATAATATTATTCATTTGAATGAAGCACTGATGCTAAAGAATAGGAAGTAATGGCAAAGAAAGCTGACCGTCATCTAAAATGCTCAATTTGTAAAAACATCCCTGAACGGGTAGAAGCTTTTTGGAAAGGAGGGGAACTATTGGGGGGAGAACTGCCGCGGGCCGAACAAAAATTAGAGGTCGTGGGAGCGCCGTTCTTCAATGACCGGATGAGCCAGGGCCATAACTGTCTGAAACAATGCCCCAAGTGCGGCACATATTATGATTGGGATTTCAGCTATGAATTCCTGGTAAATGGGACGGAGGATGAGGTTGTACTCACCCGTCTGAGCGACAAGGATGGTGAGAAGAGAGCTAAAGTCGTTTTCGAAACAATTGGGAGTGCTGATAAGAAATTCCGAGTTGAGGCAGAGGCGTGGGTGAAGACATTGTCAACTTCCCAGGATGGGAAAGGAGTTTATGGGGCCGCAAATTCATTGCAGGCAGGCCAATTTCTGGGGCATGATCTCTCCTTCGCCGTCCCCGCACTGACCAAGGCTTTCGTGCGTTTTTCGGGTAAGGAGGATGAATTTTTGGAGCAATGTTCATCGCTTATATATTTTGTGCTCAGAGAGGAGATTAAAGAATCGCCAGAAATCGCCCGGCAGGTCTTCGATAAACTTAGGGGTGAAAAAGTGACAAAAAAAACTAAAGACAGCCGGCAGTATAAATGGTTGTATGATGATTGTAGGGAAGTATTGCGGCGCTAGGGGGATTTTTGCCTATCCAAGAGTTGCTCGCGTTTATTCTTATGGGCTATCTAAGTGAGGGCTGATGTAATAGTTGGAGGGTGGGGAGTGAGTTTATTATTACAAAAAGAAAGCGGATTTCCAAATTTGAAAGTGTTTAATTGATTTCAACAAAGTAGGGACACAGCGCGGTGTGCCCCTACCACACTGTTATGGGTTGGCGATTGCTTTCATTTGGGTGACGTAATTCCCTAAGACCGTATCCCAACCTGTAATGTAACCTTCGCGTGTCTCTTTGGCCTTGTCGCCCAAGGTTTCCCAGCCGCGGTGAATCAACTCAATGCGCGTGCCCTCACCTTCAGCATCAAAAAGGACTTCAAGTTCCTGGGCGGTGTTCTCGTCACGGCCGGGATGCCAGGACATCATGAAGCGATGCGGCGGCTCCCAGGCCAGGACGGTTCCCCAAGGCGCTTCGCTGCCATCCTTTTGAATCTCGTACACGCGCCCGCCTTCGTGTTCTTCCACAATGCAGGATTCGACCTTGTCCAGGCCAACCGAGTGGCTGGCCAGCGGCCACCAGGTTGATAGACCTTGGGTGAAAAGCTTGAAAGCGGCATCTACAGGCAAAGAAACCTGTATGGATTTCTCCACAGGTGGCAGTACAACTTCGGGTTTATTAGCGTCAATCATTGTAATTCTCCTTTTGCTTGGATTTCTGCTGCACTTTGAAAGGCAGCCAGGACATCGTCCCAAATATTTTCAACATAGCGGCGTAATTCAACGAAGCCCTCCGCCGCGAGGCTATAAATGCGCCGATTGCCATCCTTTTGAATCTCGTACACGCGCCCGCCTTCGTGTTCTTCCACAATGCAGGATTCGACCTTGTCCAGGCCA
>VRUJ01000029.1:34483-54546 GCA_019456165.1 Chloroflexota bacterium
TCTCCTTTTGCTTGGATTTCTGCTGCACTTTGAAAGGCAGCCAGGACATCGTCCCAAATATTTTCAACATAGCGGCGCAATTCAACGAAGCCGTCTGGCGCGAGGCTGTAAATGCGGCGATTGCCGTCTTTTTTTACATTGACCAGGCCAGCGGTCTTGAGCACGGATAGGTGTTGCGAGACGGCTGGCTGGCTGATAGAGAGGACTTTGGTGAGCTCATTGACGGAGCAAGGCCCTTTTTGCAAGCGCTTTACGAGAGCGCGGCGATTGGGGTCTGCAAGGGCTTCGAGTGAAGGTATATAAGTCATAAGTTATATAAGTATATACTTATATAATCTTTCTGTCAAGGAGGATTTCGGGGGTTGGGGAGCTTGAGGAGCGGGAGCCGGAGGTTATGCGAGATTGACGTGATGAGAATTCCCGCGATTGAAAGCGGTCTATTAATATAAACAAAGTTGGGGCGTAGCATGCTACGCCCATACGCCCCTACATATCATCGATCTCAATTCCCCCTTAACGCGCCTCAATATCCACGAAAGCGGTCATTTCCCAGCGTACGGGCGTTTCGCCAGGGTCGAATGATAGCAAAACGGGATAAGTGATTGAGCCGCGCGTGTCTTCACCAATTAAGCCTATTTCCAATACCACACCTGCGAATTCTATGTTAGGAAATGCATCCAGAGTGATGTTGGCGCTCATGCCCGCGGCGAGCAGGGCTACGTCGTTCTCGTCTAGGTCGCTGGTCTCAACCTGCCAGGAGGAGAAATCTGCCAGCAAAATCACGGGGATACCTGGGGTGGCGAACTCCCCGGCTATTATGTTCAGATTGGCTATCGTTCCCGCAAAGGGGGCGGTCAATTCCTGCTGCGTCAGGGCGTCTTCAGCGGCGGCAAGCTGGGCGTTCGCATTCTCCAATTGGGCTTCCAATAATTCGAGCGCATCCGGGTCTGGCCCTCCACCCAGGTTTTCGTAATCGCGCTCCGCATCTGCCAGGGTTGCCTGGGCTACCTCTAGATCGGCTTCGGCTTGGGAGATGTCGATATCACTTGCTGTGCCCTCCAGATTATTAACCAGCCGCACAGCAGCGTCATATTCCGCGCGTGCCTGTGCCAATCTGCTCAACATCGCAGCCCGTACCAGGTTGCTCTCCGGCTTGTTTGCATGCGGATCGTAGTCCTCTTGCGCTCTTTCAAGGCGGTCTTCGGCGAGGATCCTATTAGCGCGTGCTTGATTGATATCAGTCTGCCTTGAGGGCGTGTTTAAATTTGTGACCAGCCGTTCGGCATCTCTGACCACATCGCGGGCGTCTGCTACCGCTTTGAGCGCCAAAGCACGCGTCGAATCTAAGTTTTCGAAGAGGTCGTCGTATGCTTGCTGGGCGGTTACCACTTGCAATAGGGCAGCGGCGACATTCGCCTGGAGTTGGGCATGGTTATCCAGGCGTGCCAGGACTTGCCCGGCCTCAACAGTATCTCTTTCTGCTGCTAGAACCTCCGCGGCCAATCCGCTGCTGCTGAAGCTCAAATTTCCAAATTGCGCGGGGATAACACGCCCTTCTGCCGAAACAAGAACGGGTCCGTCATCTTGCGCGTTTGTTTGTGGAAAGGGTGTGGGTGTTGGCGGGATTGGCGCAAGGTAGTTCTGGTAACCAAAGTAGCCCAGGAATACCAGGACAAAAACGAGGATAATGCCGCCTATGAGTTTGGTTTTATTCATGTTGGATTGCCTCCACAATGTTTAAGCTCGCCCCTCTACGGGCTGGGGATAGAGCAGCTAATTGCGATATGAACACAGCCAAGATGAGACCGATCAAAAATGGCTGTGGGGAAAATACGTAATTTAGGTCGTAGCCGTTGGTGGAATTCAACTCACTTATCATCACTTGGGCGAATATGTAGCCAAAAGCCAAACCGTAAATGGCGCCCATAGCGCCTAACCCGAGCGCCTCTGCGAGCACCATACGAACTACCTGTTTGCGGGTCATGCCCACCGAGCGTAAGCCGCCAATTTCACGCGTGCGTTCTAGCACGTTCATCGTCAGGGTATTGATCACGCCCAGAGATCCGATGATTACACCGATCAAGCTGAGCACGTCGAATAATCTGAGTGACTGATTCATCAGGCCTTCTACCTGGGCTTTCATTGCTTGGGTGGTTTGCACGCTGATGTTGTCACTATTTTGGTAACGGGTTTCGATTTCCTCTACGACCTCTGTCAATGAAGCGCTATCTTCCACCTGAACGGTGAAACGGTCCACCCCGCTGTCATTGAACCAGGTGCGCATGTCCTGGTATGTGCCGGTGATGGTTTGCCCCTGGGCAAAGAAATCGACAATCACTCCTGCGATGAGAAAAGGCCGTTCTCCGCGCCGGGTTTGCAGGTAGATGGTATCACCTTTATCCATTCCATAATTTTCAGAAACCACGCTGGAGATAAATACAGCGTTACCCTGCTCAAAGGCAGACCAATTCTGTTCTGCATCGCCTTGGCCGGAAACGAATTCCAATGTCCCCACCTGGTGATAGGTTTCTGTATCGATCACGTTGATAAAGAAAGTATCATCTTCAGCAAGATCAGGGGGAAGAGATCGGGGCGCGATGCGAACCAAAATTATACTGGCCGCAGAGACGGCCTCAACACCAGGGACACTTTCAAGCTTGTGGCTGAAAGACCGGCGCATTTGGACAGGAGAGTGGACGTACAAATCCCCGCCTAAGGAGGCGTCGATCCAGCTAGAGAAATCGCTCTCGAATGCATCGGATAACGAGGCAACTCCGACAATCATCGCCAGCGCGACGATCAGCGATGCTACCGTCAGGGTGGTGCGCCCAACCGAGCGCCTCACGTTCGCGGAACCGATCAGTCCTTCATTGCCATAAAAGGTCTTTGCGAGGGGGCGCGTGGCGCGCTCCAGGCTGGAAACCAGCAGCGGAACTGTCAGAGTGGCTCCAAGTAGGATGAATATGATATTTGTGCTTACGATTGAAAAGGCTACTTCAGGCCGGAAATCAAGACCGTAGTGGGCGGAGAGACCGACGAAGAGAAGTACCAACCCGCTAATCCAGACTATCGGCCGGATTTTTTCTCCGCTGCGTCCTTGGATGCGCAGGGCTTCTAGGGGCGAGATGCGCGCAGCCTGCACCGCTGGGACGAGTGCGGCAGCCAAAGTTACGAAGATGCCAACCACCAGGCTTTGGATCAACCCAATCGGCGGGACTGTGAGGACACTCTCACCGCTTGCCAAGAACGCGCCCATAACGAGCATAAGGCCGCGAGCTAGGAAAATTCCCAAACCCAGCCCAATTAGAGAACCAATTAATGAAAGTATAGCCGCTTCAATCAGCACCAGAGTCAGCACAAAACCGCGCGTCATGCCAATGGCGCGCAGCATGCCAATCTCGTGCGTGCGTTCGACCACTGTCATGGAAAAAGTGTTGTAGATCAGGAAAGTACCAACAAAGATGGCAATCAGGGAGAAGAAACTCAGACCCTGTTGGTAAGTGCCCAGCATACGCGCCATAATTTGTCCACGCGCTGCTGGGTATATCACCCTCGCGTTGCGCCCGGCGCGCTGCTCCAGCTCGTCTTTCAATTCGTCCATAGCATCCGCGTCATCAACTATTTCTGGGGATATCTTTAGGGCGATCTCGTCAATCTCACCACCCCGCAAGAAGAGGTCCTGCACCACGCTGAGGGGCACAAAGGCCACCGCGCCGCTGTTGCGCAGGGCTACCCCTTCACTGTTCAAAAGGCCGACAATCTCCAGCCGGGCGGTTCCGTCTGGAGTAAGCAAGATGAGGTCATCTTCTAGGTGCAGTCCTTTATCGGCGGCGAATTCTAACGGCAGGATGACCTCATATGCATCCTCACGCGGCATGCGCCCAGAAGAAATGTTATACACCCGCAGCAGTGGATCGACTTCAGGTTCGATCCCGTAAACGTCCAGCACACTGCCAGAAGCTAGACCTATGACTCCAAAAGTGAGCTTCCAATCCTCAGCTTCACTGGCTAAAAGGGATTGAGTGCGCAGGGTGGGAGAAGCGACTTCTACTTGTGCGGCATTTTGGATCTTTGAGAGCAGGTTTTCTTCCAGGCTTTCACCGGTGCCGTTGAGCAGACTGTTAGGGACTACGAGCAGGTTTGCCTGCCCGGCCGCGCGGTTAAAGACCTGGTTGATCGAATCTATTGTGCTCTGGTTGGTTATCTGAATGGCTAATATTACCGCCACGCCTAATGAAATACCCAAGGATGTCAATAAGGTGCGTCCGAGACGGGTGCGCAGATTTCGCACTGTCATACTAGCTACTGCTTTCCACAGGGAGAGGTTGAACATATCAGACTAATTCCGCTCAGCTAGACAGCTTTCGTCGACCACTGGCAGTAAATAGGTGCGTGGATAGGTAAACCCCCGGAAGCAACCGAAAGGAATTGTGATATTGTTCACAATAACTATCTTAATTCATATTCGGGGAGGTGTCAAGTCGTATAAGCTTGTGGGTAAATCCCCCCAATAATCTTATTCAGGTTTTCAGTTGGTAGCCTAATTTCGTGTGTGTGACGATCAATTCGGGTTTGGCGGGGTCTTTTTCCAATTTACGGCGCAGCAGGTGGATCGCCCACTTCAAGCGCTTGCGCACTTCTGGGGAATATTCTTCCCAGACGTGCTCACCAATAGCTTCATAAGTTACCGGGTTAGGGGTTTCCATGACTAGCTTTTCAAATACCGCGAATTCGGTCTGGGTCAAATTAACGGTTTCCTTTTCGAGGAATACTTGTCTGGTTTCCATGTTGACGCTTATATTTAAATGGGGGAATGTTCGCATCGTAATTTTTTCATGCTCGGAAACTTTTCGCAGCACGGATTGAACTCTGGCGATTACTTCCTTGGGGGCAAAAGGCTTAGTGATGTAATCTTCAACCCCGAGGTCGAAGGCTTTGACTACCGAGTCTTCCAGGTGTACGGCGGAAATGATTATTACGGGCGCATTGGTCATCACGCGCAGATGTTGGTAAACCTCCCAGCCGTCCATTTCCGGCATCATCAGGTCGAGCAAGATGATGTCTGGAGAGGTATCCGCACACTTTTCCAGGGCATCTTTGCCGCTGAAGGCTCCGATTACATTGATACCCGCCCTTTGCAGGATCAATTTGAGCATATTTATGGTTGTGTAATCATCATCTATGATCAGGGCTAAACTACGCTCCTGCTTGTCATCCAGTTGGTCGAAATCAAGACCCATCGAGCTTTCAAGAAGTTCGGCATCGCTTTTTTTGTCGTCTGGCATATCTGGTCCCTCCGGATTTAATTCTGTTATGGTTGGGAGAGAGTGGTAATTACATTGTTGTCTAAACCCGAAGAGTTTTCAAAACCCCTTGGGTTTGAACTTCGGATAACAAAGTATCATTCTGATAATTACTACTCCTGCTGAAACAGTTGAAATTTAGCGCCTGATACGATTGTAATCGGAGGGCACAAGCTTGTCAACGCTAACCATTTTGTGACCTTGTAATTACCTCAAGCTCACCCATTTGTGTGTATCCAGCCAAAAACTGGATTATTGTGCATCAATTTTTCAGGTAATATAAGCATATGCACACAAAATTACGCTCGCCGCGCATCACACATCTCTCCTGGGGGCGCATGGAAGTAGAGGGTGTGGGTGTCTTCAAAGATGCCAAACTTTACCCCGGGGGCGGGCGCGCCTGGGACTGGAACGAGACCGGTACACGCCACTCGCCGGGCATCCAACCCGCGGATGTGGCCGAGCTGCTGGAGCACGGCGCGCAGGTGGTGGTACTCTCCAAGGGCATGCACGAGGATCTAAAAGTGCAGCCAGAGACCCTCCAACTCCTGGAGGATAAAGGCATCCCGGTGCACAACCTGCAAACCGAGCGGGCGGTGGAGAAATACAATCAATTGCGCGAGACCGAAATGGTGGGGGGCTTATTTCATTCGACGTGTTGAGAGGGAAGGGATGGGAGGAGATTGAAGAGACTGAAATTTCAAAGAATATCACTTTTATAATATAATAGTGGTATCAATAAATTAATGTGTGGATAATTGGGAGGTCGAACAAGCTTATGGCAAGATTAACAGAACAAGAACAACAAGAGATCATCCGCTTCCTTGAAGGGGACAAACCTCTTCCAGAAAAGTATCGTTTCCTACTTTTTGAAGACAAGCGTGAGGTTGAACTTGTCTGGAATGGCAAGTCAAACGAAGTCACCAACATAGTTTTACCTTTTCAAGTGATCGAACAGGTGGACGAGCCGCGCGCTGAGCAGGACACCACCTTGCAAATGAGCTTGTTTGATTTGGACGAACGCGGCCGCCAATTAAAAGGTTGGACAAACAAACTCATTTGGGGAGATAATAAACTAGTCCTTTCGTCACTAAAAAACGGACCAATGCGTGAAGAGATTGAAAAGGAAGGTGGTATCAAGTTGATCTACATTGACCCGCCTTTTGATGTGGGTGCAGATTTTTCGATGGATATTGAAATTGGTGATAACACATTTACCAAAAAACCTAACATCCTCGAAGAAATTGCCTACCGAGATACCTGGGGGAAAGGTGCAGACAGCTTTATTTCTATGATCTATGAACGGTTGGTTTTGATGCGTGATTTGCTGGCTGATGATGGCAGCATTTATGTACATTGTGATTGGAGGGTGAATTCATATATCCGCCTAGTGTTGGATGAGGTTTTTGGAAAAGAGAAATTTGTAAACGAGATTATTTGGCACTATTACAATAAGATGCAAGGAAATATAGGTCGTTTCGCATCAAATCATGATGTAATCATTTCATATAAAAAGGGTCCGAAATTCAATTATCAAAAAATAGAAGAAAAAAGGGACCAGCCTAAAACACAGCAAAAGCGCGTTTGGGACCCAGAAACAAAAAGCCTGAAACAAGCCAAGGATGAACAAGGAAATCTTATTTATTATGAAGATACACATAGAACTATCGATGATGTTTGGCGTTTAGCTTATTTGATGCCAGCAAATAGAAAAGAAAAAATAGGATATCCAACTCAAAAGCCAGAACTACTAATTAAACGGATTATGCAATCCTCATCCAACGAAGGCGACTTGGTGGCAGACTTCTTCTGTGGCTCTGGTACCACTGCTTCCGTGGCTGAAAAGCTGGGCCGCAAGTGGATCGTCAGCGACTTGGGCAAATTCGCTATTCACACCACCCGCAAGCGCATGATCGGCGTCCAACGTCACCTCAAGGAGGATGGCAAGGATTACCGTGCCTTGGAAATCCTCAATCTCGGCAAATACGAACGTCAGCACTACATAGGCGTCAACCCGAACTTGCGCGAAGAAGAGCAGCAAAAACAATTGCAAGAAAAAGAAAATGCATTTCTTGACCTTATCCTACGCGCATACCGTGCGGAGAAAACCGAAGGCTTCAACACTTTTCATGGTAAAAAGGCTGGGCGGTTGGTGTCGGTGGGGCCGGTCAATTTACCGGTCACACGCCTGTACGTTGAAGAAGTCATCTTGGAATGCCGCCAGAAACACATCACGCGCGTGGATATTCTGGGTTTTGAGTTTGAGATGGGCTTATTTCCAAATGTGTTGGACGAAGCGCGTGCAAAAGGAATAGACATCGCACCCAAGAATATCCCGGCTGAGGTCTTCGACAAACGCGCTGTGGAAAAGAACCAGGTAGTTTTCCATGATGTGGCTGCCATTGAGGTAAAACCGATTGTCAAGAAGAACAGCGTGGCAGTAGAATTGACCGATTTCTCAGTTTACTATTCTCAAGATTCAATCTCCAATGCTGAGGAAACTCTCAAGAATAAAGGAAACAAGATCGTGGTTGAAAAGGGTCAGATTGTAAAGGTCAGCAAAGACCAAGCTGGAATTGTTACTCGTGAGGTGCTTACCAAAAAATGGACGGACTGGATAGATTACTGGTCGGTTGATTTCGATTTTGAGAGCAAGCGCGAGTTGATCCGTGTGCCTATCGAAAAGACTAAACAAAGCCAGATCGAAGGCATGAAACAACCCGAGCAGATAGAGATACCCGAATATGAAGAAGTTTGGACTGGTGATTTTGTTTTTGAAAATGAGTGGCAATCCTTCCGTACAAAAAAAGACCGCACAATCGAATTAACCAGCGTGTTTCACGAGTGTGTCCCAGGCCGCCGCAAGCTGGCGGTCAAGGTTGTGGATATCTTTGGTAATGACACCATGACGATTGTTGAAGTTACCGTGGGAGGCAAGAAATAATGGCGCTGCATCCAAAATTCCCCGATTCGCCTTACGATATTCTTGAACCGGAATTACGTTGGTTCCCCGCCGATGAAGCTCTGCGCGATACCAGCATGGATAAACTGATGCCACCGATGGTTTCTCAGCTGCGCAAGAAAGTAAAAGAATGGCGCGAAAGTGGTTATGTGGGAGCCACAGATACCAGCAAGAGCCTGCTCAACTGGTGGTTCAACACCCAACATTTGCGCCCTCATGCGGATGGCACAATGGTTGAGTTTCAGTATTATTTCAGCCAGCGGGAGGCCCTAGAAACGATAGTCTACCTGTATGATGTTGTGGGAGTACAAGACAAGTTTGACATGATGCGCTTCGATAGTTCTGGATTTGTCTCAGCGGGTATGTTTGATGAAACCTGGCGGCGATTTGTCATTAAAATGGCGACTGGATCAGGTAAAACCAAAGTGTTGAGTTTGGCTTTGGCCTGGAGTTTTTATAACAAGCTCTATGAACCCGATTCGCAGTTATCGCGCAATTTCTTGGTAATTTCACCTAACATTATTGTATTAGACCGCATCTATAAAGATTTTAATGGTCTGCATATTTTCTTTGATGACCCCGTTATTCCTGACAATGGTGTAGATGGACGCGATTGGCGAAATGATTTCCAGCTCACTCTTCACCTTCAAGACGAAGTGCGAATAACTAACCCTACAGGAAATATTTTCCTCACCAACATCCACCGAGTTTACTCTGGTGATGACACCCCCGCGACCCCAGATGATGAAGACACAATGGATTATTTTCTTGGAAAGCGTCCCACAGGCGCAACCACGGATTCTAAGGTAGACCTCGGCATGATCGTGCGTGATATTGATGAACTCATGGTGCTGAACGACGAAGCCCACCACATCCATGACTCACGCATGGCCTGGTTTAAATCCATCGAAGATATCCACAATCGTTTATTACAAAAAGGGTCTGCCCTCTCTTTGCAATTGGACGTTACGGCTACACCCAAACATAATAATGGGGGAATCTTTGTGCAGACTATCTCCGATTATCCGTTAGTAGAAGCAATATCTCAGAATGTAGTCAAACATCCTGTACTCCCTGACGGTCCCAGCCGTAATAAACTCATAGAGCGAAAAAGCGCTAAATTTACCGAGAAATATGCTGACTACTTACATCTAGGTGTGATTGAGTGGCAAAAAGCCTATACAGAGCACGAAAAAATGGGTAAGAAAGCCATCCTTTTTGTGATGACCGATGATACTCGCAATTGTGATGATGTGGCCGAATACCTTGAAGGCCATTACCCAGATCTAAAAGATGCGGTTTTGGTTATTCACACAAAAAGGAATGGGGAGATTTCTGAAGCACAATCCGGCAAGAAAAAAGATGAGCTTGAGAATCTTAGAAAACAAGCTAATGAAATCGATGAGGGTGATAACCCTTATAAAGCTATCGTATCAGTAATGATGCTCAAAGAAGGGTGGGATGTAAAGAATGTTACTACCATCGTTGGATTACGAGCCTATTCTGCCAAGAGTAATATTCTCCCAGAACAAACCCTAGGGCGGGGTTTACGCAAGATGTACCCAGGCAGGATTGAGGAATACGTTAGCGTGGTAGGTACAGATGCCTTTATGGAATTCGTAGAGTCTATTCAGGCAGAAGGTGTCCATTTGGAACGCAAACCCATGGGAGAAGGCACCCTAGCTAACACGCCCTTGGTTATCGAGGTTGACCAAGAAAATGTTAATAAAGATATCGATGCCTTGGATATCGAAATTCCCGTACTAACTCCGCGCATATATCGAGAATACAAAAACCTTAATGAATTGGACATCAGTGCACTAGGCCATCAGCGTGTTGCTTATTTGATATTCAGCGAGGAAGAACAACGCGAGATCGTTTTTAAAGATATTACCAAAGATGAAATAACACATATTACTATTCTTGATACCGCTGGTATTGCAGATTATAGAAGCGTGATCGGTTACTTTTCGCGGGAAATAATGAAATCCCTTAAGTTAGTTAGCGGATACGATGTGTTGTACGGAATGGTAAAGACATTTGTCCAGGATGAATTGTTTGACCAAAAGGTGGAGTTGGAAAGCCCCAATACTTTGCGAAATCTCTCTGAATTGGCTGCAACCAAAACTCTTTTAGAAACATTCAAAAAAGCGATAAATGATCTCACAGTGCAAGATAAAGGTGATGCTGAGATTCGTGACACTATAAAAATGCGCCAAACACGCCCTTTTGTGGCGAAGGATCAAGGATACATCATCCCCAAGAAGAGTGTTTTTAATCGTATCATCGGGGATAGCCATTTTGAGTTGTTATTCGCTAGTTTCTTAGAAAACTGCGCTGATGTGTTTTCCTATGCCAAGAATTATCTAGCAGTTCATTTCAAGCTGGATTATGTGAATGCAGACGGTGATATATCCAATTATTACCCTGACTTCATTGTTAAAATATCAGACGATGAGGTTTATATTGTAGAAACTAAGGGTGAAGAGGATTTGGATGATCCTTTGAAAATTGAACGACTGAAGCAGTGGTGTGAAGACATAAATGGCTTACAGACAGAAATTAACTATGATTTTGTCTATGTGGACCAAGAAAATTTTGAAAAATATAAAATCTCTACTTTTGGGGATTTGGTAAAAAGCTTTAGAAAATTTAAATTGGAATGAAAAAGTAAGCTTATCCTCCCATCAAACCAAACTAACCACCGAGCCCTGGGGTGTTTTCTGCACCTCAATGCGGTTGGCGAAGGCGTCTTTGAGCGAGTCTATATGCGTGATCACCAGGATCTTTTCAAAATCGTCTTTCACCAAGTTGATAGCCTCCACCAGGCGTTGGCGTCCAATAGCATCCTGGCTGCCGAAGCCCTCGTCTATCACCAGGGTTTGCAGCCTGGCCCCGGCGCGCTGCGCTAACACCTCGGAGAGCGCCAGGCGGATGGCAAAGTTGATGCGGAAGGCCTCCCCGCCGGAGAACATCTCGTATTCGCGCTCTCCGGCGCTGTCGCTGATCTTGATATCCAGCGTCTCTCTCAAATCCTCGCGTTTTTCGTCCTTGTATTTCTGCTGGGTGAGGAAGGTGATGTTCATGTCCCCACCGCTCAGACGCTCCAGGATCTCATTAGCCTTGGTCTGGATTTGGGGTATGGCCTGCTCGATCAGCATTGCAGGAACGCCATCCTTGCCGAAGGCCGTTTCCAGGGCTTTATAGCGCGAGACCTGCTGGGCTAACTCGTTGCGCTGGGTTTCGAGTTCGGCCAGGCGGGTCTTGAGGCCTTTGAGCACTTCAACTTCTTGCTGGGCAGCTCCCACTTCTAGAAGCAGCTTATTCTCCTCTTCTTGGATGGAGAGCATCTCCGCTTCCGCGCCGGCCAGGTCGGGAGCTTGGGCCTGCGCGGCGGCCAGGCTGGCGGCGGCCTCGTCGTGCGCGCTTTCCTGGCGTTTGATCTCTTTGGCCTGGGCTTTGAGCTGGGTTTCGATGTCTTTGATCTCGCGCTGCAGAGGAGTTAGGGCTGCCTGAGCGTTTTCTAGGGCGCGTTTTTCGTCTTCTGCGCTGCGTTTTTCGGCCTCGGATTTGCGCACCTTGTCGTGGGAGGCGGCGTCATAGCCGATCTCTTTCAGCTCTGCGTCAACTGCGGCTAGAGTCTCCCGCGCTTGCTCGGCGTAGCTTTCCTTTTTTATGGCGCTGGCGATTTCTTTGAGCCTGGGCGCGCCTACCTTTTTCCACTGCTCGGCCTGCTCCTTGATCTGCTCCACTTGGGAGGCTGCCTGGTCGGCTGTACGCGTCGCCGTGCGCAAATCGTCGTCCACCTGTTGGAAACCCCCAATTTGTTTCTCCAGGTCGGCTACGTATTTGTCCGCCTGCTGCAAGGTGGCTTGATTGGCCCGGTAGCTGTCTCCTTTTTGTTTGCCATCCGTCTCTAGTTCTATGATCAAATTTTTGCGCTCATCCTTATTGAGCGGCTGGCCGCACAAGGGGCATAGCGCGCCATCCGTTTCTTTGAGCTGGTCAATGCGCTCTTTTAGCTCATCCATTTCAGTTTTGAGACGTGGGTTCTCGGCGCGCGCCTCGGCCTGCGCCTGGACGGCAGAATTGAGTTCACCTTCTAATTTTGCGCGCTGATCTAATTGAGCATTGAGTTTTTCGATTTCCTGCTGGGTGGATTTGATCTGCCCTTCTAAGCCATCCACCTCATTTTGAGAGCTTTCTAATTCAGCCGCCTCTTTAGACAGAGTCTCCTGTTCGGTTTCGAGGC
Source organism: Chloroflexota bacterium (assembly GCA_019456165.1). Taxonomy (GTDB): domain Bacteria; phylum Chloroflexota; class Anaerolineae; order Anaerolineales; family UBA11579; genus VRUJ01. Next base: position 47,001 of record VRUJ01000029.1, read on the forward strand.
GGGCAAGCTCGGTTTGGATCTCGGTGAGCGGAGCGTGGCGGCGTTTTTCGTGCTCGTGGAAGCGGGCGGCGATCTCTTCCCATTTGGCCAGTTCATCACGCTTATTTTGCCATGCTTTATGCAGTGCTTCGATCTCTTTGGCCCGTTTGACGATTTCGTTGTAGGTTTGCTTTTCTTCTTTGCGTTTAACCAGGCGTTGGTCTGATTCGGTATGGCTAAGTTGAGTGCGCTGCAGCTGCCCGGCAAGCGTGGCGACCAGTTTTTCTTGCTCCGTTAAAGAAGCCGATCGGCGGCGCATTTCTTCTAGCGAAGATTCCTGGGCGGCGCGCGCCTGGCTGAGGCTCTTCAGGGTGGCTTCAAGTTCCTTGAGGCGTGTGTTGCGGGTGCCTTCCTCGGCCAGTTCGGAGTTGATTTCCTGGGCGCGGCCTTCGAGTTCTCCGATCTCAGTATCTACGCCTTTACGGCGTTCAGCTGCCGCCTGGCGGTATGTGTCCCAGACCTCCAGACCAAGAATGTTAGAGAGGATGCGCTTGCGATCTGCCGGACGCTGTTGAGTAAACTGATCTGCTTTGCCTTGCAGGAAAAAGGAAGCGTTCACAAAGGTTTCGTAGTCCAGGCGCAAAGTTTCTTCTATGCGATTCTCGGTAGCCCGCATGGTGCGTTCGGTAAGCGGTTTCCATTCACCCTCCACGTTTTGTATGTGAAATTCGAGAATTGATGTCTTGTTTTTTGGTTTTATGCGTTGGATGCGGAAGACATTTCCCTCATAGCTAAAGGTGAAATTGACCTCAGCTGCCTCGGCATGCGTGTTGATTATGGCATCATCCCGGCGGCGCGCTTGCCCAAACAAAGCCCAGGTGATGGCGTCCAAAAGAGAGGATTTCCCCGCCCCGTTAGGGCCCGAGATACAAGCTATATCAATAGAAGTAAAGTCTATTTCGACAGGCTCACGATAGGATAAAAAGCCGGAGAGTGAAAGTTGGATAGGGATCATTTATCTTGCTGAATCATTTTAGGCAATTTAGTGTCTGGGAGACTGCAAAACATGTTAGTCTTCATCATTGGAGTTGGTGATGATATCTTGGGCTATTTTAAGTAATTCTTCTCTCTCGGCTTTATCTTTCTTAACCGACTTCCAATAGATTTCCAGCAGCTCTATAGGGGACATGCTTCCCACGTTTTTGTCCTCCGGGATGCGTACGCGTGTATCCATTTGAGGGCGTTTTACGAAATGGAACTCGAACGCAGTGGCGGTCATCTCGCGTAGGGCGGCTTCATCGATCAGAGTTTCCCATTCACGCGGGTATTCCAGTTTTAGGCGCAGGACTGCTCCTTCCATTTCTTCAGCCGAGGGCAAGATTCTGCGTATTTGGTCGGTGACGTTCTCCTCGGATTCCAGGGTCAGTGAACGGTCTATGAACGGGCGAATATCTTTTAGCTCGCGCCATTCTGGTTTGGCTTTACCTTTCTCCACCTGGGCGACGATGAAATATTTCTTATCCTGGGCTTCCCCAAAATCTACACGCTCGATTGAGCCTGGGTATATCACCGGGGGATGCTGGTCCTCGTTCAAGTCCTGGGGTTTGTGGATGTGACCCAAAGCCACATAGTCAAATTTATTATTCTTTACCAAAGATGGGGAAAGCGTCAAATCACCGCCCAGCATTACAGTGCGCTCTCCGCCAAAGCTGGCGCCCTGTACTGAGGCATGGGCTGTAAAAATGGTTGGCAGGTTTGGGTCAGCATCACCCAGCCAGCCGTCAATCACATCAGTTATCTTTTCTTCGAGTTGGGTGTAAATTTCGGAGGGATCGCTGGTTTTTATGTCCAAATATGCCATCATCCCAGACCTTGCCACCCAGGGTAGAGCCATAACTTGCATCTCAAGCTCGTTCAGATCCTCCGGTTTGTAAAAGGTTGGCCGGTAAGCGACATGCACGTAGGGCACTTCCAGGGTGTTGAATTCTTCTAAGGCATGCGCGCGGCCCAGCCCGGGGGAGAGGTCGTGGTTTCCGATCAACAAGATTGTGGGTATCTTTGCCTTGGATAGCTGCATTATGCGCTGTCCCCATTCACGTTGGAAAGTTGGAGCCGGGTTGCGGTCTTTGTATGCATCCCCGGCGAATATTACCAGGTCCACCTTTTCATCTAGCGCGGCGTCCACGATAGTATCCAAGGATTTGAGAAAATCCATCACGCGCATCGGCAGCCCGGTTGTGGGGTCATGGCGGCCGTAATTTGCCATGTCAATGTGCGCGTCAGCAAAATGTAATATCTTGGGCATAGTTAGGGTTCTATCCCTAGTCTTTCGAGTTGGTCCAGGCCAGGTGTGAAGTTGTAGTTCAGCCGTACTGTTTCCAGGTAGTCTTCGATAGCACCTTCCAGATCACCCAGGGCTTCACGCGCCAGCCCGCGCCAGTACAAGCTCTCTTCCAGTGTTGGTGCGGAGATGGTTTCATACAAAGTAGTATTCGCCAAATCAATAACCGTTTGATATCGTGCGCTGTAGTAGTAAGCCCAATAAGCGCCGGTGCGGTACCACATTATGCGGTATGGGCGCTGGGTGTCATCGGTCGTTAAATTATTGTACAGTAAGAAGGCGTTGTCAAACGCGCTGGCCGCATCCACATATTCAAATAATTTAACATGGCTGGCGCCTGTGTTGAACCAGGCAAAAAATTGGTTTATGCCGCTGAATATCTCTGTCTCTGCGTTTGCGATCTGCCACGCATTCCGGTTGGCCCAGGCTTCATCTGCCCAGGGTCCGAGTTGCTCCAAAACCTCGGCTTCTTGTACTGGTGGGAAAACAACCATAAATAAGTAGTTGAAGGAACGCCAGCCGTCCTCAAATACATCATATGGGCTTTGCATATCTGCCCCAGGTTCGAGATATGTATCTTGGACGATAAAATGCTGTTCGACTTCATCATATCCGGTGACGAATAAGTAGTGTCCCAGCCAGCCGTAAGTTCCGGTATGGTCGAATTCATAATAACCTTTTTCGACAATGACAGGGTAGCCTCCCGCAATCAAACGTTTAAGGACTTCGAGTTCACCACCTACCCTGATCAGCATGCTGTAATCTGTTTGCGTTTCGACAAAATCCTGCATTTCATAAGGCATTACGTTTTTGTCTTCGTAACTGGCATTTCCAGGAATACCCGGTTTGAGGTATCTACCAGCTACGTCGCGGTTGCCGGTCCAGCCCCAATAGGTGAGCGACATGGATAGGTTTGCCGGTCCGCAGTAATTCCAACGACCGTGTTGGTCTTCATAATTGACACCATCCAGGTACACATATGACGGGAGAGACGGGGGAGTAATCGTAGGGGTGGAGGTAGCCGCTGGGGTTTGGAGAGGCCCCGTCGTTGTGGGGCTAGGGCTGGGAGTTGCCGGTGGGGCCAGCGCAGTTAAGGTGGCTCGGACGTTGGATTCAATCAAAAACAGGTCCCCAGGGAGGAAAAGTGCCTCCTCGGGTGGATTAAGCGCGTAGATTATGCGTGTACGCAGGTCCGCAACACGCCAGGCAAGCCGGGAATGTACTGGGGGAATGTAGTAGATACCGACGGCAAGCACTAACATCACTGGTATTGAGATTAGAATATTCTTCCAGGTGAAAAGGCGCGCTAACTGTTGGTTGCGCCGCAAGCGTAGTTCTTTACGGTCACGCATAATGGGTGGATTATATCATTTTGAGATTAATCACGCATAAGGGGGAGGATAAATAAGATTACGGCGTGAGGCCGAGGCTTTCGAGCTGATTGATCGCGGGGGCAAAGTTTGGGTTCAAATACACTGCCTCCCTATAATCCAAAATCGCCCGGTCTTGATCTCCCAAAGCTTCATTAGCCCGTCCGCGCCAATAAAAACTCTCTTCCAGGGTTGGACTCGCAATGGTGCCGTAGAGCGTTATATCAGCCAGATCAATGACCGATTCGTAACTGCCGCTGTAATAGTATGCCCAATAGGGTTCAGTCCTATACCACATCAGCCGGTAGGGGCGCTGTTCTGATCCAGTACCCAAATTATTGTACAGTATAAATGCATAATCGAATGCTCCCTTGGCTTCGTCGTATTCGCCCAAATTGGCGTGGCTGGCACCCTTATTGAACCAGGCAAAGAATTCATCTCCATCTGTCAGATACGTGATCTCATCGTTTGCCGTGTCGAGTGCATGTTGGGCAGCCCATTCGGTATCATCCCAAGGTCCTAGCAGCTCAAATACTTCTATCTCACTTTCAGGTGGGTAAACGAGCATGAATACGTAGTTGAAATAACGCCACTCCTGGCTGAAGGATGCATAATCTACATAAAGGTTTTCCCCCGGACTAAGGTAAGCATCTTGAACGATGAAAGCCTGCTCATTATCATCATAGCCGGTGATGAATAGGTAGTGGCCCAACCAGGCAATTTCTTGGGTGACCGTGCTCCACTCATAATAGCCTTTTTCTATGACCACGGGAAAACCGTTAGCGATAAAGCGCTTCAATAATTCAATATCGCCCCCCAGCCGGGAAAAGGCGCGGAATTCGGTCTGCTCGTTGACATAATCGACCATCTCGTAGGGCATAACATTTTTGTCTGATAAACTGCGTGCCAGATAGTCCATGTCTGGGTTATCTGGTCCAGGCTTGAGCGCCAAACCGATCTCATTACGAGTCCCTTCCCAACCCCAATACTTTAACGCCATGGCCAGATTTGCTGGAGAACAATAGTTATATATACCGTGTTGGTGTACGTACACCACATCTTTAAGGAAAACATTCTGCGGTAAAGGAGTGGGAGTAATGGTTGGTGTTGGTGTGGAGGCTGGGGTCCTGGTTTGCCCCGCCAGGGTTGGGCTAGGAGAGATTTCCGGAGTGGTATTGATCAGTGTGGCCTGAACGAGGGCTTCAATGATGGCCTGTTCTTCAGGAAGGAATATTGCTTCCTCGGGAGGATTGAGAGCATAGAATATCCGCGAGCGTAATTCCGCCACACGCCAGGCAAGCCGGGAACGCACCGGTGGTAAGTTGTAGATGCCGACAGCAAGTATGAGCATCACTGGTATGGAGATTAGAATATTCTTACAGTTAAATAGGCGCGCTAACCGTTTTTTGCTCTGCAAGTTAAATTCCCTGCCTTCTGGCATAATGTACGAATTATAACATCCCGTGATTAATCCCGCTTATGGAAAGGCTAAAAGAACAGTTTGTCCTAATCCTTTGTGGTGTTTTCTACTGCCTCAAACCTGGTTTTTCTTCTTTTTCGATAATGTTAGTTAAAGAAACGAAAAGGGAAAAATTTTCTATCAAAAGAAATAACAACAAAGCAGTGTTAGGTTACTTATTAAACGAAAACCTCCCAGAGGCAAAGGCTGCTCCGGGAGGTTCTCATTTTGTTATGCAAATCTGCAATGCCTGAGAGTGCAGCGATTTGCGAGTAGGTTACATTTCTGTGAATTCGCCTTCAACTACCTCGCCCTCTTCTTCTGGGCTGTGGCCGTTGGGGCTGGAGCCGTTTCCGCCGTAGTTGGGGAAGTCGCTGCCGCCCATACCGGGCTGAGGGGCTTGTTCTTGCGCATTCAGCTGCTGGCTGAGGGCGTGGAACGCGTTCTGGATACTGTCACTGAGGCTCTTGATCTTGGCTAGATCGTCGCCCTGGACGGCTTGCTTAAGTTCATTTACTTGAGCTTGGATGCTCTCGCGCTCGCCCGCGGGGACCTTGTCGCCCAACTCGTTGAGCGTTTTCTCGGTCTGGTAAGTAATGCTGTCGCCCTGGTTGCGGGCTTCGATCAGCTCGCGGCGTTTCTTGTCTTCGCCTTCGTGCTGGTTGGCTTCCTTCACCATGTTGTCGATATCGCTGTCGGACAGGTTGGTGGAAGCGGTGATGGTCACGTTCTGCTCTTTGCCGGTAGCCTTGTCTTTGGCGGTCACTGTGATGATGCCGTTGGCGTCGATGTCGAAAGTCACCTCGACCTGGGGCAGGCCGCGGGGAGCGGCGGGGATGCCGTCCAGGCGGAAGTTGCCCAGGCTCATATTGTCAGCGGCCAGGGTGCGCTCGCCTTGCAGCACGTGGATATCCACGGCGGTCTGGTTGTCATCGGCGGTGGAATATACCTCCGCTTTCTTGACTGGGATTGTGGTGTTGCGCTCGATCATGGTGGTCATCACGCCGCCCAGGGTTTCAACGCCCAGGGAAAGCGGGGTGACGTCCAGCAAGAGCACATCGCTGACGTCGCCGCCCAACACGCCTGCCTGGATGGCCGCGCCTAGGGCTACGACTTCATCCGGGTTGACGCCTTTGTGGGGGGCTTTATTGGCCAAACTCTGCACCATTTCCTGTACCATGGGCATACGCGTGGAGCCGCCCACCAGGACTATTTCGTCAACCTCGGTGGCTTTCAGTCCGGCGTCTTTCAGCGCGGCGTCAAAGGGGGTGCGTAAACGCGCGGCCAAAGCTTCGGTGAGCTGTTCGAACTTGGCGCGGCTGAGTTTTAGCTGCAGGTGCTTGGGGCCGTCGGCGTCTGCCGTCACGTAGGGCAGGTTGACCTCGGTCTCCATCACACTGGATAGTTCGATCTTGGCTTTTTCGGCAGCCTCGCGCAAGCGCTGCAGGGCCTGGCGGTCCTGGCGCAGGTCGATGCCTTGCTGCTTGTTGAATTCGTCCGCCAACCAGTTTACGATGGCCTCATCCCAATCGTCGCCGCCCAGATGCGTGTCGCCATTGGTGGATTTGACCTCGATGACCCCGTCCCCGACTTCCAGGACGCTGACGTCAAATGTGCCGCCTCCCAGGTCGAAGACCAGGATGGTCTCGTTGGTTTTCTTATCCAGGCCGTAGGCTAAAGCTGCCGCAGTGGGTTCGTTGATGATGCGCAGCACTTCAAGGCCGGCGATCTTTCCGGCGTCCTTGGTGGCCTGGCGCTGGCTGTCGTTGAAATATGCCGGCACGGTGATGACCGCCTGGGTGACTTTCTCGCCCAGGTAGGCTTCTGCGTCGGCTTTGAGTTTTCCCAGCACCATGGCTGAGATCTCTTGCGGGCTGTAATCCCGCTTCTTTTCGGGAGCCTGCACACGCGCGTCTCCGCTGGGGCCAGCGACCACATCGTAAGAAACGATCTTGCGCTCGGCCTCGACCTCGTCGAAGCGGCGGCCCATGAAACGCTTGATGGAGTAGATTGTGTTTTCGGGGTTGATCACAGCCTGGCGTTTGGCGGTTTGCCCGACCAAGCGCTCGCTGTTCTTGTTGAAGCCAACCACGGAGGGCACCAGGCGCGAGCCTTCTGCCGTCGTAATCACGGTGGCTTCGCCGCCTTCCATCACAGCGACAACGCTGTTGGTGGTTCCTAAGTCAATACCTATAATTTTGGACATGTTTATCTCCTTCTACCAGTAATAGTTACCAATAAAGTATTTCCACACAGGCTTAATCATACCTGCCGAATGCAAGATTTGTGTAAGAGGCATATTGGAGGAGTGTTAGAGGGAGGGTAAGCATCCCCTAAAATAATACCAAACGGAAGTGGAATTTTCTGGCAAAATATAGCAAGGAGAATTCCGAATGA
>VRUJ01000002.1 GCA_019456165.1 Chloroflexota bacterium
AGGCACAAGGCATTCTTCACGGGATACCGGCCGCAGTTCTACATCCGGACTATGGATGTAACTGGAGATATCACGCTGCCGGATGGAGTAGAAATGGTGATGCCGGGAGATAGTGTGAACCTGGAAGTCGAATTGATCATCCCGGTGGCATTGGAGCAAGGCTCCCAGTTTGCTATCCGAGAAGGCGGCCTGACAGTGGGCGCTGGCGTGATCACAGAGATACTGGAGTAATCATATGACAGCCGCAGTGAAACAAAAAATTCGCATCAGACTCAAAGCATACGATCATCGCGTCCTAGACCAATCTGCTAAGCGGATAGTTGAAACTGCGGAACGTACCGGTGCACGTGTAGTTGGACCTGTGCCCTTGCCAACAAAAAAAGAAAGATTTACTGTGCGGCGATCGACTTTCATTGATAAAGATTCACATGAACACTTTGAAATTCGAACCCACAATCGTTTGATCGACGTGCTGGATCCAGACTCAAAGACCATCGACATGTTGATGCGCTTGAATCTCCCAGCCGGTGTTGATATTGAGATTAAAATTTAGGTACTTTATTATTTGAAATTGTGAACGAAGGAATCAACAAACCCTTATAAGATTTTTCTTCGTGTTACGTAACAGCGCAAGAGCAGCACAGGGTGCGAATAAAAAATAATAACATTCGCGCCATGCTGGCTTACTACGCTGTTTCAGGGATGATGCAGCCTTGCCCAGGATGACAGTCCCGTAGAGATGCAGGTTTTTAGGAGAGTACAATTATGTTCAAAGGGCTGATTGGCAAGAAAATCGGCATGACCCAGATTTTCGATGAAGATGGTGTCGCCATACCCATCACGCTCATCGAGGCTGGGCCATGTTACGTTACCCAGATACGGGAACCTGAGAAGGATTATTATAGCTCCGTGCAATTGGGTTTCGGAGAAATTAAACTTAAACGACTGACCGGAGGCCAGCTTGGGCATCTCAAACAAACTGACGCGCCTCCATTACGGCATCTGCGTGAATTTCGAACGCGAGACCACGACCTAAAACCAGGAGATAAAGTAACAGTTGATTTATTTGGACTTGGAGAACGGGTTGATGTTATCGGTACTAGCAAAGGTAAAGGGTTTGCTGGTGCAGTGAAACGTCACGGTTTCAGCGGCGGACCAAAGACTCATGGTCAATCTGACCGCCAGCGTGCGGTAGGCTCAATAGGGGCAACCTCAGGTGTATCCCGCGTCTTTAAAGGGAAAAAAATGCCGGGGCATATGGGAAACGCACGCGTCTCTGCCCAGAATGTTAAAGTAGTCTTGGTTGATACCGAGCGGAATTTGATGGGAGTGCGTGGTTCAGTACCTGGTTCAAAAGGCGGCTTAGTAATAATTAAGCCCGCACGTAAAACTTAGTTTGAAATCCAAAGGTGATTCGCTACCGGAGTAGAAAGATTATGCAATTAGACATTTACAACATGAAGGGAAAAAAGACCAGCGAAAAAGCTGATCTGCCCGCGAACATTTTCGAGGCTCCTATAAATGTTGACTTAATGCACCAAGCATACGTGCGCCAAATGGCAAATGCGCGTCTCGGGACTCACAAGACCAAGACCCGCAGCGAGGTGCGCGGCGGAGGGAGAAAACCCTGGCGGCAAAAAGGAACCGGCCGAGCTCGCCAAGGATCAATAAGGTCGCCGCAATGGGTCGGAGGCGGCGGTGTTCATACACCCCGGCCGCGTGATTATAGTAAAAAAATGCCTCGCAAGATGCGCCGTGCGGCTTTAAGATCTGCTTTATCTGTTAAAGCCGCTGAGAAAGAGATCATTGTTGTGGATGAATTGAACCTAAAAGAACCAAAAACTCGTTTGATAGCCGAAGCCCTCAATAAGCTTGCTGGTGAAACAAGCGCGCTGATATTACTCCCCGCAAAAGGAGAACCCTACGACCTGGTAGCTCGTTCCGCTAACAACTTACCCAAGGCGAAGACCTTGCGAGCCAATTACCTTAATATTCGAGATTTGCTGGGTTACGATAAAGTGATCATCCCCTTGAAATCATTAGAAGTAATCGCTGAGTACCTGGGTTAAGGAGAAGAAAATGACTACTATTTACGACATACTTCGCCGCCCGATAATTACAGAAAAGTCCAACTTCCAGACAACTAAGCTCAATCAAGTAGTTTTTGAAGTGGAACAAAAAGCAACCAAATCAATGATCAAAGACGCAATTGAAACTGTATTCGGTGTGAAGGTAGAACGAGTGAACGTGATTAATATGCCTGGAAAACGGAGCCGTAGGCCGCGTAATCGCAGAATATCATTGCGCCGCAGTGGGTATAAAAAAGCGATCATTACATTGGCAGAAGGCGAAACGATAGACTTATTTGAAGGCGTAAGATAATGGCAGTAAAGATATATAAACCCACCTCCCCGGGCCGCCGGGGAATGACCAGCCATTCATTCGAGGAAATTACTAAGAGCAAACCAGAACGTTCGTTAGTAAAACCCCGCAAGAAGCATGCTGGACGCAATATGCGCGGCAAGATCACCGTTCGCCATCGTGGTGGGGGCGCCCGCCGAAAATTGCGCCTCGTGGATTTTAAGCGCAATAAACACGGCATTCCAGCCAGCGTGGCAGCAATTGAATATGATCCCAACAGATCTGCTCGTTTAGCGCTCTTATATTATGCGGATGGTGAGAAGCGCTACATTATCGCTCCGCTAGAAGTTGGAGTGGGTGATTCATTGATGGCAGGGCCGGAGGCTGAAATACGGCCAGGGAACAGTTTGCCAATTGCAAATATCCCTACAGGCACAATGATTCACAACATTGAGATGAAAGAGGGCCGCGGTGGCCAGATGGTGCGTTCTGCAGGAGCCTCAGCTCAACTGCTTGCTAAAGAAGGTGATTATGCTCAGATTCGGCTGCCTTCTGGTGAGGTGCGCCTGATCCGACAAGTTTGTTATGCGACCATCGGCCAGGTTGGCAACCCTGATCACGGCAATATCAAACTTGGCAAAGCGGGACGTAAACGTCACATGGGTATACGGCCAACTGTGCGCGGCTCTGCTATGTCGCCGCGCGATCACCCCCACGGCGGTGGTGAAGGGCGTTCCCCAATTGGAATGCCAAGCCCCAAAAGCCCGTGGGGTAAACCCACATTAGGGAAAAAGACGCGTCGGAATAAATCGACCGATAAATACATTTTCCGCCGCCGCGGAAAAGGCCGCCGCTAATGACGGCACGAGTAATTTGGAGTGAGTTATGGGACGTTCGTTGAAAAAGGGTCCATTCGTGGACCCGAAACTGCTCAAAAAAATTGAAGCCATGAACCAGAAAGGCGAGAAGAAAGTCATCGCTACCTGGAGCCGTGCCAGCATGATTTTCCCGCAAATGGTTGGCCACACGATTGGTGTACATGACGGCCGCCGCCATGTTCCCATATACATTACAGAAAATATGGTCGGTCACCGTTTGGGAGAATTTGCTCCGACGCGGACATATCGCGGTCATGTGCAGGAGAAGAGGTCACGATAAACCATGGCAACAGATTATAGAGCAGTTGCAAAACATATCCAGATATCAGCTCAAAAAACCCGGCTAATCGTAGATATGGTGCGTGGCAAAGATGTGCAAGAGGCTTTAGAGCTTCTCCAGTTCGTTACTAATCGTGCGGCCCATCCAGTATCAAAAGTGGTTGAGTCTGCAATGTACAATGCCGAGGAAAACTTTGGCATCAGCCGCAACAATTTATTTATACATACGATATTTGCTGACGAAGGACGCACAAGGAAATGGCGTCGATTTGGGGCTCGTGGACGAATTAAGCCCTGGTTACGTCGTTCGTCGCACATAACCGTAATTTTACGCGAACGTGAAGAACATTAGGAAACAGGAGAGAATATGGGTCGTAAAGTTCATCCAATAGGATTTCGACTGAAGATTAATAAAACCTGGGACGGACGTTGGTATGCCGAAGGAGAAGATTACGTTCGGCGGCTGCATCAGGATATTGCTATTCGTAAGCTGATCCGCGACGAGGCTCCCAGGGCGGGTGTTTCCCGTATAGAAATTGAACGCTTCCCCGGAAAGATTCAAACCTATGTGCATACCGCAAAACCTGGAGTCTTAATTGGACGCAAAGGTGAGAATGTCAAAAGGATGCGCAAGCAGTTGGAGACTCTTGTTGGGGCGAAGGTTGATCTTGAAATCAAAGAGATCAAGGAACCCGATTTGGATGCCTTATTGGTTGCGAAGAATATCGCTGACCAGATAACTCGCCGTATTAGCTACCGCCGGGCACTGCGCCGCGGACTACAGCAAACCATGCGTGCTGGTGCAGAAGGCGTAAAGATAGAAGTCGCCGGGCGATTGGGGGGAGCAGACATGGCCCGCCGAGTTTGGCAACGCGAAGGTCGCGTTCCTCTGCACACATTACGAGCAGATATTGATTATGCAGTTACTCATGCTCTGACTTCCTACAGTGCAGTAGGAATAAAAGTTTGGATTTATAAAGGTGAAATATTACCCGAGAAAGATGAAGATTCAGAGAGCGGCGGCGTTTACGTCAGTGAGTGAGACGGTAACGTCTGCTGGATTAGAAGGCTGAACATATGTTAATGCCAAAGAGAGTAAAGTATCGTAAACAAATGCGGGGCCGCATGCGCGGTAAAGCCCGTCGTGGAGCGGAAATCCATTTTGGAGAATACGGCCTCCAGGCACTTGAGCCGGGATGGGTTTCAGCACGGCAGATCGAAGCAGCTCGCCGGGCAATTGTTCGAGCGACGCGTCGTCGTGGAAAAGTTTGGATTCGTATCTTCCCTGATAAACCGGTAACTAAACGCGCCGCGGAAACACGCATGGGCAAAGGTAAAGGCAATGTTGAGTTTTGGGTTGCGGTTGTTAAACCTGGCCGCATCATGTTTGAACTCGGCGGGTTACCCAAAGAAATTGCGATTGAAGCTTTGCGCGTGGCAGCTTATAAGCTCTCGGTAAAAACTAAAATTGTTTTCAAGGAAGAGCAGGCAGGAGAGTAACCATGGACGCTAACGAAATTAGAGAAATGTCCACTGATGCAATTGAAAGCGAATTGATGGATGCGCGCGAAGAATTAATGCGTTTGCGTTTCCAAAGAGCTAGTGGTGAGCTTACAGATTTTAATATCTTGAGTGCCACCCGCCAAAAGATTGCCCGTATATTAACCGTACTAAATGAAAAAATTTCGAGCGAAGGTGCAGAAGTGGAAGGTGAAGAATGAACAAACGCCGCCGTTTAACAGGCGTAGTAACCAGCGATAAGATGACGAAGACTGTAACGGTTGAACTCACCCGCAGGTATCGCCACCCATTATATAAAAAGGTAATCACCAGGAATAATCGTGTTAAAGCACACGACGAGCTTGAATGCCAAATAGGCGACAAAGTACAGATTGTGGAAAGCCGACCAATTTCTAAAACTAAGCGATGGGTAGTTGAATCCATCATCAGGCGCAGTGAACGCTCTTCAGGTCTAGCGCAGGCTTAAGATGATACAGACTGAATCACGCTTAAAAATAGCTGATAACAGCGGCGCACGTGAGATCTTAGTAATCCGTGTTTTGGGAGGCTCAGTGAGACGCTACGGCCGCGTGGGTGACACCGTTGTTGGAACGGTTAAATCTGCTACCCCTCAGGGTTTAGTAAAGAAAAGTGATATCGTTCGTGCAGTCATTGTGCGTACTTCTAAAGAATGGCGGCGGGATGATGGTTCCCATATTCGTTTTGACGATAATGCAGCCGTAATTTTGGACGAAGAAACCAAAAACCCGAAAGGCACTCGAATTTTTGGCCCTGTTGCTCGCGAACTGCGAGAGAAAGGCTTTATGAGAATCGTTTCGTTAGCCCCAGAGGTCCTTTAGAGACTGCGCTGCAGGAGTAAATTGTGAAATTTAAAATTCGTACCGGTGACATTGTAGAAATTATGACTGCCAGAAAGGAAGAAAAAGGCAAACGCGGTGAAGTTATCAAAGTGATGACTAAGAAAAATCGCGTGGTGGTTCAAGGCATTAATATTCGTAAAAAACACCAGAGCCAGGTTCAGCAGCAGGGCCGTACCATGACCCCAGGCATTATTGAGTTCGAAGGGCCCATTCATATTTCCAATGTCATGCTGGTTTGTCCCAAATGTGATGAACCATCCCGCGTAGGCATTGAACGTGATGAGGATCGCATTGCTCATCGTGTGTGTAAATCTTGCCACGAGTTTGTGGATTAATCCGATCGGAGTAATCAATGGTCGCTAGATTAAAAGAAAGATACGAAAAAGAAATTGTGCCAGCTTTGCAGAAAACCCTGGACCTGAATAACGTGATGCAGGTCCCTCGGTTAGAAAAAATCGTGGTTAATATAGGTGTAAGTGAAGCTCTGGAAAACTCGAAAGCCTTGGATCATGCCGTAGATGATGTCGGTGTGATTACCGGCCAGAGACCGGTGATAACTAAGGCGCGCAAAAGTATTGCCAATTTCAAGCTCCGTGAAGGGCGTGCAATAGGCGTAAAGGTCACCTTGCGTGGGGAGCGAATGTGGTCGTTCCTAGACAGGTTGATGAGTATAGCCTTGCCTAGAGTGCGGGACTTTCGCGGTGTTTCACCCAACTCATTTGACGGTCGCGGCAACTGCTCCCTCGGTTTTAGGGAGCAGTTAGTATTCCCTGAGATTGATTACGATAAAATCGACAAAGTCCGCGGTTTCGAAATAACCATCGTAACAACCGCGAAGACCGATGATGCTGGTTGGGCATTGCTGCAATTGCTGGGCATGCCCTTCAAGACAGAAGGATAGGTATTATGGCTAAAAAGTCTATGATAATACGTGAAACCAGACGTAAATACCCAACACGAGTCCGCAATCGCTGCAAACTGTGTGGGCGGCCGCGGGGATACATGCGCCGCTTCGGATTGTGCCGCATTTGTTTTCGTGAACTTGCCTTGGATGGAAAAATACCTGGTGTTGTAAAGTCTTCCTGGTAACCGGGTGAAGGACAAATTATATGAGTATTTCTGACCCAATCGCTGATATGCTAACTCGCGTCCGTAATGGAGTTATGACGGGCCTTGCACAAGTCGTCATGCCAACCTCGAAATTGAAGGCTTCAATAGCTGAGATTTTGAAGGAAGAAGGCTTTGTGGAAGATTATGAAATCGCGGATGTTGAGGATCAAGCATATAAGATGCTGAGAATTCGCTTGAAGTATGTGGGCGAACGCCGCGAACGCCGCCCAGTGATAGATGGCTTAGAACGCGTCAGCCGCCCTGGCCGGAGAATATATGCAAAAACCCGCGAAATCCCCTGGGTGTTATCCGGCTTGGGAGTCGCAATCTTATCCACCCCTAAAGGTGTGATGACCGGCCGCCGTGCCCGCCAACTAGGCGTTGGCGGTGAAGTGCTTTGCAAGGTTTGGTGACGCTCTTAAGTAAGGAGTATTGACTTATGTCTCGTGTAGGAAATACACCGGTGGAAGTGCCATCCGGAGTGGAAGTAGAAATTAAAGGAACACATTTGCGTGTAAAAGGTCCCAAAGGTGAGTTATCCCACATCTTTCCTCCTGTGGTCGATATTACCTTAGAAGATGGAATTATCGAAGTGAAGCGGCTCTCCGATGAAAAATTCCACCGTTCAATGCATGGAACCGCACGTTCGGTAATCAATAATATGGTAATTGGCGTGAGTCAAGGCTTTGATAAAGAACTGGAAATACAAGGCGTTGGTTACCGCGCTGAACTTCAAGGTAAGAATATTGTCCTGAGTGTAGGTTTTTCACATCAAGTGACGGTTGAAGCTCCTGAAGGAATCTCCTTTGAGGTGGGGGAACGTGGACGGGATATAAAAATCTCTGGCTACGACAAACAGCAAGTAGGCCAGATCGCGGCCGAAATTCGCAAGGTTCGCCCTCCAGAACCATATAAAGGTAAAGGGATACGATACAAGGGCGAATACGTACGACGTAAAGCCGGAAAAGCCGGTAAAGCGCTATTATAGGATTAAAAAATTATGGCAAGAAAAATTCGATCGGTTTCAAGACGTCGCAGACACACCCGGGTCCGAAAAAAGATTTCGGGAACTCCTGACCGGCCGCGTTTAAATGTTTTTCGCAGTCTGACGAGTATTTACGTGCAGGTTATTGATGATCTAAAAGGCGAGACGCTAGTATCTGCTTCCACAATTGATCAGGATCTGCGTAAGAAAATGAAAGGCCTTAACAAATCTGAACAAGCCAAACTTGTTGGGCAGGCCATCGCTGAACGTGCCAAAGCACAAGGTGTTTCCAGTGTAGTATTTGACCGCGGAGGCTATCGTTATATTGGGCGTGTAAAAGCTTTAGCCGAGGGTGCCCGTGAAGCGGGTCTTGAGTTCTAAGCTGAGGAGAACAGAATGACCGAATTTGATAGCCGAGATGAAAAAGAATTAATCGAGCGCACAGTTGAGATTAACCGTGTCGCAAAGGTAGTTAAAGGTGGACGCAGGTTTGCATTTCGTGTCGCCGTTGTCGTGGGTGATGGTGCAGGACGTGTAGGATTAGGCGTTGGAAAAGCCCGTACGGTTCCGGATGCGATTCGCAAGGCTTCTGAACGCGCCCGGAAAGATATGCGGCGCATGAACCTATACAAAACAACGATCCCTCACCAAACTATAGGTAAAGTGGGCGGAGCAAAGGTTTTGGTGAAACCAGCCTCTCCTGGCACTGGTGTAATCGCAGGTGGTGGGGTGCGTGCTGTTATGCAAGCCGTTGGTATTCAGGATATCTTGACAAAATCGATGGGTAGTGCAAATATTCTTAATGTTGTTTCCAGCACCATGGCCGCGCTCGATCAACTCAAGTCGATTGAAGATCAAGCGGCCTTGCGCGGTAAACCTGTTAAAGAGATGTTGCCCTTCTGGGAGCGTAAATAAACATGGCTAAAAAGAAATCTGATCAAAAAGCGCTGGAGATTAAATTGGTCAAGAGCCCCATAGGATATTCCAAGCGCCAGAAAGGAACAGTGCGAGCGCTCGGGTTGCGGAAACTCAATCAGACTGTTAGCCATGATGATACACTTGTGATCCGAGGGATGATCGCAAAGGTGAGCCATCTGCTACAAGTTACTGAAAATTAGACAGGAATTAGCATGAAACTAAACGATTTGAAGGCAAATAAAGGCGCAAAAAAATCCCGAAAACGGGTGGGACGCGGCATTGCTGCTGGTCAGGGAAAGACTGCTGGCCGGGGGACAAAAGGACAAGGGGCTCGGGCCGGAGGTGGAAAAGGGTTATATCATCAGGGCGGCAACCTACCATTCTACCGCAGCCTGCCATTCAAGCGCGGCTTTACACCCCCAAACCGTGTTTTTTATAACGAAGTAAATTTAGACCAGCTTTCTAGCTTTAAAGCAGGTAGTGATGTTTCCCCAGAAACTTTGGAAAAGGCACGTTTGTTGCGCAATACTAACAACCCAGTTGTGGTCTTAGGCCGCGGAGAGGTAAAGAAAGCTCTCAACTTGCGTGTTCACCGGATTACTGATGGGGCACGTAAAAAAATTGAAGCTGCCGGCGGAACTATAGAAGTTATCAATTAAATGTTTATGGATTATTCGCTGAAGGAGAATATTGAATGAAACGGTCTGCCTGGCGTTATCTATGGTCGGCGCAAGACATTCGCCGCAAATTATTGATCACATTTGGCATATTGGTCCTCTACCGCCTGGTTGCACATGTGCCTGTGCCGGGCGCGGATCGAGAAGCCATCGCGGGAATAATGAACCGAGGCGGTGCAGGTGCTAACTTGATCGCACTGGTTGATATGATCTCGGGCGGTACTGTGCAAAACTTTTCCGTTCTCGCAATGGGTGTTTATCCCTATATTACAGCTCAGATCATTTTACAACTTCTTGGACCGATCGTCCCCGCATTCAAAGCGCGCATGGATGATGATCCCCGTGAGTACCGTAAGTGGCAGGAACGCTGGACTTACTATCTAGCGATCCCCATGGCATTCTTGCAAGCCTTCGGTCAAATAAATATTTTTTCAAATTTTGCCGAGGGCGGGCAAATTATTCCGAATTTCGGTTTTAGCGGTGATGCCGATATTCTTTCTTCCTTTACTGTTTTAATAACTATGACCGCGGGTACAATGTTTGCTATCTGGTTAGGGGAATTGATCTCCGAATACGGCATTCGCAATCAGGGACTCTCGTTAATTATCTTTGCAGGAATCATTTCTCAGATGCCAGGCAATTTCTCGCGCATGTTGGGGACCCAAGCGAATCCCTGGCCGGTGATCGGATTCATAGCTCTCATCACTGGATTGATGATCTTTGTGATCGTCTACGTACAGCAAGGGCGGCGAAATGTGCCTGTGATGTACCCTGGGCGGCGCATGGGTAACCGTATGTCCATGCCGGTCAAAGGGACGCTGCCTTTGATGGTGAACATGGCAGGTATGATCCCGCTGATCTTTGCTAACGCAATTTTACAATTTCCTACTGTGGCAGCTTCGTTTTTCACAGATTCTGATATAGATTGGGTAAAAAATCTTGCGTTTAATACTCAGGCTTTGTTTGGCGGAGCGGGAGCCGGGTATTTTCTTATTTATTTCATATTTGTCGTGGGTTTCGCATTCTTCTATACTACCGTCTTATTTGAACAGCAGAATTATGGTGAAAACCTAAAACGTGTCGGGGCGCAAATACCAGGCGTAAGCCGCGGCGCACCAACGCAGCGCTACCTCGGAAAAGTTTTACGACGCATAACTTTCCCAGGCGCATTTTTCCTAGGATTGGTAGCAGTGATGCCTTTCTTAGTAACCCTAGTAGTGCCTTCGATGAACCCGACAAACAATCCGCAAGCCGGCACTTTATTGGTGAGTTCATCCGGGTTATTGATTGTCGTCGGTGTTGTACGTGATACATTCTTCAATATTGATGCTGAGCTTAAACTGCATGGATACGATGAATCATTGCTAGTGAAGTGAGGCAAAATACCTGTGCCGGTATATATAGTTTTGTTGGGAGCCCCAGGTGCCGGCAAAGGAACACAAGCCGCCGCAATCTGTGAACATCTGGACCTTCCTCACATTTCCTCCGGGAATATTTTTCGAGAGAACATTAATAATCGTACGGATTTAGGCAAAACTGCCAAAAGTTTTTTAGATAGCGGAGATTTGGCGCCTGACAACATTACAATCGCAATGATTCGTGAACGTCTTTCACGGGAAGATTGCAGCCGCGGGGCAGTCTTGGATGGTTTCCCCCGCACTCCAACTCAGGCTTTAGCCTTAGATGAGATCTTATCTGAATTTCAGGGAAAGGTTGACGTGGTTCCTTTCATCGAAGTGGAAGAAAATCTGCTAATTGCACGTTTAACCGGCCGTTGGACATGCCGGGCTAAGGGTCATATTTTCCACGAGATAAATAACCCGCCACAAGAACCCGGTATATGCGATTTTGATGGGTCTGAACTTTTCCAAAGAGAAGATGACGAGGCCGAAACGGTTGCCAAACGCATTCGTGTTTACCTTGAACAGACAAAACCTTTGATCGATTTTTTTGATGATAAAGGATTGCTCAAGGTAATCGAAGGCTCGCAACCCATCAGGCAGGTCACGGCTGAACTATTGAGCATACTCCCGAAGGTTTCCTGAGGCTAATTATGGTTTGGGAACGAACGGTTGTATTGAAGAATGCCAAAGAGATCGAAACGATGCGCACAGCCGGTCGAATTAATCAACTTGCATTAAACGCAGTCCGAGAACAAATACGCCCTGGAGTAACAACTGCAGAATTAGACGCCACAGCAGAAGCCATAATCCGGGAGCATGGCGCTGAACCGGCCTTTCTCGGTTATCCCGGGCCAACCCCGTACCCAGGGACGATCAATGCCAGTATTAATGAAGAATTGGTGCATGGATTGCCTGGAAATCGGAAATTAATCGAAGGCCAAATTATCTCCATTGATTGCGGCACGATTTATAAGGAATTTGTCGCCGATTCAGCATTTACCATTGGAGTTGGTGAAATTTCTGAAGACGCAAAGCAATTGTTAGTTGTCACTGAAGAGGCTTTGTATATCGGTATAGATAAAATGCGCCCTGGAAATCGCATTGGAGATATTTCCTCTGCGATTCAAGAGCACGTTGAAAGCTTTGGTTACAATGTGCCTCGTGAATACACCGGCCACGGTGTTGGAAGAAAGATGCACGAAGGCCCCCAAGTACCAAACTTCGGTTTGCCTAGACGTGGATTAGCACTTAGACCGGGTATTACTATTGCCCTCGAGCCGATGGTTCTGGCCGGTTCGTATCAAACAAAAGTGCTTGTAGATAAATGGACAGTTTCGTCTGCAGATGGCTCCCTCACAGCTCATTTTGAGCATACAATTGCTGTGACAGAAGACGAACCGATAATATTAACTTTAGAATAATGAAGAGAACCTAATCTGTCAACCCAAAGTAGAAATGTCCTAAAATCTGCAAAGTAGAAATGTCCTATTTTAGGAGGAGACATCTTGAGAGCTGGGGGGCTTGATAAGTTTGCCATTGAGGTGGCGTCCATAAGTACGCCAGGGGTGGTTGGCAGCGGGCTTGGTGGGTTTGGCGAGCTGATCGAGTTTGTGATTGAGGGATTTGGCCGAGACAACTTCTGCCTGTTTATCTTGTTTATGATGGATGGTGAAGTCCAGGGGTTTGCCTTTGTAGAGGATGGCAATCTCGCCAGACGGTTGCTCGCAGACAGTGACCTGGGCTTTACGCAGGGCGTAAGTGGGTCGCTTTGTTTGGATCTGGTAGATAACCTTCTTGTATTGAATAGTGAGGTTCTTGGAGAGGCTGCGGGTTTCCTGGTGGGAGAAGATCTGATTGAGTTCAGTTTCAGACAGGAGCAGCGGGCGGTGGGCGTTGTGGCTGCTTCTGGGGTGGACGGCAAAACGGCGGTTGAAATCTTGGATGAACTCGGGGGCAAAGGCATTGGCGGCTGCGATAGTAGAGATATTTTTCAAACGCAGTTCTTTGACCAAGCGGTCTTGCAGGGTAGAGATGACCCGCTCGACACGCCCTTTGGCTTGCGGGGTGTGAGCGCAAATGATCTCGATATCCAAAGCTTGCATAGCCCGGCCAAACTGAGACATGCCTGAGCCAGAGAGTGCATTGGGGATATTGACCTTGAAAATGCTATTTTTATCGCTGTAGAAAGCCAGCGGGCGGCCGTGGCGGGCCAAATACTGGCGGGTGGCCTGGAAGTAGCTAAAAGTAGTTTCAGAAGGAGTGAAATGCAACTCCATCAACTCGCCGCTGGCATCGTCAATGTAGACCAGCAGTGCGCAGGCTGGGCCGCGGCCTTCAAACCAGGCATGCGCTGAGCCATCGACCTGCACCAACTCACCCATACATGCGCGGCGCTCGCGCATCGGGTGGACGGAGAGAGCTTGCGCATTTCTGGGCTTCCATAGCCCTTCAGCGATCATGATTTGGCGCACACTCTCCACTGAGAGCCTAAGCTTGTGCTGCTCGCGCAGCTTTTCATGCGCCAGTGTGGGACCAAAATCATGATACTGGCTGTGCAACAGATCGATGGCTTGCTGTTTGCTCTCTGGCTTTAGGCGGTTGTTGCTTGGTTTGCCTCTCTTCCGGGAGATTAACCCTTCTGCCCCCTTCTGCCGATAGGCGCGCAACAATCGCCTCACGTGGCGTTCACTCACTCCAAGTATGTCTGCCGCCTCTCTTTGTTTGAGCCTTTTGACCCCTGCCTTCTGGATTATTTCTAGTCGTGTCAGTTCTTTCTTGCTCATGGATAGTAGATCCTTTGCCATTGCTCACTCCTGCTTTGTCATTTTTCAAAACAGGACATTTTAACTTGGGACAAATAGGACTCTACTACTTTGGGCTAACACCTAATCTGGACGGATATGCGAACAACAAGTATAATTATGTGTTTTGGTAGCAAAAGCGCTGATTTGGTAGTTTAGGAGTAAAGAAATGAAAGTAGCAGCATCCATAAAAAAACGCTGTGCGAAGTGTAAAGTGGTTAAACGCAAAGGAACGCTTTACGTAATTTGTGAAAACCCGAAGCACAAACAAAGACAAGGATAATTAATTATGGCTCGTATTGAAGGTGTAGACCTGCCACGCAGTAAACGTGTCGTCATTGGGCTCCGCTACATTTACGGAGTAGGTCCGAAAATATCAGATGAAATTTTAGATGCTACTCAGATCAGCCCAGACACGCGAGTGAAAGACCTGACGGATACAGAGGTTGCTTCACTGCGTGAATATATAACAAAAAACGTTAAAGTCGAGGGCGATCTACGCCGTGAAGTACAGTTGAATATCAAGCGCCTGACAGAAATAGGCAGCTACCGTGGGCTGAGACACAGGCGAAATTTGCCAGTTCGAGGCCAACGAACTAAAACCAATGCACGGACTCGAAAAGGCCCAAAGAAGACTGTGGCCGGAAGAGGGCGGCGCAGAGGCGCAACTAAAAAGTAATCCGGTCAATATAAGGATATTAGGTAAAAGAGAGGTAGTATGGGTAGAAGTAGCGGCAGTTCATCCAGGCGTGGTTCTAAGAAATCCAAACGCACCTTGTCTTCTGGGCAAGTGCATATATATTCTACTTTTAATAATACCATCATAACCGTAACGGACAACCAAGGAAATACTGTCGCTTGGTCTAGTGCTGGTGCAGTTGGATTTCGAGGCTCGCGTAAAAGCACACCATTCGCTTCACGCTTGGCCACGGAAAGAGCAATCAAGGCGGCTATGGATTTGGGTATGAAAGAAGCCGAATTATTCGTCAAAGGCCCTGGCCCCGGCCGTGAATCGGCAATACGGGCAGTGCAATCTTTTGACATTAAACTGAAATCAATCTCTGATGTTACTCCGGTGCCTCACAACGGCTGCAGACCTCCGAAGAAACGCAGGGTTTAGAATTGAAATGATTATGAGGAAACAGATTTATGGCTAGATATACTGGTCCGGTTTGCAAGCTATGCCGCAGGGAAGGGGAGAAGTTATTTCTGAAAGGTGAGCGCTGCTTTTCGCCTAAATGCTCTTTTGAACGGCACGGCTACCCACCCGGCGCTCATGGCCGCCAGACGCAATGGCGCCGCAGTCGCGAATCCGACTTCGGAAAGCAGTTACGCGCCAAGCAAAGAGCTCGACGTGTGTATGGTGTCCTGGAACGCCAATTTCGCCGATATTACAAACAAGCGCTGAAAGCCCGTGGCCTGACAGGCTTTACTCTACTTCAAATTTTAGAGTCACGTCTTGATAATGTTATCTACCGCATGGGCTTTGCCAGCAGCAGGTCTCAAGCCCGCCAGTTGGTTACCCATGGGCATTTCATGGTGAACGGCCGGCGCACGGATGTACCATCCATGTTAATCAAAGCTGGTGACGAGATAAAAATCCGTGAGGGCTCCCTCAAAAATAATTTTTTCAAAGGACTGCCAGAATTAGCAGAAGAACGACCAGCGCCAGAATGGATCAATAGAGACACCAAAACATTGGTCGGTTCTATCAGCCGTCTTCCAGAACGCGCTGAAATCGATGCCAACTTAAACGAGCAATTAATCGTTGAATATTACACTCGCTAAGCAGTTGAGAGCGGTTTGGTTTTATTTTGAAACCCATATAAAATTTTCTTATCTGGGGAAGGATGAAAAGTGATTGTATTAAGTAATATGGTTACCCCGAGAATCGAGCGTGAAGCAGAAGCTCGGAATTATGGAAAATATACTATTGGTCCATTGGAGCGAGGGTATGGCAATACCCTGGGAAACGCCTTACGTAGAGTTTTGTTATCCTCGTTGGAAGGCGCTGCGGTTTCCTCCATACGGATAACTGACATCCAACATGAATATGGTGATATTCCTGGCGTTCGAGAGGATGTCATCCAGATCATGCTGCAGATCAAACAACTGCGCATGAAGTTAGATGGAGTGGATGAAGCGCGCTTGCATTTAGAAGTACGTGGAGAAGGCGTAGCTACAGCTGTGGATATTATCGCTCCACCTGAAGTTGAGATCGTTAATCCAGATCTTTACCTTTTCACTTCAGATGATAAAAAAACCAATCTGGAATTTGAACTAACGGTTGAACGGGGCCGTGGTTATTCTCCTGCAAGTGATCGGCGGGGACATCTGCCCATCGGTGAACTGCCTGTGGACGCTATTTATACATCTGTCCGCCGGGTTAACTGGGAAGTTGGTTCTGCACGGGTAGGACAAAGTACTAATTACGATAAGTTGATTATGGAAATTTGGACGGACGGAACTGTCGCACCAGAAAAAGCTATGAGCACGGGGGCGGGGATCCTCATCGAACATCTACGGCATATCGCTGGTGTCACTGAGATAACCCTTGCTCCGGCCCCTGAAGAGGAAGACATTGATGGCAGCCTCACCAGCGAAGTGTACGACACACCAATTGAAAACCTTGACCTCTCAGTGAGAGTATTCAATTCGCTCAAACGTGCAGGTATCACGACAGTTGGAGAAGTAACCGAGTTGCTTGAAAAAGGCGAAGATGCCATTATGTCGATCCGTAATTTCGGCGAAAAGAGCCTCGACGAGCTTGTTCAGAAAATGAGTGATAAAGGTTACCTCGATGAAGAAGATACCGAGGATGAGGATCAAGATGGTGAAGAAGAATCTGAAGCGAAAGAAGATGAAGAGGCGCCTCTAAAAGCAGAAGCGGAGTAATAAGTATGCGACATAAAGTAGCTGGAAGAAGATTAGATCGTCACCAAGGTGCGCGCAATGCATTACGCCGCATTTTAGTGAAGCAATTATTCGAACACGAACGCATTCGCACCACACAAGCCAAGGCAAAAGCCATCCGCGGTCAAGCAGAAAAGCTTATCACCCTAGCAAAACGAGCTATCGCAGCTGAAGAGGCTGATAAGAAGGTTCATGCCCGGCGCCTGGCTGCCTCTCGCTTAGAGGATGCTGAGATCGTAAAGAAACTGTTTGATGATATCGCCCCGCGCTATGTAGACCGGCCGGGCGGTTATACCCGTATCCTGAAGCTAGGCCCCCGCCATGGGGATTCCGCGGATATGGTGCTCCTTGAACTAGTAGAATAACCCCATCCGGAGCGTCCGGATCGGTATGGCACGTTACCAAGTTATCCTCGCCTACGATGGCACTGATTTTCGAGGCATGCAGCGGCAATCTCAAACTCGCACCGTTCAAGGTGAGGTTGAGCAAGCCCTCAGAAAGATCGGCTGGCAGGGAAAATCTATTCTTGCTGCTGGCCGCACCGATTCAGGTGTGCACGCCTCAGGACAAGTGATTGCCTTTGATCTCAAATGGGCACATTCACCTGAAAAACTACTAAAAGCCCTAAATGCTAATTTACCGCTAGAAGTGGCTTCTACTAGTTTGAAACAAGTTGCTGAGGAATTTCACCCGCGTTACGATGCGGTCTCAAGGCACTACCAATTTCACATCTTCTGCCAACCACAGCGCGATCCATTACGGGAGCGTTATGCTTGGCGAGTTTGGCCGGAAATAAAAATTGGGCGCATGCAAGTTGCAGCTGACTCTTTATGCGGCGAACACGATTTTTCAGCATTTGGCGCTGCCACCAAACCAGACGGTCCGACGGTGCGCCAGGTTTTCTCAACAGTTTGGAAGCAAATAGATGACGAACTGACCTTTGAGATTTCCGCAAATGCATTTTTATACCACATGGTCCGCCGCATCGTGCGGTTGTTAGTTGAGATCGGACAAAATAAATACGAGCCTGAGATTGTGGTGGATTTCCTCCACCGAAAAAATTTAGAAACTTCGCTGGGTTTGGCTCCACCAAATGGTTTATCCTTGATGGAAGTGCGTTATCAAAATGGCGTATAAATAACTTGAAGTATTATAGAGGTTGAAGTGGAAAAAACTTATTATCCAAAAGCCGAAGAAATTACCAATGATTGGTTTGTGGTCGACGCCAATGGTCAAAATTTGGGTCGTTTGGCAAGCAAGATTGCACCAATAATAATTGGCAAACATAAACCCACCTATACCCCTGGTGTTGATGGTGGAGACTTCGTGGTTGTGGTCAATTGTGAGCGCATCACTGTTACCGGAAAAAAGCTGGATGAAAAATTCTATTATCATCATACAGGGTATATTGGTGGTATAAAGAAAATAAATTTACGCGACCAGCTCGCAAAACACCCCGATCGCGTGATCAGGCGCGCAGTTTGGGGGATGATCCCGCACAACAAGATCGGCCGAAAGATAATCAAGAAGCTCAAGGTTTATGCAGGTCCGGACCACCCTCACGGTGCCCAAATGCCTAAACCCTTGGAATGGAATAAGGAGTAATAGGTTCTATGGCTGAACAATATTACGAAGGTGTAGGCCGCCGCAAAGCGAGCACAGCACGCGTCCGTGTGATGAACGGCAGCGGTCTATTCACTGTGAATGGTAAGACTCTGGAGGAATATTTCCCTCGCTTGGGCGATAAAGAAGCGGTGCTGGGACCATTGAATGAGACCGGAGAAAATGCAACTCTAGATGTGTCAGTCTTGGTCAAAGGCGGGGGGGCTACTGGACAGGCAGGTGCTGTGCGTATGGGTTTGGCACGCGCTATCCTAAAACTGAATCCAGGCCTGGATCGGGAAATGCGCAAAGGCGGCCACGTAACCCGTGATCCACGCGTAAAAGAACGCAAGAAACCAGGCCTCAAACGCGCCCGCAAAGCTCCAACTTATACAAAACGCTAAACTTGTCGTAAATTATATCAACCGCAAAGGTGCATAAACAATGTCTTTGCGGTTGATTTTTATTTAATGGAGTAATTATGCAAAAAACTAACGGAATCACAATATTGGGGTTAGGACCCGGAGACCCAAAATTACTTACCAGGCAGGCATGGGATTTATTGGAAAACGCGACGGAGATTTATTTACGAACAAATCAACATCCAAGTGTTACTGGATTGCCTAAAAGCCTACGGGTTCACTCATTTGATGAAATCTACGAAGAGACCGAAGAATTTGAAAACGTCTACTCTCGCATTGTTGAGAAAGTATTGGAACTCGGAAAGAGGCCAGAAGGTATGATATACGCTGTCCCAGGCCACCCCTTTGTTGGGGAGGCTACTTCCCCAGAAATTACCCGGCGGGCAAAAGAGTTGGGTATCCCAATCAACATAGTTGAGGGATTGAGTTTCATTGAACCTGTCTGCTCTGCTCTGAATACCGATCCGCTCCCGCATACTTCTGTCGTTGACGCTTTAGAATTAGCCCTCGCCCACCACCCGCCATTTCCCCCGGATGCACCTGCATTAATCGCCCAAATTTATTCGCCAACGGTGGCTGCCGAGGTCAAGATCGCGCTAATGTCTGTTTACCCGGATGAATTTTCAGTTAAATTAGTACACGCGGCTGGAACGCATGAAGTTCTTGTAGAAACTTTGCCTCTACACGCCATAGACCACAGTGAACACATCGGTTTGCACACCAGCTTATATTTGCCTGCTCTAGCTGAGAATTCTTCGTTTGAAGCCTTCCAAGAATTGATCGCTCACTTACGCGCTCCGGAGGGCTGTCCCTGGGACCGAGAGCAGACCCATCAATCCCTGCGTCCCAATTTACTAGAGGAAACCTACGAAACCCTGGCAGCAATTGATGCAAACAATCCTCAGGCGATGGTAGAAGAATTTGGGGATCTGCTCCTTCAAATTGTGCTGCATTCTCAAATCGCCAGCGAGTACGGAGAGTTCAAGATGAAAGATATCCTCGCAGGAATCCACACCAAACTGGTTAACCGCCACCCGCATGTCTTTGAGGATGTGGATTTAGATGATGCCCAAAGTGTCATCCAGAACTGGGAACGTCTGAAAGCACATGAACGCCAGGTAAAAGGAGATGAGCAAAAAGGTTTACTTGACGGCATTCCTCCAGCCCTGCCTGCATTGGGGTTAGCTGAGCTTTACCAGAAACGCGCCGCGCGGGTGGGCTTTGATTGGCCGAATATTGAGGGAGTTCTAAATAAGATCGAAGAAGAGATTGGAGAAGTGCGCCAGGCAGCACAAACTGATGAAAGAGCGTCCGAGATTGGCGACCTGATATTCGCGCTGGTCAACCTGGCGCGCTGGCAAGGAATTGATGCGGAGAGCGCTCTGCGGGAGACAAATATAAAGTTCCGCAAGCGATTTGCTAATATTGAAAAAGGTGCAAAAGATCAAGGTAAACAACTAAGCGACATGAGCCTTGAGGAGATGGAAGCATTGTGGGAGCAGGCAAAGGGCGTCTAGCAGCTTAGCATGTTTTCCTACTCGACATCGAAATATGGAATAGGTTTCTCCCCTCTCAAAAGTTCAAACAGATCGGGGGTCCAAAGTCTGTGACCGGGAGCTAATGGGGGCAGCTCATCTTCAGCGAAAAAACCTACATTTATAGTTTCTTGCTTAATATTTGGGGTCTGATCTCCAGTTTCAACTTTAAAGATAAAGTGAAAAAGGTGTGTTTTAGACATAGTCTCCCATATGCGCGAGTCAAATACTCCAAGCATGCGCTCAACCGTACCTTGCAACCCGGTTTCCTCATATAACTCACGCACTGCCGCCTCAGCTAGGGTCTCACCTACATCCACCAGCCCCCCAGGTGTGGCCCACAGTTTGTTATCCGCGCGTTGAATCAATAGTAATTTTCCACCTCGTAGTACGGCTGCATTTGCACCACAAAGTGGACTTAAATGCAGCAAGTTATCTTGAAATTTTTCTAGAATTTCATCCGGGTCGCGCTCCTCGATCAAGGCGACCAAACGCGCGCTAGCTGCCATCACCTTTTCGTAGCGTTCTTGGTCGTAATTATTATCAGCGAATCTCAATCCTAGGGAAGCAATAGCGCGTAGCTCATCTGCTATCTGGTAAAGTTCAGATTTATCTGCCATGGTGTTTTTTCACTGACTCACGATCTTTTTGATAGTGGCTTCGTCATCCGGGAGTAGCTCGGGGTGCACTAAGCGCGGCACCAGGTCGCGCCAGGCGGGATCGATGGAGAAAACTTCTTTAAACAGTCGTAAAGCTTCATCTATTTGCTCAGTTGAAATTAGAGTTACCGCGTGCCAAAATACCAATTCTGGGTTGACCTTTACCGGCATTAGCTGTCTCGCCTTTTGAAATTCAGCTTCGGCCTCGTTTAACTGCTTTTTCTCAAGCGGTTTAGTTTCCAGAAGTTCATCAGCTTTGGCAGCGTGCTTGTAAGCATTGGCGAAGTTTAACAAACGGCGCATCTCTACCAATGGATCGGGATTATCCTCAACATCTAGTTTGAATAGCGGTCCGCTGCCCGAATTGCCTGCTTGGTCCTCAGAGACGACTAATATTGCAACAGATTGTTTACCGCGAATATCTCCTCCTTCTGCTTCTGCGGCTTCCAATGATGTCAAAATGCGTTCGGCAAGATCTCCTTTTGCGGCTTCAAAAGCCTCGGCCATCGCATCCCAGACGGTATCTTTTTCCATCAGATTGGCTTGCACTGAGTAATTTTCACCAAGCCTGTGCCCCGCCGCTTGGATGCATTTCTCTCCAGTGTGAACGGCAGGCTTGCCATGTTTGTCTATCATTGCCACCTGGCGCACCTCCCGAGTGGGATCCCCGGCCAGTAAACTATCCAAGCTGTGTTGTGCTGATTTACCCGCCCTCATCAGGTCTAATCCAAGGGGTCCGTATGTATATTCGGCAAACGACTGGGTTGCTACGGCCCCCACTCCATACTCAGCCCAGGGCACGATAATACCTACACCAAAATAATGTGATTGTACGCCAACCCCCAATTGTCCATTATCGGGGTCATATGCCACGATTGAATATGTGGAGATTAGGTCATGAATTGAGTATTTAGTGTTATTCATTTGGAGGTCCTCCAAAGTTGATGTATTTATTTATGACTATTCAACATCGATGACTGCATTCGCTTCGATCTCAACCAGCATTTTGCTATCGACCAGTTTGTTGACTTCAACTAGAGCGGAAGCAGGGCGGATCTCGCCAAAGAATTCCCCGTGCGCCTTTGCAACGTGTTCGAACAACGAGATATCAGTTACATAAATGCGCGTCCGCACCACATCCGACATGCTGGCTCCTAATTTCTCCAGAGCGGTTTGGATATTGGTCAAAGTCTGTTTAGTTTGGGCATACATATCGTCCACGTCAATGATCTCACCCTCTTCATTCGTCGCTGTCGTGCCGGATACAAAGATGCTGTTCCCGACCTTGACCGCTCGCGAATACCCAAAGACAGGTTCCCAGGGGGTTCCGGATGAGTAGGTTTCTCTCGCCATATTTTCTCCTTTTTGCTTTCTAGGTTACCTCAACCTAAAAATATACCACTTTTCTGATAACATCTTTGTTTTTACAAGAGTCATTCTGTGGTTTCATTTCCTAATGGTCTAGAGCTGGGGTGGGGGAAATAATTTCTAATAAAAATTGTTTAGAATAGATATCTCAGATTGCCTCGATATTACTGTCGTTCAAGCCTCTGGCAAGTATAATATGAAGTTATTAGAGTTCATGAACCGACAAATAGAAAGAATAGGAAATCATACATGCCCTTAGAAATTGTAAAATTCACTTTAGGTCCAGCGATGACAAACGCATACATAGTTGCAGATAATGATTCTAATGAGTGTGTTGTGATCGATCCTGCTTGGGATGGACACCTTATCCTCGCGGAAGCTGAGAAGCGCGGCTGGCGAATCAGTAATATTTGGCTCACGCATGCCCATTTTGACCACGTGGGTGGTGCCGCGGCTGTGGCAGACGGTTCAAACCCTCCTCCTCCTGTTGCGCTGCACCCTGATGATTACTGGCTGTGGCGAGAGAAGGGTGGGGCGTCTGCATTTGGTTTGGAATTTGATCCCGGCCCGGAACCCAGCGTTGATTTGGAACATGACCAAAAGTTATTTTTGGGCAATTTTGAGTTGCAGGTGCGGCATGCTCCGGGACATACTCCTGGGCACGTGATGTTTTATTGCCAGTCTGAGAATTTATTATTTTGCGGAGATGTGATTTTTCAGTTCAGCATTGGCCGTACCGATTTCCCCCGCGGTTCTCACGAAACTCTCATCGAGAGCATACAAACCCAAGTCCTGACCTTGCCGGATGAAACCATCCTTCTTCCCGGACATGGCGCAGAGACCAAAGTAGGGGTTGAACGGCAGTATAATCCTTTCTTACAGTGATGAGCACACAATGTCTCGGTGAAGAAATGCATATGGGGGTTCAGTTTCCGAGACTGTGGCTTCCCCTTCGGAGATCAATTGTCCATGTTCTACACTTACGCGGCAGGGAAAATCTAAGAATCCTGAGGGTGTGAAGAAAAACAGGTGACCCAAGCAAAGGGTAAGAAATGTAGATACTGAAAATGTGATGAGGTAGAGGATCCTTAATATTCTTTTTGCTTCAGGTGAAATATTTCCTGAGAAATATGCTTCTCAATATCATAGAATAAGCTGAGGGATGCTCTCAATTACGGTGGATGATTAGCTAAAGGGGATTTGATGGCAAAGTTTCCTCTTAGCTAAATCTCTGTTCAACAGCCGTGGTTTACTGCAAGTCAGCCTCACTTTGCATAATCTACTGCGCGTGTTTCGCGAATAACGGTTACTTTGATTTGGCCGGGGTATTGCATAGTCTCTTCTATTTGTTTGGAAATATCGCGAGCTAAACGCGTAGCCTTAAGGTCGTCGATATCCTCAGGGCGTACTATGATGCGTACTTCTCGACCAGCCTGGAGCGCGTAGCTTTGATTGACGCCATCGAATGAATTGGCAATATCTTCGAGGGCACGCACACGTTTAATGTATTGTTCCAGGCTCTCTCGACGAGCTCCAGGTCTAGCACCGGATATCGCGTCCGAGGCTTCCACAATGATGGCTTCCACTGTTTCCTGTTCTGCTTCGTGGTGGTGGGATGCTATAGCGTTCACTACAACTGGATTCACCTTGTACCGGGATACGAATTCAGCGCCGATATTCGCGTGGGTGCCTTCCAGGTTATGGTCCATAGCTTTTCCGATGTCGTGCAGTAAGCCGCCAGCTTTAGCCAGTTCCACATTCGCACCCAGCTCCGAGGCGATCACTGAAGCGATCTTGGATGTCTCCACTGAATGGTTGAGTTGGTTCTGCCCATAAGATGTCCGGAATTTAAGGCGACCGAGTACTTTTATGATCTCCTTGTTCATGTTTGGCACACCGGCATCGTAAAAGGCTTGCTCGCCTGCTTCGATGATAACCTTATCAACTTCCTTGGCTTCCTTCTCGATGATCTTCTCAATATTTGCCGGGTGGATGCGGCCATCCAAGACAAGTTTTGCTAATGATCTGCGGGCAATTTCGCGGCGTACGGAATCAAAGCACGAAACCGTGACTGCTTCTGGGGTATCATCTACGATCACATCAACACCCGCGGCTTGTTCAAAGGCGCGAATGTTGCGACCATTACGCCCGATGATGCGCCCTTTCATGTCGTCTGATGGCAGGGGCACTGTTGAAGTTGTGATCTCAGCCACATGTTCTGACGCCACTCTCTGGATTGCTAAGGCGATCAATTTGCGGCTGCGTTTATCTCCCTCTTCCTGTGCTTCTGCTTCTATCTGCCGGATAATTCTGGCCATATCACCGCGGGCTTCTTTTTCTACTTCTATCAAAAGAATTTTACGGGCCTCGTCCTCCGTCATTGATGAGATATTTTGTAAATGTTCCATTGCTTCTTCGTGAAGCTTATCCAATTGGTTAGCGCGTTTATCCAGTGAGCTCTGGCGTTTACTCAACTTCTGCTCGCGTTGCTCAATTTTATCTGTCCTGCGATCTAGTTCGGAACGACGACGTTGTAAACGATCGTCTTCTTTATTCATTTCTTTACGCCGCCGGTCTAAGTCAACATCTGCTTTCTGGCGGATTTCTAAGGCTTTATCCTTAGCTTGAATTTCTATATCACGAGCATTTTCTTTGGCTTCACTTAATATTTCCCCAGCTTTGATCTTTTCTTGAGCGATTGCCCGTTGAACCATCAAGTGCCTGATGATATATCCTAAGGAGATACCCACGAGAGTTGCTATTGTAATCGTTAACATATTTTCAGTCATTTCTATACCTCATTCGCTTGTAAATCACTTTGGAGCTTGTTGTGCTGCTCTTCTTCCCACACTTTTTTCACAGTCAAGCTGGTAGTTTCGTAATTGAATCCCCGCCGGGAGAGAAAACCGCTTAATTTTTTTCGGAAATCTTTCCATTCTAAATTGACCAATGTGCGGGATCGTTTTAATGCCGCTTGATAAGCTAATTCTGACTCATTAATATTTTCAATGGCAGCTGCAATGATATCTTCTGAGAGACCCTTGCGTAGTAATTCCATGCGTAGCGCATAACCACCTCGTGGCCTGAAATCCGAGCGATTATCTACCCAAAGTCGTGCGAATTCCTCGTCATTCACCAAATTACTACGCTTCAGACGGTCGATAACCTTTTCTATTTGTTCATCGGGTGTTTTGTGTTTTCGAAGGTTGCCAATTACTTCTGTTTCTGATCGCGGTCTATAGCTCAGGAAGTTCACCGCCCGTTGGTAAGCGATTTCAGCCGCATCTTTATCTTGAAGCTCTTTAATTTTTTCCTGGTTTAGTTCATCTCCCACTTGCAGCCAACCTGCAACAACGCGGTTCAACCCAAAGGCAAACTTGCCGTCTAGATGGACATTTACACGTTGAGAATTACGTTTTTGCGTTCTTAACGCAGTTATTTTTTGATCCATTGTTATTAACAACAAAACGCCGTGGTTCTACTGTCAAGTAGGCCACGGCTGTGAATGCCAGGCGGCGCTTAACTCAGTTATTAATGATTTTGGAATTTATTGTAGATGGCTACGGCTGGTCGCTATGTAGGTTAATACCTTATAAATATTACAATATGGTTCTAATTCATAAAAGTTTAAGATTCGCCGTTAACAAAGTTCTCTATTGTTCTATTGGTTCGAAAATTGTTCTATGCCATTTACAGATTTGGAAAACGCTTTCCAAATTTTCCTGAGTTAATTTCTTTTGCCGTGGCCGCTTTACCTTCTAATGTTAGCGGCTTATATCATTGCTGAGGTTGTAGTTATTCATCCTCTAGAGCCATGGGTTCTGCCGGTAATGTCTCCGAGCGGATGAGTTTCTCGATTTCCTCAGCCAGGTCTGGGTTTTCGCGTAAGAATAGTTTTGAGTTCTCGCGTCCCTGACCTAAACGCTGCTCTCCAAATGAATAGTAAGAACCTCTTTTGGAGATGATATCCATTGCGGTGGCTAAATCCAACAAATCACCGACTTTGGATATACCTTCATTATACATTATATCAAATTCTGCGGTGCGAAATGGAGCAGATACTTTATTCTTAACAACTCGCACACGTGTTCTGCTTCCGATGATTTCAGAGCCCACTTTTATCGATTGGATGCGGCGGGTATCCAGGCGAATGGATGAATAGAACTTTAGCGCCATGCCGCCGGTGGTGGTTTCTGGGTTTCCAAACATAACGCCGATCTTATAGCGCAGTTGGTTGGTAAATATCATTGCCGTGTTAGTTTGCTTGATCGCCCCGGAGAGCTTGCGCATGGCTTGCGACATCAACCGCGCTTGTACACCCATGGTGGGCGCGCCCATATCGCCTTCAATTTCAGAGCGCGGCACCAGGGCTGCGACAGAGTCGATCACTATAACATCTACCGCTCCGGAGCGCACCAGCGTTTCGGCGATCTCCAGGGCTTGCTCGCCTGTATCAGGCTGGGATATGAGCAATTCGTCGATGTTCACACCGGTGCGTGCGGCATAAGCCGGATCCAGGGCGTGTTCCATGTCTATGAAAGCGCAGGTGCCGCCCAGCTTTTGAGCTTCGGCAACTATGTGTTGTGTGATTGTAGTTTTTCCTGAGGCTTCGGGGCCAAATATTTCAGTAACCCGGCCGCGTGGGATACCGCCAACACCCAGAGCAATATCAAGTGAGAGCGAACCGGTAGGGATAGCATCTACCACCAGGCTGTGGGTCTCGCCCAGGCGCATGATAGAGCCGTCGCCGTATCTTTTGGTGATTTGATCGATGGCGCTATCCAGCGCCTGTTCTTTATCTTTGGCCATTATTTTTCCTGAAGATAATTTATTAGTTTGATTGGTATATTATACATTAGTCCTAATAATTTATCGGATACATGCAAAGTCCGATTCGTGTGTTTCCCCATAATTTTATGATGTTGTATTTAATCCAATCCTCTAGTTTTGTAATCAACTTGAAGTATAATTAAGTAATTGTGCAAGATAACACAATCAAGATTGACTCTTCAACTTGGATAAAGTTAATGTAATGTTTAGATTACAAAGGAGAACTACGTGAGTACTTTGAAAGAACAAGCGCTTGAATACCATCGTTTAAATGGAAAGCCTGGCAAAATTTCAGTGGTGCCCACAAAGCCGTTGGTCACGCAGCGTGACCTAGCCTTGGCTTATTCACCCGGAGTTGCCCAACCAGTACGTGAGATCGAAAAAAACCCAGCAGACGCTTACGAATACACCTCCAAAGGAAACCTCGTAGGAGTTATCTCCAATGGAACTGCCATTCTCGGGCTTGGAGACCGCGGCGCTTTAGCTTCGAAACCGGTTATGGAAGGCAAAGGCGTTTTATTTAAAAAATTTGCTGATATTGACGTCTTTGATATTGAGGTGGATACACATGACCCGGAGGAATTGATTAGGGTAGTGGCAGCAATCGCACCAACATTTGGGGGAATAAATCTTGAGGATATTAAAGCCCCTGAATGTTTCGAAATTGAATCTAGACTAAAGGAAATGCTCGACATTCCGGTTTTCCACGACGACCAGCATGGAACAGCTATAATCACTGCGGCTGGATTGCTGAACGGTCTCGAAATAGTGAAGAAGGATATTACCAAAATCAAGATAGTCATTTCGGGAGCCGGAGCTGCAGCGATATCATGTGCAAAATTAGCAATCATGTTAGGGGTAAAAAAGGAGCACATCACCTTGGTTGACAGCCGGGGAGTGATATATGCAGGGCGCAGCGAGGGAATGAATCAATATAAAGCAGAATTAGCCCTACAAACAAAAGCGCGCAGCTTAGCTGATGCTGTTTCCGGAGCCGATGTTTTCTACGGTCTCTCGATTGCAAATATCTTAAAACCTGAGATGGTCAAAACCATGGCGAAAGATCCATTGATTTTCGCTATGGCTAATCCGGACCCGGAGATCGAGTATCACCTGGCTAAGGAAATCCGTCCAGATGCTATCGTTGCCACCGGACGCTCGGATTACCCTAATCAAATTAACAATGTATTGGGCTTTCCTTTCATTTTTCGGGGTGCTTTGGATGTGCGTGCCAGCGCAATTAATGAAGAAATGAAACTAGCAGCTGCGCATGCTTTGGCCGCGTTGGCAAAAGAGGATGTTCCAGACAGTGTTCTGCGGGTTTACGAACAAGACAAGCTCATTTTTGGCCCAGACTATATTATTCCTACTCCGTTCGATCCCCGAGTATTATTGTGGGTTGCGCCTGCTGTCGCTGAAGCAGCTATGCACAGCAGGGTGGCGCGCCTCGAGATTGACTTGGAAGAATATGTCGAGCAGTTAGCTTTACGCCAGGGAAAAGGCCAACAAGTGCGCCAGTTAATTTTAAATAAAGCCAAGTCTGTGAAAAAGCACCAGCGCATTGCGTTTGCAGAAGGCGAGGATACCAAAATCATCCGTGCTGCGGCGCATGTTTTAGAAGAGGGTATTGGTATTCCGATATTGATAGGCCGCTCGAAGATTATCCATGAGCGGATAAAAGAACTTGGTCTGCATTATGAGCCTGAGACCATCAACCACCGTGATAATGAATATATAGAAGATTATGTGAAAGCCTTTTATGATTTACGCAAACGAAAAGGTGTCAGCGACCGGAAAGCCCGAAAGAGCATGCGTAATCGCAATGTGTTTGGCGCTATGATGGTCGAGATGGGACAGGCTGACGCCTTCGTTTCTGGCTTGAACTATGAATATCCGGAAGTGATACGCCCTGCTTTACAGATTCATCATACCTCTCCCAATGTAAATCTTGCTGCTGGGGTATACATCATTATTGTTGAACAATGTGTGTACTTATTCGCAGATACTACTGTGAACATCGAACCAAGCTCTGAAGATTTAGCACAAATCGCAATATTGGTAGCAGATTTTGCTAGACAGTTAAATTTAGACCCCCGCGTGGCTATGCTTTCGTTCTCGAATTTCGGCAGTACATCCCACCCGCTATCCGAAAAGGTGAAACGTGCAGTTGAGTTGGTCAAAGAAAAAGCTCCTGACTTGATGGTGGATGGAGAGATGCAGGCAGATACTGCTGTGGTCCCAGAGATTATCGAACAGCGTTACCCATTTAGCCAGGTACGGGATGCGAATATTTTAATCTTTCCTAACTTGGAAGCAGCTAATGTTTCCTATAAGCTTGTCTCCCGGTTGGGTAATGCACAAGCTATTGGACCGATACTCTTGGGGATTGGAGCACCGGTACACGTATTGCAGACCGGAGATGAAGTACGCGATATCGTTAATATCGCAGCCGTGGCCGTAATGGATGCCGGAAATCGTAAGAGATAAGAATTTGGAGGGTAAATGGAGGAATAGCTTATTGTATAGATTTATTGATATTAAAAAATAATTGTTCAAAACGATCTAGTGTCTCTCCACTGATAGAAGATAGAAGAAATCCTTGTTCGCGCATCAAATGCAATGCTGGTTCGAGGGTGTTTATTTTCTTCCCTAAGAATCGTTCAATCCTTTCTCTAATTCGCTCACCATCGGGGAGGTCCTCTTCCCTTAGGTCTGCAACACCGGCCCCGCGAAGTAATGTTAGATAAAAACCCGGATTGAATAAATCTTCAAGATCAGCCTCTGAGGTACCAGTTATTTCTGTCACCGGGAAGATTTTTTCCCGTTTCAACATACCAGATTCCAGCATAGGATTAAGAGTTTCTGTTATTTTGGGTGTAACATTGTAGAGAACGGAAGGCTGCATTTCTGTTTCCAACATAGCAAAGAAGGGCGGCAAATTCTCAATTCCCCCTGCTGGAATAAGAGTCCATTTTGGATGCAACCCTGTCCGCCCCAAGCCTCGCAGGAAAGTGCTGATGACCTGCAAATACAGTGTGTCGGCTGCGTTATTCACTATTAAATTTTCTGGGCCTAGTAAAAAGGATTGAGTGAGTTGGTGTCCAAGCGCTGCCTGGATGGGTGAGATCGATTCTTGGGATGCTGTACGTATGTTATTCCCAATCTTTGTGCCACTCGTATTGTGGTCTTCAACAATCCTTAACCGGCGCATTTTGGATGTATCGATCATGAATGGGGAATGAGTTGTGTAAATCACCTGGTGTTTATCCGCAATCCGCTCTTCCAAAAAACGGAGAAGGTGTTTTTGGCCTGAAGCATGCAGCCCTAAACCTGGCTCGTCTAACAAGAGGATAATCTTTTCCTTACGTTGTTGAAGTTCTGAGAAATAAACCAAGAATGAAAAGAACCAAACAAAGCCTCTTGAACGTTCACTAAACTTCAAGGATACACGGTGTCGGTCATTCCAAATTCTAATATCCAGAAAAGGGGGTTTATGCTTGGGATCTTCCCCTGGTTTGAAATCGATATCAAAATCAACCCGCAATTCCTGGTTTTGCTGCCAAAACTCAAAGACTTCTTTTGTAACTTGAGAAGCAGCAGCTTCTAATACTGCTTTTCTGTTCTCGTACTCCCCTTGAGTTAGGTCGTGTGCGTTTATCTTTGCAAGGCGCATCAGAGCCCGCGCTGTTTGGAAGTATCTGTGATTACTTTGACGTTGAGATTGAAAGATGTATGGAATTGAAAATCGACTTGGTAGTAAGCTGTATTCATTGAAATATATGAATTTTGGTATGTGAGGGATGAGTTGCTGTTTTACTTGGTTAGTTAGATCAAATCCTTCAATGTCTTTGCGGAGTTTTTCAACGACTGGGCTTCGATTTTCCATTGCGGTCAGTTTATGCCACAATTCCTCAACAGTATTTACGTCGTTGGTTGTGGTTGGGCCAAGATCATTCTTCATCGCAACGCGATTAATAAATGCACGTTCATTAATATCGAATTCTACAAGTAACTCATTACCATAATTTTTTGCCACTGTGATAGTGCGTGAATTGATCATCCCTTTCCCAAATAAATCTTCTATTTCTTTAACTTCGCTATCTTCTAATTCAAAAGTGGCCACAATAGGTTTGAATTCTGCGATATTGAGCATACCTGTGCCTCGCATAATGCGAGGATAGTCGTTTAATCCATTGAAAGTTGTACGATATTCCGTAGCTAATGGGTGAATCTTATATAATGTTTCTAGGAATGCAGTTTTACCACTTTCATTTTTCCC
Source organism: Chloroflexota bacterium (assembly GCA_019456165.1). Lineage (GTDB taxonomy): Bacteria > Chloroflexota > Anaerolineae > Anaerolineales > UBA11579 > VRUJ01. Next base: position 31,402 of record VRUJ01000002.1, read on the forward strand.
CAAAAAGCAGGTAAGGTCTGGTTCGATTTCAACTAATCCTGAGTCCAGGATACACTTATAATTCGAAACTTGGGCTGACAATAATTTCATAATTACCCCACAATATAATTGTCTCTTCCCGGCACCCGAAATATCTTCGAAGTGTGGTAAGACTTAGAAGTCAACTGGTTTTTTATCATCCGTAGATTTTCCAAATACGTAGTCTACCCTGAGTATAGCATTCAAGCTATGTTTGGGCATATAGTGCAAAATGACTAATTTACCAGGAAAAAACCAGGCTACCTTGCTGTATTGAGAGAGGATGAAGAGCTAAAATGGGTTTGATGTTAAGATTACTATTTGGCTTTTCCGTTGTAGAGTGATCCGCACCTACATTTGAGACATCTTCACTAAATGTACAATTATTGTTTTCTAAATTATAACAGGAGATTTGTGATTTCACGTTCAAATTGCTCAGCAAAGTTGACGGTATTTATACTTGCTCCTATAATTCTTTTTGCAAATAAAAAATGGAGGTTCACTTGTCGAAACAAACTCACATCCTTTTCGTCTGTCTTGGGAATATCGTGCGTAGTCCATTGGCAGAGCACATGTTCCAGCACCTGGCGAATGAAGCAGGAGTCGGGGATCGATTCTCGGTAGACTCCGCAGGAACTTCTGCTTTCCATGTCGGAGAATCTCCGGATTCACGCATGCGCCGTGTGGCTGCCTCGAATGGTTTGAAATACGATGGCGCTTCCAGGCAAGTTGAAAATGATGATTTTGAACGCTTCGACATGATCATTGCTATGGATGGTGATAACCGCCGAAACCTTCTCCTTATGGCACAAAAACAAAATTATGAGCATAAGGTTCATCTTATGCGCGCCTTCGACTCACAAGCCATACCCACGGACCCGGTTCCAGACCCATGGTATGGTGGGATGGATGGCTTTGAGAAGGTTTACAAGATCATCGAGCGATCCTGCCAAGGCTTACTGGATGCCTTGCAATCAGGTGAATTAGAGGTCTAGATGCTTCCCAAAGAAGTGCTGAATTGGCTAGAAAATGAGTCTTTTGGCGAAATTGTTAATACCCAACCAGTCGGTGGAGGCTGCATAAATAATGGTGTTCGTTTGGAGACCAGCTCTGGAAGCATTTTCTTTTTAAAGACGAATGCTCAAAGTCCAAAGAATATGTTTGCGAGGGAATCAGAAGGGTTGGAAGCCTTGCGGGTTCCGGAAGGCCCACGCATACCACAAGCCTACATTCATGGCTTTGATTATCTGCTCCTTGAAGATTTGTCTCCAGCTACACGCAGTCTGGATTATTGGACTACGTTTGGCCGCCAGTTGGCTGCTTTGCATGAACACACCAACAAAAAATTTGGTTTTGATGCGAACAACTATATTGGCAGCACTCCGCAGTCCAATACCTGGACTGAAGATGGATTTGCTTTTTTCGCAGAGCATCGCCTCGGTTTTCAGGCTGAATTGGCACATAATAAAGATTTACTAAGTGCTTCAGAAGTTTCCCAAGTCGAACGAATCGCAAACCGCTTACCGGAGATCATTCCAGAACAACCAGCTTCGTTAATCCACGGTGACTTGTGGGGTGGTAATGCCATCGCAGACTCGCAGGGGCAGCCAGCTTTGATAGACCCCGCCGTATATTATGGGTGGGCGGAGGCGGAGTTGGCCATGACAGCCTTATTCGGGGGTTTTAATCCAGACTTTTACTCAGCTTACGAAGATACCCGTCCTCTTTCCCCAGGATATCTGACTCGCTTTCCGTTGTATAATCTCTACCACTTGCTAAACCACCTAAACCTCTTTGGACGTGGTTATTATGGGCAGGTAAAAACTATTTTGGATAAATATGCCTGACCAAGAAATATTCATTGAACACGTGAGGGTAAAAGATTTATACGACTTCGCGATGAAAATTATCGACCGCGCAAAACCGGGTGATTACATCCCCATCAGCCAGCAACGCGCCTTGGCGATGACCAAAAACCCTTACGCAAAACCGGACGATGTTGCACTCCTAGTAGCCTACCAGGGAGATGAATTGGTAGGTTATTTTGGAATCATGGCAGTGATGCTCCAAACTGGGATGGACTTATCCAAGTTATATTGGTTTACTACCTGGAATGTATCCACAAAAGGAGTGGGCAAAGGAATCGGGTCGAGATTGATGCAAGCGGCTTTAGATCTAGACCAAGACTACCTCATTGTAGGCAGTTATCCAGCGCGCCGCGTCTGTGACAAATTTGGCTTTCATAGGCTAGATCCCTTGGAGTACTCAGTCATCGATTTTGGTTTTATCCGCTGTTTCAATCCGATTACACTTCTCCTGCGCGCTCTCCGCAAAGGCTTGCACCTGATTGGGGTGAAATTAAATTTCCCCACCTTAAATAAACCGGTTGAAAATATTTTTGATCGTGTTTTTACACCTTTATTTAAACCGTTTTTATATTCCTGGGTTTTGCGCCTGGCGAACAAAGGGCTGACACCGATTACCACCAAACGGGTAAAGCAGATCCGACCTGCAAATGCAGATCGTCAGTTAAACTCAAACAGGATTGCTTTTTACCGCAGTCCTCAAATCATCAATTGGATGCTGGAGTATCCATGGAATTTACAACCGGGGCAATCCAGGACAGAGGCCATGGATTATTATTTCACCGATGTGCGCGTTGGTTTTGAGATTTTCGCTTTGGAGGTATATGGGGAAGACTACAAAGGTTTCATTATATTTCAGATATCTCAAATCGAGGGAAGGTGGGTTCTGAAGACGTTAGATCATGACTTCTCTGACCCAGAATACGAAAGTTATATTTTGCCGATCGCCTTGAAACTCGCCAAAGAGAAACGCGTCGACGTGATCGAAATCTCCCACCGAATCACGTTACCGATTGAAAGTAGTTTGATAGGTAGATTGATTTTGGGAACCAAACAACGTATTTACCAATGCAAGCCAAAGTCTGAGGATAGCCCACTTGGTCGCAATTGGACAAATATAACCCTCAGTTATGTGGATGGGGATACTCCATTCACATAATATATCCATGAAACGATTCGTCAAATCTTTGCTGTTTCGATTACTGGGGATCATTCCACTTTCCTTATATAAACGCCTCATTGCTAAGGATGTGGTTTGTTTCTTTTACCACGCTATATCCGATGAAGCGATGCCCCACGTCACCCACTTGTACCCTCCAGTATCAGTTAGCCTTTTTGAGAATGCCCTAATTTATCTTAAGCAAAATTTCAATCCTGTTAGCTACAATGATTTGCACAACCACAGGTTAAATGGAACTGAACTACCGCTACGTGCAGTGCACATCTCCTTAGATGACGGTTTCATTGAGTGTTTTACTGTCGTCCGACCCCTGCTGCTTGAGCATGAAATCCCCTGCACTTTTTTTATCGCCACTGACTGGATTGACAACCAGAAAATGTTCTATGACAATAAAGCCTCTCTTGTCGTTGAAGCCTTTAACAACTTGGATGAGAAAACTACCAAGACTGTGTTAATTAGCCTGAATGACATTCTCGGAGATTCATTTAACAACCCCTCTGATTTTTCAGCCTGGATCAAATCTTTTGGGCGCCAAAACGAAATGGATATAGATTTGGCTGGTAAAGCCTTGGGTGTTGACTTTCATGCCTATATCCAAGAGAACCCTTTATACCTCAACCGTACCCAAATTCGGCAGATGGCGGAGGAGGGCTTTACGATTGGTTCCCATACTCTCACACATCATAAACTTGTCCATTTAACTCCTGATGAAATGGAAAAAGAGATTGTAAACTCTTCAGTTGTAATCCAAGAGATCATTGGAGATAAAGTGGTTCCCTTCGCCTTCCCTCACTCGGCGTCTGGTATTGATCGCAGCGTATTGGCTGATATCCGCGCTCGTAATCCATTCTTGGGATTGTTTTTTGACACCAAAGGTGTGCGTGAGGACGAGAAATTTATCGTCAACCGCATTTGGGCTGAACAGCCAGAATTCAGCGCTAAGGGGAGCAAAACGAATTTGCCTCATTTATTGCATTCTGCTTTTAGGAAAGATACATTCGATAGGGTGCTTGGAATGCGGGGATGATTTTGAAACGAAATCCCGAATTATTTTACAGGCGAGTTCGTGTATTCTTATTAGGAATCCGCTAGATAATTGAAAGAATTTCCAATATTTCTTCCCGAAATTAATATTGCCCTAACTTTCCCCGAGTTTCTCAATCTCTTGCCAACTCAAACCTCCCCAGAGGTACTTATCAAGATCCACCTTTAAATCTTCGCTAACTTCTACACCATCCTCCCGCAACAGTTCGGCTTGTTGCAGTTTGTTAAAGCGTGAACCTTTGATGGTTATTTTACCCTGGCTGTTGATCACCCGCTGCCAGGGGATGTTGTTGTATTTGGAGTCGTCAGCTTTGTACCTTAAAGCGCTCATAGCGTAACCCACCTGACGGGCTGCCCCGGGAGCGCCAAGCATGGAGGCAATACGACCGTAGCTGGTAACTTTACCGCGAGGGATGTGAAGCACAACCGCGTAGATTTGTTGATAAAAACTACTTTCTGTCATTGATTTGTTTCCTGTCTACCCAGTGGGTTGGTGGGGTTGCGCTCCAAATGTATATCTTCCAAACGACCCTCAACTAGATATTTCATCTTCGGATGGGTCAGGATATAAAATCAATTTTCCTCGATTGCTTGAAATATAGCTTCAGCGATTTCTTCGGGTGTTTTTCCTTTATAAATTTGGCGACGTATGGCGATATCTAGTTTCTGGTATTTTTGAGATGGAAGTTCCGCCTCCGGCGAATTGAGATATTCGTTTGGGCGGTTACGTTCCGAATCTGCCAATTGAGTGTTAACCCAACCAGAGCAGAGCACCGAGACGCCAATCTTGGAATCTCGCTCTTTCAGTTCGTGGAAGAGAGTTTCCGAGAAAGTGACGACCGCATGCTTAGTTACCTTATAAAGCCCTAAATCCGGAGATGAGACCAAACCGGTTATCGAAGAGGTGTTGACGATGTGGCCAGGTGTATCTTAGGATAACATTATAGGTGTAAAAGTACATACTCCATGAATCACGCCCCATAGGTTCACACCCAATACCCACTCCCAATCTTCCAAAGTGCTTTCCCATATTGAAGTCCCCGCGTTAACACCAGCGTTGTTGAATAATAAATGAACAGCCCCGAAGGCTTTAAGTGTTTTATTCTTGCTGAATACCCCGTAGCTTGCTACGAGGGTTCCATGTTTTTCCAAAATCCGTACCCGTGGGGGCTAAACTCCGTAATACCCCGTTGCTTGCAGCGGGGATAGGAGTTTAGAGGATTTTGGTAGTTTATTGGCTAAAGTTTCGACTTGTTTAGCATTGGAAACGTCGGTGGGGACAGCAAGTACTTGCGCGCCATGCTCTTGCAGAGATTGGGCTGTTTCCATTAGCGCGGTTTCTTCAATATCGGCAAGGACTAAATTCATTCCCATGCTTGCCGCGAGATTGGCAATCGCCCGTCCGATCCCACTGGCAGCGCCGGTGATAACGGCTGTTTTCGCTTGGAAGTCTTTCATTTAGGTTTTTTCTTCAGCGTGCAAGGAAAAGTATTTGTCAAATTGCGGTTCCCAACCTATAGGATGATACTCACCGGTAGGTATATCTTGGACATATTCACCTTTGAAATTACCAGCCACGATGCTTATTAACGCTCCTATTAACATGTCTACCTCTTCGATGGTATTGTAAAGGCCAAATGAAGCACGCACCATACCAGGCATGTTTGCCCGATTGCCTTGCATCATCTGGTCCTGAGTAATACTGATCTCTTCAGGGTTAAGTTTTAGCAAATGCAGCACCAGGGGTTGTGCACAGAAACAACCGTTGCGCACACCGATACCAAATTCGTGTCCTAGGATGGAAGCTACGTGGAAGTGGTTGAAGCCTTCAATATTGAAAGGGATCACTCCTAAGCGGTTCTTAGCGTTTTCGGGATTTGGATCTCCGAATATTTGAATGCCAGGAACTGAACTAAGATTTTCTAGAGCATGTCTAGTCAATTCTATCTCGTGGGCGGCCACTGCCTGCATACTAATTGCAGACATTTGTTTAGCGGCTGCTGCCAGGGCGACTGCTCCGACTGTGTTGGGGCTACCAGCCTCTTCACGGTCTGGCGGTTCTGCCCAGATCACGTCGTCCAGCGAAACAAGTTCAACCACACCGCCTCCGACCATATCCGGGTCACCAACCTCGAATGTATCTCGCCGCCCAATTAAAGCCCCGCTTCCATATGGAGCATACATTTTGTGCGCGGAAATGACGACATAATCCAAATGCTTCGGGTCGTTTAAAGCAAGCATTTCAACCTGGCGGTGGGGGGCAAATTGTGCACAATCTACCAAGATCTGTGCGCCCACCGCATGAGCTTTTTCCGCAAGTTCGTTGATCGGATTAAGAAACCCTGTCACATTGCTGCCGGCTGTAATAGCCACAATAGCGATTCTGTTACCGAATTCTTCTAATTTTGCATCAAAATCAACCATGTCCAAACGGCCATCGGGGTGCAGGTTCGCGTGTATGACTTCCGCAACCATGCGCCAGGGCAAATCATTCGAGTGGTGCTCCATAGAGCTAGTGAGCACCATATCACGGTCTTGGTTGAAAGGAAAACGGCGGGCAATTTTATTGATCGCCTCAGTAGTATTTTTACCAAAAGCACAGGTGTGCGAATCTTGGTTCGCCCCGACAAACTGCATGACTGCTTTGCGGGCTTCTTCGTACGCGTGTGTGGAAAGTTGGCTTTTGAAGCCTGTGCCGCGATGCACACTGCTGTAATAAAGCATGAAATTATTTACTGCCTCTTGCACTGCCTTTAGAGGTGGCGTGGATGCAGCGTTATCGAAATTGATGTATTTACTGCTGCTGCCGTCCAACAATGGAATCTCAGCTTCCAAGCCAACAAATAAATTTCGGTAATCCACAGATGGGTGGGGTGAACTTGGCATACCTACTCCTGGGGGTTGGTAAACAATTTAGTAGGAAATATGTACTACTTTTGAGATAAAAGGCTTGCATTTGGTGTTGAAATAGTATAGAATGTGTATCCACGTGGGTCAAAGTGGAGGAAAGTGGGACGCCGGACTTCTTTAGACGGCGTCCAGTGCGTTAAAAGGAGAGTAGAACATATGTTTTTGGGGCAGTACCGCCACAACATCGATAGTAAAGCTAGATTGACAATCCCAGCACGTTTCCGGGAATTGCTGGCCGATGGCGCATATGTGACCCAAGGCTTCGATCAGAACCTGATGGTTCTTAGAACTGATACATTTGAATTCATCTCCAAACGTGTAAATCAGATGAGTCTTACTGATCCAATGGCACGTGAATTGAAGCGCTTGCTTTTTTCCACTGCCGACCATGTTGAGACCGATAATAACGGCCGCATACTTATCCCGCAGTTCTTGCGAGAGGTCGCCGAGCTAGAAGTAGAGGCAGTGATCGCTGGGGTGGGGGAATATTTCGAGATCTGGGCTCCCAACCCTTGGGAGCAGCAAACTGCCCGAATGCAGGATACTGACGCCAACGCCCAGCGATTCGCAATGCTCGACCTTTCACCCGGACAATCATGAACGCATCGCTTGGGGATAATGATCCTCCCCATCGCCCGGTACTTTACCATGAGATTATACACGCTTTACGCCCAATCAGCACAGGCGTTTACGTAGACGCCACGGTTGGAGCTGGCGGTCATGCAGCTGGAATATTATCTGCAAGCGTTCCACATGGCAGGTTGTTGGGTCTTGACATTGATCCCCTGGCGATAAAGCTTGCGAACCGAAGGTTATCGCAGTATGGAGAAAGAGTATCGCTGATGCATGCCTCCTATGTGACTTTACACCAACAGATTGAATCCCTGGGTTGGGAAGAAGTAGATGGAATAATGCTGGACTTAGGCGCCTCCTCAATGCAGTTCGATCACCCAGGACGCGGGTTTTCTTTTCAAGCAGCAGGCCCCTTGGACATGCGTTTCGATACTACCGCAAAGGTAAAAGCTGCTGATTTGGTAAATGAACTGCCCCAGGATGAGCTTGCAAGCTTGATCTCACATTATGGTGAGGAGCGACATTCAAAGAAGGCGGCAAAAGCAATTGTGGAAGCCAGGCCGCTCAGCACAACCTTAGAGCTGGCGGAAGTTTTGGAACAGACCATAAAAGCTAAGCGCGGTGGTATCCATCCAGCAACTCGTACTTTCCAAGCGCTGCGTATCGCGGTCAACGGAGAATTGGAGGCTTTAGAAACAGTCTTGCCTGAATCAGTGAAGGTTCTTGCTTCTGGAGGCAGGTTAGCAGTTATTGCTTTCCATTCCTTGGAAGATCGTATAGTAAAGCGTTTTTTCCGGCAGGAAAGTAATAGTTATACCCGCCAGCCTGATGATGCTCCCTCCACTCCGGAGCGTAAAGCCACAATAAAGGAGATAACTCGTCGGCCCATCAAGGCTAGTATGGAAGAGATTAACCAAAATCCGAGAGCACGCAGCGCCCGTTTGCGGGTTGCCGAGAAAATCTAGCGTCGAGAATAATGGCACAACACTTGCAGCCTATAGAAGATACAAATATGAGTATATTTGACTATAGGAGCAGCGATTATGAACAACAAACAAAAGATAATTCAGGCATACCAGCAAGCTCCCTGGCGAAAACAGCGCCAAATAATTGGCATATACTCAGCTGGCATTGTCTTTACTGCTCTGATAGCTAGTATCTACTTGAATGTTACTGCCCGCTCGGCTACTCTTGGACGTGAGATACAAGATATGCAAGTGATGAAAGAAGAAATCGAAAAAGAAATTGAAGATCTAGAAACGGAATTAGCAACATTGACTTCAGCGCGTGTGATGGAAGAACGAGCTCGGGATTTAGGTTTCGAATATATCAATCCAGCTACTTCTTTATACCTGCCGATACCAGGTTATCCCGGACGCCAAACAGCCGACCTGGCACCGCCGCCTCCCACAATTAGCGCCACCTCGCAATCCCTGCCTCCTGAATTCACTATGACATTGTTTGATTGGGCGCGTGAGATGATTCAACAGATTTCGCTGCAAACAGGTGCAAACTAATGAAGAGCGAAAATAGTTGGCGATATAGTATGATGTTTACTGCATTCATTGGTGTGGGGCTGGTTATAGCTGTTCAATTGGTGCGCCTCCAATTTTCACCACAGGCGAGTTCTTTCATCGAACAAGCTGCCCGATACGCTTGGGAGCCTAGGTTGGTAAATGCCCCCCGCGGCCAGATTTATGATCGCTGGGGAAACTTGCTCGCAGGCAACCGCACCGTTTATGAGGTTGGGGTTGAATTGGCCTACGTCGAAGACCCCCAAGCGATAGCATTTACCATCCACGGATTATTGGGTGAGGATTATGCCCGTGTACTGCGTCTAGCCAGCATGGAGGCTTCAGATGAGGCGGTCTATAACCGTCTTTCGGATTTTACCTCTGTGGATAATGTGGAGATTCTAAAAAATCAAATTGATCAACGCCGCGAAGATATCCGGGCGAGCATTCCACCTACCGGTCCGAATTTAGAGGGTTTAGTATTTCGCGCCCATTTGGCCCGCAGCTTTCCAGAAGGACTTTTGGCGGCAACAATTCTTGGTTTTGTAGGGCAGGATGAAATTGGATACCATGGGATTGAAGAATATTACGATGAGTTACTAGCTGGAACCTCACAAGAAATTTGGGTACCCCGTGACCCCAATCGTGTCGAGGAATTGCCGGAGATCCCACCAGGCGACAGTCTTGTTCTGACTATTGATCGAGAATTGCAAGCTATGGTGGAAGAAATATTAGATAATTCAGTAGAAGAGTGGGACGCAGCTGGTGGAACGATTGTCGTAATGGATCCCAATACGGGAGAAATCTATGCTATGGCATCCACACCACACTTGAATCCTAACGAATTCTCGAATTATGATGCGGTTTTTCCAGATAATGCACCTTTCAACTGGGCAACAAGCAAATCCTATGAACCAGGATCGGTATTTAAAATTTTTACGATGGCTGCTGCCATTGATCTTGGTCTGGTCACACCTGAAACACCTTTTTTTGACACAGGTGAAATCATAGTGGGCGAAATCCCAATTCGAAATTGGGATAACAACGCTTGGGGTCCACAGAACATGCTGAGCTGTATGCAGCATTCATTGAATGTTTGCCTCGCCTGGGTTGGAACTCAATTGAAGGCAGGCAATTTCTATGATTACATGCGCCGATTTGGATTTGGACACATTACAGGGATTGACATCGCAGGAGAGGCAACCGGAAGGTTGAAAGAGCCAGGTGATGGTGATTGGTATCCAGCTGATTTAGGTACTAACACCTTCGGACAAGGCATATCAGTCACGCCAGTCCAGATGTTAATGGCTATCTCCGCAATTGCCAACGAAGGGCATATGGTAACTCCCCATATAGTGCGTTCCTTGGTGGATGGCAGCAATCAGTTTAACATTCAGCCCCAATTTGCAGGACAGCCGATCTCAAGTGAAACCGCCAGAATAATGACTGAGATGCTGACAGAAACTTTGGAGAATAAAGAATCTTTGGCTTTGGTTTCCGGGATTCGTGTTGCAGGTAAATCTGGAACAGGTGAGATCTCAACACTGGATGGTTATTCAGATCGAACCAATGCGTCCTTCGTTGGCTGGGGCCCTGTCGATGACCCCCAGTTTATTGTTTACGTCTGGCTGGAAGATCCAACTCCCATTTGGGGTTCACTAGTGGCAGCCCCGGTTTTCAAACAGGTAGTTGAGCGGTTGGTTGTTTCCTTGAATTTACCTCCGGACAATGTGCGTATAGGGTTATTAGAGGATTCAAGCGAGTGATATGCTGACCTTATCTGATGTTCTGGAAGCGCTTAGCGGAAATCGTCCTGAAGATGACGGTATCGTAATCACTGAAGCTGTGATCGATTCTCGGGAGGCTATTCACGATTCGCTATTTGTCGCGCTGGTCGGCCAGAACCTTGATGGACATGATTTTGTTTCCGATGCTTTCAAACGAGGTGCCTGCCTGGCATTGGTGCAACGTAATCTTGAGCGTGATTTTCGTGTGTTAGATATTCGAGAAGGTTTAAACCTTGAATCATTGGAAGATGTCGATTTCCCATTCTGTGTGTTGATAAAAGATAGTTTGCTCGCTCTCCAGCAAATTGCTCGATTTTGGAGACGGAAGCTAGACGTGCGTGTAACTGGAATTACCGGCAGCGTAGGAAAGTCCACTACCAAAGAAGTTACCGCGGAGGTCTTGAGCCAGAGTTTCACCACTCTAAAAAATCCCGGGAACTTAAATAATGAAATCGGCCTCCCGTTAACTATCTTGAGGTTAACTAGCGCTCACCAACAAGCGGTCTTAGAAATGGGCTTTTACGTAGCTGGTGAGATTGATTTATTATGCGACATAGCTTTGCCGCATATTGGTGTCGTAACTAACATAGGTACAGTTCATGCAGAACGTGCAGGATCACAAGAAGCGATTGCAGAAGGAAAATCTGAGTTGGTTAGGTCCCTGCCGGATAGTGGAGTAGCCATACTAAATTATGACGACCCTTTAGTGCGTAAAATGGCAGAACTTACCAAAGCGCGAGTATTTTTCTATGGTCTTACTCCTGATGCAGAACTTTGGGCAGATGAAGTCGAAGGCTTGGGACTGGATGGCATCCGTTTTAAATTGCATCATGGCGCTGAATCGATGCACCTGCGTGTTCCGATGATCGGACGTCATTCGGTACATACCGCATTGCGTGCAGTTGCGGTGGGATTAATGGTAGGCATGGGATGGCAGGAGATCATCACTGGGTTACGTTTTGGCCATACACAATTACGTCTTGTAGCTGTACGGGCCAAAAATGGAGCCTTGCTTCTTGATGATACTTATAACGCTTCCCCACAGTCTGCGATTGCGGCTATAAATTTATTAGAAGAACTTCAAGGCCGAAAAATTGCTGTTTTAGGAGATATGCTCGAATTAGGACCGTATGAGCGTCAAGGGCATGAAATGGTTGGCAGAAGAGCGGCAGAGGTGGTTGATAGGTTGATAGTTGTCGGTGAACGTGCTCGAATTATCGCTAACGCGGCGCGAGATGCAGGACTAAAAGCAACGAACATTACCGAGGTAGAAGATACCCAGGCAGCGGTGGTATTAATTCGTAATAAATTTGACAGCCGAGATGTCGTCCTGGTGAAAGGCTCTCGCGGTATGCATATGGATAATATTGTTCCCAGTTTGGAGGTTTATCAGTGACCGATACCTCCATCTCCCTCGCTTTAGCTGCTATCAGCTTCATTCTAACTGTGATCTGGGGAGGTCCTTTAGTGCGTATTTTGCGTTACCTGGAGATTGGTGACAGCATCCGCATAGAGGCGCCTGAAAGGCATTTAACCAAAGTTGGAACACCTACTATTGGAGGAGTGATGTTCATTTTGCCAGTGGTGTTAATTACTGGGATGTTGAATGCGGTATCGTTGATCGGCCTGAGTGTTGTGGGGCGTTCGATTTTATTACCTTTGAGCGCTCTTGTGTTCTTTGGAGCTTTAGGTTCCTTGGATGATTGGAAAAAATTACGTCGTAGCACCCGAGGAGAGGGTATTAGTGGACGCTTCAAATTCCTGATTCAACTGGTCTTGGCATTAACGGTAGCAATTTTGTTACGCAAAGTCCTCGACGCCCCAGACATGTATCTACCGGGATTGATAGGTGAAATTAATTTGGGTTTTTGGTACATTCCGATTGCGGTTTTTGTGATTGTGGCAACTACAAATGCGATCAATTTCACCGATGGATTGGATGGTTTGGCAGGATTGGTCTCCTCTACGGCTTTTGCCACTTATGGGGGCATTGCTCTTTTGCAAGGGCAGACATTTTTAGCTCAGTTTTGTTTTACTCTCGTGGGGGCGGTGTTTGGGTTCTTATGGTTTAACGTGCACCCAGCTATGTTGATCATGGGTGATACTGGTTCGTTGGCTTTGGGATCCACATTGGCGGTTGTAGCATTGATGACTGGACATTGGATATTACTGCCGATTATTGCCATTATTCCGGTGAGTGAAGTTTTAAGTGTGATCCTCCAAGTTGCTTACTATAAAATTTCTGGGGGGCGGAGAATTTTTAAGATGTCGCCAATACATTTGCATTTTGAATTGTCGGGTTGGAGTGAAACACAGATTGTACAGCGATTCTGGTTGGTTAGTCTACTATTCGCCATGATTGGAGTGGCGCTGGTGGTTGTATGAAATGGATTGGAAAGGTAAACGCGTGTTAGCTATCGGGATTGCCCGTCAAGGGATCGCTTTAGCTAGTTATTTAAGCAAGCATGGGGCGCAGGTTGTGCTTAATGACCAGCGTCCTGCAGAAGCTTTTAAAGAAGAGCAGAACGCTCTGGCGGAAGCAAACGCTGAATGGGTATTTAGTGGTCACCCCCTCAGTGTATTAGATGGCGTAGACATGGTTTTTCCTTCTGGTGGCGTACCGCTAAATCTTCCCCTGGTGACCGAGGCTTTGAAGAAAGGGATTCCGCTTTCCAACGATTCACAAGTATTCTTGGAAGCTGCGCCCTGTAAAGTCGTGGGAATAACCGGTTCAGCTGGCAAAACAACTACCACTTCTTTGGTGGGGCGGATTGGTCAAGCAGTAGTAGATGCGCATAGCCAAAACAGTTTTCCTAAAGTTTGGGTTGGCGGCAATATTGGATTACCCCTGATCGCACATGTTGATGAGATGCATCCGGATGATTTGGCCATCCTGGAGCTTTCCAGCTTTCAACTTGACCTAATGACAAAATCCCCGGATGTGGCTGCTATCCTAAATATTACCCCCAATCACCTAGATCGGCATAGAACAATGCAAGCATACACACACGCAAAGGCGAGAATCCTGGAATACCAATCCAATGACGACGTGACAGTATTGGGGCGGGAGGATTCAGGTGCTTGGGACCTGGCTCATAAGGTTTCTGGACGTCTTTTATCTTTCGGAAAAAGTGAATTGAATAAAGGTCAATTAGGCACTTTTGTACGTGGAGATTCTGTTTGGTTGAAGGATGAATCTGCAGAAACAAAAGTCATACCCATTAATAAAATTAATCTGCTGGGTGAACACAATCTTTTGAACGTTTTAGCTGCATGTGCCATCGCAGCCGCGGTAAATCTACCTCTTGATGCCATGCGGGAAGGGATCGAGGCATTTACTGGCATACCTCACCGTTTGGAATTTGTAAGACTCCGGGATGGAGTGCAATGGTACAACGACTCGATTGCAACCGCTCCAGAAAGAACTATTGCTGCGATAAAATCTTTCGATTCAGCGTTGGTTCTTTTAGCGGGTGGCAGGGATAAAGATCTGCCCTGGGAAGATTTTGCTGCCCAAGTTAGAAAAAGGGTAGATCATCTAATTGTTTTTGGTGAGGCGGTTGACATCATCCTGGGAGCGGTTGGTGAGGTTTCACCAATTGAAAGACCATACACTATCACAGCCTGTGAAGGTCTCAAGCAGGCCGTGCAGACCGCCGCAGAAATTTCGGAAACAGGTGATGTGGTTTTATTGGCTCCGGGGGGTACAAGTTTTGACGAATTTTACGATTTTGAAGAGCGCGGCGAGAAATTTAAAGAATGGGTGATGAAATTATGATTAAAACCAATAACCGAAGAAGTAACTCACCAAGGTCATCACAATACTTAGGCATAGACGTTCCTCTCCTGTTGGTGACCATTACATTGATGATTTTTGGAATGCTGATGATGTATTCTGCGAGTTGGGATTTTTCTTGGTGGATCTACGATTCACCCACAAAAATATTTACCCGTCAGTTAGCTTGGTTAGGTATTGGAATAGTTGCAGCAATAACTGCGGCCCGGATGGATTACCATCATTGGCGCCGTTTAGCTGTACCCGCGATGGTCGCCACGATTGGCGGCCTATTAGCAGTTTTAGTGATCAATGAATCGCGGCACGGGGCAACACGGACGGTGTTTGAAGGCTCTTTCATGCCCTCTGAGGCAGCTAAACTTGTTACCGTTATATATCTTAGCGTATGGTTATATTCTAAACGCAACCAATTGAGTAAAGTGAAATTTGGCCTACTTCCACTGGCTCTCATGATTGGTCTAATTGGAGGATTAATCATGGCCCAACCGGATTTGAGCGCCGCGGCCACAATAGTTTTTTTGGGTGGTATGCTGTTTTTCTTGGCAGGGGGTGATTTACGCCAGATAGCTATGTTACTTATCGTGGCTGTTTTGTTTGGCTGGGTGGTAGTCCAGATTCACCCTACAGGAAGTAAACGTATTGCTGATTATTTGGAGGGAATTAGAGATCCAACCCAAGCATCTTACCATGTTCTCCGATCCTTTGAAGCCTTCATTAAAGGCGGTTTTTTTGGAGTCGGCATTGGTCTCGCAGATACCAAATATACCGGTCTGCCTGTACCGCCGACTGATAGTATTTTTGCTGTGATAGGAGAAGAAACTGGTTTAGTTGGTACCCTCGGTCTCTTGGTACTGTTTGGCTTGTTTGTTTGGCGGGGTTTGATCATTGCTCGCCGTGCTCCAGATACGTTTGGGGCACTATTGGCTGCAGGGTTGTCTTTATGGATTGTGGTTGAGGCTTTCATTAACATGGCAGTAATGATCGGTTTGCTTCCCTTTGCAGGTAATGCCTTGCCCTTCATGAGCGCGGGTGGTTCGAACCTTGTCGTTACAATGACCGCGGTTGGAATATTGATGAATATAGCTCGATTATCAAGAGATGAAGAGTCAGCGGAATTAATTTACAAGAATGGAAGGAATGAGGATGCGGCTTATGATTTGCGCCGGAGCAAGCGGGGGAGGCGTATATCCCGCTCTCGCCGTACTGCAGGCGCTCGGTAAGGATGCTGAGCAGGTCCTGTGGGTTGGCGGTGAAGGTGGTATGGAGGCAGATTTGGTAGCCCGAGCTGGAGTGCCATATAAAGCAGTCCCGGCAGGTGCAGTGCACGGTGTGGGGTTAAAAGCCTTGCCCGGTCTTTGGCGTTTAGGTCGCGGATTTTTAGCTGCTCGCAAATTGCTCCGTCAATTTCAGCCCAATGTGCTGTTTTTCACTGGTGGCTTTGTGGCTATTCCGACTGGTTTGGCAGGTAGAAATGTACCGACGCTGCTCTTCGTCCCAGATTTTGAACCTGGCCTAGCGCTCAAAGTAGTATCCCGCTTTGCCGACCGGATTGCAGTAAGTACGCAAGAATCAGAAAAATTCTTTAGCTCAAATAAAAAGGTAAGTTTTACCGGTTACCCCGTTCGAAGAGAACTTCAAGAATATGATAAGCAGAGAGCTGATCAAACTTTGAATCTTTCCCCAGATATGCCTACCTTACTCGTTTTTGGTGGCAGTAAAGGAGCGCGCTCATTAAACCAAGCCTTAGCCGCTATTCTGCCTCAATTATTGCCCGAGATGCAGGTAGTACACATCAGTGGAACGCTAACATGGCCTGATGTGCAAGCCTCCGTTGACTCTTTACCTCCGAATTTAGCAGCTAATTACCACCCATACCCCTACCTCCATGAGGAAATGGGTGCAGCCCTGGCTGCTGCTGATTTGGTAGTTTCACGGGCAGGGGCTTCTTCATTGGGTGAATTTCCACTCTTTAGCCTGCCTTCGGTTTTAGTGCCGTATCCGCATGCTTGGCGTTATCAGAGATTAAACGCAAGCTTCCTAAGTGAACGTGGGGCTGCGGTCATGCTGCGGGATGAAGATTTGGGCGAGCACTTGTTGGGTACATTGATTGATCTAATGCGCAATACAAAAAAACGTTCCGAGATGCGAACAGCCCTGCAAGCGCTAAAAAAACCAGGAGCCGCGGACTCGATTGCAGATTTACTCCGTGAGTTGGTCGCGCAGTCTGCCGGACGAGGAAATTACTCATGATTTCTATAGGCTTTGTGTTTTGGATGTTCGTTGTCCTTGGAGCAATCATCGGGACCCTGCGCGGTTGGGCAAAAGAACTCTTAGTCTCCTTTAGTGTAATTCTCGCCATTTTTATCATTACGGTATTAGAGACTTACATCGGTTTTATTGCTGGATTTTATGAAACAGGTGGCCCAGTTACGATTTTCTGGACCCGCACCACAATAATCTTATTAATGGCTTTCTTTGGATACCAGACACCGAATATCAAACTCCTGGCAAAGGGGGCTGTGCGTGACAAGTTGCAAGATTCATTGTTAGGTTTTGTGCTTGGCGGAATTAATGGCTACCTGATTATTGGATCTATTTGGGCATATATGCATTGGACGAACTATCCATTTAGCTTTGTGATCTCACCAGAGAGTCCTCAAGTGCAAAGTGTTTTGGATCCCACAGCTGTAGAATCCACTTTACAACTGATCAAATATCTGCCGCCAGTTTGGCTGACCGCCCCCGGAATTTATTTCGCAGTGGCCGTGGCTTTCACATTTGTGGTAATTGTATTTATCTGATGACTAAAGACGCGAAGCATACACATTTCATCGGTATCGGAGGGGCAGGGCTTTCTGCGATTGCGCGCGTCCTGCTTGAGCGCGGCCAAAAAGTTAGCGGTTCGGACCGCACAAACTCCGAATTGACGGATAGCTTGCGTGATGCCGGAGCACAAATATTCATCGGACATTCAGCGGAGAATATTGCAGGAGCTGATTTGGTTATCCGCTCATCGGCGGTCCCGGAGAATAATATGGAAGTACTTGCTGCTCAAACAAGCGGGATTCCAATAAAGAAACGCGTTGAATATATGGAAGAGTTGTTAGCAGACAAAAAGACAATAGCCGTAGCCGGGTCACATGGTAAGACTACGACGACTGCGATGATCTCTTGGATGCTCAGTTCCCTCGATGAAAATCCGGGGTTCATTGTAGGTGGAATGATCGCAAATTTAGGTGTGAATGCACGCGCAGGCTTAGGAAAAAGTTTCGTAATTGAAGCGGATGAGTATGATCATATGTTTTTGGGTTTGAATCCCTCTATCGCAGTGGTCACGAATGTGGAATATGACCACCCTGATTTCTTTGCTGCGCCAGAAGATTTCACCCAGGCGTTCCGGAATTTTGTGGCCCGATTGATTCCTGATGGAGTTTTGGTTGTGGGGGTAGATGACGTTGGTGCAAATGCGCTTGGCAAAGAAGCAGCTGCCTCAGGAAAAAGAGTGTTGACTTTTGGGTTTGTCCATAAGGCCGATTACTCGGCACAGAATTTGAAAAGCCTACCTGGCAGCGGATACAGCTTTGATGTCTATCACGGAACAGAGCGGCAGGTTCATCTTTCTTTACACATTCCAGGAAAACACAATGTTTTGAATGCGTTGGCTGCCTTGGTTGTGGGTGATTTGCTTGAACTTTCTTTGACAGCATGCGCTCAAGCTTTGGAAGATTTCCGGGGGGTGGGCCGGCGGTTTGAAATCATCGGACAGGCTGCTGGGATCACGATTGTGGACGATTATGCCCACCACCCCTCAGAAATTCGAGCCACCATAGCAGCTGCACGAGAGTATTTTCCGGAGAGTACTTTGTGGGTAGTTTGGCAGCCGCATACATATTCCCGCACTCGAGAGCTGCTTTCCGATTATGCTGCCTCGTTCCAATCTGCCGACCGGGTGATGATAACGCCAGTATTCGCCGCGCGTGAAACCCAACCAGAGGATTTCTCTCACCAAGAGTTGCACGCAGCAATTAAACACCCAGATGTTGAATTTATGGCTGGCTTGACTGAGACCGCTGATTTTCTTTTAACCAGATTGACTGCGGATGATGTGTTGTTAGTTCTCTCGGCTGGAGATGCAGTCAAGCTTAGCCGCCAAGTTTTATCCGAGTTAAAAATGAAGGAGGAACAACATGCTTGATACTAAAACTAAATTCATACTTGACGCGATCATAAAGGATGATATTAATAATTTTTCGATTATCACACCTGAAGGTGAAGAAGTGCAAATAAAGCCGCCGGAGGAACATGTGAATATTGAAAATTGTTCAAAGGAAATCCTTGAGCGTATTAAGGAACGAGTGAAAAGGATCTGATGGACGTGATGGCTCATCTTCTCCCGATTAAAGAACTGCGTGCTGCATTTAAAGATAGGCTCTTGGAGGCTGTGCCTTTGGCTCCTTACACCTCCGCGCGCATTGGCGGATCTGCTGAAGCGCTAATAGTGGTCCATAATGCGGACGAGTTGGCGGATACTGCGCTTCATTTATGGGAGATCGGGATTGAATTTGTTATCTTAGGGGGTGGGTCTAACGTGTTAGTGAGCGATAGCGGTATTCAGGGTTTGGTGTTATTGAACAAAGCTCGCAAAGTGCGTTTCAATGAAACTTCCGAACCCCCAAGCGTCTATGCCGAATCTGGCATAAATTTTGGCGCCCTTGCCCGCCAGGCTGCCCAAAAAGAATTTTCCGGTTTGGAATGGGCAGCCGGGATACCCGGTACGCTGGGTGGTGCGGTCTTCGGCAATGCTGGTGCGCATGGTGGAGATATGTACGGGTGTTTGAAAGTGGCAGAAATCTTGCATCGTGAAAAAGGTAAACAGACCTGGTCGTTGGACGACTTGGATTTCACCTATCGCAGCAGCGCGCTCAAAAACAAAGCTGGGCAAGCGCTCGTTCTATCGGCGACATTATTGTTGGCCCGCGAGAAACCAGAGATCATCGAGGAGAAAATGAAAAAGAATCTTAAACACCGGCGGAAAACACAACCCCCGGGGGCCAGTATGGGTTCAATGTTCAAAAACCCGTTGGGTGATTATGCAGGACGCTTGATTGATGCCGCAGGATTAAAAGGAAAACAAATAGGCGCTGCGCAGATCAGCCCACTACATGGTAACTTTTTCATCAACCAGGGAGAAGCCAGTGCTTCAGATGTTAAGGCGTTAATTGATTTAGCTCAAAAAACAGTTGCAGACCAATTTGGTGTAAATCTTGAATTGGAGATTGAATTGATCGGAGAATGGAATTCATAAAGCCCATTTAATTGGTATTGAAGCATGTCAGATGATAAGAAATTAAACGTTGGAGTTATATTCGGAGGCCGCTCTGGAGAGCATGCAATTTCTTTAATGTCGGCGCGATTTATCCTCAGCACTCTGGACCAGCGTAAATACAACTTGACCCAAATCGGAATCAGTCTCCAAGGGGATTGGTTGGTGGGTGAAGATGTCTTGGAAGCCTTGATCAGTAAAAATACCAGCCAATTATCTGGAGCGACTTTACTTCCGGACCCGTCACGCTCAGGTTTGCGAGAAATAAAAACCACAGAACAAGGTGAAGTATTAGAGCAAATGGTTGATCTAGATGTGCTCTTCCCTGTACTGCATGGCACCTTCGGAGAAGATGGCACCTTGCAAGGACTGTTCGAGATGGCAGAGGTCGCTTACGTTGGAGCGGGTGTTTTGGGGTCATCTCTGGGAATGGATAAAGGTGTGTTTAGCGATGTCATGCGCGCCAATGAAATCCCGATTGTAGAACAGGTTGTAATCTTACGCGGAAATATTCAAGAAAATATACAAAGCGCCACAGACATTGCTGAACAAGTTGGTGATTATCCCTTATTTACAAAACCTGCTAATCTGGGATCATCCGTTGGCATCAGTAAAGTCAAGAACCGTTCAGATCTAATTGAGGGGTTGCTCGATGCAGCCCAATATGACCGCCGAGTGGTAGTGCAAAAAGGCCATAACGTTCATGAGATTGAAGTTGCTGTCATTGGGAATGATCAACCGGAGGTCTCAGTTTGTGGCGAAATTCGCCCAGAAGCTGAGTTCTACAGTTATGAGGCCAAATATCACGATGATCGCTCCAAGGTAATCATACCCGCGGACATTCCTGAAGAGGTTTCCGATGAAATTCGTAAACTAGCTATCAAGGCCTTCAAAGCTGTAGACCTGGCCGGACTGGCACGCGTGGATTTCTTTTTAGATAAAGACAGCGGTGAAATTTATTTGAACGAATTAAATACTATGCCTGGCTTTACCCAGATTAGTATGTTTCCTATGTTGTGGGAAGCCAGCGGTTTATCAAATACCGCCTTATTAGACCGTTTGATTGAACTTGCAATTGAGCGCAAAGCAGATCGAGATGAAAACAAACGTGAATTTAAGCGGAGCGATTAATTGATGACGACAACAAATCAATCGCGTGCTGATTCTGTGCGTGGGCGCCGCCAAAAAGGGAAACGAAGGAAACCAAAGCGTGTTAAGCAGCGCAGCAAATCCTTGGCGTTCCGCAGCGCTCCACCTACTGTTTCGCGTTCATCCATGGTGCAAACACCGGGAAGACGCAAGAAGCGCAAAGAATCGCGTCGACGTTTCATTCTTTCTCTACCGACAACTGGAGCGGAAGTGCGATTGCCGGTTGTTCCCGTTATTCCCGTTGGTTGGCGGTTGATTTCTGGCGCGTTGGTCATCGTCTTGGTAACCGTTATAAACCATCTATTAAGTTCGGTGGATTACCGTGTGAGTGGTATTCAGGTAGTTGGGGCTGAGAGGCTCAGTGCTCAGGAGATTTACTTAGGCTTAGGACTAACAGAAGCATCCATATTCAGTATCGCGCCTGCGGCTGTGCTGGAGGATCTAAATGCTTCCTTCCCAGAGCTTGTGGATGTTTCAGTATCTGTGCAATTTCCAGCGGAAGTTATTATCAACGTTGGAGAAAGACAACCTGTAATTGCCCTGATCCAATCCGACCGCTCGCTATGGATTGATCTAAACGGTGTTGCTTTTAAACCCCGAGGCGAAATGCAAGGATTAGTGAACCTTCAAGCTATGGATGATTTGCCTTCACTTCAAGATGACGAGGATGGAGAATCCAATTTGATGACCCCTGCAATGGTTGAAGCCGTCCTGACCATGAATACGTTTGTCCCTCAAGCCACAACACTCTTGTACGATTCTCGGCATGGGCTGGGTTGGGTTGATCCAAAAGGATGGCAGGTTTATTTTGGTGACACCCCGGAAAATATGCCATCCAAGTTGATCATGTATTCGATTGTTGTCCAGGCTCTGGAAGAACGTGGCATAACGCCTGTTTTCATTAGCCTAGAGCATCTGGATGCACCTTATTACAGGTTGGTACCTGAAGAATGAGCGCACCGATAATTGTAGGGATTGATATTGGCACGACTAAAATCTGCACGCTTGTTGCCCGCGTGGAAGATGGGGGAAGAGTGCGGATATTGGGTGTTGGCATTGAACCTTCGCAAGGAATCCGTAAGGGTGCGGTAGTGGACTTGGCGGCTGCCTCCCAAGCGATCTCAAGATCGATCGACAAAGCCGAACGCACATCTGGTTTAGAGATAACCTCTGCTCTGGTTAGTATGACTGGTCCGCATGTATCATCCCTCAATAGCAGTGGGGTTGTCGGTGTATCCAACCAAGTTATCGACGAGCAGGATATTGCCCGAGGCTTAGATTCGGCCCGCGCTGTTGCCATTCCGCACAATCGTGAAATTATTCATGTGATCCAGCGGGGCTTTACGGTGGATGGTCAGGATGGCATCCGTATGCCGGTCGGTATGCATGGTTACCGCATGGAAGTTGAAGCGCATATCATTACCGCAGCAGCTTCTTCCTTGGATAATTTACGCCAGTGTGTGGGTTCTTCTGGTGTAGAAATTAACCAATTCGTCCTAAACCCTCTGGCGTCTGCCGAAGTCGTGCTTACCGATACCGAGCGTGAAATGGGCGCAGTGGTTTGTGATATTGGCGGTGGTACGACCAACCTGGCGATTTTTATTGAGGGTGATGTCTGGCATACAATGGTTTTAGGAGTTGGCGGCAATCACATCACTTCTGACGTTGCCCATGGCTTGAGACTTCCGTTCACACAAGCAGAAGAAGTCAAAATTCACCACGGGCATGCCTTAATGAGTGGAATCAATTCTTCTGAAAATTTCTCAGTGCGCGCTTTTGGTCAAGAGAAACCCGTAGATGTCAGGAGAGAGGATTTAGTTCATGTTATCGAAGCTCGAGTGGAGGAGATTTTTAGCCTGATGGTGCAAGAAATCAAGCGGTCTGGGTTTGATGGGCTGCTGCCTGCCGGAATGGTCTTGACCGGTGGATCCAGTGCATTACCCGGCATTAGCAAACTAGCGAGCGAAGTTCTGAATATGCCAGTACGGATTGCTAAGCCAGAAAAGCTTACCGGAATGGTTGATAAATTGCATTCGCCGGCCTTTTCTACGAGCATCGGCCTAGTGCTTTGGGCAATGCTGATGGATGAATATGATCCCGTTATCTCATCCAGGCCGGAGACGATACATTACCGAAATGGTCAAAATTGGGATCGATTTAAGGATGTGTTAAAGCGGTTTTTACCGTAAAATTAATTGCAGATTTAGTAAAATTATTCACATATTATTGAAGAAATTGGAGGAACATTGTGAAACCGATGAAACGTATGGAAACATTTGCTCGCATCAAGGTTGTTGGTGTTGGCGGCGGGGGATGCAACGCAGTAAATAGAATGATCGATGAAGGTATGCATGGCATTGAGTTTGTGGCTGTGAATACGGATGCCCAGGCTTTGATGCTGGCGAATGCCAGCACTCGTGTGCGCATAGGCGATAAGCTCACACGCGGCTTAGGATCTGGGGGTGATCCGGAAAATGGACGGAAATCCGCGGAAGAATCTGCCGAGGACTTATATAATGTCCTAAGGGGCGCAGACATGGTCTTCATCACTGCTGGAATTGGGGGGGGCACCGGAACTGGGGCTTCACCGATTGTGGCTCAGATCGCACGCGAAGTTGGCGCTTTATCAATTGGAGTGGTCACGCGTCCCTTCACATTTGAGGGCGCTCGCCGCAAAACAGCTGCCGAAGCTGGGATCGCTAAACTCAAAGAGCAGGTGGACACTTTGATAGTGATTCCCAATGACCGTTTATTGCAAATAGTTGATAAACGCGCTACGCTGAATGAAGCATTTTCGATGGCAGATGACGTCCTGCGACAAGGTATCCAAGGTATTTCCGAATTGATCACCATCCCTGGTCTGATCAACTTGGATTTCGCGGATGTACGCACGATTATGGCCGAAGGTGGAGCTGCGCTGATGGCGGTAGGTAACGCTGCAGGTGAAGACCGGGCTCGAGATGCGGCTGAACAAGCTATCACTAGCGAACTCTTGGACATCACAATTGATGGCGCTCGGGGTATTTTGTTCAATGTCACTGGTGGTAATGATCTTTCATTATTCGAAGTCAATCAGGCTGCTGCGATCATCAAGGAAACTGCTCACCCGGATGTCAACCTTATTTTTGGCGCGGTGATCGATCCAAATATGGGCGATGAGATTCGCATTACAGTTATCGCTACCGGTTTTGATAGCTCCGCTACCCCGAAGCGCATGCTGCGCAGCCGTATGAAGGCTAATAAAGCACAGAAAGGCGTGCGATCTTCAGAAGAGTCGGTATTGGTTGGAGCGGAAACGGTATCTAACGCGTTCAGTGGAAACGTTGAAGATCTGGATATTCCGACGTTTCTCCGAAAACGCGTCAATAAATAATTTTTTCTCGTGGGAAAAAGCATGCGTAATTAATGTGAAACTTTCCTGCAGCCACAACAGACTGGCTCCTCCTCCAGTAGTTCGTGGCTGGCATACAGCTCCCTCCTTGAACACTTTTGTTTGGGAGGGAGCTGCAGATTTAAAATATAGGATGGAAAATTCTTTGTAAAATCGTTTTCCCAAAATATTAAGGTTAAAGTTTTCAAAATCGCTTGCTTTCATTTGGATAATAAGCTACAATTTGTAACTTCTTCATTATATACAGGGGAAGTAATTGGATCACCCCCATATTTGGGGGATTCATGCGATAAAAGTAATTATTGAGGCTCCCATGATTTGTCCACTTTGTCAGGACAACGAAATAGAAGGAACAAAGGTAATTGACACAACTCATGATTCCCGTGGGGGGATTCGTCGTCGCCGGAAGTGTAAAAAGTGTAAAAAACGCTTTAGTACCTACGAGCGGCCCATACTGGCTACACCTTTGATCATTAAGGAAGATGGCACCCGAGAAAGCTTTGACAGGGAGAAACTGATGCGGGGAATTCGTTTGGCTTGTGTCAAGCGACCTGTTGCTGCTGCAGATATGGATCGCATGGTGGGCGAAATTGAATCCACTTTGCAGCGCATGGGCAAAGCAGAAGTTTCCTCACGGGTAGTTGGTGATATGGTGATCGCTGGGCTAAAAGGATTGGACCAGATTGCTTATATACGTTTTGCACTAGTTTACCTGGGTTTAGACGATCTGCATGCCGTCCGTAACGAATTAGACCGTCTGATAGAAAGTTAGTTTTTTCCTTGTCTGACGATGTGGATTATTTTATGCATCGTTTTTGATTAAACCTTTACAAGTATGACGCATTTGATACCCTGGGTATGAGCTCTGCATTGCTAAGGATTCTCACTTTCGATAATTGGCCTGGGTATCCTAAGAATTAATCGTTTTCCGAGGAGAGTTCTCCATATGTTAGATGAAACTGTTCAGGATGAACCAAAACCTGGATTAAAATCAACTCCACCTTTCCCAAAAGATCTTGAAGCTGTTGAATTGACCGAGAACGCGCAGCGGGTATTTATGCGTCGTTACGTTAGACGCGGATTGGATGGCCAACCCGTTGAGAATATTGAGGAAACTTTTTGGCGTGTAGCCTACCACGTAGCACAAGCCGAGAAAACCTGGGAGCGAGATAGTAAAGCAGTTGCCCGCCAATTTTATGACCTATTGGCTAGTAAATGCTTTTTCCCAAATTCTCCCACATGGACAGGAGCAGGCACGCCTTTAGGGCAGCTAGCCGCTTGTTTTGTGTTGCCTATCCGCGACGATATGGGCAGAGAATCATCCGGAATCTTCCAAACCTTACGCGATGCTGCCTTGATCCAACAAACGGGAGGTGGAAATGGGTTCTCATTTTCGCGTTTACGCCCTAAGGGTACGCGTGTACAAAAATCGGCGGGGGAGGCTACCGGGCCAGTCGGTTTTTTATCAGTCTATGACCAGGCTTTTGGTGAGATTGCCCAAGGCGGCACACGTAGGGGAGCAAATATGGCTGTACTTAGCGTCGACCATCCTGATATAGCGCGGTTTATCTCCTGCAAGACGAATGAGAATGCAATTACGAATTTCAATATTTCTGTGGGCGTGACAGATGATTTTATGCTTGCTGTGGAAGAAGATGACGATTGGCTGCTTAGGTTTGTGGATGTAAATTCTCCAGAGTATAAAGGGTTTGACGGCACCCTGAACGAAGCTGAAGAGGCCGGTATTCCTATAAAGGTTCATAAGATAGTGCGGGCGCGTGATTTGTTCGCCAAGATCGTCCAGCAGGCTCATCACAATGGTGAACCAGGCTTGTTGTATTTAGATAGCGCCAATCGCCAAAACCCGGTCCCACATCTTTATTCTTTGGAAGCTACCAATCCGTGTGGTGAGCAGTGGCTCGGCCCCTATGAGAATTGCTGCTTAGGTTCGATCAATTTAGCGCAGCACTTTGGCCTGGACGGTACTGTGGATTGGGAGAAATTGCAGGTAACTGTAGAGCTTGCAACCCGTTTCTTGGATGATGTGGTCGAGGTTAATGCTTATGTCTCGGCAGTCCCCCAGTTGAAAGAAGCCGCTTTTCAGGCTCGCCGGATTGGCTTGGGTGTGATGGGCCTCGCTGATCTGATGTATTTTGTCGGTATTAGGTACGGTTCCGAAAAGGGCCAAGAATTCGTCGCACAGGTGATGGAGTTTGTCCGCTATCACGCCATGCTCACCAGCATCAAGCTGGCCAAAGAACGCGGTCCTTTCCCTGCAATCAAGGGCAGCATTTACGACCCGAAAAATATCTCGTGGCAGCCGCCTGAACCACTTTTACCCTTCCAAAGAGATTTTGGCCGCCCGAAGATAGACTGGGAGAAGGTTATCAAAGGAATCCGGAAGCACGGAATTCACAACGCTGCACAAACCACTATTGCTCCCACAGGTACAATTGCAACAGTTTCAGGAAGCGAAGGTTACGGTTGTGAACCAGTATTCGCTCTAGCCTACGTCAGGCATGTGAATGATAACGGCAAAGATTTACAGCTAGCGTATGCCAGCCCGCTTTTCGAGCAGGCTCTCGTGGAAGCTGGCCTGGAAGAACCCCTGCGTGTAGAGATTATTGAACGGGTGGTTGCCAGTGGAAGCTGTCAAGACATTCCCGAAATTCCGGTTTCTATTCGGGATGTGTTCGTGGTCTCTGCAGACATCCGCGCTGAAGATCACATCAAAATGCAGGCAGCCATGCAATCTTTCGTGGATAATAGCCTTTCGAAGACCATCAATTTCCCAGCTTCAGCCACAGAAGAGGAAGTAGCTGCTGCTTACCTGTTGGCTTGGAAACTAGGTTGCAAAGGCATCACTGTTTACATAACCGGTTCGCGTGAAACAGTGGTTTTAGAGACGCATGCAACCGCTGCGGCCAAAATTGACCGCAAAGATCGTGTGTTGTGGAATGAAACCAAGAAACCTCGTCCTCAGGTCCTTCGCGGCCACACTTTCAATATCGAAACACCCTTGGGAAAAACTTTTGTCACAATTAATGAGAATGGGGAGAACCATCCTTTTGAGGTATTTGTCAATACTGCAAAAGCGGGGTCGGAAACAGCCGCGGTTTCAGAAGCAATCGGCCGCTTGAGTTCATATATTCTCAGATTAGCCTCACCTATCCCACCGCGCGACCGGCTCAAAGAGATCTACCACCAATTAGCTGGAATTGGCGGCGGTCGGCCTCTGGGCTTTGGACCTAACCGGGTGCGTTCACTGCCCGACGGTGTTGCCCAAGCTGTGGATGCTTACCTGCAAAAAACTGCTGGTGAAGAGACTAAACAGCCAAGCACCAATGGGGACGCTAATCTCTTGAACCGGGCTGCCCTGATCAAGGGAGATTTGTGCCCAGATTGCGGCCAGGCGGCTGTGGTCAACGAGGAAGGCTGCCGGAAGTGCTATAGCTGCGGCTTTAGTGAGTGTTAGCTTATGACCAAAAGATTAATTCTCGTCGCCGGAAATATTGGCGCAGGAAAGACCTCAATTACCGAGCGGCTGGGAGAACGTCTGGGATGGAAAACTGGATTCGAGTCGGTCGCGGATAACCCTTATTTGGCGGATTTCTACGCTGATATGACCGCCTGGTCTTTTCACTTGCAGATCTTTTTCCTGGGCCACCGCGCCGAGCAGCATAATGTGGCTTCCGCCAGGAACGGTTCTGCAATTCTAGACCGCAGCATTTACGAAGATTTCTATATTTTCACCCGCGCCCTGAGAACTACCAACGCGATCAACGAAAGAGATTACGATGCTTATCGGCAGGTATTCGAATTGATTACCTCAAAGCTGCCCGCTCCAGATCTATTGATCTACCTTAAGGCACCGGTGGAGGTTATATTGGAACGCATTCAAGCGCGCGGTCGTGAGATGGAGAAAGGGATTACCGCTGATTACCTTGGCCTTTTGGATTCGTTTTATGAGGAGTGGTTGCAGACTTTCGATCTTTGCCCGGTACTTACTATCCCCTCCGATTCCCTGGACTTTGTGAATAAATCCCAACACCTTGATATCGTTATCGAACGCATTAACCACACCCTGGCGGGGAAGGATGAGGTTGTTTTTCCTGATGTATGAGGCTTAGCCCTCAACCTCAAACCCCTATTTATTGAATAGATCCAGGCAGGAAGCTACAATTTTTTGACGTACTTTTCCTCCGCATTCTTTGAAATCTCTTTTACACCTTAACCCTTTGGATACCCAGATCCATTTAGAAAAGCATTGGATAATTTCCATCGCAACTGTTTTATTTCAAACTAAAGGACCAACATCAATTGTTTACGGAAACTGGTAAAATGCTTGTAATTCGAACCAAAAGCCTCTAAAATACTCATATATATAATTCACTAATTTGTAGTATTTTTATCTAATTTCTCAATATTGAGAGGAGAGAAAAATGAAGACCAAGTCTAATGGAAAGATCGCGATAATCATTTTAGTATTAATGGCCGTAATATTGGCATGTGGCCCATCCGCTAGTACCACAACTCCACCGCCACCGCCGCCGCAAGAAGCAGCGCCAAGTGACACACCCGGAGCGGCCCCTCCATCAGTTGAGGGCAGCACACCTCAAGCAACTGCGGTTCTAGAATCCACATTGACACCCACGGCGACGGTCGCGCACCTCACCCAGCCCAGTGATCCTGGAACGGTGAATAGTTTTGTTGTCGACCGTTCATCAGAGAATTTGGCGTCTGAACGAAGAGCTATTGCCGATAGTTTTAATTTTGATTTGTTTGAGCGACCATTTACAAGTGAGGTTATGGATTATCTCGCCTACTTAGATATTACTCGCGGAGAGCTTAGTGTGGCAGCGCCCTGGGTCTACATTACCATCTATTTAGAGGGAGCGCCCCCGAATGGTTCTAGCGCAAGCTATGGGATTGAAATAGACCTGGATGTTGATGGGCGTGGTGACTGGTTAATCATTGGAGTTGTTCCAGATTCGACGAATTGGACTACAAATGATATGCGTGCCTATCAAGATAGCGCTGGCGACGTTGGCGGTCTAACTCCGGTATTGTCAGATGCACCTGATCCTGCGCTAAACGGATATGATGATTTGGTCTTCGATCAGGGTTACGGACCAGACCCAGATGCGGCCTGGATCCGCCGCGACCCCACTGACCCCAACCATGTACAGTTGGCTTTCAAACATTCTTTGATCGCTTCTGACGCCTATTTCCTATGGGGAGTGTGGTCTGATGAAGGTGTGAAGCAGCCAGGGTGGTTTGATTATAATGATCATTTCACGCTTGTAGAAGCAGGCTCGCCGGCAATTGAAAGCAGCGAGTACCCTATCAAAGCTCTGGCCGCGTTGGATAATACTTGCCGTTGGGGTTATGGTTTTGTGCCCACAGGCTCTGAACCGGGCGCTTGTTACGTCCCGCCTACTCCAACCCCTACTTTAACTCCAACCCTTACTCCAACACCTGAACCTGCTGCGATAGGCGGCTCAGTCTTTTGGGATGCAAACATTAATGGGGTCCGTGGAATAGCAGAACTTGGGATATCTGGCCAGACAATAACTCTTGGAGTTGGTGCTTGTAATTCTTCAGGATTCGCATCTGATATTACAGACAGTGGAGGCTATTACAACTTTGATAATTTGCCTGCTGGAACGTATTGTGTAACTTCAAACGTAGTTACAAACAGCTGCGGTGGTTGGTGGCCAACCACGGCAACCCAAACTACCATAACTCTTCCTCCAGGCGGAATTGATTATTTTCACTTTGGATATGAATCCAGGGGACCTTGTTAGCCAAGATAATTTTTGAGCTAACTTTCACCGTATAGGTGGTTACCACACCTCCCACATGTTTCTAATTTGTGGGAGGTGTTTTTCTTATATTTTTTACTTACATTTTACAACCTCTTTGTATTCTGTTATTGACTAGAGTTTATGCTTATGGTGAACTTGAAAACTAGATACCGGAGGTATACACCATGTTCAAAAAAATTATTTTTGCAATGCTGATAGCAGTTCTACTCGCGCTGCCCTTCGGCGCGAGCGTTTACGCAGATGGCCCGGATGGCGAAGGTTCCCAAGGGCCTCGTGATTTGGAGCGATTCGGGGGAAAAGTTACTGATATAAATTCCACGGCTAGAAGTTTCACAATCCAGAAGAGGGGTGGAGATTCAGTCACATTTGATATAGATGAGGATACACGTTACAGGAGCCGCTCAGGTGAATTTACTGGATTCGATGATCTTGAACTTGACATGGTTGTAATAGTCTTTGCCAAGGAAGAAGAAAGTGGCTTATTGGCAAAAGTTGTGGTCGCCCTGGACCAGGCTATTTTGGATGCCGAACGTGCGGCAGGTAGAGTGGTTTCCATTGGCACTAATAGCTTTACCATGCAAACTCGCGCAGGTGAAACGCTCACTTTACAGGTAGATGACCAGACCCGTTTTATCAGCCGCGGCCGCACTGTCAATGGTTTGGAAGATTTGGAAGAAGGAATGCGGGTGGGAGTCTTATACACCATACAAGAAGATGGCAGCTTATTAGCGAAGGCCGTCCTGGCTGGTCGCCAAAATGCTGGTGAGAGGCCGGAAGGGCAGAGACCCGATGGGGAAGGTTCCCAAGGGCCTCGTGATTTGGAGCGATTCGGGGGAAAAGTTACTGATATAAATTCCACGGCTAGAAGTTTCACAATCCAGAAGAGGGGTGGAGATTCAGTCACATTTGATATAGATGAGGATACACGTTACAGGAGCCGCTCAGGTGAATTTACTGGATTCGATGATCTTGAACTTGACATGGTTGTAATAGTCTTTGCCAAGGAAGAAGAAAGTGGCTTATTGGCAAAAGTTGTGGTCGCCCTGGACCAGGCTATTTTGGATGCCGAACGTGCGGCAGGTAGAGTGGTTTCCATTGGCACTAATAGCTTTACCATGCAAACTCGCGCAGGTGAAACGCTCACTTTACAGGTAGATGACCAGACCCGTTTTATCAGCCGCGGCCGCACTGTCAATGGTTTGGAAGATTTGGAAGAAGGAATGCGGGTGGGAGTCTTATACACCATACAAGAAGATGGCAGCTTATTAGCGAAGGCCGTCCTGGCTGGTCGCCAAAATGCTGGTGAGAGGCCGGAAGGGCAGAGACCCGATGGGGAAGGCCCTGACCAGCGGGAACCTGGCGGAAGACCAGCAGAGGAACCTGCATCTTAACCACCTAATAAAAGTAGTTAATAATACCGAAAACACCTCGCGAAGTACTCGCGAGGTGTCTATTTAATTTACTAAGTTAATATTATTCATCCACGCGAATAAACGATCACTTGCCAAAATCCTAAGAAACCGCTGCGTGTGTAGTAATTCCGCCCAAAATCATTGGCCTTTAGAATATCTTCCACCAAAGCAGTGGGATGTGCAAAACTGCGAAACGGGTTACCCGTAAGCGCTAGAAAAAAATTAGCGATTTTAACGGCTGCTTTTATCCACCTTGTGTCATATGGAAATATCAAACCGTAATATTGCTTCGCCTTGGCAGCGGAGGCTGACACTAATGTGCGCATATCATCATAGCAGCAGATCACTTTATCAAGCGTCACGATATCAGCATCTTCTACCTCAGGGGAGAGGTCGACAAAATCACCGTGCAGGAAATTGGCTCGTTCACCGTGTCCTTGTCTTTGAGCTTCTTTTCTAGCAGCCGCCGCATATGCGCTGGAAGCATCCACGCTAGTTGACTTGGTGATACCGTTTTTGAGCATCTCATGTTGGATGTCTCCTATTCCGCCACCAATGTCGAGTAAGGTCATATCTTGAACTCCAAGAGATATAAGTGTTTCGATCAATAAGCTTGTGGATTTAGCAGGGCCATCTCTGTGGTAGCGGAGAAGCTTTTTCGCAGCAGTTTTTTCCCCAAATTCTCGTTCAATCCCTTGGCATTGAGGGCATGTCATAAGCTAAAAACTACCACCGGAAATATTTTGGGCTATTTACAAAAAAACATTTCTTATTCAATAGCTAATCAACAATCCTAATTCCTTAAAGCGTCCCCTTATACATACCGCCATCTACGGGCAGCATCACCCCGGTTATATACGAAGCAGCTGGGGAAACTAAGAAAACAGCCGCGTTGGCGAATTCCTCAGGTTTGCCCATACGGCCCATTGGGCTACCATCGGATTGAGCCTGGATTTCGTCTTCCACATTTGTGCCCTTCTGTTCGGCGCGCTGGCTCATCAATTCATAGACACGTTCGGTTTCTGTCCACGAAGGCAGAATGGAGTTGAAGCGGATACCCTCTGATCCGATTTCCAATGCTAAGGTTTTGGTCAAACCTATTGTAGCAGCACGTATACTATTAGAAAGTACCAGGTTGGGGATTGGCTGCTTGACGGAAACAGAAGTGATCGTCAGCACGCTGGCAGATGAGGATTTGCGTAAATGGGGCAGCGCTGCACGGATCAGACGTACATGGCTGAGAAATGAAAGATCAATCGCTTTTTGCCAGGTAGGCTCATCGAAAGATTCGAAAGGACCCGAAGGTGGTCCGCCCGCATTGGTTACCAAGATGTCTAATCCGCCCAGGGCCTGCACAGCTCCTGCAACCAGTTTTGCAGGTGTATCTTGCTCGGTTAGGTCACCAGGCAGCGTGTGAAGCTCACATTCGATTTCTTCTTTCAGAGTCTTTGCGGCAACCTCTAGTTTATCTTTACTCCTGCTGTTGATCGCGACACGAGCGCCTTCCGAAGCTAATTGTCGCGCGGTTGCGTAACCTAAACCCCGGCTTGCTCCGGTAACCAGAGCGCGTTTACCATCAAGCTGTAGATCCATTTAAACTCCTTCTTGTAGTATGTACCTGTTTAAAGTAGATTGCGGAAAAAATATTAAATAGCGTTGAATGCTTCGCCAACTATAAGGGTATTCATTCTCTACGAACAGAACCACAATCAATTATAGTAACCGTTTCAACCAAATTTTATTAAGTTACTTTCAAACGGTTACCTAGTCTAGCATAAATCAAGGGAATTGCAATCTGGGCTGGCATGTCTACCGCAAAAAGGTTATCATAATCTCTTGAGAATATTATGACCCAACAAACCCAACTCTTCGTAACCTGCCTGGTAGATAGCCTATTCCCTGAAGTTGGGGTTGCGGTCGTGGAAGTGTTGACCAGGGCTGGGGAAAGTGTCAGGTTTCCTCGGGCACAAACATGCTGCGGCCAGCCTGCCTTCAATTCTGGTTACCAGCAAGAAGCCAGACGGATGGCGCAGCATACATTGGAAGTATTCGGTGCTACTGATGGCCCGATTGTGTTACCTTCCGGTTCGTGCGCCGCAATGCTCGTGCATGGCTATATTGAGCTGTTCAAAGAGGATCCTTTTTGGTTGCCGCGCGCCAAAGCGCTAGCCGCACGCACTTATGAATTTAGCCAATATCTTGTTGATGAATTAAATTATGTCGAGACCAGCGCATTTTTCCATGGGAGTCTAGCTTTCCATCCTTCTTGTCACCTACTGCGCGATCTGGGTGTGGAAAAACAGCCTATCAGTTTGCTTGAACAGGTGAGGGGAGTCCAGATAAAGCCTCTGGAAGCGGAGTGTTGCGGTTTTGGTGGGGCTTTTTCGATAGATCATGAGGTCGTTTCATCCGAAATGCTCTCTCGTAGGTTGAGCCAGGTGGGTGAATCCGAGTCCCAGGTAGTGGTATCTTGTGACGTGAGTTGTTTATTGCATATTGAGGGCGGCTTGCGTAAGCGCGGCTCAAAGGTGCGGTGTGCACATCTGGCCCAGATCTTAGCTGGTAAATCGGCAGGCTTAAAGTGAAACCAAGGGACCGGTTTCAACAACTTTCTAAGCAAGCGGTTAATAACCCATCTTTACAAATTGCTTTAGATAACAATGCTTCGCGCCGCCGCAAAGGTTGGGAGAAAGCTTATAGTTCATTGCCAAACCCTGATGCTACCCGAAAGAAAGCCAGAGAGATTCGACAGGATGTAATAGAGAATTTGGGAGCCTATCTCGACCAATTCATGGGGCAGGTAATAACAAATGGTATTCTCGTCCATTGGGCGGAAAACGCGTCTCAAGCCTCTCAGATGGTGGTTGAAATTACCCAACGCCATGCTGCAAACCTGGTGGTTAAATCAAAATCAATGGTCACCGAAGAAATTAATCTCAACTCAGCCTTAGAGTCAGCCGGTATCCTGGTGGTCGAAACCGATTTGGGTGAGTATATTGTGCAGTTACGCGGGGAAAGACCAACTCACATCATTTCACCCGCGGTTCATTTACGGAAAGAAGATGTCGCGGAGACATTTGAAAAGCACCTGAACATGCCCTATACCACCGATATCACAACTATGAATGCCGCAGCCAGACGCAAGCTGCGAGATGATTTCCTCACTGCAAAGGTGGGTATCTCTGGGGTCAATTTTGGGGTGGCTGAAACAGGAACCTTATGCCTGGTAACCAATGAAGGCAATGGTCGTATGGTGACTACCGTTCCGCAGGTGCATATCGCCGTAATGGGGGCTGAACGCTTGGTGCCTACGTTAGACGATCTAGCAACCATCCTGCAAGTGTTACCGCGGTCGGCCACGGGACAGAAGATGACGAGCTACCTTAATTGGATCAATAAACCACGCCAAAATGGAGACCCCGATGGACCGAATGAGCGACACCTGGTTGTGGTGGATAACGGCCGCTTAGCACAGAGACGGACTCAATTTTCAGAAGCGCTTGCATGTATCCGTTGCGGCGCCTGCCTAAACGCGTGTCCCGTCTACCAGGAGGTGGGAGGGAGAACATACAATAGTGTTTATCCCGGTCCTATTGGTGCTCTGGTATCGCCTGCATTATTCGGTATACAAAATCATGGACATCTATCTAAAGCATCGACATTGTGCGGGGCGTGTAAGGATGCCTGCCCGGTGGGGATCGATATCCCTTTATTACTACAACGTACTCGTGTGCAATTTGTAGATAAGGTTTCACAACCACAATTTATTAGCTTAGGTATGCGTCTGTATGCCTGGACAGCTTCTTCGCCTGCAAGATATAAACGGGCGCAGAAGGCTGTTTTTTGGCTGATGCGCTTACTCCCGCGCAAAGCAGGTTGGGTGCGCTGGATGCCTTTACAGTTGTCTGCTTGGACACGCAAGCGCCATTTTCCCTCTTTTGCAAGAAAACCATTTCGAGAACATTGGGGGAAAACAAAACCAGTTAGGGTGGTTGGCCTTAGCTCAGTAGAGGAGCAGGAAGAGGAAATGATCGCTCCCAGAATGCCAAGATCATCTCAAGAAGATTTGAGTGGGCGCTTTGAAGAAGAACTACACCTTGTGGGTGGTGAATTCGTGCGTATAAAAGCAGAAAAATTGGCTGCTGAGGTTACTTCTCATTTTCAGAATATGGAGGTGCACGCAGTAATTGCCTGGGAGACCGAAATGATAGGATCCGAAGAGATTCGCCTACATTCCGAGGCTGTGGGTATTGATTGGCTGTCCCCAACCTTATCAAATGATGTATCCAGGCGCATTCAGGAAGTCACTAGAATTGGGAAAGTTCAAGCTGGGATAACAGGGGCAATAGCCGCTATTGCAGATACTGGCACCTTGGTGCTCACATCGGGGGTTGGTAAATCACAAATGGCTTCATTATTACCCCGCATCCATGTTGTGGTTTTATCTTCGAAAGATATTTACGCAACAATGTCTGAATGGTTAAGCATCGCTGGTAAGCGGGTTATGGCAAACACTTCTTGTATTGCTTTTGTTACCGGGCCTTCACGGACTGCAGATATTGAAATGACCCTTACCACCGGTGTACATGGCCCTGCCAAGGTGATAGTTTTCTGCGTAGAATAATGAAGTTATCTTCGTAAAACGGGCAGAATGACAGTGAAAGTGCTGCCTACACCTAATTCGCTCTCAACTTCAATTTTTCTTCGTCTTAATGTTTAAAACTAGGGTAAAATAAATTACCGAAAACTTATTAGTAGCTGCGAAATTTTGGCCAAACTCGAAAAATAAAACCTAGTTATCTTTGGAGAAATTAAACTGGATAGACAAACACAATGTAGATTAATGCGTTCAAGCGTACTAGTATTGGTGTTATTTTTCCTTGCAGCAAATCCATCCATTGCCTTGGCTCATGGAAGTGGAGAACAACCAGCTCCGATGGCTGGCGCTTTTTCATGGGGCTTTTTAGTCTTCGCAGTATTAGTAATAATAGCTGTAGGAGTAATATTATTTACCGGACAGCAGAGCCAAGAAGCATCTGAAAAGGTATTTGCTGACCTGACAGGTTTTGGGGGTTACATTGCGAAAATGCGCCTATTCAGCCGAAATGCGCGTCTCTTCATGATTCACGTCGTAGGTATGGATGTAATCTACGGCACTTGGGCGGTATTATTCAACTTATATTTACTGGCTGTCGGGTTTGATATAGCTTTTATTGGGTTACGGATCTTGGTTAGTTCAATCTCGAGCGCAGTTGTTGCAGTTCCTGCTGGGATTATCTCTGACAGAATCGGGCGAAAGTTATCCCTGATCTTAGGTGATGGCATTGGTGCAACAATGTCGCTTGTTGCAATCTCGACTGAAAATCCAACCATAATATTAACGGCCGCTGTCATCGGAGGCATGTTCAGTGCTCTGCATGGTGTTGCAGAACCAGCTTTTATGGCAGAAAACTCTGAGAAATACGAACGGGTGCATTTATTCAGCGTATCAGGCGGTACGAGAACTGCCGCGATGATTATCGGGTCAGCTCTCGCAGGCTTAATCCCATTAATATTTGGCGGCACAGATGATGCGTCCTTAGTAACTTTATATCGCACAGTTGCATATTTTGGAATCGGGGGCTGGTTCGCCTCCCTGATCCCAGCATTTATGCTGCGCAGAACAGCTTCGACCAGAACTCGGCGCTCAGTAACAAAATTTAGATTTTTTGATGGAGTCAAACATCCAGGGCGAATATGGCGGCTGACCTTACCTGAAGTTTTAATAGGTTTGGGTGCTGGTTTTGCTTTGCCAATGATGAATGTGTTTTTCCAAAACACCGCTGGAAGCGAGGAAGTTGAGATTGGGGCAGTTTTTGCTGCAGGGCAAACCTTCCTTGTTGTAGGTTCTTTCTTAGCCCCATTTTTGGTCACAAGGTGGGGAAAGATACGCTCAGTAGTATTCACGCGTTTGGCTTCAATTCCATTCATCCTGGTGATCGCTTTTTCATCAGATATAAGCAGTGTTATGGGTTCTGTTCTTTCAATTGCTGGTTTTGCTTATATCGGCAGAACCACATTGATGAATATGGCCAATCCAGTGCGTTCAGCCTTTGCAATGGAAATTCTGGATCCAGAAGAACGCGGCACCCAAGTGGGTATTGAACTCGCTCTTTTTTACACATTCTCCGGAATTGCTAGTTTTCTAGGTGCGCAAATGATGGAAAGTGGTGATTTTCGTACTCCTTTCTTACTCATGGCGGTTTGCTATCTGCTGGGTAGTGGCTTATTCTGGCAGTTTTTCGTAAACAGGGATGAAGAATTGACCCTCCAGACTTATGGTTAGAAAGCAGATAAGTTTGTTTGATATAACTAATTGCAGGACCTATCTTTGATAATTGACAAATAAGGAGTAATAAGATGGTCGACAAGCAAAAATCATCCCCAGATAAAGATTTACAGTTGATCATAGATTCGGGCCAAAGATTGGGCATTGAGCTGGATGAAGCCGAAGCTTTACAATGGTTGACGGCCGTCGCTGTTGCCCAAGCGGAGAGCGAAATAGTGGTTGATGAAAAAAGCGGGGTTTTTGGGCACAAGGTTTCCATGTTGGATTTTAACCCGGAAGATCTTGCCCATTTCCGCATGATTGGTAAGCTTGTTGAGTTTGAGGACGAACCTGGCCGCGTAGAAACAGCTCTGGCCCTTTCTGGGTCTGCGGCTCAGTCTAAAATTCAAACTTATCCGGGTGACGCTGATTTTTTTGAACGCGTCAACATTATTGCAGACTCGCGGGAGCAAGCCTGCCAGATTTTGGGGGCGATCATGCGTGATAAAGCTCTGAACACGCTAAAAGGGCCTACTTACGAATTAATTCAAGTACGTTTAGGTAATTTCCCTTATGATGTTGAAATTGATGGAACGGTGCATCCGGGCGGTTCGCCTATTCCTTGGACGTCAAAAAATGTACAGGAAGGTAAAATTCTTGCTATCCGTATTGAGGATAGAGCCAATGTAGAAATTTTATGGGAAGAAGCAGCTCAAGATCCTGGATGGTGCAAGATGGATTGGGTGGTGGCAGATCCTGTGCGGATGGAATTGGTGAACGCGAGTAATATGCTGGATGTCACCTGGGAAGCTCCAGACGGCTCGATCACTCCCCTGGATGGGTACATGGATCCTTACTTCCAGGAGGTATATCTGGATGCAGAATCAATTCCTTTATTCAGCAAGCTAGTGAAACATATTTCCAGCGATGCTCTAGATGAATATGTCGCCCAATTGGAGGGAGAGGTAAAGAAATACGTAACAAAGAACTTGAACTATGGGAAAGCTGCAAAAAGGATGTACAATATTTTTCGGCTGAATGGTCGTTATAAGGAAGCAATTTTTCTGCGCGAGTTGTTCGATGAACCTTCCACCATGTTATATCAGGTTTGGGCGTTGATTCGCACGATAGACGATTGCTTTAAACCCGAATCACCTATTGATCTTGTAACTCTATTATCCCAAACTGATGAATTGATCATTGCAGTCACTAGCGTTATCGAGGGGGAGAAGGAAACAGAGATCGTACGATTACTGCTCAGGTTGCGAGATTTCCTGTCTAAGGAAGATGGTAGCGAAGAACTTTCCCCACCGGCAGTAGCAGCGCGTGCAGAAGTGATTAACGTGGTCAATAACTTTTTCCACGAAAAGCTCACAGGTGTGCCATCAATAAAGGCATATATCGATAGATTGCAGGAATAATATTATGAATGAGGAGTATCTTTAGTATTCATAGATGCTGCCGCCGATGAACTCTCGCAATACAGAATCTTCTGGTACGGGTGTGTCATCTTCCACGCCAGTGATCTGTTGAAGAACATTGTGAACTCGTGCGGCACGTGTATATGCGTCCTCACGTAGTGGGTCATCCTGATATTGCTCAACCCATTCAGCAAATCTTTCCAAAAGTTTGGGACGGTATAAAGGCAGTTCGTATGGCATTCCGCTGTTGATTACATAATGCGTGGTGTTAATGTAAGGGATAATGTTGCGCATCTCACTGCTGCGCACGTAATGCCAGTGCTCGAGGGTTTGGCGAGGGTTGTAGGCGCGGTGGGTCGCATCTCGCAGCATTCTCCGGATTAACCGAATATCTGTCCAACGTACATACTCATCGTTATTATCCTTCAACTGTAGGAGTGGTTCGATATATAGTTTAAATTGATTCTCAAGAGGGATCCCATCTGTCATGTCTTTGTATAAACCATGCAAACTATCAATCAGAATGATCTCATTTTCCTTCAGTTTCATGACAGTTTGGTTATCGTGTCTGGTGCCGGTTTTAAAATCATAGAATGGGATCTGAACCTCCTCACCAGCGATGAGCTCTTTTATGTGCTGGTTGATTAGAGGCAGGTCTAGCGCTTGAGGTGTTTCAAAGTCGTAATCCCCAAATTCATCCTTTGGGTGCATATCTAAGTTAAAGAAGTAATGATCAATATTTAATGTAACCAATTCTAAACCAACTTCTTCCAAAAGTTGCCCCACTTTTGTTGTGGTTGTAGTTTTTCCGGAGGACGACGGCCCGGTGATGATAACTATTCTTAATTCATCTTTACGCTCAATTATCATTTCGGAAGCGTTTTTGACATCCTGATTATAGATCGCTTCCGCTTCGGTCACAATATCTGGGAATTCGCCCTTGGAGATACGTTTATTCAAGTTTTCAATAGTGTGCACATCATGAGTTACAGCCCAATCCAAGACGTACCACATTTTTTTCCAGGGAATGTAATATGACGAATGGCGAGCCAAAGCATTTCCCAAATCTCGATTTCGGGTGCGCTCATCTCTATAGAGGATGAAAGCTTTGGCAACCTTTGCATGACCATTCTCGATCAATACTTTTTCTACTGTATCCTGGATCTCCTCAACCGTGGGTATCTCGTCAGTAGGAGTGTTTTCATCGATCAGTTGGACTACCATTTGGCTTAGCGTTTCGGCGCTCTTACGGTCCCGTCCACCTACAGAAACTACCGCTCTGTAGATAGCATTCGTGATTCGGTCTGGATTAAAGTCCACCACAGCTCCGCTACGTTTTCTAATTTGTTTTATTTTTGTCATAGATTACCTTTTATTTATTCGTACGAAAAATCGAAAGGAAAATTCTTAGGAGTCTTAATTATACAGAGATTTTGCTTCCAGGTCATTGAAAGCTAGAACAAAAAAAGTAATATTTAGGTTTCTGTGGAAAGTAAATAGTGATATACTCTATGATTAAAATTAAATTTATTTCATTTTTGGAGGCTTACCTCAATGAGTATTAGCAATTTAGCCAAATCTATACAAGCATCACCCACGCTTGGGTTGAACGACAAAGCCAAAGAGTTACGCTCACGCGGCGAGCCAGTTATTAATTTAGGGGTGGGAGAGCCCAAAAACCACGCTCCGATGTCAGCTATTATGGCATCTACAACAAAATTGAATTCAGGCCAGATGAAATACGTACCCACCAGTGGTTTGCCATCTTTGAAGAAAGCAATTATTCGATATACCGAAGAAAATTATGGCCGCTTGGTCTCCCCAGAAAATGTTATCGTTTCAACCGGGGCAAAACAATCGTTATTCAATATCATTCTTTCGGTAGCCAATCCTAAAGATGAAGTCATTCTGCTGACTCCCTATTGGGTGACCTATCCTGAGATAATAAAATTGGCACGTGCAATCCCGGTGATTGTCGACCTCAAAGGGAGCACTTTTCATCCACGCTTGGAGGATATTGAGAAAGCAGTTTCATCGAAGACATCGGCGATAATAGTCAACAGCCCAAATAATCCATCTGGAGTGGTCTATTCGGAAGAATTTATCGCAGAGTTGGTGGATTTCTGTGAAAAAAAAGAAATATATTTAATAACTGATGATATTTACCACAAGCTGGTATTTGATGGAGTTCAGGCGGTACCCGCTTTGCGATATACAAAAAAAGACATTGAAAATACGCGTGTAATTACGGTGAATGGTGTCTCGAAAATTTACGGCCTAACCGGGTACCGCATCGGTTGGGCGATAAGCAACAAACGGATGGTCGAGGTTATGTCCAATATCCAGGTGCAAACGACTTCTTGTGCCTCAGCCGTTTCCCAAGCTGGGGCTGAAGGGGCTTTAACAGGCTCTCAAACCATAGTCGAAAACTTGCGTCTGAATATTCAGAATAATCGTGAAGTGATCATGAACGAGCTAAGCACTTTTAGCGACATAAATGTAATTAAACCGGATGGTACTTTTTACGTACTACCAGACTTTAGCGCTTACAATAAAAACTCTTTAGAATTATCAAGTTTCCTGTTGGAAAAAGCTTTAGTTGTGTGTGTGCCTGGAGTATCATTTGGCATGGAAGGTTTTTTACGCATCAGCTTCTCAGGCTCAATTAAAGGCCTGATTGAAGGAGTAGAACGTATGAAATGGGCCTTAGACTCAAATTCTCCCGCTGAAATTTATATCGGTGACCGTAAACTTGTGAGGAACTGGTAATGACTGACTTACGAGATATAAAATCACCTGGTCAAGATCAAGCTGAGCATCTAAAGAGTGATTTTGGATTGGTCAGCAATGGTTTAACCAATCTGAAAACTGTATATTGGAACCTGCCAACCGAGGCGCTCTATGAAGAGATAATCTTCAGGGGTGAGGCGAGTGTCAGTCAGGGGGGCGCTCTTCTAGCTGAATCGGGTAAACACACCGCCCGCGCAGCTAAAGACAAGTATATGGTCCGTGAGTCTACAACAGAAGACCATATCTGGTGGGGGGAGCACAACCGGCCAGTCAGTCCCGAAAAGTTTGATGAGTTATTCAACCGCATGCAGGCTTATTTGCAGGGCAGGGATGTTTTCGTGCAGGATTGCTTCGCCGGAGCCGATCCGGAATACAAGATGCCTGTGCGAATTATCACCGAATTTGCCTGGCACAGCTTGTTTGCGCGCAATATGTTCATCCCACCAGAGAACAACGATGTTTACAGCAAACATATCCCTGAATTCACGGTGATTTGTGCCCCAGATTTCAAAGCCTTCGGTCCCATCGACGGGACGGATTCTAGTACTTTCATTATTCTTAATTTTGAAAAACGTATGGTTCTTATAGGGGATACTGCATACGCTGGTGAGATTAAGAAATCTATCTTCACTGTGATGAATTATCTGCTGCCTTTGAAAGGTGTCATGACAATGCATTGTTCCGCCAACCAGGGTGAAGATGGCGATTCCGCACTCTTTTTCGGGCTTTCTGGAACTGGGAAGACCACCCTCTCGACAGACCCTTCTCGTGGATTGATTGGGGATGATGAACACGGCTGGAGCGATGATGGCGTGTTCAATTTTGAGAATGGCAGCTATGCAAAAGTTATCCGTTTATCACCCGAAGCAGAACCGCAAATTTACAGCGCCGCGCACAGTTTCGGAACCATACTTGAGAATGTGATCTATGACCCAGTTACGCGCCAGATTGACTTGGACGATGACACTATCACGGAAAACACACGCGGCTCTTACCCGCTATCTCACATCGCAGGTTCTATTCCAGAGAAACGCGGAGGACACCCCAAGAACATAATCTTGCTGACTGCGGATGCCAGGGGTGTGATGCCCCCGATAGCCC
Organism: Chloroflexota bacterium; assembly: GCA_019456165.1. Lineage (GTDB taxonomy): Bacteria > Chloroflexota > Anaerolineae > Anaerolineales > UBA11579 > VRUJ01. The sequence continues at coordinate 74,811 of VRUJ01000002.1, forward strand.
GGCTGAACCCTGAGCAGACTATTTACCATTTCATCTCTGGCTATACCTCCAAACTAGGCGGCACCGAGGTAGGGCTGGGCGATGAACCCGAGATCACCTTCAGCGCTTGTTTTGGGGCGCCCTTTATGGTGCATCCACCCATTTTCTACGCCGATCTATTGGCTCGCAAAATAAAGCATTACGGTGCTAGTTCTTGGTTGATAAACACCGGCTGGGTGGGCGGTGCTTATGGGGTGGGTAAACGCATCAGTATAAAACATACACGCGCCCTGCTCAACGCAGCTCTCTCTGGTGAATTGCTAAAGGTAAAGTACTCGAAAGACCCAATCTTTGGATTTGAAGTCCCCGAGACCTGCCCGGGTGTGCCGGACAGCGTGCTAAAACCGGCTGAGGCCTGGCCGAACCAGGACGAATATTGGGATAAATACCGTCAATTGGCCTCTCGCTATATTGATAACTTCAAGAAATTCGCTAAGGACAGCCCCAAAGAAGTTTTGGAGGCAGGCCCTAAGGTTTAAGGAATAAAGGATAAGGGGGTAGATTGTTAACTCGGTGAACCGAAAGGTGAAATTATCTAATCTCGATCTTATCATCAACCACGCTCACATCCGGCCATGAATCATCCACCCAGCGCGCCACATTTTGCAGACTGCGCTGGTTATGTTTGTGGTCGTTGCTCACCAGGGCGCAGGCGATGACAGCATCTTGCCAGACGTCATGGTAATTGATTTCTGCTACCGATAGGTTAAATTCACGCTGCAATTTCGTTATCAGCGGTTTTAGACGGCCGCGCTTTTCTTTGAGCGAAGCACAGCCTGGTAGATGAATATGTAGGGTTAATACGCCCAAGGCCATAGTTATGATGGGGAAACGAGCTGGTTTTTAGGTTTGGGGGACACTAGAAATCTTCCTCACATTCAAGGATTGAGATTACGTGGGACTTTTGAACTACCTGGAAGGGCTATAAGAGACGACTTTCCTTAGTATAATAGTGTTTATGGATAATTCAAGAAACTGGGTTCTAGTGATAGGCATTCTTGGGATCTTGTCTTGTGCGGGTTTTTTCGTAGTTAGGACGGTCACAAGCATAACCGGAGCATTTGATAATTTCTTAGGTCCCGATAGTGTTATCGGCGAGCAAACTAGCAAACTGAGCACAGAAATTGCCCAGGTGTTGAACCCCACCCCCACTGTATTACCAGACCCTGTAACGATTGTCCATGAAGTGCGCTCTTTAGCACAACTCGTCACGATCCGATATTCACTTGAAAAGATTATTACCGCGGAAGTCGGCCAAGGTGCTTTTGGCTGGCTGGTCGGCGATCGGTTACTGTTCGTCGCCCATGGGGATGTCAGCGCTGGGATAGATCTAGCAAAGCTGGACCCATCAGATTTACGCGTAGAAGACAGTGTGCTTTACGTCACATTGCCCGCCGTAGAAATATTTGTTGCGACTATTGATAACGATGAATCGTATATCTATGAAAGGGATACAGGGCTGTTGACCAAGGGAAACGTCAATTTAGAAACAGCAGCTCGCCAGGCTGCCGAGGAAGAAATCCTCAACTCTGCTCTGGAATCTGGGATATTGGACCAAGCGCGTGTTAACGCAGAGAATTTTCTGTTTTCTTTCCTACGCAATTTAGGCTTTCCTGAGGTTATCTTCGTTCCTCCACCGACACCCACACCTGTACGCGCCCCCTAAATTCTTTCAATCCAAGCTGCATTAATATATTTATCTTTTATTAGCTGTTCTGTTCTGGTTAGTTCATCTCGGCTTAAATCTCCCGGAACTAAATTTATTTCAAGATTTTGGCTGAAGGCATCCGCGAAAGTGGAGGCAGCCTCTTCCCATGTTACCTGTTTACCCAGCGCGATTTCAACGGTTGTTGCTCGAGCTGAAAGCCTTTGCGCGGCAAGGTGACGTTCAGCATTATTATCGAAAGTTAGTACATCCGTAACCCTTTTTAGATTTCCGAATAACGGTAAGCTTCCGTGCTGAAGTATGCCGCTCTGGCGGCGTGCTTGGGCGCTGCCGATCAGTTTTTTCCCTGCGTACAAGATTTCATAGTTCGAGGGGGTCTCGAAACATATTGGGCCATTTGGGCTGGTTTTCTGTGCGGATTTTGGATTAGGCTCTACCTGTGCAAATATTCCAAGTTGGGCTAATCCTGCCAAGAGGGTTTGTGATAGACGCTTGTAACTCGTAATAATATCCCCGGCCAGGCGTGGTTCATTTGCTGGTACGATCACAGCATATGTGAGTTCATCTGTGTGCAATATAGCACGCCCCCCAGTGATACGCCTGACTACCTCCCACCCGTTATTTTCTAATTTGGAATGGTCAACGTCACTGATTGGCTGCGCATAGCCAAGAGTTAAACAGGGTGGCTCCCAGGCATAAAAACGCAAAGTGGGTGATACATCTCCGTTTCCAACAGCTTCCAGGATGGCTTCGTCCACCGCCATGTTCCAGGAACCGTGTGCTGGGGCGGTTTTTAGCAAGCGCCAGTTTGGTCTTTGCATCCTGTATGGCTCAACGAATACTGATCTGCATCATATCCCTGAGTGCTTGCTTTTCATCCTCGGGACTTAAATCTGTTAGGGGTGGGCGTACAACCCAACGTGGAATTTCGTGCAATCCGGCCAGTAAGACTTTTATTAGCGGGGGTGTGGGTGGAAAACGTTCGATGACATCTCGCGCGGCAGTCAGCAGCCCTTCGGACTTAGGATCTCTGGCTCCTTTTTGATGCGCCTCCCACACCCGCCTAAGGTCTGGAGAAAACAGGTTGGCTAAAGCGGTGATACAGCCTGAAGCGCCAGCGCCTAAAGCCTTACCAAAGATGCGATCGTTACCAACCATGACTGTTAATTCACCCCTAAACTCTTCTTGCAGCATTTTTGCATGCCCGAAACTACCGGAAGAATCTTTCAACCCGCCAAACTCATCCGGATAAGCATCTTTTAGTCGTTTAATCAGCTCAACTGTCAGTGGAACGCCGGAAATTTGGGGAAAGTGATAACCTAACAACAGGCCTCCCTCTGGGACACCGTGCTCCAATACTTCACTAAACCAGGTGAACAAACCATCTTCGCTGGCCTCCCTAAAATAATAAGGAGGCAGTACAACCACACCATCAAATCCCAAATTGAATGCAGTATTGGTCAGCCCAATAGTTTCATCCAGGCTGGGAGTGCCGGTACCGGCAAGTAGTTTGAAATCCGGGTAATCAGTACGAATTTCTAACGCGGCTTTCCAAATCGCCTGGCGTTCACCCACCGCAATCGAGGGTCCTTCTCCGGTGGTTCCGAGCAGTAATGCCCCGTGACAACCGCGGCGCGCCAAGAAATCAAGCAAAGCCGGTACAGCTTCGATGTCGGTTGAGAAGTTTTTTTTCAATGGTGTTACCGCAGCAGCAAATACGCCTGCTATTTGTTGTGAAGTCATTATGTTTTCTTCAGGACCTTAGGATTAATTAATTTTATTATGCTATTATACCCTCCCAGCTAATCGCGCGCTATTCCAACCATTATTTACAATTTTGGAAGAAGTATGCGGTATAATTCTAATATTGATATTCCAAATCTATTCTGAGGGTAACAAGATGATAATAAATCATGAATTCAGCAAAAGCCGAATTAAACTGAAGAGACCTACCTTTTACGCTTTATTCACATTGTTTATGTTCTTGTTTGCAACCGCTTGTAGTAATGACGAACCTGGGCGCAACATCGCTTTTGTAACCCTAACACCTGATCCAAACGTGGATTTATCCCCAGAACCGACTCCAGCCCCGACACTGGCGGGAGGATCAAATCTTACTAGTGAGCAGGTTTTCAAGATAGCAGCCGCGCGCATTCCTATTTTCCGGGATAATATTTCACTTTCCATTCAGGTTATTGAAGCCAGGGGAGATAGATTGTTGCTTGAGGCTGCTTTCAGGAACCTTACCGAAATACCTATCATGTTCCGTGTGCCGGGATCTGCGAGCTTTCCTCCCGAAGATGTCTGCGAATTGACCGATCTTGTCTTGGAAATCCGTAATGCGAGCGGAGCGGTTTTACCACTTTTTGAAACTGGTCTGGAGAATTGTTACCCGGATTGGGGAATAAATGATTTTACTTCCATCCGGCAAGGGGATGTGTTAGAAACGCAATTCCCGGTAATTCTTCCCAATCCTCTAGGGAATGGTTCTTACCAGATTAGCGCAGCGTACAATAATTTAGTTATTGGCCCGTATAATGTGGAAGAATGGATTGACCTAAACGCCTGGGTGGGGGTGTTGGAATCAAATAGGATTGATTTTCAAATCCCCACGCCGAGTGAGTGATAGAGACAAATTGAATAATTTTTATCACATAGATAGGGAAAGAATATGTCTACTGAAGGTTACATATATATACTAATCAACCCTTCATTCCAAAAGGACATGCTGAAAATTGGTATGACCAGACGGAATCCCGAAGAGCGTGCGGCTGAACTATCCAACACTACTGGAGTGCCGACTAGCTATGTTGTTGCTTATGAGGAGCAGGTTCCAAATATAGAGTTCGCAGAGGGGTTAGTTCATCAAAGATTGGATAAGTATCGAACAAACAAGCGCAGAGAATTTTTCTCCATGCCACTAAAAATTGCAATAAATGTAGTCTCTCAAATTGCAGAAGAAGTTAGAATCATACATAAAAAAGAAGCAGCTACAGAAACAGACCCAAATGCTGGGCAATTTATACAAACTTTACATCGTTAGGAGAAGAATGAATATTCAATAGATAAAGTTATAAAATTGTTGTTCTATGGAGGCGGATTTGTTATCGGAATTCTTACTCTATTAATTTCCTCAATTACATTTAATAATTTTAATAGCTTCTTTGGTATTGTTTGTTTTATTTTTCTAATTTTTTCTCTTGCAGGGATATTGGCGACTCTTACAAATAACAACAGAAATGATTATGGAAATAAGGTGGATTTTCTTCTAAAGGATGTACCGCCAGGCAATTTTGATGAAGAACTCCGGGTTTTGGTGCAAAATGGAAAAAAAATAGAGGCCATAAAGAGGCTTAGGCAAACAACAAAAATGGGGTTGAAAGAAGCGAAAGATTATGTGGAAAATTTGTAAAACTTTCTAACTACCTTACAATTCTGGTGATGCAAGTCGATTTTGCAAAACTAAACCACGAATTGTCATTTCGAGTAGGACAAAACTCGGTTTTGTCCGCCGAGAAATCCCTGAAAACCGCTTTTTTAGGCTGGCTTGTCTTGAAAAACAAAGGCTTCAGGGATTCCTCACCCCCTGCAGGGGTTTCGGAATGACAATCGAATTGAATTAATAATCCCGCAATATGTACCCTTTAGACAACGACCACCTGGAAATACCTGTCACATCTCCCCGTATCCCCCATTTAAAAATTCTAGCACCTGTTGGTTGAAAGCTGAGGACTCTGTCAGGTGGGGGGCGTGGCCGGTCTTGCGCAGCACAAAACTCTTGGCATTGGGCATCAAATCTACCAGCCGGGGGAATGAGCGCGGAGAAAGGGTTCGGTCCTTGTCTCCCCAAATAACCAGGGTTTCTTCCTGTATGGCATGGAGCTGGGGTGTAAGGTCCCAGGTGGTGTAAGGTGTATAGATCACGTTGGGATGAATGCGTTGGAAATCGCGCGCCACCAGGCGAACTTTTTTTGCGGGCAGTTCCTTGGCCAGGTCTATTTTCCAATTAATAAACGGGTTGAAAAAACGTCCTGGGGTAGCTTGCATGATTTTTATAGCCACGTCGGGTCGCCGCGTGTAAAAGCGCACGAAAATCGAGGTTTGCTTGGGGGAATATAATGGATCCACCAGCACAATACGTTTAACCATACCCGGCTTGCGAATGCTGAAGATCATACTAAGGAAGGCTCCCAGGGAGTGGCCGATCAAGGTGAGTGGGTGTTTCAACTCTAAGCCCTCTATCCAACTCTCCAGATGGTTGAAAACCTGCTCTACGTGGTAAGCCTCAATATCTTCTGGTTTTAAACTATCCCCGTGGCCCAAAAGGTCTGGGGCATAAACGCTGAAACCCGCAGACACCAGGTCTGGGATAAGGCAACCCCAATGGTTCAATGATGCAGCAAACCCGTGAAGTAAGATGACCGGCGGCCCATCGCCCTCAGAAATGTAATTAGTATGATTCTCTTTCTTTTTACTCTGCATAGTGTTCTTCGTAATATTTGGCTAATTCGCGGCGTAAAACCTTACCCACGAACGTGCGCGGGAATTCATCAATAAAGATTACTAATACGGGCACAAGGTCGGGCGGCAGGCGCCTCTTGCAGTATGCAATCACCGATTTTGATTTTGGCTTTTCCTTGTGAGTGATGACGAAAGCGATAGGTTTTTTTGCAATCGCCACCACGGCAGCCTCTTTGATTTGGGGAATTTCAAACAGAACTTCCTCTACGTCTCGTGGGAAAGCTGGTTTATCCGGTTTAGCTGGATACCACATGTCAGCTTTGCGTGCAATTATACGGAAATAACCCTGTTGGTCAACCTGGGCCACATCCCCAGTCAGGAGCCAACCGTCAGGCATTATCACCTGTTTGGTCGCCTTCTTGTTATTCCAATAACCCAGCATAATTTGGGGGCCGTGCACGGCCAATTCACCGATTTGCCCCACCGGCATGGCTTTCTTCGGGTTGGATAGGGATACAATTTTCGCGTCTGTGGATGGCATAGGGATCCCGATACTGCCTACTTTCCGCATTCCATTCAAGGGGTTTGCATGCGTAACCGGAGAGGCCTCAGTGAGGCCGTATCCTTCTACAAGCCGCCCCCGAGTGAGCTTTTCGAATTCTTCTTGCACCTCCACAGGCAGTGGCGCCGAACCGCTGATACAAGCCTCAATGGAGGATATCTTATATTTGCGCACACCTGGGAAACTGCTGATCGCTACATACATCTGCGGGACCCCAGGGAAGATGGTAGGTTTGTATTTTTTTATGGCGTTCAGAGTATCTTTTACTTCAAAATCAGCCTTCAGGATTAGGGTGGCTCCGAGAGATATACCCGTGTTCAATATCGCTGTTAGGCCGTAAGCGTGCATAAAGGGGATGACTGCTAGAAAACGTTCTTTGCCTTCTTTTGCTTGCGGCATCCAGTGACGAGTCTGTAGGGTATTTGCTACCATGTTGCGGTGTGAGAGCATAACGCCCTTAGATTCAGCGGTAGTGCCGCCCGTGTATTGGATTACGGCGAGATCATCTGCTGAAACCCTCACTTCTATCGATTTACGGTTGTGAGAACGCAGCAAATTTCTAAAAAGGTGCATACCTTGATGCAATTCTATCTTTAATTTGAACTCTTCCCTTTTCTTGGTGGCGAATAGCAAGCCAATGCGTTTGGATACAGGTAAATAATCGGCCACGTTAGTTAAAATTACATGTTCCAAGTCTGTTACTTTAAGCGCGCGCTGGCCAACTTCCGCCAATTGGTTTATGGTTACCAATGCCTTTGCGCCCGAATCCCTCACCTGCCGCACAGCTTCGGCTGGTTCTCGCAATGAAAGCGTAAAAACAGCCACACCGCCAACCTTTAAAACACCTAAATAAGCGATCACAAGTTGAGGCAGGTTGGGCATCAGCAGCATCACTCGATCACCTTTATCTACACCCAGAGATCGCAGGGCGTTCGCAAAGCGGTTGACTTCATGATTCAACCTGCGGTAGGTCAGGCTTTTGCCTTCAAAAATCACAGCTTTACGGAGTGGAAATCGTCGTACTCCTGAGCGCATCAGATGATGCAAAGGCACGTTTGGAACAGAGACAGTATAAGGCACACCATGCTCGTAATGCGAAAGCCAGGGTCGGTTTACTGTTAGACCTCGGCGAACAATTTTCTCGGAACTCTGTTCTTTATCGCGCCAAGAAAGCGGGGTTTCTTCCAAAAAACGTTGGATTGCCCTATCTACAGCTTTGCGGCGTTCAAGCATCACCATGTGTCCAGAAGCGCCCACATTCACATCCTCTGCACCCGGAATGGCGCGTACAACGTCTTTGAAGAATTCGCGCCCGAATACACGGTCACGGTGAGCCCGAATAACCAGGGTGGGTATGGTCAAGTTCCTAAAGATGGTCCACCCAGTCCATTTTGATAGGTTATTGTCGTTCAGGGTCTTCATAACTGTCGGGGGAGCACCGAGTAGATTGCGGGTGAAAACATTTACCAAAGGGTGAGTCCAATAAGGCATCTTTAGGAGAAAACGGTAAATTGGGTTGAGGCGGAATTCTCCAGTTGTGGCGATGAGTACTAACCGCTCAACTCTTTCAGGAAATCTGGAGGCGTATTCACTAGCAATCGCCCCGCCGAACGAATGCCCGATCAGGACGATCTTTTGATCGACCTCTAAGGAATCTAATGCTGTTTCAATATCGGAAGTAAGCTCATCCATGGTGTATTTGCTATTGGGCTTCTCAGAAAGTCCATGACCGCGCGTGTCTAAAGCAATAACGCGGTTTTTTAGAGCAAATTCTTGGAGTTGGTAATTCCATTGAATTGCTTTTCCCCCAAAACCGTGGATAAATACAAGAGTATGTTGGGGTTGATCAGGGTGTATATCAATCGCGGAAAGCCTGATGAGCGGATCTTCCGATACACGGACTTCGTGGCGGTATAGTTCGAGGTCAATATCCATGGCCAACCTCCTCCATTGGTAGCTTCTTCTGAGACCTCTATTGTATCCTAATTTGTTTTGATGTGTTTTATGGACTCGATGGTCATTCTTCTCTTGCAAAAATACCCAAATGGTTGCCGATTGGACGTTGTTTTCCTGGTATTCTCTGATGGATCGGTGAATTGAGTACCTGGGGTTCTCCATTTTCACCCTGGATGACCAAGGTAGAAGAACCGCCCCCATCCAGGTTGAAACCAGTGTATCCGCGGTGATCCAGCAAGATTTGAGCTAATTCAAGCATCGAAGCGCCTTCGCTGTAGCCGGGTTGGCGGCCGTCAACAACAACGATGATCAGGCGTGTTCCTGATTGGTTAATTGCAATCGCAGTACGTGGCTGTACATCATGAGGTAGTCCTTCAATTCTCATAGCTCCGTTCCTAATCAATAGGTTGGTGCCAGAAATTGCATTATGGATACGATTTCGTGAGGGCTGCGGATCTATGCTAGCCAAGGTGGCGCGTGAGATGTAAAGTGTGGGCTGGTTTTGAGTTGCTTCAGAATAAATTTCTCCGTTGGAAGCAGCAAGGCCATATACGTCCACATTGTTTCCAGAAAAGGGATAATAGATAAAACCTAGGTCGATCCAGGGGGAGAAAGCATCCCCGTTTACAGCTAGCTGTAAACCGAACTCTTGCAAATACTCGGAAGTCGTGCGAGCTTCGAGTGGACGACTGGATTCTAGATCTCCGGGGGTTACTAAAACTCCAATTCCTTGGGCGCTTAAATCTACCGTAATAATGTGAATAACCATGGGGCGAGGAGAATTGCGTACCTCCCGCTCGTAAGTTATGCCTCGGAAAAGAGTTTCAACAGTTTCCTCAGGTTGTTTTGGACTGAGCAGCCTGGCAGGGACACGACAAATGATGCCAACTAGGATAATTGCCGAGAATAGAATAGCTAGTATAGCCAGACAAGAATTTCTAAACGATCTACGGAATCGATTGCGCATAGCCACTTCCTTGATTGTGTTATTAACTGGCGTATTTTACCTCCTAAGGATGAAAGCCAGATTAGAATTCTCTATCTTGGATGGTTTTTATTTAAATAACCTAAATTGCCACCTTGCTATGGTTATACAAAATTCGAACAGATTGTCCGGTTTTCAAATAATCTCTTCAGGGATTCTTCGGTCGAAAACCCCCGGTTTTCTCTCTCAGAATGACACAAATTTTGTCATTCTGATTACTATGACTTTGTCAAGACAATTTATACAATGAGGGATGAATTGAACGGTAATCAGGAATATAGGGTGTTTGCGTTTTCACCACCGCACACATGATCTTCACCAATTTATTGGCAATATTATTCAAAACCAATTTCTTAGGTTTTCCCTCTGCCACCTTTCGCAGAAAATATTTCTTGAATTGTTGCTGATGGGTACGAACAGATAATGAAGCCAGGTAAAGAAGTTTACGGACCTTCGGGGGGCCATAATGACTTGATGAGTCCGGCTTGTATATTGAGCTCCCACTACGGTGTTCATAAGGACAAATTCCTATGTATGCAGCCAACTGTTTTGGATTGACTGGATCATTAGGAGTATTTTCCATAATTAGCAATATATTAGCTGCGAGAAGTAAACCGACGCCGGGAACACTCATCAACAATCTGATCATATCTCCATATTTTGGGTCTTCATCAATCAATCGTCGAATCTCTGCATCAATTTCTTTTATATTCTTCTTGATCTGATCTATGCTCCTTTCGTGCAAGGCCTCTGCCAATGGTGTCTCCACTACTTTCCGTTTTAGCGCATTTAATGCATTCAAATGCCCTGTTTTCTGCACTACATATTGCTCTCTGATCGCCAAAAACACCTTGATTTGCTCCAAGATCTCCTCTCTCGGCTTCCAATACACCAACTCATCATAAAACCGATATGCGTATTCAGCAATCTGCTGGCTGTCCACCTGATCATTTTTATGTCCGGCTGGCATAAATGCTCGTTTTACCTTCAAAGGGGATTCAATCGCAATTGGATATTGCTTAGCGCTTAGAAAATATGCCAGCCTTTCCCCATACACACCGGTTGACTCCATACATAAAACCATATTATCTGCGTGGACACCATGATGCTCCAACCACTTCAATAATTCAGTAAAGCCTTCAGGATCATTGGAAAACTCCTTTGCTGCTACTACGATTTCCCATGGCTCTTTGCCCACGGCTGCAGTGAAACTTTTTGAACTTATATCTACCCCAACATAATACTTCGGCCTTTTCATATTGCGCTCCTTTTCTTATTTTATCGAACACGGTGGATTGAACTTTCTCCATTATTAGTCTTATTTTACGTTATTACTTATTTAGCTTTATCCACACAAGAGCTGGGTCTTCATCAGAATCTAAGGTATGATCCTTTTAGCGAGCCGTAGACTTGTTCAGCCCTTGTTCGACTTACATATAATAGTCTAATGGAGCGCGCCAGTTTGATCGGCGCAGCGAAGAATCCCTAACATGTTCATCTGTAGTGCCTCTTTTCTGAAAATTACTTAGGTGGAATCTTAGGTTTAATATTTATTTGGAAAACGGGGGATACGATATTAAGTAACTGCGAATTCTTCTTCTAGTCTCTTCATTTCATTGAAGGAGGCAATCGCCACTTCCAACATTTGCGTATCCGGTTCCCTGGTGGTCAACCTTTGCAGTGCCAAGTTGGGTTTTATGAGCAGCCGCACTAAAAACCAATTCATGTGGCTTGCCGTCCAACGAATGTATTCATATGCCAGACTGGCAATCACAGGTATCAGCAAAATACGCACCCCCAAGCGTGTCAACAGGGGGAGAGGACCGAAAAGGGTGAATAAAAGTATTGACATTATTACCACTGTCAGTAAAAAGGCTGTACCGCAGCGTGGGTGCTCCAGGGGAAACTCGGATACGTTTTCGGGGGTTAACTCAACTCCAGCTTCAAAAGCATTGATGGTTTTATGCTCTGCGCCGTGATAACCAAATACGCGTCTGATATCTTCCATGAAGCCAACGCTCCAAATGTAACCAACCAGGAGCGATAAACGGATGAATCCCTCAATTAGGTTTCCAACCCAAGGGGTTAGACTGAAAAAGCTTTCAACGTAATGGCCAATTGTGGCTGGTCCTAAGAAAAACAATCCTATGGCGAAAATCAAAGATACACCCATCGTGATGTACAATACTGCGCCTTCAAGTTGTTCGTCTTCCTCGCCTTGCATATTGGCAGAAATCGTTAATGCGCGCATACCCAGTCCGAGTGCATCCCACAACAGCAATAAGCCGCGTAAAAAAGGAATTTTGGCAAGCCGGGTCTTGTAAATACCCCCCAGCCGTTCTGTATGCAGTACTATGTTTTTATCCGGGGCACGCATGGCGATAGCGACAGCTTTTGCTCCCCGCATCATTACGCCCTCAATGACGGCTTGGCCGCCGTAGGTAGGTAAAGTTTGGTCTGCCATGATTACTCCGCTAAGTTGTAGATAAAGTGTATCAACGCATCGATACCTTTATACCAGGTGTCGAGGTGCATACGCTCATTCGGGGAGTGGATATGATCGTCTGATAGTGAAAATCCGGTTAGTACAGATTCGACTCCCAAGATATGCTGCATGTAAGCCACCACAGGTATAGTTCCCCCGCCCCGGTTGAATATTGCACGTTTCCCCCAAACGGTTTCCATTGCTTTAACCAGCGCCTGAATTGCAGGCGAGTTCACATCGCTGATTGCCGTGGGTGAGGCGCTCATATAGTCTACTTCCCAAGTCACACCAGGATTTGTATACGTTTCCATATATTTCACTAATTGGTTGTGGACGTCGTCCGGCTCCTGGTCAGCGACCAAGCGCATGCTGATCTTTGCGCTGGCTTTGGCGGGTAAGACTGTCTTCATGCCTTCACCGGTATAACCTGATATAAATCCGTTTACGTCCAGAGTTGGACGAGCGCCAGCTCGTTCAATATTCGTGAAGCCAGTTTCCCCCCAGGGACTGGGCGCGCCGGTCGCTTCTATGAGCAGCTCATCCGATCCTGGCAGCCTGGCTAATTCTTTGCGTTCTTCATCACTTAGTGTGCGAACTTTATCGTAAAACCCTTCAAGTGTAACACGCCCGGCATTATCGTGCATACCGCTGATCAACCGGCTTAATTCATTGGCTGGATTGCGCACTGTGCCCCCAAACAGTCCAGAGTGAAGATCGTGGGAAGGTCCTTGAACGCTGACCTCGAAGTACGCCAATCCGCGCAGCGAATAAGTGATGGAGGGTGTGTCTGACCCCAGCATGCCTGAATCTGGGTTAAGTGCGAAATCGCTGGCTAGTAAATCTTTATGCTTTTCTATAAATGGTTCCAAGTTGGGAGAACTGTTTTCTTCTTCTCCCTCGATCAAGAATTTGAGATTTACAGGTAAATTACCTTGCAGAAGGGCAGCTTCAATGGCAAACAAGCTAGCCAAGACTTGGCCTTTCATATCCGAGGAGCCGCGACCGAATAAGTAGCCATCACGTTCTTCAGCTTTAAATGGACCGCTTTCCCAAAGGTCTAGCGGGTCGGGTGGTTGGACGTCATAATGACCGTATACGATCATAGTATCCGCTTCAGGTCCCGCATCCTGGTATTCTCCATAAACGATTGGATGGCCAGGGGTGGACATTATCTCGACATTGCTAATACCTATGGCGCGCAATTTCTCAGCAACAAACTCTGCCGCTGCTTGCATTTCATTTTTGTAGGTAGGATCTGTGGAGATTGATGCAATGCTGATAAAATCTTTTAATTCGGATAGAAATCGAGAATGGTTTTTGTGAGCAAATTCTTGGGCTGCTTTGCGTTGGTCGGACATTAAATCTCCTGGAATTGATTTTTTGACTACAGGATTCTACACCATTTTGATAGAATCAGTAATATCTTCAATAAAAAGGAGTGAATGAGTTTGTGTTAAAATTACTTTGCAGTGGATGGGGTTATCTGTGTGAAAGTTATTTGAAATGGAGAGTTTATGGTCCCGAAATGGTTAGAATGGGCGCGTGAGATCCAGGCGCTAGCCCAGACAAGCAATATGTTTGCGGAGAATGATTTCCAGAGGCAGCGATATGATCGCTTGGAAGTTATTGCAGCTGAGATAATTAGCGAGCATACACATCTTGAGCGACAATTATTGGTCGATTCTTTCCAAGCTCAGGTTGGTTATGCGACTCCGAAACTGGATGTGCGCAGTGCGATTTTCAGGGATAACAGGCTCTTGCTGGTGCGTGAACGCGTTGTAGATGGCTGGTGCATGCCAGGTGGTTGGGTAGATGTGGGCGATGTTCCCTCCCAGGCGGCGGTGAGAGAGACCAAGGAAGAATCGGGTTTTGATGTGCAAGTAACCAGGTTGAATGGAGTATACGATACCAATCGATTTGAACCGTTGGAGGTTTTTCACTCATACAAACTAGTTTTTCTAGCAGAGATAATAGGCGGAGAGGCAACTACCAGCAATGAAACATCCGAGGTGGCATTTTTTGGGCGCAAGGAGATTCCAGAAAATTTTGCTGGTTCGCGCACCACCACTCGCCAAATAAATGACGCTTACACTGCCTTGGCTGACCCTACCCTACCCACGATTTTTGACTGATTTGGGAGCTTGTAGATGTTAATAACTCATGCTAATTTGATCACCTGGGAAGATGAAAATCAAATTCTTTCCGATTACGCAATTTACATAAAGGATGGATTGATCGCTGAACTAGGCCCGACTAGCGAATTGGCTGCAAAACACCCAGATGCAGAAAAGTTGGATGCTAACGGTCAATACATCATGCCGGGCAACATCTGTGCGCACACACATTTCTACGGGGCATACGCCCGTGGCATGGGAATTCCCGGCCCAGCCCCCAAGGATTTCCCCGAAATCTTGGAGAAACTGTGGTGGCCTTTAGATAAAGCTCTGGATGAGGACAGCGTGCGATTATCCGCTCTAATCCATCTGGTTGATGCTATCAAAAATGGCACAACCACGCTCATCGATCACCATGCCTCCCCTAATTTCATTCAAAGCTCGTTAGATGTGATTGCGGAGGCAGTCGATCAATCCGGTTTGCGAGCAGTCCTGTGCTATGAGGTGACTGACCGCGATGGAGAGAAGAAAACTAAACAGGGTATCCAAGAAAATGTGCGTTTTATCGAAAGAATCCGTAAGGAGAAAGTCGCGGGCGGTCGTGTAGCAGCCACTTTTGGATTGCACGCCGGCCTGACACTTTCCGATGCTACGTTGGAAGTTTGCCGTGACGCAGTCCCCGAGGGCGTTGGTTTCCACATCCACGTCGCGGAGCACGAAGCGGATGAATACGACAGCTTGGAAAAATCAGGTTTAAGAGTTGTGGACCGCCTGCATAAATTTGGGATTCTAGGTCCGGATACAATTGTCGCTCATGGAGTGCACATCGACGCGGCTGAAATTGCTATCCTTGTGGATACAGAAACCTGGCTCTCCCACCAGCCACGCTCAAATATGAATAATGGCGTTGGAGTAGCTGCTATCGAATCGATGATGAGGGCGGGTGTTAAGGTCTGTTTGGGGAACGATGGCTTTACCCAAGATATGTGGACTGAGTGGAAAACAGCGTATTTGCTGCATAAAGTCTGGCAGCGTGACCCACGGCGCATGAACGGCATGGATGTGGTGGAAATGGCTGTGAAAAATAACGCAGCTTTAGCAGGTAATTTCTTCAAGGAGGCGTCCATTGGTGTATTGAAGGAGGGAGCAGCGGCTGACCTGATCTTCGTGGATTATCACCCGCCCACACCGCTCACATCAGGGAACCTCCCCTGGCACATCTTATTTGGATTCAATGAACGCATGGTTACCGGGACAATGGTGGCTGGGAAAATGTTAATGAAAGATAGCGAAATGCTTACCCTGGACGAAGCGGAAATTGCTTCACGAGCGCGTGAGTTAGCCCCACAGGTTTGGGAGCGGTATGAACGATTTGCTAATCAATAATATATAAGTACTGTAAAGCGTGAACTTCAGGATTTAATTAAAAGGAGTAAAATGAGTGAATTAGCTACTATTGCCATTTTAGGAGGAACCGGCAACGAAGGCCCGGGATTAGCTATGCGTTGGGCCGCTGCAGGGTATGAAGTGATTATCGGTTCAAGGAAGGCGGAGAAAGCTGCGTTGATTGCCGCTGACCTTAATCAGAAATTGGATATCGGCACGATTGTGGGTATGCAAAATTCGGAGGCGGCGCGCAGTGCAGAAATCTGTGTATTAACCGTCAAAGCAACCGCCCACCAAGCAGCAATTGAGAGTTTGCGAGAGGAATTGCAGGGCAAGATCTTCGTAGATGCTACTGCCCGTGTGGAATTTAAGAACATTGCCCCGCCAGAGCCACCTTCGGCTGGCAGAATCGCACAAGATATTTTGGGTTCAGGCGTTAGGGTGGTGGCGGCTTTTCAAAACGTACCTTCAAGTCTTTTGAAGAAAAACCTGGATCAACCGGTGAAAACAGATGTCTTGGTCTGTGCCGATGACGTTGATGCGGCTGAGGTAGTGATTGAGCTGGCTGAAATAGGGGGCATGAGAGCATTCTATGCCGGAGATTTGGATAACGGTATTGTTGTCGAAGGGTTGACAGCTTTATTAATCAGCATGAACAAGCATTACGGGGGACATGGGACTATTCAAGTCGTGGGTTTGGAGAAATAGTGACCCTGACGCTGACGCCACTAGCTGGCATCCCACTGATAAAGAAGGGCGACGACCTAACGCAATTCATATTGCAATCGTTGGAAAGTATGCAAATCGAATTGATCGAAGGGGATGTGCTCATCTTAGCGCAGAAAATCGTCTCCAAAGCCGAAGGCCGCATGGTCAATCTGACAGAGGTCTCACCTTCAAATCAAGCATTGAAGCTTGCTGAGAAAACCGAAAAAGATGCTCGTGTTGTGGAATTAATTTTACAGGAAAGCCAGATGGTTTTGCGCACACGTCCTGGTTTAATAGTCGTAGAACATAATCTAGGTTTTGTGTGCGCCAACGCGGGAATAGACCATTCGAATGTTGGCAGCCCAGGTGAAGATCCTAAAGAATGGGCATTGCTGCTGCCTGAGGATCCGGATGTTTCCGCCCAGGTGTTGAGAGCGGGGCTTGAGTCTGACTCGGGTGTGCGCTTGGGCGTTTTAATCATTGATTCTCACGGGCGAAGCTGGCGTATGGGGACAGTGGGCATCACGATAGGAATATCTGGTCTTCCAGGATTAGTTGACCTGCGCGGTAAAGTAGATCTGTTTGGGTACACTCTACAAGTCTCTGAAGTTGGAGCGGCGGATGAATTGGCTGCAGCCGCTTCTTTGTTAATGGGACAGGCTGCCGAGGGCAGCCCGGTGGTGCACGCGCGCGGCTTTCCATACCCATTGCGGGAAGCCAAATTAAGTGAGTTAATCAGACCAGAGGACCAGGATCTATTCCGATGACGATGCATGCTGTGGTTTCAGTTTTGGACGAAAAACACTCAGAAATGGTGCAGGCACTGTGGGATGATTTGGAGTTGAGCTGCGCTTTGAATGCGGTGAATCAAGTACCAATTCCTCATTTTTCCTGGCATATCGCAGAGGATTACAACTTTCAGGAATTAGAAAATCATTTGGAAGAGATCGTGGGTCAAATTAACCCCTTCCACGTGAAAACTACTGGATTGGGTGTATTTACAGGCGAAGCCCCAGTTGTTTACATAGCTGTAATAAAGGACCCCAACTTGGTTAATCTGCACGAAAAGATCTGGGGGCAAACAAACGAATTTGGATCTGGTCTCAGCGAGCACTATGTGCCAGAAAGCTGGATGCCCCACATTACACTTGCCAATCGGGATGTTTCAGTGGGAGATTTAGATTGCGTGATGAATGTGTTGGGGGGAAGGGTTTATAATTGGGATATCTTGATAGATAATTTAACGATTGTCTTCCACGAGGAAGGAAAAGTTGGTGAAATTAGGAAAAAGTTTAACCTATCCGCTTAAAAATTTGTAAATCTACAATAGGAGAACATCAATGCAAGGCATTCCAGAAAAACACCAAAATTTATTAAAAGATGAAACTAAAGCTTTCGCGTTCTTAGCGACAATAATGCCGGATGGTTCACCACAGGTAACCCCGGTGTGGTTCAACACAGATAATGAACATATCCTCATAAACTCCGCCCAGGGGCGCACCAAAGACCGTAATATGAAAGCTAGGCCCAAAGTTGCCGTCACCATAATGGATTTATCAACTCCTTACCGCTATCTTCAAGTGCGCGGCAGGGTGGTTGAAATCACGACTGAGGGAGGAGATGACCACATTCATGCCCTTTCACGCAAATATATGGGCACGAATTACAGCATTGAGCCGGGAGATATACGCACAACCTATAAAATCTTGCTGGAAAGTGTATCTTCGATGGACTAATGCTAGACCAAATAAGTAACACCTAGCGCGTTTTTTTAAAGGAGGTGTTCTTCAAACCTTTAATTATTCAGTCATCCTTTGAGGAGGAAAAAATGGAAGAGAAAAATGAGTGGCAAGAGCGAACAAGAAATCTTGTAGCATCTGGCGGGATGTTAAGGTTGATGGGTTGGCATGGGTTGATATCAATAACAACATTATTATTTGGGGGGTTTGCTATTTACTTCATTGTTTGTGCCTTTATGTCTGGTATCATTCGATTTGCCCCTTATTGGAAACCAGCATACATTGTTTTCAATAAAATGACAGGGTTGCCTGAGAATTCTGCTGAGTTTATTCCGCCTCCAGTTCGATGGTGGTTTATCTTGACTCTTGGGCTTCTTTTTGGAATTACGCTTACGTATCTTGGCGCTGGTGTTTGGATGCTTCTTAAATTTGGGTTCTTAGGACAAAATCTTATCTATATGTTGTGGCCTAATAAATGATAGATATCGGAAATAAAGATTACCAATATTTAGATTAATCGATTACCATTTACCAATCGACTAATCGCCTAATCGACTAATCGCCTAATCGCCTAAATGACTAATCGCCTAAATGACTAATCGACTAATCAACTAAATGACTAACCCATGAAAATTACTGCACTTGCTGGAGGGGTCGGGGGGGCTAAGATGGTGGATGGCCTCGCCCAAATACTTCCTGCCAAAGATTTGACTGTTATCGTCAATACCGGGGACGATTTCGAACACCTGGGTCATAAAATCTGCCCAGACCTGGATACAGTCTGCTACACTCTGGCTGGTCTCGCCAATCCAGAAACTGGGTGGGGAAGGAAATTTGAGAGCTGGGGTGCAATGGAGAGTATTAGCGCATTGGGCGGCCCAGATTGGTTCCGGCTGGGAGATCGCGATTTGGGGACCCATCTTGAGCGCACCCGCCGTTTGCGAATGGGACAAACACTAAGCCAGATCACCACGGATTTCTGCTCTGCCTGGGAAATCGGGCCGGGGATATTACCAATGTGTGATGAAGCAACTCCCACAATGGTGCTTACTGAGCAGGGTGAATTAGCTTTCCAGGATTACTTCGTCGCCCGTCATTGTGAACCCCAAGTCTTGAGCTTTCGCTTCGCGAATATCGAAAATTCCAGACCTGCGCCCGGGGTTATCGAGGCGATCAAAGCCGCTGATCATGTGATCATCTGCCCATCAAACCCGTGGGTGAGCATTGATCCGATCTTATCCGTGCCAGGCATAAAGGACGAGGTAGGTAAGAAGCACGTAGTAGCAGTCTCCCCAATCATTGGGGGGAAGGCTGTAAAAGGACCGGCGGCTAAAATGTTTGCAGAACTCGGCATCACACCTTCAGCTCAAGCAGTAGCGCAGCATTATGGATCGCTGTTAGATGGGTTTATCCTTGATAATGTGGATGAAGAACAAGTGGAGTTGATGGAATCTATGGAAACCACAACTTTCGTGACAAACACACTCATGAAGACATCTGAAGATCAGGCTCAATTGGCACAAGAGATTGTGGATTGGATCAACTCCCGCTAATCATTTATGATTATGAATATTGCATACAGAGAATGTTGTGATTGCAAAGATAACGATAATTGGCAATTATCTCCGACCAATAGTATGCTTCTTAGGCCAGGAGGCAATGGGTTTAAGCCCATTGTCTTGATTGAATCTAATTTGAAATGAACCTACGGTATCTTCTTTATAATCACTTCTCCCCACAAAAAAATTAGTCCCTCTCAACATAGCACGAAATGTTACAATATGACCAACCTAAGATAAAATAACGAACCTAAGATGGAAAGGGTACAATTTATATGACATTATGGGCCATAGTCCCTGTAAAACCGCTACGTCGCGGCAAGTCTCGCCTCGCTGGTGTACTTTCTGAAGAAGAACGCACAAAATTAAATAGGAGTTTACTAACCCATACAATCGATACATTATCTGGAATTCAAGAAATTGAGAATGTATTGGTAGTCAGCCGTGATCCAGCGGCCCTGTCCTTAGCGCGAGATCATGGAGCGAGGACAATTCTCGAAGTGGGAGCTCCGCATTTGAATGTCGCTTTAGCGCGCGCTACTACAATGGCACGCACATACTCTGCCCGTATGGTGTTGGTCTTGCCTGCTGATCTACCGCTGATTACCGAAGAGGATATCTGTGCCGTGCTGGCGGAGGCAGAAGACCCACCAGTAGTTGTTATTGCTCCCGACCATCGCCGTCAGGGGACAAACGCTTTGTTGGTCAACCCGGCTGGATTGATCGCTTACAATTTTGGAACAGATTCTTTCAATACACATATTGCTCTAACTGAGCAGGCTGGGGCGACAGTAAAAGTTTGCGAATTAACATCTCTGGCACACGATATTGATAACCCAGAGGATTTGGTACATTTGGGAACTAAGTTTGAAATAATGCAAACTGACCTAAATAAATAACATCCATTCAATTACCTTGCCTTTAGGAGGTATGAAAATGATCGACCGTGTATCTTTATATCTGCAGGATTCGCATGACTTGAGAGATGGTTTGGAATATGCCGCATATGCGGAGAAGCGTGGTTTTGAGGCGGTATGGCAAGCAGAATCCCGCCTTGTACGCGACGCAATTGTGCCCATGGCCGCTTATGCTGCCGTTACAGATCGTATTAAGGTAGGTTCGGGGGTGATAAACAACTGGACGCGCAATATTGGTTTGCTTGCCGCCACCTTTCTAACCCTGGATGATCTGGCTCCTGACCGCATCATTTGCGGCCTGGGAGCCTGGTGGGATCCGCTGGCGAGGAATGTGGGGATAAACAGGCGCAAACCACTCACCGCCATGCGCGAGACGGTAGACGTTTTACGCCGCTTGTTGAATTTGGAGCGCGTAACCTTTCACGGCGAGTTTATCAATGTAGACGAGATTGAACTTGATATCGTTCATGGGCGCAGAGAACCGCGCAATGTTCCTATCATGGTCGGTGCCACAGGACCAAAAATGATGGAGTTGACCGGAGAAATTTGCGACGGGGTTGTGCTGAATTATTGTGTGCCCCCGGATTACAACGATCATGCCCTAGAACAGTTGGAGATTGGAGCAAAAAAAGCCGGCAAAACTCTGGATGACATTGATAGACCGCAGTTGGTCGTTTGCTCAGTAGACCACGATCACGATGTGGCGCTTGATTCCACACGCGAGCTGCTAACCCAATACTTAGCCCAACAACCTCATATTGCTAAAGCATCTGGAGTATCGCAAGATGTGGTTGCTGAAATTCAATCTATCTTGGGTTGGCCGGCCACACTCGAACAGATCCAGGCTGCCAAACACCTTGTACCCGAAGAACTGATATACCGCATAACTGCATCTGGAACGCCAGATGAAGCGCGCGCCAAAGTCCAGGAATACATCAACCACGGCGCTACATCTACGATCTTGTATCCCGTAGGTGGGGATGTAAAACTTCTGATCGATACTTTCGCTAAATAAGGATAACAAATGACCAAACTCCCCAATTCACTGCATTGCTTTGTCTGCGGGCTTGAGAATGAGCAAGGACTCAAACTCACCTTTTACTCAGATGGTCCTGACAGGGTAGTGTGCAATTACACGGTACCTGAACATTTCCAGGGGTACCCGGGAGTAGTACATGGGGGAATAGTCTCTACAATGTTGGATGAAGTATTAGGGCGAGTGTTTATGAACGAAGATCATGATCGCTTCATGTATACTGCCCGTTTGACCACGCGTTACAGGAATCCTGTTCCGGTCGGACAACCTTTGCAAATGGTTGGCAGGGTAATAAAGGATCGCAGGCGGGTGGCTGAAGCAAAAGCGGAATTATTTGGACCGGAAGGGAAATTACTTGCAGAAGCTGAAGCCCTTCTCGTCAGTTTGCCCCCAGAAGTAATGGATTCGGGCGATCTCGAGGCGTTAGGCTGGAAAGTTTATCCTGATGAGGAGCCAGCTGGATGATATTGGAGTATCATCGTCCAGATACCCTGGAGCAGGCCTTGGCATTATTAGCACGCTCTAACCCCACCACTCTACCTATGGGCGGAGGCTCAGTTTTGAATGCGCCATCGGATGAGGAAGTAGCCGTAGTCGATTTACAAAATTTGGGTTTAAATGTGCTCAAATTGAAAGGCAATAAGCTAAATCTGGGAGCAGCACTTACATTGCAGGGGCTGTTGGATAATCCAGATATTCCAGATGCGCTTAGCAAAGCCATTCGACACGAGGCAACTCACAATCTCAGGCAGGTGGCCACAATTGCAGGAACTTTAGTCGTATCGGACGGCCGCTCTGCCTTCACCAGTTGTATGCTGGCGCTGGATGCTCAACTGATCTTGGAGCCTGGAGCTGAAGAGCTTGGGTTGGGAGATTTACTGCATATGCGTACCGAAAAATTACCCGGTCGTCTTCTCACCCAAATCGTTATTCCTATGAATGTTAAATTATCTTATGATTATGTGGCCCGCAGCTCTGCTGATTTACCCATCGTATGTGCCGCGGTAACGCAGTGGCCTTCTGGACGGACACGCGTAGTTCTCGGAGGGTATGGGTCGGCACCAACCCTGGCTCTAGATGGACCGCAAGCCGATGGATGGCAAGAGGCTGTGCAAAATGCCTACGGCCAGGCCGGTGATGATTGGGCTTCGGCGGAGTACCGCTCGGAAATCAGCGCTGTCCTTAGCGCACGTTGTTTAGAAAATATTGCAATTATAAAATAATCCTATGAGAAATAATTACGTGGCAGACCTACATGGATTTGACCTAATTGAAGAATGTGAAATTCCCGAATTGAATTCTAAAGGTCAAATCTTGTTTTTAGGCTCTCAGGAAGCGATAGAAGCAGCTAATGCGGAACGCGATGGCTGGCTGGATGTGAAGAAGGTGTTGTAGGCGTAGAGCTTCAAATCTTTTCTAAACCGGAAAAGATGAGGCCTAATTCCGACAGTACTTGGAAATACAATGCAAGAAAAAAAACTATATCCGTACCGAAAATCTATTCGTTTGCTGGGATACGATTATTCACTGCCGGGTGGATATTTTGTTTCCATATATAACGAAAAAACGTGCCAATTTTTTTTAAAGCGAGGTTGTGTTAGAAGAGATGAAGTTGAATGACGCAGGGATTATGGTCCAGGAGCAATCGTTAATGTTGCCGGAACGATTCCCGAATCTCCAGTTAGATGAATTTATCGTTATGCCGGATCATTTTCACGCGAGATTGTTTTTGAACGCGTCTGAGATTGGGGCGGAGGACACTGAGCAGACGACCACAAGTGTCGGCTATTCCCAAGAGATGGAAGGACGGACGACCACAAGGATCGCACATACGCAAGGAAAGGCAGAACGGTCGACCCCAAGGGTCGCCCATACGGAAGATACGAGTGAATCAGAGATAAAAATTGTAATCCCTAAATTGGGGCAGATAATTGGCGCTTTTAAGTCGATCACCACAAATAGATATATTAATGGGATAAAGTATAAGGGTTGGGAAGCATTTGATAAGCAAATCTGGCACCGTAATTACCATGACCGGATCATCCGAAATGGGAAAGAATTGAAAAATATTCGTAAATATATTCGCAATAACCCATTTCAATGGAAAAAAGAGAACTAGGATGAAAATACGTACGGGCGGGGCTAGTTCCCGCCCACTTTCTACAATGATTAAACCTTGGAACAAAAGATCAAAATGAGTATCAATCTCAACGTAAACAGCAAATCTCACGAAATCGATGTAGCCCCAGGTGAGAGCCTTTTAAAGGCCTTACGTGCAGAAGGTTATTACGGGGTAAAACAAGGCTGCGATACTGGTGAATGTGGGGCATGCACAGTCCTAGTCGATAACCGCCCTGTCAATGCATGTGTGTATTTGACCAGGCAGGCAGAAGGCAAAGAAATTGAAACAATCGAAGCCTCTGGGGAGCATCCAGAGCAAGGTTGGAAACTAACAGAAGGATTGCATCCCTTGCAACAGGCATTTGTTGCCGGAGGGGCAATCCAGTGCGGTTTCTGCACACCGGGAATGATCCTGGCTGCAAAAGATCTGCTTACGCGTAATCCTAACCCCAGCGAAGCTGAAGTACGCGAAGGAATATCTGGAGTTTTATGCCGCTGTACCGGTTACGTTAAACCGGTTCAGGCGATATTGCATGCTGCCGCGGTACTGCGAGGGGAAGCTGAACCTGGAGAGATGATCACACCTGATGATATTGATGCTCTATTCATTTCATTACCTGAAAGCCCAGCCCAGGAAACCAGCGAAGAAACCCAAACCAGTGTCCAGGTGCTGCCTAAAGTTTTGATCGCCCCGCAAACCAAAAACTGGAAGCATGTCGGCCAGCCCGAGCAAAAAGTCGACGCGGTTAAGTTAGTGCAGGGTAAACCCGCTTTCGCCGCTGATTTCGAGATACGCGGTATGCTTATTGCAAAAGTGTTGAAAAGCCCGTTAGCCCATGCACGCATCAAGCATATCGATGTAAGTGAGGCGCGTGAACTGCCGGGGGTTGCAGCAGTATTGACGCATAAGGATATTCCCCGCGTAGTCTATTCCACGGCAGGGCAGTCGCATCCCATACCTGGGCCTTTGGATTCGTTCTCATTGGATAACAAGGTCCGTTTTGTGGGGGACCGCGTTGCTCTTGTAGCCGCGGAAAATTCAGAAATTGCAGATCAGGCGTTGAAATTGATAAAAGTAGAATATGAAGAATTGCCCTCCCTGGTTGATTCGCGCTTAGCGCTGGACAATGAAGCGCTGCTCCACGACCAGCCGGAATACGTCGATTTTGCCGAATCTGACGCCAGCCGCAATTTAGCCGCACGCTTGCACATAGACATCGGCGATGTAGACCAGGGTTTTGAGGCCGCGGACCATATCTTTGAGCATGAATACAGCGTTCCCAAGGTACAACAGGCAGCCATCGAGCCTCATGTAGTGATCACTTATTGGGATGAAGATGACCGCCTGGTGATTCGCACTAGCACACAGGTGCCTTTCCACGTGCGCCGCATATTAGCACCGGTATTGCAGTTACCCTTAAAACGCATCCGGGTGGTCAAACCTCGTATTGGTGGTGGTTTTGGAGGTAAGCAAGAAGTCTTGATTGAAGATGTGGCCGCTCACTTGACTATCGCCGCCGGGAGGCCGGTAATCTTTGAATTTACCCGCCAAGAAGAGTTTGTAGCTGCGCGTCCCCGACACCCCATGCACATCAAGATGAAAACCGGAGTGAAGGAAGACGGTACCATAACAGCTAATGAAATGTATTGCCTGGCGGATACAGGCGCATACGGCAGCCATGCGCTGACAGTTACCGGTAATACAGGCGCAAAAGCTATGGCAATTTATGTCGGAGATGGGGAATATCGCCAAAATCCCAATATCCGTTTTGTAGCCGACATCGTCTATACCAACACCACGCCGTCCGGCGCGTTTCGAGGGTATGGCGTGCCTCAAGGATTTTGGGCGGTGGAACGCCACATGGAACGAATCGCGCGTGAATTAGAACTTGACCCTATCGAGTTCCGCATGAAGAACGCCTTGCGCGAAGGCGAGCTGCAGCCCTTTAGCACCGCGTGGAGCGAAGGCCGCGAGCCTGTCCCGGAAACTATAGAAACCAACGGGTTGGAAGAGTGTGTGCGCCAGGGACGCGCCGCAATTGGTTGGGATCAGAAATTCGGAATTGAAGGATGGCACCAGGTTTCAGGTAAGCCTACGCTCCGCAAAGGGATTGGGATATCCTTGGCCATGCACGGCACTGCGATTCCCTATCTGGACATGGGTGCTGCCAGCATCAAGATGAACGATGACGGCTCGTTTAATTTAATGGTCGGAGCGACAGACCTGGGCACCGGCTCGGATACAGTGCTTGCCCAAATGGCTGCTGAGGTCTTGGGTGTCCCCTTGGAAGATTTGATCGTGTATTCTTCGGATACCGATTTCACCCCGTTTGATAAAGGCGCTTACGCCTCCAGCACAACCTACATCTCCGGCGCAGCGGTGGTTGGGGCGGCGCAAAAAGTTGCGGATCGACTTACATACCGCGCGGCTTTGATACTTAACGAACGCGGGGATGGCCCCGAAGTTAACCCAAGTGAGATACGTTTGGCCGACCGCCGGGCAACAACCCAGGACGGCCGTTTCGTGACCCTGGAGGAGATTGGACAGCATGCGCTGCACCAAGGGGAACAGGAACAGATTATGGCGGTTGATTCCTACGTTTCTCCGGTTGCCCCCCCGCCTTTTGCCGCCCAGTTTGCAGAAGTGACTGTAGATATAGAAACTGGGCAAGTTGTGGTGGATAAGCTGGTCATGGCGGTTGATGCTGGAATTATCATTAACCCGGTCACTGCCGGAGGTCAAATCGAGGGGGGCATGACGCAAGCTTTAGGCTACGCTGTTTGCGAAGAAATGATCTACGATGATAAGGGTGTCTTGCGGGAGCAAAACTTGAGGGACTATCACATTTTTCAAGCTAATGAGATGCCGCAAATGGAAACCATATTTGTCGAAACTTTTGAACCTTCGCATCCTTTTGGCGTAAAGGCGGTGGCTGAGATACCCACGGATGCTGTTGCCCCGGCGGTAGCAAACGCGATCATGGATGCTTGCGGCGCAGATCTCAATGTAATACCCGCAACACCTGAACGAATTTGGAAATCGCTCAAAGAATCAGCGGAGCTAAAATAAGGAATACTACAGCATAATAGCATTAATATCGATATTAAAAAAAATTTATGCTAGCGAGGAGAAAAATACAGTTGAATAATCTTGTTTTAGGCATTATTGGAGCGCTTGTCACGGGGATGCTTATCGGTACCCAATCCTCTATCGGCAGCAGAGTTGGCGAGGTAATTGGACCCATCCCCACGGGAATAGTGATGAATATGTTTGGGGGCATGCTGGCAGGCTTACTTTTTATTCTACTGAGACTCAACCAAGGATCGCATGCCTGGCGCATTCCAGGCAAAGAAATTTGGTTGCTAATAATTGCTGGGGCTTTAGGGATAATGATCATCACGGGAGTGTCATTTTCTTTGCAGCGCACTGGCGTAACCGCGGGCATAGCTGCGCTTATCCTGGGACAATTGCTAGTTTCAACAATGGTTGATACAACCGGGTGGGGGGGAGCCGAACCGATCCCGTTGAGCGGCCAGCGTATTTTGGGGTTGCTCGTTATGGGAATAGCGGTTTACTTGCTGCTTCCAAGGCAGTGAGGCTATTGTGAACCGCAGATAGGTGGAACAATGATCGTAATTAAAACTCTCTTATTCATGCTCTTGATGCCCGGTACTTTCATGTTTTTGATCCCTCTCAAATTGGTTGAGCTAGATACAGCTTTTCCTGTCTTAAGCCTTGGTGTGCTTGTTTATCTCGGCTGGCTGCTGATCCTCGTAGGCTTAAGTATTATGCTCTCCAGCGCCTGGGATTTTGCATTCAAAGGCCGCGGCACCCCAGCGCCCATCGACCCGCCCACAGAGTTCGTCGCAGTTGGTATGTACCGCTATGTGCGCAACCCGATGTATGTCGGAGGCATTTGGATCGTCTTGGGCTGGTTTTTGGTGTATGGCGCTTCCATTTTGCTGCCCTATCTTGCTTTTGTATTCTCCGCTTTCCACCTATTTGTGTTGAAATACGAAGAACCCACTTTGCTGCTCACTTTCGGGGAAACCTACTCCCATTATTGTGCACAAGTGCCGCGTTGGCTGCCGCGCATAAAAGCAGTTAAGGATGAATTACTATGAAAACAATCGTAATTACGGGTAGCACAAGGGGTATTGGCTATGGATTGGCTGAAGCCTTCCTGGTGCGCGGCTGCAATGTGGTGGTCAGCGGCAGGACGCATGAGGCGGTGGATCAGGCGGTTACCACACTGGCAATCCAACACACTTCAGAGCGGGTATTGGGCAAATCATGCGATGTGAGCGATTTCAATCAAGTGCAAGCGTTGTGGGATGCCGCCAAAGACTTTTTTGGACAAGTTGATATCTGGGTCAATAATGCCGGATTAAGTTCCACATTGATGGATTTCTGGACATTAGAGACTGAGCGAATAGATAGCGTAGTTGGAGCTAATCTTCTAGGCACCATGTACGGTTCTAAGGTCGCAATTACAGGCATGCTGGACCAAGGATTTGGGGCGCTGTACAATTATGGAGGGCGCGGGCAGTATTGGACGTGTGCATCCTGGCATGACGCTTTACGGGAGCACCAAACGCGGTGGACGCCATCTGATCGAGGGTTTGGCTAAAGAATTGGAAGATTCACCCGTGATCGTTGGCGGGCTCAGCCCTGGCATGGTTGTATCGGGATTATTGACCGACCAACGTGAACGCAATCCGGAAGAATGGGAAAGCACCAAACGCATCTTCAACATCTTGGCAGATAAAGTAGAAACCGTAACCCCATGGTTGGTTGATAGGATGTTAGAGAATAAGGAGAACGGAGTGAGTATCCGCTGGATTACGCGGGGAAAGATGATGCTGCGTTTCCTCAGCGCGCCGTTCCGTAAACGCGATTTGTTTGCTGATTTGGATACCTAATCACTAGGGAAAATATCGAAAATTGTCTAGGCCGAAGCTTCGTCAATACCCATACCTCTCCCTTAATCATCATCTTCTCTGCCAGTTGGATGGCACTCCATACAATCTTGATAGTTAGTTATGCCTTCTTCGCGATGTTCTCGTTCAACCTTTGAAGCGTCATGTTCATGACAGTTATAGCAAGTGTATGTTGAATAAGCAGGGGATGCATTGGAAGGGTGGCAGTTTGAGCACTCACCATTTGAATTTTCGTGTTTTAATGGGAAAGTGTGATTGAAGGTTGCCCCTCCCCAGGTGTTCGTGCTATGGCAATCTGAACACTGACCTTCAAAATGATTGACAGGTGTTTCCGGAGTATGACAAGAAATGCAGTTAGTAAATCCTGCCAGGTTGTGGTCGATAGCTGCACCTTGCCAGGTGGTAGTGTTGTGGCATGCCGAACATTGACCTGCAAAATGATTGGCGGGGGTATCCGGGGAATGGCAAGATATGCAGTTGTTCGTATTTCCAGTTGAGTGATCGAAAACTGCGTACTCCCAACCGTCGGCCGTATGGCAGGCGGCGCAATGCAAACCGAAATTTGCATTATGAATGTCCTGCTCCTGATGACATTCAACGCAAGATTGAGGTGTTCCTCTGTATTGATTTTCAGAGTGGCACTGCATACAATCCACACTCACGTGGCGGCCTTCAAGCGGGAAATTAGTCTGGAAGTGATCCAGGTCTGCCTGCTCCCAACCTTCGGGGTTGTGGCAGGCGTCGCAATTTTCCCCTAATTGGCCGGTATGAATATCATCCTCGCGATGGCAGCTTAAACAATCTTGAGGGGTAGTTTCTAAAGCAAGCATAGATGCAGCGCCAATATGGCAATCCCCGCAGCCTAGATTTGCATGCTCGCCATCTAATGGAAATGGCGCTCTGTCATGGTTGAAGGCACGCGTATAGGTATCGATTCCGTCGTGACAATCCAGGCACGCTGTGCCGAAGATTTCTGAATGTGTGTTCAGGTAAGTGGGTTCCAATTCCAGGTGGCAATCTGTACAAGCGATTAGGTTGAAGTTAATAAAGGAATCCCTGTGGCAATCAATGCATTCAAAAGCAGACTGATCTGCCATCCATTGATGTCCTTGAAGTGAATAACTAGTTACTTCATGCGGGAAGACGCCATCTCCAAAAAATGTGAGCGATGCAGCGCTTCCCTGGTGCTCCATGTGACAATCTCGGCAAATAATTAGATTATCTTCGTCCAAAACATAGCCGTGTAAAGATTGGGGGTTTCTCAATTGATCGATGATGTCCGTGTGACATGTGACACAACGTTGAGCCATGGATTCCGAACTCCAGGGGGAGGAGTGGCATAAAGAGCATTGTCCATTTGTCTCACCATGAGAGTAAACACCGCCCAATATTTGCTCCCCAGTTTGGGCGTTGAGATCACCGGGACTAAAAAGAGTCCCGCCAAAAGTAAAATAAAACCCGATTATTACAACCAAAGTTATAATCGATGCAAAGATACCACTTATCGATAGGCAGCCAAGGGGTTGTTTGTTCATTATTTATTTCAACATTTCTGGAAACATAATAATTAGTGAAGGAAAGTTGAGTAATAGAGAGCTGCGAACATGTGTATGAAACCAGCAATAAAGAGCGCTACCCCAAGAGGTATGTGCACACTGTGCCAGATGGCTAGAAAGTGTCTTACCAGTGCCAATGACGCAACCTGGCGCTTCAGAACCCTGTGACGGTAGATTAACTTTTCAAGTTTGTTTGCTTGAACGCGTGCAGCAGAATTCATTTTTCTTTTCGCGCGCCAAAACTTAAATCGAAAATTCCAATTGGAGATGAAACGCCCGAATAAGAACATAAACGTATTTTCCTTTGGCAAGGCCGCTGCGCTGATTAGTTGAATGAAATTATATGAACCTACAGGCTGGGTATCACCTAAGCGTCTAAGTTCTGCTTCAGCAGTTGCGATTTGCTTTTCAAGATGTTTTCCTTCAACCATCACACCATCTGCAGTCCGTGGTACGGCTGTGTAAATATATCGCCCAATAAACCCGCTTCCTGCGATAATTATAGTTAAGAGGGTCACTACTCCGGCTAAGCCATTGAATATCCAGGAGGAATGTAGAACCACGAGAAATGGCCCGACTAGTCCGGTGAAGATGTGAAACTGAAGCCATGCGGATGTTCGTCCCCAACGGGCGCTGCGGCTGCGCTTGCGCACTGAGTAGAGAATTTCGGTCATCAACATAAGGATAAAACCTAGAATTCCCAAGGAATGTCCAAAGAATTCACCAGCTGCAGGGATTGAGCCTGTATAGATGATCACACTTACATAAATTGAACCAATTAACAGGATGGCTAATAAAGAAAGCCACAATTCACGCGCGCTAGACTGCAAGTTGAAGATTCCTTTTGGAACAAAAACCGATAATAATATTCCCAATGGGCAAGTTAGGTTGAAGGAGTTGTTCACGGATAGGTGATATATCAATTTGTTTGGAGATAATCGGCTGTAAATATTGGTATAGTGTCTGATCGCCCATCATCACAGCTCCCAATATGGTATTTTCCCCCAGCATAAGTCGAAGCCTGCTATCCTTATCCTTTGACTGCCTGACAAGGGCATCTGGGATTCTCCGCCATGTTTCACTATCGCCGCGGACAATGCTGACGAGATCTTCATCTGCCCCGCGGCCAACGCTGCCGATGATGGTAGTTGTCAAACCAGCCAGGCGGGTTACATTAAAGGCAACTCCTTTTATGTAAGGCACGTTCTGCCCGGTCATATTAAGACCAGCAGTCTGGCCCTGAAGCCGGGCAGGCACCCAAAGTGAGTCGATAATAGTTTTACCTGTAAAAGGGTCAAACACCTGGGTAATGTCTCCGGCTGCATAAATATTCGGGAAATTGGTTTGTAAAAACTCATTTACCAATATCCCGCGGTCTGTCTGTATTCCTGCATTTTCGGCCAAGCGGGTGCGCGGTTTAATGCCTATAGCAACGCCCACGAGCCTACACTTGATAATTTTCCCGTCCCCGATGGAAACCCCACTTACCCGGCCGCGTTTACCCAATATCTTCTCTACTTCAGTGTGATAGTGTATCTTCACACCCTCACCAATTAGGCGCTGTTCGACTATTTTAGATTCGGTCTCATCTAAGACACTACCCCAAAATCGATCGCGGCGCAGAAGATAATGTGTTTTTACTCCCCGCGCTCGAAAGCCTTCGACGAGTTCTAAAGCTGTGATACCCCCGCCAACCACCACCGCTTTACGCGCTTTACCGGTTAGTTTGATTATAGAGCGCGCGTCCTTCAAATTATCTAATTTGACTACCCCGGTCAGGTCGATACCTGGGATTTTTGGAACGGCAGCTGCAGCCCCTACGGCGATCAACAACTGGTCGTAATGTATTTTGTCTCCGGAGTGTGTTTCAATCAACTGGTCGTTGGGGTATATTTTTATTACTCGCGCACGTAAACTTTGAATGTTTAGGTTAGTGAAGTCTTTCTTGGAATAGGGGAAGAGCAGCTGTTGTGGGATTTCGTTAGTTAGGAAATATGCCAAACCAGGGCGGGAATAATAACCGTAGGGTTCATCACCAATCAGAAGTATTTCTCCAGAAGTGTCCTGACTGCGAATAACCTCTGCAGCAGAGATACCGGCTACCCCTGTTCCTATAATTACGTAGCGACGCATATTTTCAGGTGTTCCTTTCCCCCAGGTGTTGCTGAGTTATATCGCTCAAGCGTCCAAACCGCAGCACCCCCCGAGGACAGCGAGCCACGCACTCCCCGCAGGTCAGACAATGGCTGTTATTAATCGGAGATCCAAGCCAAGCATATCGGCGGACATCCAAATCAATCGGGCAGTTATATGTACATATACCGCATTGCACACAGCGGAAACTATCGGGGATTACATAGCCGTCTGCAAGCGCTTTACGATGGCTCGGTTTGCCTTGAAATATGCCTCTAATACCCATGAATTATTCCTGATTTGGATCAATGTAATTAACTATACTCTACTTAAATCGATTGCCTATATCCCATTTATCCTAATTTGTGATTATAACTATGCAAACTGATGGAATATTCGTACAAGGGATTGATAGAATCACACACTCTTTGCACAAATAAAAAAGACCATTGGTTAGTGTAACATTGTTTCTGTAATTTCCAAAAAATGATAGGTCAGGTATCCTTTTAGTTGCAAAAACAAAAAAGGAGTTACACATGACCTATCAACAAGATTGTACATTACCAGAAGAGTTATTGGAACAGATTGCTACCGATGGATTGGAGGCGCTGCCGGGGTTGATCCGCATTCTGGTCAACGAAGCAATGAGGCTGGAGCGAGAGCAGCATCTCGGAGCGGGCGCGTATGAACGCACTCCAACGCGGCGCGGCTATGCCAATGGCTATAAGCCGAAGACGATGAAGACCCGTCTGGGAGAGATCGAATTCTCGGTGCCGCAGGCACGGGAAGGCGACTTCTACCCGGATGCGCTGGAGAAAGGGCTGCGCAGCGAACGTGCCCTGACGCTGGCATTGGCAGAGATGTATGTCCAGGGCGTTTCGACCCGGCGAGTGGCAGCGATCACCGAACAATTGTGTGGCATAGCGGTGAGCAGCTCGCAGGTCAGTCGCGCAACAGGTCTACTGGATGAAGTGCTGGAAGCATGGCGTAACCGACAACTGGGTGAGATCATCTATCTGTACCTGGATGCCCGTTATGAGAAGGTGCGCATAGATGGGCAGATCCGTGATGCAGCCATTTTGATGGCTGCAGGGGTGGGCGTAGACGGGAAACGGCGGATTTTAGGCGTCTCCGTCTCGCTGAGCGAAGCACAACTGCACTGGCGGGCATTTCTGGAGAGCCTAATTGAGCGCGGTTTGAGGGGTGTGCAGCTGATCATCAGTGATGATCACAGTGGATTGCGCAAAGCCCGCCAGGCGGTGTTTACCGGCATTCCCTGGCAAAGGTGCCAATTTCATTTGCAGCAGAACGCCAGCCAATATGTGCTGCGCAAGAAGATGCTCAAAACGGTCGCAGCAGACATTCGAGCGATCTTCAATGCGCCCGACCGTGAGCAGGCTGAGGTCTATCTACGGCAGACTGTCCTTAAGTATGCAGATAGTGCTTCTGGCCTGGCTGACTGGCTAGAAACTGCCATTCCGGAAGGGTTGACCGTGTTCAATTTTCCTGAAGAGCATCGACGCAGAATCCGGACCAGCAATGTGCTGGAGCGGGTCAGTCAGGAAATCAAACGGCGGACGCGCGTGATTCGTATCTTTCCAAATGAGGCATCGTGCTTGCGATTGGTGAGTGCGGTCTTGATGGAGATCAGCGAAGATTGGGTGACGGGTAGAATATACTTGAACTTCAAATCAGGCTAAAGCTTGCCCGACTAAAAAGGGCTTGACCATTTTACAGAAAAGATGTTGCACAATCAAAAATTTTCTGATACTTCTAAAAAAGATACATCATTTAACCATAAACGACCATGATGATCAAACAAAAAAATTCCTGCACGCGTTTTGTTTTCACCTGGGGGGCTGCCATACTCTCGAACATCACCTGTTAGGGGATCAAATCGAATTACTCGCATGAGAACTTCTCTGATGTTTTCGTTGGAAAGATCTTCTAACCATCGACCTGCTACCCAGATAGCTCCATCCTCAGCAATTGCGAGAGAATGATATGCAAGTTCATACCCTTGCTCAGATCCCAGTTCAATACTAGCTATACGTTGTATTGGATCGAAACGGATTAGATGACCACTATAAAGGAACCATAAATTCCCTTCCTGATCCTCCAAGATTCGATCATAAGAGGTTCCACCTTGTGACATAGCAAAGAAAATCCCATCTCGGTCAATTATTATCTCAAAGCTATCTTTTTCATCATCAAATCGACTTAAATATAATCCATCTAATACGTTTCCTGCAACATAGTGATGTCCCAGTGCCCAAAGGGTGTTATCTTTAGCGACGAAAAGTGAATATGGTACAAACTCATCTCCAAACTGATTCATTATCGTATATTCTTTTATTTCCCCTGTACTGGGAGTAAAACGGATAAGTCCACGCGTCATCCAAATCTCATCATCGTTGCGAACGACAATACTTCCAACATATGTTAATTTAGAGCGATCCTCATTTTCCTCACTGAGTTGCGCGTCCCACCCCTCAGGTAAAGGAATTGGTGTTGGTTCATAGCTTGGTGTAGCCCCATGTGGATAAGCTAATTCGAACAGAGGAGGAGAACAATTGTTATCAACCAAAGGTTCATAACTACTAGGGTTACACGCAGCCAATAACAAACATAAAGTACCAAATAGCCATAAAATGTTTTTACAAGAAAACGATTTTTTACGCATACTTTTGCCTCCCTCATCGAGAGTCTTACAAAGTTAATATGCTCTTAGTGTACAAGAAATTGCCGTGATTCACAACCCAAAACCCCGCATTCCAACTTTCAAATACCACGCTCACAACTTTTCCCACTCATCACCCCTCATTTCGGAACTGCAAACAATAATGGTGGAAGGTGTTGCTCACCCAGGCGTTACCCATGCCGTAGGGCGCCAGGCGGATATTATCCTGGCACCAGATCTTCTCATCCTTGAGGGTGTAGGTTTCACCCAACTGGCGCGCAAGATCCCAGGCAAGAGGGTAGATCACACCTCCCTTCTTCACATTCTTGACGATGATGGTGAGATAAGCGCGCTCGCGCAGCAGCGGTTTCAATCCCGCGTAGATCGCTACCAAATTTTGCATGAAATTTTCGTAATCATCCATATTACCCAAATCTTCTGGATCATCCGAATAGGTGATATCCAGGTCTGGCGCGGCGCGTCTCTTTTTCTGGGTTTCAGCGCCGCGCGCTTTCAGCATATTCCAATATGGAGGCGAGGTTATCACGTAATCGATCAGCGGCAGGTCAAATCCGGCTGCACCTTTGGCGTTGGCGTTGATAACTTCAGCAACCAGGTTATGAGCATCCTTGCCCAAGGAAACGCGCTCTTCACCAACTACATCCTGGGCAATGCGGGCGTACTCAGGGTTAAGCTCGATGCCGTAACTATTCCTTCCAGAGCGCAAAGCGGCTACCAATGTGCTGCCTGTGCCCACCATCGGGTCCAGCACGTTCTGACCTGCTTTGGTAAAGAACTCGATAAATTCCTGCACCAGGGTTTCGGGGAATTTGGCAGGATGGCGCAGCACATCTTTGCGCCTGGGGGGAGGGTTGTGCACAAACCAAGACTTCTGGAATTTCAACCAATCACGGTTGCTGAGATCATTCATTTTATTGATCAACTTGCGTTTCGTCGGTTTGGTTTTACTCATCTCACTGCTCCAAAATTTGGCGTACAACCATGTCGGTGAAACTCACCGTGACGGGCGTTTCTCCAGCGGTGCGCACAAAGACTCCCAGTGTTCCAGTATACAAGACGGTATCGCGCGCGCTGAAAAGGAATTGGTCGTTGACGAAGAAGCGCATCTGATCTCCATTAGCCCAGACTGCTAAGCGGCTCGTGCTCAGCGCTCCAGGAGTTATGACTCCGTGGGATATCCAGGGAACAACTGAAGATATTTGACCGTCAAAAAAACGATCCAAACGCGCTCGTCCATCGCATGACAAGGAGAAACGATAATATTCCAAAGAGCTTGAAACCCGCACCAACAAGCCATATTCGTCAGCGCCAACGCAGAGGCTTGGTTTGGCGTTAATCTCAATATAGAAATCTGCGAAAACCGGCTCATTGCGTGTTGAAAAAAGGAAACTTCCGGGTTCCGATAAGGCTAAAGTTAGATGATTGTTGATTATAGATACGCTGCTATTGCCGTTAGTCACCAAAGACCAGGCTTCCCCTGAATCGAAATCGTCTTGCAGGAGCGTCTCCCCCTGCCCTGGCCGCAAGTCTTCCGTGGGCGTGATAACGGGTGAGGGAAACACTGTTGGCGTACTGGTAGGTGGAAACCACACTATGGTTTCAGTAGGGCTTGGAAGAGCTGTGGGGGTATCGGTCGGAAAAGCGGTTGTTACAGGCGGTGAACATGCGGACAGATAAACCAGCGCGAGCAGGTGAACGATTCGTTTCATCAAATCAATTTAGCAATTCTGTAGCGTTTCAATCGCGGATAATAACCTGGTCTCGCTCCGGCCCCACAGAAATCCATCGCACCGGCATCCCGGCGGCGTCTTCGATGCGTTGGACATATTTTTGAGCTTGAGGTGGCAGATCATCCCAATGACGGGCAGCCGTCACATCAACATCCCAACCTGGCAATTCTTCGTAAACCGGTTCGAATTGCGACAAATCTGCCGGGCCAAGAGGTAATTCTGTGAATGTCTCATCCCCAATTCGGTAGGCGATGCAGATTTTTAATGGGTCAATTCCACTCAAAATATCTAGTTTGGTCAGCGCAACTTCTGTGAGTGTGTTTTGCCTGCAGGCATAGCGCAGCAAGACCAAGTCAATCCAGCCAACCCTGCGCGGGCGGCCTGTGGTCGTACCAAACTCGTCCCAAGGGTTTGCACCTGTGCCGCGCAGGTGTTTAGCAACTTTTCCTGATAATTCGGTAGGAAAAGCCCCTTCGCCAACCCGCGTTTGGAAAGCCTTGGTAACCCCAACAATTCGGTTAGCAGGCCGGATTCCAATCCCCAACCCCAATAATGCCCCTGCAGCCGTTGGGCTGGAACTAGTAACATAAGGATAAGTACCGTGGTCCAAATCAAGCAGCGTTCCCTGAGCGCCCTCTGCGAGAACCCTCTTCCCAGAATTCAAAGCGTCAGTGAGCAGCTGGGAGGCGTCAACTATATAGGGTTTAAGCTGGCGCGCGTAATCCATGAATTCTGTTGCCACTGTTTTCGGATCTAGAGCATCTGCCCCGTAGAGCTGGGTTAAGTGCTTGTTGGCTTCTTCAACGCGCGTCTCAACTGCATCGGCAAAATCTTCTGGGTTCAGCATCATCTCAACCCGTAATCCCCTGCGGGCAGCCTTGGCCACATACGCAGGGCCGATCCCCCGTTTGGTTGTACCAATTTGTTCCGCACCACGCGCGCCTTCTTGGGCAGCGTCCAAAGCAACGTGAGCAGGAGTGATCAGGTGCGCAGCATGCGAAATACGCAGCCGCTTTGGAGGCAGGTCAATCCCCGCCTCGCGCAGTTGAGCCATTTCAGCCATTAAAGTGCTTGGATTCACCAACATACCGTTCCCCAACACGCCAACAGTGTTTGGTTGGATTACACCAGAAGGAATTAAATGCAGTTTAAAAATTTGATCACCGACGGTGACCGTGTGTCCAGCATTGTCACCCCCACCATAGCGCGCCACAAAATCAGCCTCTGCAGCTAGTAAATCTACCATACGCCCTTTGCCCTCGTCACCCCATTGGGCGCCTACAACGATATCTAATGGCATAAAGCCTCTCCTGAATATTTATTTCTCCAATTATACACGCTCTGAAAGTTTTGGTTTTTGAGCATTATTTCACAATGTAAGCCTTCCAAGGCACTTGACACAGAACGGATGTTCTTGTAAAATATAGAACAAAAGAACCATAACCACTCTCAATAAAGGAGAGGCTCAATGGCGAAACAAAAAGGTGAACTAAAAGATAGGCACAAAAAGATTCTTGATGTCCTCGAACGCTACCAAAATACCGTCGGATACCCTCCATCTATCCGAGAGATCGGCAAAGAAACTGGCATTACGTCTACTTCGGTAGTAAATTACTACCTCAACCAGCTCGAGGATTGGGAATTTATTGAACGAGATCGTAAAGTATCCCGCGGCCTTCGATTAACCAAAACAATAAAGAGCATTATTGATGAAATGATTCAGATACCACTCGTCGGTATGATTGGCGCTAGCGAACCTGTTCCCGTTCCAGGCTCGGACTTTAACTATTACGATCCCGAATCCAGCATCGACGTTGCTCGCAGCTTACTGCCTAAAAGCGATCAAGGCAACCAGCTCTATGCACTGGAAGTCGATGGCGATTCGATGATTGATGCCATGGTCAACGATGGCGATATCGTAATTATGAAATACACCCAGGAAGCTCGCGATGGTGAAATGGTCGCGGTGAGGTTAACCGACAAAGAAGAAACCACTCTCAAATTCTTTTACCGAGAGAACGGTCATGTGCGCCTGCAACCCGCAAATCCAAGCATGGAGCCCATCATTATCGAAGACCCCAGCACAGTAATGATTCAAGGCAAAGTGGTGTTAGTCATCCGGCAACTTAGCGGCAAGCCAGTATAGTAAGCAACATCTGTACCAGTAAATTCGATAGAACCCTGCCAGCCTTCGCGTAGGGTTTTATTTTTTAATAATTTCAGTGCACCCCAAATCAATCTGGTAAAATTCTGATGTGACAGCACACTTATTTCCTCCGGATGTCCCACCTGCTAAACGCATCTTTGATTTGGTGCTCTTGCTGCCGGGTATCATCTTAGTTTCTCCCCTGCTAATAATAATTGCATTATTTATACGAATTTTCCACGGCTCGCCTGTGCTCTTCCGGCAATCCCGTCCAGGTTACCGAGGCGAATTATTCACTCTGTATAAATTTCGCACCATGACCAACGCCCGCGACACTCACGGCAATATGTTAGAAGATTCTGAACGCATGACTACTCTGGGCCGCTTATTGCGCGCTACAAGCCTGGATGAGCTGCCTGAGTTGTATAATGTCTTACGCGGGGAATTGAGCCTAGTAGGACCACGTCCTTTGCTTGTCCAATACCTGGAGCGCTACACCCTTGAGCAAGCCCGCCGCCACGACGTGCTGCCGGGCATAACCGGGTGGGCGCAGATCAATGGGCGCAATAATGTTTCCTGGGAGAATAAATTTTCCCTGGACGTATGGTATGTTGATAACTGGTCCCTTTGGCTAGATATTAAGATATTAGCGCTCACTCCTTGGAAAGTACTCGTGCGTGAAGGCATCAATGAACCGGGAAACGCCACAGCCAGAGAGTTTATGGGCACACAAAGCAATCCTCAGCATGGTATTGAAAAACCAGGCTGAAGACCTAACCCGAAAGAAAAGACCCTAGTATAATTCCACCCGTATGCCAGACGACCAAGCTCTATATCGCGGCTTATACCGCATTCGCCGTTTTGAAGAAACCGTATTGAATGAGTTTTCCAGCGGTTTATTTTACGGCACAACACACACCTACCTTGGGCAAGAAGCTAACGCCGTTGGGGTATTAGACCACTTACAAAAGGAGGATATCGTTTTTAGCAATCACCGCTGCCACGGTCATTTCATCGCTTACGGAGGTGACCCGCGCGCCCTCTTCGCCGAATTAATGGGCAAAAAGACAGGGGTCACTGGAGGGCGTGGAGGCTCTCAGCACATCCATTGGAAAAACTTTTATTCCAATGGAATCTTGGGCAGCACGGTACCAGTTGGAACTGGGGCAGCCCTGGCAGAAAAATTCAAGGACAGCAACGCAGTAACGATTATCTTTTTAGGTGATGGAACTTTGGGCCAGGGAGTGGTGTACGAATCCTTAAACCTGGCTTCGCTATGGGACGTTCCAGTATTGTTCGTGGTCGAAAACAACCGCATCGCCCAAACTACGCCTATTGAGTTAGCGGTCGCCGGAGAAATCCCACCACGATTTAACGCTTTTGGTATCCCCACTACTGAGCTAAACACGAGCGACGTGTGTGAAATTCTGCCCACTGCGAGAGAACTCATCGCGGAAATCCGCGGCGAAGCTGCTCCACGCGCTTTGATACTGCATACACATCGCTTTGGGCCACATTCCAAAGGTGATGATACTCGTCCAGAAGAAGAAATCAAGCGCTTACACGCTAAGCATGACCCTATAAAAATCCACGCTGAACGCCTGGATAAGAACGCGCGCACTATTATAGAAACTGAAATTGACGCTCAAATTTCTGAAGCTTTTGACCTCGCAAAAAATGACCCTTTGCCCGCATACATCTAAAATGAAAAGTTATTTATAAACACACTTGGAAACCAATTAACAACAATGTCAACTGTCCTCGAATCCCTCAACACCAGTTTGCACCAGGCGATGACGCGGGACGAACGCGTCTACATGATAGGTGAGGATCTAATGGACCCATATGGTGGAGCATTCAAAGTCACGCGTGGGCTTTCCACAGAATTCCCAGAGCGCGTGCTCACCACACCTGTATCCGAGGCCGGCATAGTTGGTTTAGCAGGTGGTATGGCGCTGCGCGGTTTGCGTCCAGTAGTCGAGATCATGTTTGGCGATTTCATAAC
Source organism: Chloroflexota bacterium (assembly GCA_019456165.1). Classification (GTDB taxonomy): domain Bacteria; phylum Chloroflexota; class Anaerolineae; order Anaerolineales; family UBA11579; genus VRUJ01. The sequence goes on from VRUJ01000002.1 coordinate 115,757, forward strand.
TCTTGCCGCTGACCAACTCATCAACGGTATCACCAAATTTCATTGGATGTATAACCAACAAGTGAATGTCCCCATTGTGGTGCGTTTACCGATGGGAGGGCGCAGAGGATACGGCCCAACCCACAGCCAGACCCTAGAGAAACTTTTCCTTGGAGTGCCCGGTCTGCGAGTTCTGGCGCCTAGTGCGCTAGGAAACCCTGGGGATTTGCTTGAGAGGGCCATACTTGAGGATGATGGTCCCGTGTTGTTTGTTGAAAACAAACTGCTCTACCTCCAGGATATTATCGATCCGTCGGCTGAGGCTGAATTTGTTTTAATTTCAAATACTACGACAGAGACTTACGCCCCAACGTACTCTCTTACTCTGAGAGATTCCCCACCGCCAATCCTTACCCTAACGGCCTATGGATATATGGCCGAGTTAGCCCGTGCCGCGGTATTGAAATTGGCATACGAACATGAAATTTTCTGCGAGATGATCGTGCTCACCCAGCTATCTCCATTTGAATCTAAAACCCTTCTACCTGTACCCTTACTAACTTCAATCCAACGTACCCAGCGATTATTAACTATCGAAGAGGGCGGCATTACAATGGGCTGGGGAGCAGAAGTGGTCGCCCGCGCCTCCGAAGCAGTAGGAGACGCCCTGCAAAGTGCCACGCGCGTCGCCGCAAGAGACATACCCATCCCTGCTTCTGTATCAATGGAAGAGATGGTGCTGCCTAGCGTAGATACCATTGTCCAGGCTGCAAAAAAGATGGTATAACCAGGTACGATGTCTGAAGCAAATCCTGTAATTATCCCCCTTTTGAATACCAATGAGCCAGAAGCATTACTGGCCGGTTTACATATAAGCGAAGGGCAGCAAGTGAACCAGGGAGATATCCTCTGCACCCTCGAAACCACAAAATCCTCAGCAGAAGTGGAAGCCGAAAGTGACGGCTATGTGGTTGGGGTCGCATACTCGCAGGGTCAAACTGTGCGTGCTGGAGAAACCTTGTGCTACTTAGCAGATTCTCCTGATTGGAAGCCTGCTCAGAATAAACTCGCCACAGTTACTTCAGAGACAACCGACGAAATTCCAAATGGTTTACGCATCACTGCACCAGCTTTAGCTTTTGCAAAAGAACAAACCTTAGACCTTGCCAGCCTGCCCATCGGCCCATTGCTCACCGAAAAGGCAGTTCGCGATCTGCTGGATGGGCTAGCAGCCAAGCCAAACCTTTCTGCGCCAGAAGACCCTTATGACCCCAAGGCTATCGTAGTCTATGGAGGCAGCGGGCATGGAAAATCGGTGATCAACCTTTTACGGGAGCTAGGTACATATGATATCCATGGGGTTATCGACGATGGCATGCAAAAAAAATCTCCCGTTATGGATTTGTCAATCTTAGGGGGTAGTGAAGTTTTGGCAGACTTGTTCTCCCAGAAAATAAGATTAGCCGTAAACGCAGTAGGCGGGATTGGCGACAATAAGATCCGAGAAAAAGTATTCAATAACTTAGCCACAGCAAGATTTTTCTCTCCCACAGTTATCCACCCTACCGCCTTCGTGGAACCCAGTGCCAGCCTTTCCCCGGGCGTCCAAGTGTTCCCGCATGCTTATATCGGCTCGGATGCAGTCGTCGAATTCGGTTGTATAATTAACACCGCAGCGATTATTTCACACGATTGTACCTTGGAAGAATACGTGAACATTTCACCAGGAGCAATTTTGGCTGGAGGTGTTCAGGTGGGCGCAAGATCGCTTATTGGTATGGGCGTCACAATTAATTTGAATGTAAATATCGGGCCGGGTGTGCGCATTGGCAATGGCGCCACGGTCAAATCTGACGTGCCTGAAAAAGGCTTGGTACGGGCCGGGATGATTTGGCCAAAATAGGTCAGAAAAAGTCGTCTTCCAATACATAATTTGGTTCTAATTTCTTCCAGCTATCTAAGCAATAAATTGGAAGAGATTCTAACAAGACTTGTAAAAGTCATACCTCAGAGAAAGAGAATTTTGTAATAATCGTTTTAACTCTTAGTATCTATGGATAGGTTTGGATGTTAAATAATAGGATATTGGAATGAGAAAGAAGGATCTTTTAATTTTATTAAGGGTTGTCCTGATCATTAGTTTCATTATTACGATTAGAAATGTTATTTTAATCTATTCCTTAGCAACTGAATATAGATTCATGTTTGCATCTCGGGTCATTACAACAATTGTTGGTCTTGGCATTGTCCTTGCTATTCTTCAGCTTTCCGTGCTAATTATTAGCTGGACGAATAAATGTGATATTATTTTTCACTGGCTAAGTCTTGGGTATCGTCTTATCAAACCTGGGCGATATGTCATTTTGATTGTGTATTTAGTAATTCTTGTGCGTTCCCCATACATTTTGAAAGGAGTTTTTTGGGATAATTGGATAGACATTCCCCCACCCCATCGTCTTTTATCTTTCATTAATGGTTATTTCTCAAACAAACTCTTTTGGCTAAGCGCGTTATGGAGCATCATTGTCGGAGGGGCATTATTATTGGACGCAGCGATCCCCTGGAGGAAATGGGGGTTTCAACGAAACACGCTATATATATTCCATCTGCTATTAATTGGGTTGGTAACAAAAATTACATCTTTCCTTCCATTAATAACTAATTATCCTTTCAATTTAACCTGGTCTGAAGGTAGCCGTCTTTATTTCGTTTCAACTTTTTTTGATAATAAGATCTACGGTGCGGATTTACAGCTTCCGTTTATCGATATGAGTCAGCATTTACTTCGCACCATTCCATTTTTTATTACAGGGTTGCCAATTTGGGTTCACCGTCTATGGGAAGTAATGCTGTGGTTAGGACTTACATTCTTAACCTCAGTGTTATTAGCACACCGATTACGAATTAATAGCAGAATAATAAGATATATTTTTATCATATGGTCTTTCTTATTTATATTTCAAGGGCATGTAATTTATAACTTGCTCGTGATTGTAATATTGATCTTTTGGGGATTCGACAGGCACAGATTATGGAAATCAATAATAATTATAGTAATCGCATCTATTTGGGCTGGATTGAGCCGATTGAACTGGATGCCTATGCCAGGGGCATTAGCCGCCACACTATATTTCCTTGAAACCCCGGTTGATAAAAATAAGGGGTATTCTGTATTGAAATATCTTATGAAACCAATCTCTTGGTTTTTCCTAGCCGTGATTGTAGGATATATTTCACTAGCAGCCTATATCTCCATATCAGGATATGATTCCTCCTTTTTTTACAACTATCGGATGAACCAAGATTTGTTATGGTATCGATTGCTGCCGAATTCCACCTATGCGCCCGGAATAATACTTGGCATATTAACAATATCACTACCAATTGGGATATTGTTAATTAAGAGCATGCAAAAGTTTTATTCACGGTGGCATTTTATTAGGGTGTTTGGTTTATGTTCAATTATATTTGTGTTCTTTGTTGGCGGGCTTGTTGTAAGTGCAAAAGTTGGGGGTGGAACTGATTTGCATAACATGGATGGATTTCTCATACTATTGCTTACCATTGGAGGTTATTTATATTTTGGTTCGTTCATAACGGAAGCAGCTGAAAATTGGCAAGCAAACCATTCTTGGAGAATTTCATTATTCATTTTGGTGCTACCGGTAGCTTTTGCATTAGTAAACGCCAAACCTGTTGTGAGAAGAAACTACGAAAATAGTGAACATGCTATTAATAATATTAATGCAATAGTATCTGATGTTGTAGATCAAGGTAGGAGGGTTTTGTTTATCGACCATCGTCAATTAATAACGTTTGGATATATCCAGAGTGTGCCTCTGATATCAAATTATGAAAAAGTCGTACTCACGGAAATGGCGATGGCACGGAATGAAGATTATCTTAATAATTTTTTTACCGATATACAAAGCCACGAATATTGCTTGATCGTCAGTCAGCGTTTATTCGATAACATCAAACAAGAAGGAATAGATCCTCAAGCTGAAGAAAACAACCTATTTGTAAATAACATTTCTATTCCCATCTTAAATAACTATACATCGGTCTTTTCCAATAAAGTATTCGGGATTGAAATACTGGAACCCTCTGACAAACTGAATTGTGAATGATTATCTACTCATTTACGCTCAATAAGATAAATAAACAACATTCGGAGAGCGCTAGAAAAAACCTCTAATAATTTATCTCACCAGTCAATAGTTTTCGAGTTATCCAAAATACCTATTTTAATGGTAATCTACAGATATTAGACGATATCAGTTTTATTTTCTTCTACAGGAATTTTTAACTTCGATACCATTGAAGAGGATAGGACTGACTGTGAATAAGGATAAAGAATAAATGCACACCACAAACAGTAATCCCAACGGTCAAATCTGACGTGCCTGAAAAAGGCTTGGTGCGTGCAGGTACAATTTGGCCAAAATAATAATATGAGGAGTATCAAATGAATTCGATAATTTTTCACTTTTTTTCGGCAATAGCTGAAACTTCAACTTCTTCTAGTGCAGCAACTGCTGCATATCTTGATCCGGGTTCGGGTAGTTTTATCATCCAATTAATTGTCGCCAGCGCCGCAGGAGTTTTGTATATGCTGCGTGGTTATTTCTCTCGTTTTTTTTCATTTTTCCGCAAATCGTCTTCCGATAAAAGTCCCGAAACAGACGAACTAGATGACATCGAGTAAACCGGGTTTTAGGGGTTCATTCCGAGATCCAAATGGGTTCATGTTTTCCCACGATGGAGCACTATTCCGTCAAATCAATGCCGGTTATCAGGAAAATTACTCCAAATTGATGGAGTCGGGGTTATATAAAAACCTGCTTAAAGCAAAGCTGCTAATACCACATGAGGAAGTTGATACCAAGCCTGAAATTCCCGAGAAGGCTTTCAAGGTAATCCAACCTGAGAAGATCGGGTTCATCTCTTACCCATATGAATGGAGTTTCAGCCAGCTCAAGGATGCTGCATTAGCAACACTCTCCATCCAAAAACGAGCGTTGAAATTTGGCATGTCGCTTAAAGACAGCAGCGCATATAATATCCAGTTCCGTGACTGCAAGCCATTACTGATCGATACGCTTTCCTTCGAAGTCTATGCAGAGGGCAAACCCTGGGTAGCATACAAGCAGTTTTGCCAGCACTTTTTAGCTCCCCTTGCTCTTATGGCTCAAACAGACGTGCGCTTGAGCCAACTTCTGCGCGTTTACATAGACGGCGTCCCGCTAGACCTAGCAAGCAGGTTGCTGCCCCGCAGGTCTAGACTAAATTTTGGTTTGCTCTCCCACATACACCTACACGCCTCCGCCCAGCAGCGCTATGCAGATAAGGAGGTTGGAAAAGATACGTTTCGCAGGCAGATGAGCAAGAATTCTTTTCTAGGTTTGATAGATAACCTAGAACGCACCATTAAAAAGTTGAATTGGGAACCAAAAGGCACCGAATGGGGCCAATACTACACTGATACAAATTATTCAACTCAAGCCATGCAGCACAAACAAAGCGTACTAGAAGACTACATCGAACGCATCAAACCATCCATAATGTGGGATTTAGGAGCCAATACCGGTTTTTTCAGCCGCATAGCGGCCCAACACGGTATTCCCACCCTGGCTTTCGATATAGATCCAAGCGCGGTGGAGCAAAATTACCTTACCATCAGGGAATCTGGCGAATCTAACCTATTACCTTTGGTACTAGACCTGACAAATCCAAGCCCAGACATCGGATGGCACAACCAAGAACGCATGTCCTTGGCAGCTAGAGGACCAGCGGATGCGATTTTTGCTTTAGCCCTGATCCATCATCTGGCAATATCTAACAATGTACCCATGAATATGCTGGCGGAATTTTTCAGCAGCTTGGGGCAATGGCTGGTCATAGAATTTGTGCCCAAAAGCGACTCACAAGTGAAAAGACTGCTGGCTAGTAGAGAAGATATATTTCCTGGTTATACAACCGAGAATTTCGAAAAGGTCTTCACCAAAAAATTTGATATCCATTCCGGCGAACAGATAAGAGATTCTGACCGCCGCCTGTACTTGATGGAACGGCGCTGATTTGCGAGATTTCAAGCGCGCCACGGTACACCCTGTTCTTTTGAGCATTTACCCGGTCTTGGCTTTATTCGCCAATAATCAGAACGAAATCAAGCTTAGTTCCAGTCTGCGAGCGTTCATTGTTTCACTCGCAGCCACGGTCATTCTTTTATTAATTTTACGATTCTTTTTCCGAGAATGGCAGCGCGCGGCTCTAATCACAACTTTACTGCTAATTCTTTTTTTTTCATACGGCCACGTATACAATGTTCTTCGTGGTGTATCAATTTTCGGAAGCGTTTTAGGCAGGCATTTATATTTAGGCCCGTTGTGGATTATATTTACCGCAATTGGTGTCTGGTGGATCCTGCGCTGGCTCAAGAATCCAGATACCATCACTGGCGCGCTAAACGCCACTGCTATCATCGTCATTGCGTTTCCATTTTTCCAAATCATCAACTTTCAATTTCGCATGACGACTCAGCAATCTTTGTCAGAGCTTACAGCTGAATTCCAAGAATTCAAATTACCAGCGGATCAGACCCCCCCGGATATTTATTACATAATTCTAGATGGTTACTCAAGAGATGACGCTCTCCTGGATGTTTACCAACTGGACAACGCATCTTTTCTGCAAAGTTTGGCTGAATCCGGCTTTTATGTAGCTAATTGCAGCCAAAGCAACTATGCCCTTACAAGGCTCTCTTTGTCCTCCACTCTAAACATGGATTACGTAGAAGCCTACTATGATGCTGTGGAAGACTCCAATACTAGTGATACTGGGTTGGGAGCATATATATTAAATAACACCGTGGTACAGGTGCTGGAGGCGCTCGGTTACCAGACTGTAGCCTTTGAAACCGGCTACAGCTGGACGGAATTAACCGACGCCGATGTTTATCTTGCTCCAAACCAAGATTCAGTTCTCAGAAAGGTTTTTTTCGGCGGCTTGAATTACTTCGAGGAACTCCTGCTGCAATCGACCGCCATATCGCTGCTTTCTAACACCGCCAACGCAGTGGGAATAACTCCCACAACCGGCATTAGCAACCCAGATAACGAACACCGCTTGAGAGTGCTTCATACACTTGACCAACTTGTAAGCCTCACAGATATACCCAGTCCTAAATTCGTCTTTGCACACATCGTCTCCCCTCACCCTCCCTACGTTTTTGGCCCAGATGGCGAAGCTATCAATCAGGTGGAGGATAATCTCATCGGTTACCGTAACCAGGTTGAATATTTAAACTCGCGCATTGAAACTTTGGTCACAGAAATCATCAATCAATCCACGACCCCGCCAGTTATTGTTTTACAGGGAGACCACGGGGGCGGTGATACCTCTAATGCTCAACGAATGTCTATTCTGAATGCTTATTACCTGCCTGGAGATATGGATCAATACCTATACCCTACAATCACACCAGTGAATACATTCCGGTTGCTCTTTAACATCTATTTCGGTGCAGAGCTGGACTTACTCGCAGATTTAAGCTATTTCTCATTATACAAAGAACCCTTCACTTTTAGGACAATTCCTGTTTCACGCCCTGGCTGCGAAAGCGCTTCAGATTAATTTTTCCCCTAATTCAACCAATATAACAAATCTCCCAACCCACCAAAGTTGCGCTATTTCCAAAACTGGGCTAAAGTGGTCTCAATCCCATGAGCACTAAGAAAAACACAAGCACCAGTAAATTTGGCGCGCCGGGGCGCGAAAACCATGATTCTAGCGATTTTTATAATGGCCGCCTGTATGAGGGCCAGCCCAAACAAAGAAGTGTTGCATATATTGAAAACCAAATGCCAGCAGATGTTCTCAACCAGATTTACCAGCACACCAGCGAGCAGATGCCTGAACTCCCCGATTCGAGCATACATCTTATGGTCACTTCTCCTCCGTACAATGTGGGCAAAGATTACGATGACGATCTAAATCTTACAGAATACCGCCAGTTTTTATTACGCGTTTGGCAGCAGGTAGACCGCGTACTCGTTCCTGGAGGGCGCGCCTGCATCAACCTGGCAAACCTGGGGCGCAAACCTTACATCCCGCTACACGCTTACATAATAGAAGATATGCTCTCGCTGGGCTTTCTGATGCGCGGTGAAATTATTTGGAACAAGGCTGCCAGCGCCAGCGGTTCCACTGCCTGGGGGAGCTGGCTCTCAGCCAGCAACCCCACATTGCGCGATGTGCATGAATACATCCTGGTGTTCTCTAAAGACGGCTACCGCCGCCAACCCCCCGAAAAACGCGCCAATACGATAGAGAAAGAAACTTTCCTCGATTCCACTAAAAGTGTGTGGACAATTCCCGCCGTCTCGGCTAAGAAGATCGGCCACCCGGCGCCATTCCCGCTAGAACTGCCCCGACGCCTGATTGAACTTTACACCTTTGCTGATGAAATCATCCTGGATCCTTTTATGGGCAGCGGACAGACAGCCCTGGCTGCCATCGAGGCCGGGCGCGCTTACGTAGGGTATGAGGTAAAGGAGGAATATGTCAGATTGGCGGAGAAGAGAATAAAATCCAACCCCTAAAAAGTGGCAACACTCAATATTCCTAATTATTTATCCCTGCCCCATCTCTCCTATTCCCCATCTTTCGTATCAGCCTTATAATTATGGGTGTTTCTCGTATACTTGCCTCCTGATCACCTAATTCCTAATCACCTAGGCGACTAATAAGAATCCAATGGACATCCAAGAACTTACTCAAGCAATGCACGATTTCGTGCGTTCAAAAGGCTGGTACGAACCTGACAGCCCACGCCCACAGACCCCACGCAACCTGGCTGCTTCTATCAGCGTTGAGGCCGCAGAGATCCTGGAACACTTCCAATGGAATAATGAGATGATAGACAAACAGCCCCTAAAAGAAGAACTGGCCGATGTAGCTCTGTACCTGTTACAATTAGCCAGCATTTGTGAAATTGACCTGGAGAAGGCTATTTTACAGAAATTGGAAGATAACTATAAGCGCGATTGGGATGCAACAAACGAGAAGTAAGCAAAAATGACCAATCCACAGACACACAGCCCCCAAAATGTTCTTAGCGGCACCCGACCTTGGGCTTTCACCCGCTCAGAATTGACCGCCGGGTTACGCCGTTTTACGGGCGACCCCAGCCTAGTTATTGATAACCTGGAAGAACAAGATCCCCCCCACCGGCGCCCATCAATCGGGCGTATCCGCGGCTTGCTAGTAGAATGCCAGGGAACCACAGGCTCTCACAGCTTCAATCTGGTATTGAAAGAGTCTCAAGGCAGCACGCGCACAGGTACCGCCGGAGCAGGGTTACGCGAAGTTTCAGTTTATAAAAGCTTTGCCGACCAATTACCCCTCCGTATCCCTCAATTGTTCATCGCCCATCCCGGCGGTGGTTGGCTGGTACTCGCACAACTCCCTGCAGGCCGCCAACCCGAACAATGGCAAGCTGCCGATTATTTGCTTGCCATCGATCAGCTTGTAGCATTGCACGACCGCTTCTGGGGATTGGGCGAAGACCTTACAATATACAACTGGCTGGCGCGGCCATTAGATTCGGATTTCAGCATCTATGTGCACGCCGCGGCCGCAGGCGTACAGAACCTAGCAAACAAAACAGCTCCAAATATACTCGGCGAGGATTCTGAGCTGCGCAAGCTATTGGACCGTTTGATCTCCCACTCTGGTGATATTAGAAAGCAATTACAGCTCAGCCCAGCCACCCTATTGCACGGCGAATATTGGCCAGGAAATATCCACGTACACTCTGACGGCAGCTTAACCATATATGATTGGGAGGAAACTTCCATTGGCCCGGCCATCCTAGACCTGGTCACGTTTGTGCAATCCAGCCGTTGGTGGTTCGACCCTCTGCCAATCGCTCAAGAAGAGCTCATCGCCCATTACCGCAGCCGCCTTGCTCAAGCCACAGGATACGCCTGGAGCGATGATGATTGGGAAATCCAGTATGACTATGCATTGATGTGGGTCTTCATCGCTGAGTGGATTGATCTTTTAGCAACTATCCCCAATACTGTCCTGTTTTCGCGCATACCGCAGCTCGAAAAACTTTGGCTCAAACCTGTTCGCGAGGCTGCAAGCCGTCGGATGCCAGGGGATTAACCAACCCCCATGCGCGTAACTGTTTTTGGTGGATCGTCCCCTAAACCCGGAGAACCAGCTTACCAAGATGCCTTGTCTTTAGGCCGTTTACTTGGTAAAGCAGGCCATACAGCCCTGACAGGCGGCTACATAGGCACAATGGAAGCAGTCTTACGAGGTACAGCAGAAGCTGGCGGTCATGCCATTGGAGTGACTTGTGAGGAGATCGAGGCTTGGCGCAAGGTAAAACCAAATCCTTGGGTCCAAGAGGAAATGCGTTATGCCAGCATGCGTGAACGCTTATTTGCTTTGATCGAAAACTGCGACGCGGCCATGGCCCTGCCCGGTGGAGTTGGGACTCTGGCAGAGATCGCCGTTATGTGGAACCATATGCAAACCGAATCCATCCCCACGCGCCCATTGATACTCATTGGTGAGGGGTGGCGGCAAACAATTCAACTCTTTTTGTTATCTCTAGATGAATATACTTCGGCTGAGCACCGCAAGCTGCTCTCCTATGCCCCGGATGTAGAAACAGCCTTCAGTCAACTAGAATCCCCAAATAATTCATAGCCCCTTTTTCTCATGCCTGCAATTGATGTCACCCGGCTTAAATCCCAGGCCAACCAACTAGCCCAACATTTTAACCAGCCTGCTGTATTGCTGCGCGAATTAAAAGACCTTTTTGAATTCTATTCCAACCGCACCCAGCAGCCAAAAAAGAGCGGCCTGCGAGAGCCGGTCATCCCGGCCTATAATGTCGCCAAACCGGTGCTCAAACGCCTGCTTAGAGAGCTAAAAAAATATGCGGACGGGGACCCAGCTCAAGCTCTTGAATTAGCAGACACCCTCTGGGCAGAACCCAAATTGGAATTCCGCCTGCTCGCGGCTGGTTTACTGGGGCAGATACGCGTAAAAGAACCCCAGCCTGTGATTGAGCGCATAAATAAATGGGGTCAGGAGAACGAAGAAGATATGCTTTTAGACACCATTACCAACCAGGGCCTGGCTAATTTGCGCGCCCAGGCGCCAGAAAGCCACATGCAATTAGTCGAAAGCTGGCTGAACAACCCCGAACTGAGCGCTCAAAAACTTGGGCTGCGGGCGATACTGCCTCTGCTAGAAGAGCCTAGATTCGATAATTTGCCCACCCTTTTCCGGCTGCTCACCCCTGTAGTGGGAAAGGATGTTGCCGAACTGCGCCCCTACATCCTGGATGCCATCCAGCTTTCAATTCATCGCTCTGCTAAAGAAACCGCTTTCTTCCTGCGCCAGAATTTGGATAAGCCCAACCCCAAAACCACTCGCTGGCTTATGCGCCGCTGTCTGGATCTCTTCCCCGCGGAAATTCAGGTGAATTTGAGGACTGCGATGAAAGAGTGAAGATGGGATTTATTCAAGATTAGGGTTGTTGAAGGCAGGAGATCAACATGTCAGCCCTAATAATTTAGGTCTTTTTTTATCTCGTCAAATTCATCTTTGGTGATTTCGCCTCTGGCAAATCGCTTTTTCAATATATCTAAAGCCGTTTCTGTACCCCCCCTTTCAGCATAATCCCTTCTGGTGTCATACCAATAAGGCCAGGTGTCTTTTCGCTTAAACATACGCAACATGAAGATGAACATAGCAATCATCCCGATAATTGGGAAAATTATCCACCAACCGCCCGAAACAAAAATTGCGGAAAACGGTTCGTTTTCTTTTTCTTCAAAAAATGATGGGGATTTCAAAAATTCGGCCAGGTCTGCTAAGTCATCGTCACTAATATTCCAGCGCGGCATTTCGCTGCTCAATATTTCATCATTGGGGCGTTTCCCTTCTACGACCGCATCTCGAAAAGTGTCCAGACCAGCCAAGGCAGCCCAGCGGATGTCGGGCGCGTCCATCAACTGCATCATCATGAAATGAACACCCCCTCTTGCGTCCTGCCCATGACAAGAGACACAACCTAATTGACCGCTCATCATCATGTTCCCAAAGAACGAGCCGCCGCGGTATGTAATGCGCTCCCCCCTATCGTTGGTCGCCGTGAAATATATGCGTCCCCCGTTTGAGGCATATTCACCACCGAAGGCGGCCAACTGTAGACCAACCGTGATCAGGGTTACTACAAGCGCTGTCACGCCAACGACAGCCATTAGAGTCCAAAACCGCTTGTTCATTTGTTCACCTTATTGGAATTTGCTTGCGCATCTAAGTTTAAGGTTAGGCCAAGTTACTTAAAAGGCTCTTGCAATACTTCACCAACACCTGTATGATTGGCGTCACCAGCTTTTCCTCAGTACTGGTGACGCAAGAGATCAACTTGTCAACTTAGGGCCTTTTTCATCTCCTCATACTCCTCTTTTGATATTTCGCCTTTTGCATAACGTGTATTTAGTATCTCTAGAGGCGTTTCTGAGCGACCGGGTTCGTGAGATTCCATCCTCGAATCCATCCTCGAATCTCTGCGTGGCCCTCTAAAGCCCATTCGTCCCATCATCATGAACATAAATGTGAGCATAACAATGAACCCGAATATTGGAAATATTATCCACCAGCCTCCCATATTAAAATCTCCAAGCATTTTTCTCTCCTTTCTAAATTTTGGTTTCGATTGGAAAAATATGTTCAACCTACTCGAATATTGATCCAATATTTCTGAAGCAAAAGCCGAAGATACAGCTACCGCTCCACGTGCAATTGAATTCATCCTTCATATAGTCCTCCTCGATTTTGGGGTGGGTGATACCTTTTTTACTTGATAATATTATTATTGTTGCTGCTCAATTCTATATTGGCCAATGTTCAAATCCAGGCTAACACTTCCAAAAAATAAATGGAAGTGTTATTCGTCATAAACCGTCGGGACATATGTCCCGGAGACCAGTAGGGCAGGAAACAGAAGAATTAAGACCCTACATCCTGGATGCAATCCAACTTTATATTCAACGCTCTGCCAAAGAAAGCGCCTTCTTCTTGCGCCAGAATTTGGATAAGCCCAACCCCAAAACCTCGCGCTGGCTTACCCGCCGCTGCCTGGAGCTTTTCCCCGCGGAAATTCAAGCAAATTTGAGGGCTGCGCTGAAGGGGTGAGAATTGAGGTTAATAGGATTTAGAATCAAATATCGTTTTGCAACTTCCCTTCTTGCCTAAGAATTCTAATATCTTTTCTCACCGTAGATTTACCAATGCGTAAAATGTCCCGAATTTCTTGAGCACTTTTTTCTTGCTTTAATAACAATTCCACCATCAGACGACGGTTGTTGCTAATCGCTTTATAGCCATCATTCAAGGCTTTCTCCCAACATGAAAGCCCTGTAAGACACACATAAATATATAGGGGGACGTCCTCTTTTATTGCCTGTTTCCGAGAAGTTTCCCACCTCACTATTTCACCATTTTTCTCACAGTATCGGCAATGGTTACGAATATATTCTGAATCTTTTGAGAAAATACGCCACATCGCAAAAGTACAAAGGAGATATGTGTCACTAAGATGTAGATCAATATCGAGATTACTATCGTCAGCGACAAAATAATTTGCTCCGCTATCAATCTCATCGGCAAGACTTTCTAGCAATTGAATATCGCTCATATTATGTGCATTCCCCACAAAACCCATATCTCCCCATTTAAGTAAAATACTATTTGGAGTTCGCTTAATTGCATCACGGATTGCTTGTTTGGCTGTATTCCATTGCTTAATTGGCCCATCTATTAGTTGAATTGAACACTCGAATATCTTCCAACCCAACGCATCAAATGCTTCGTTGCAGTCATTTGCTTCTATTTCCCGAATCACATAATCGTCAGGGGATGGTTTTTTATTTTTTCTAGGCTTTCGAAGCCATCGGGTAATTTGATATTTTGGCATATGTAACTAAAATGACAGAAATTGTTTTACCTAACAGAAATTCATCGTTTGGCACCTCCAGCTCTCGACGCATTGTCAATTACCTCTTGTGCTTGCTTTAGGCGCGCTATTAAAAGAGGAAGAACCTGTCTCTTACAATATGGGTTAGCTGGCTTTCCACCTCAACATCTTTTCGAGTAATCGGCGAAGGGGCTTGTTTTCATCGAGTGCCTTAAATACTTGTTCATTGGCAATATACTGAACAATAGAGTCGTCAATTCTGCACTTCTCTGGGCCAAAAAAGATTAGCTGAGTATTCGCCTGTTGATATTTCTTTAAAGTGTTCAACTTGTTTTCGACTTTTAGTTGGTTGGAACTATGCGTGACTTGAGCAATGATAGTTTCATCTACTTCACCAATTCCGAAGATATCGACATCTGGCAATGTTTTTCCAACTGGAATATCTAAAGCTTGAAGGATGTTTTTCATCCGTAAAAATTCTGCACAAATTACTTCCAATTGGCTTGGATGGAGTGATTGAACCTCCCAAGGGATTTGTCCTTTACCTAAAATCGCATTCAAGTATTTCTCAGCGGAAGGCCATCCTGTTAAAGTTCCAAATGGTGGATGTATTGCTGCCAACAATGGATAATCCTGATAAGATACTTCCTGCACATTCCTTAGTTGAACTGTTTTGTAAATATAACCATTAGATTCCCATAATTCTACGTTTGAGCCTTTAGGGATTTCCCCAACTAGCATTTTTGCTTTACTGAAATCCCTATAAGAAGCCCCCACGATTACACCAGATTCACAGTATTTCCACAATCGCTTTAACGCCTTTTTCCCTGGACCTTCGAAGTCATTGGGGTTCGTACTTGCAATATTCCCGAAGTGAACGGCAATCAATCTTTTGTCCCATAAATCTTTAATTATCTCCGGTGTATTAGCGAGTTTATGTCTGATAAATATTGCTTTCATAGAGATCTCCTTTATTTGTATAAAAAAGTGTTCTATTGCTATTTTTACTCAGAGTTGTCAATTCCAGGTGCGTGGTGAATGATATCTTCTTGTGATAGGTTTCCGGAAGATTCACCGAGTAAAGTTTTTCTAATAGCCACAACTACCGATAAAATATTGGTTTCATCGTCTGGATTTTTTAATGCTTGCCCCAAACTTCTATATACTTCTTCAGGCAGCCACATCGCGAGTTCCCAAGCAAGCTGATTGGTTTTACAATAATCAACTGGAGAACTTTGATCACTTAAATCTCTGGCGATAGCCATATATTCAGCAACGCGTTCCGCTTGTTCGCGAACTTTTAGTTCCCATCTAAGCTTCTCAATAAACACTGAATTTCCTTTTTGAAGCTCGGCTTTGAGGCGTTCACTAATCCATAGGGTCGCGAGAAACTGAATAATTCCTAAAAGAATTACTCCCAATCCTATTTCAGGTAATCCTAATTCAAAAGTCATTGTATTCTCCAATTTTACCAAGTTGCATTACAGAATTATTGAGTTTTCCAACATTAGCGTCAAATAATGGAACCCCAAACTTCTTGAACAGCAAATTTTTTTACGCCTTATCTCCACTCACCTTTATTATAACATCCAAATATCTACCAAAATCCATATAAATCCCCATCCACCACCCCAAAAACCCCCACCTTGCCCGCTAATCACCCCTCTGGTATAATCCTGCCGATGACTCGACCTTCCGGCGGCTGCGGCTTCTGGATTGGAGACCTGCAAAAAACTATACTAAATTGGAGATAGCAGACGTCATGACGACAATGGTAAAAGATAAGAAACAAGTAATCGATGATTTTCACCGCCACGATAACGATACCGGCTCACCAGAGGTGCAAGTAGCCTTGCTGAGCGCGCGTATCGCACACCTGACCGATCACCTGCGCATTCACAAGCACGATGAATCGTCCCGCCGCGGGTTGCTAAAAATGGTCGGCCAGCGGCGGCGGCTATTAAAATACTTGAGCGGTCAAGATTACAAAACATATCTCGAAATCACCGAAAAGTTGAATATCCGCAGGAAGTGAAGTAAAACATATACATAAAGTGGCAAACGCGGCACGGTAGGAGAGAGAAAGCAATCATATGCATACCACAGGGTGGCTGCATTCACTAGCTGAAATGAATTTCCACTGAATTGAAAACACCAATTTAATCACAATACCCTTCGGTTGGGCATTGGATGTTGGTGACAACCACTTGAGCGTTGTCGGCAGCCTCCAGTTCCTCAACCTGTGGGCAATCAATATTTGGAGGACCAAATGAAACCTGAAGTAAAGCAATACACCGCCGAAGTTGGCGGTAAAACCATAACGTTCGAAACCGGCAAGATCGCCGGGCAGGCAGGCGGGGCAGTTACCCTTCGTATGAATGATACTCTCTTATTCTGTTCCGCAACCATGGGAGCAGAGCCGCGCGAAGGCATAAATTTCTTCCCCCTCAGCGTGGATTACGAAGAACGCATGTACGCGGGAGGGCGCATACCCGGCTCCTTTTTCCGGCGCGAGGGGCGTCCCACCGAAAACGCCATTCTCACAAATCGCCTCACCGACCGCACACTGCGCCCACTCTTTCCAAAAGATATGCGCAATGAGGTGCAGGTGATCCTCTACGCCCTTTCTTCTGATGGGGAGACCATCATTGACGTGCAAGCGATCAATACAGCCTCGGCTGCCCTATCAATTTCTAACATCCCCTGGAACGGTCCTGTGGGTGCTATCCGTGTGGGGCGCATTGATGGCGAATTCGTGATCAACCCCACATTCGCCGAGCTGGATAAATCAGAATTGGATCTGCGCGTAGCTGGAACCCGCGAAGCAATCATGATGGTGGAATGCGGCGCCAGTGAAGTGCCTGAAGATGTCATCGCCAGCGCGCTTGAATTTGCGCATACGAACATCCAACCGCTGATTGACACCCAAGAAAAAATGGCTGCCGAGGTTGGCAAACCCAAAGACGAATACCCTTCTCTTGGCCTGAACGAAGAATTCAAAACCAAAGTAGCCGAACGCGCTTCTAATGAAATTAGCGCTATTCTCGAGCAAGGAGCTTCTCGCAGCGAGACAAGAGACAACCTGAGTACGCTGCGAAACCAGATCGTTGAAGAACTCACCGAAGATGAGCAATATACCAAAAATGAAGTTGTGGAAGCTTTTGAAGCAGCCTATGCCAAGGTTGTGCGCCAACGCATCCTGGATAAAAATATCCGCCCGGACGGACGCAAACCCAGCGAGATCAGGCCCATTTGGTGCGAAGTGGATTACAGCCCGCGCGCCCACGGTTCCGGGATCTTCACACGTGGCGAGACCCAAGTAGTCACATTTGCTACCCTGGGTACGCCCCGGGATGCCCAAAGGCTTGATAACCTGACTCCTAACGAGGAAAAACGCTACATGCATCATTACAACTTCCCGCCATTCTCGGTTGGCGAAGTGCGCTTCCTACGGGGCGCGTCCCGGCGCGAGATCGGGCATGGAGCATTAGCAGAGCGCGCTCTTTTGCCCGTAATCCCTGCAGTGACTGATTTTCCTTATACTCTGCGGCTGGTATCAGAATGTATGTCTTCAAACGGTTCTACCTCGATGGGGTCAGTGTGTGGTTCAACTCTGGCATTGATGGACTCGGGAGTGCCAATTAAAGCTCCCGTCTCCGGTATAGCCATGGGATTGGTCACAGACGGTGAAAAATATGTGATCTTAAGCGATATCCAGGGTGTGGAAGACCACACCGGCGATATGGACTTTAAGGTCGCAGGGACTTCTAACGGCATCACCGCCCTGCAAATGGATATCAAGGTCGCCGGATTGACAACCACCCTCATGGCAGAAGCCCTTGAACAGGCCAAAGAAGGCCGCACTCACATCCTCGACAAGATGATGGAAGCGATCTCTGCGCCTCGTCCAGAGCTTAAAGATCACGCCCCGCACATATCCATCCTTACTGTCCCAGTGGATAAGATCGGCGCAATCATTGGGCCAGGCGGTAAAACTATCCGCAGCATCCAGGATGAAACCGGGGCCAAGATCGATATCATTGGTGATGATGGCACCGTTTATATTGCCTCCACTGATGGCGATAGTGACCGTATGGCCCGAGAACGCATAGAAGCCCTTACCGAAACCCCCGAACTTGGTCATATTTACACCGGCAAAGTAGTGCGCACGACCGACTTTGGTGCATTCGTTGAGATTCTACCCGGCCAAGACGGTCTCGTGCACATCTCCCAGCTAGACAGCGAACGTATAAACAGCGTCGAAGATGTAGCAGTAGTGGGTGATGAGATCACTGTGATGGTAACCAATATTGATCAAAACGGCCGTGTGCGGCTATCCAGGCAGGCAGTATTGGAAGGCTGGACAGCTGAGGAAGCCGCGGCAAAAGACAAACCCAACCGTTCATCAGGTAATCGCGGCCGGAGTGGCAAAGGCGGCAGGGGCGGCAGGCGCGACCAGGGTGGCCGTAACAGGAACCGGCGATAATTCACAGATTATCTTTACACACCCAAGAATTCTAAAAAGCGGCGTTTTCAAAAACGCCGCTTTATTTTTTCTAGATAAACTACCAAAATCCTCTAAACTCCTATCCCCGCTGCAAGCAACGGGGTATTACGGAGTTTAGCCCCCACGGGTACGGATTTTGGAAAAACATGGAACCCTCGTAGCAAGCTACGGGGTATTCAGCAAGAATAAAATGGTATTAACATCACCTGTTATGCATACAGATTATAGCTTCGAGGGTATATGTAATTTTCTATATCTAAATATTTATGTCGCGCCGAAGATCTCAATCTGCATACTTTGCAAATCTCTAAGGTCATTTAATGATAAAGGTCTATATAATTATTATTATCTTCGAATTCAATCAAGGAATAATTTAAACTGAAAAAATCCTTCATTAATAAAGTGTTTTCCTTATTTGCATTGATATTATTCACTACGACTGCTTGCGGCCAAAGTTCAACTCCCGTTGCTGGCAATCAGGCTGGCGTTTTTGATAACGCCACACAATCCAGCTCAGCACAGCGTACTGCCCAGATCTCAGAAAAAGAAGGTGAAGTTACCTGGCGGGAGTCGCAGGATGCTGCCTGGCAAACAGCTGATGTAGGATGGGTTTTGCAAGTCGGAAACCAAGTGCGTACCGGTCAAGATGGTAAGGCAACGATTGTTTTCACAGAAGGCACTATTACACGCGTGATTCCCAATTCTGTTTTCAGCATGCAAGAATTGACTGGAGATACAGAAAATCCAGCCACTACACTTGAACTTATCCAGGGTCAGGTATTTGTTATTCTCAATTCATTGCTAGGAAATGGACATTTTGAGGTCGATTCGTCCAGTGGAGTCGCATCAGTGCGTGGTTCTTTATTAAGTTTGCGGATTACTCCATCCGGAAGATTGATTGCTACCTGTCTTGAAGGCCACTGTACCATAGGCAATGGAAATGGTTCAGTTGCATTGGTTCATGGCCAGCAAGCTGAAATCGCGGGGATTAATTTCTCTCCAGATATCCCAAGCGAGATGCACGATTATCAACTGAATGAATGGTTCACCTATCATCCAGAAGCTGTCTTGATCGCCTTGGATAACAATGTGATTGCAGACGGTTTCCTGCCGCCAGAATGCAACCCACAAACCGGTGAGAATTGTGAATTAGACCTTTCCTGTGACCCCCAGACCGGTATTGGTTGTGATTTACCTCCTGGATGCGATCCAATTACAGGCCAAGGTTGCGAACTCCCAGCAGGCTGCAATCCCATCACCGGAGAGGGCTGCGGACTCCCACCCGAATGTGATCCCCTCACCGGACTTGGCTGTGAAACCCCCTCCGGCTGCAACATCATCACTAGAGAAGGTTGTGAAGGACCAGTTGGCTGTGACCCGCTCAGTGGGACTGGCTGCGATTTGCCTCCAGGATGCGACCCAGCAAGTGGTGTTGGTTGTGAGTTGCCAAGCGGATGTAACCTCGCTACAGGCGAAGGTTGTGAACCCGACCAGTTCTGCATTGACTTCCCTGATAACCCCGCTTGTAATCCCGATTTTTGCAATGAATTCCCTGATGACCCCGCCTGTATCCCAGACTTCTGCAACGAATTCCCTGATGACCCCGCCTGTATCCCAGACTTCTGCAACGAATTCCCTGATGACCCGATTTGTAATCCTAATTTCTGCCTCGATTTCCCCAATGACCCGGCCTGTAACCCTGATTTCTGCTTTGATTTCCCAGATGACCCTGCCTGTATCCCAGACTTCTGCACCGAATTTCCCAATGACCCGGCCTGTATCCCTAATTTCTGCACCGAATTTCCCAATGACCCGGCCTGTATCCCTGATTTCTGCACCGAATTTCCCAATGATCCGGCCTGTATCCCTGATTTTTGCACCGAATTCCCCAATGACCCTGCCTGTATCCCAGACTTCTGCACCGAATTCCCCAATGATCCGGCCTGTATCCCTGATTTTTGCACCGAATTCCCCAACGACCCATCTTGTAGCCCTGACTTCTGCATCGAATTCCCCGAAGACCCAAACTGTTTGACAGGGCCACTCCCACCCCCGCCTCCAGATCCGTGTGAAGTCGACCCTGAGTCTTGCGCACCCCCGCCACCGCCACCCGATCCGTGCGAAGTCGACCCTGAGTCTTGCGCACCCCTACCGCCCCCGCCACCGCCTCCCGATCCGTGCGAAGTCGACCCTGAGTCTTGCGCACCACCCCCGCCTCCTCTGATATATACCAAGTTTAAGCTACTCGCAGCCTAAAAGTTAAAAAGCCGCAGAATGAAAACTGCGGCTTTTTGGTTTAATAAATCAAATCCTCAATTTTGCGTAGGTAAGTAAGGCATCTCGGGTCCTTCCACACCCAAGTGCTCTGCCAGGGCGGCTCGCAGAGCCGTGCGGTCATCCCAGGGGTATTCGGTCTCCCCGAAGCACATGGATTGCTCGTGGCCTTTCCCCAGCGCTAAAACCAGATCGCCGGGTTGGGCTTGCTCTACCGCAAAGCGGATGGCATCTCCCCTGTCCGGAATCCGCCAGAAAGTCTTCGCTTCCACACCCCCTTTTGCGCGTGCACCCACCGCCATGTCAGCTAATATTTCTTCGAGGGAATCGGTGCGCGGATCCTCAGCGGTGAGGATGGTAAGGTCGGCCAATTGGGCTGAGATCTCGGCCATCAAGCGGCGTTTCGCCCGATCGCGCAATCCAGCAGAACCGAAAACCGCGATAATGCGCCCACCTGTGAGTTTACGGCTTGCTTCCAGGGCGCGTTTGAGGCCATTTGGTGTATGCGCAAAGTCAACTATCGCGCTGAAATCCTGGCCCAGATCTATTCTTTCCATCCTCCCAGGCACTCCTGTAAGATTGGCAATCCCTTGCGTGACAGCCGCCACATCCAACCCCAATCCGACCGCGCAAGCAGCTCCGGCGGCCAGGCAGTTGGATACGTTATAGTCACCGACTAAATTGCACTCGATAGGGAAATTGAAATTGGGAGTAAGCGCAGTAAATTGGAGCCCTTTAATTGTTTGAGTGATCGCCTCCGCACGCACCTGAGCAGACTCGTGCAGCCCATAGCTTATTTGGGTTACACTGCTGACTTCTGCAAGATAATCATATGATATATCATCCCGGTTGAGGATCGCGGCGCGGGGAATTGGATTCTGTTTGGTCTCCCCATCTGCAAGACCAGTAAACAGGCGCGCCTTGGCAGCGCGGTATTCTGCATATGACCCGTGAAAATCGAGATGCTCGTGTGTAATATTAGTCACGACTGCCAAATCAAATTGTGAGCCAAGCAAGCGTCTGGCAGCCAGACCGTGAGAAGTTGCTTCGAGGACTGCATGAGTTAACCCTGCAGATACCATTTGGGCTAGATAATTTTGGACATCGTATGCCTCTGGGGTGGTGACATGGAAACCTGTATCCAGCGTTTTTCCCCCGATGACGGCATTTACGGTTGAGATCATGCCTACCCGCAACCCCGCCGCTACCATAATTTGATACAGCAAGTTGGCTGTCGTCGTCTTACCATCCGTGCCGGTTACCCCAATAAGAGTCAATTTGCGTGATGGATGATCAAAGAATGCAGCAGAAATCAGGGCGAGCGCCTTCCGGCTGTCTTCCACCTGGATATAAGGCACACCGAGATCTTCCAAAGCTTGCGTGCCGATAACTGCAGCTGCGCCGTGGTCTAATGCTTCGGGAATGAACCTGTGACCATCAATATTGTCGCTCGTGGCGACGAACAATTCTCCGGGTTGAATGAGGCGCGAATCAACCGCTATACCGCTAACAGCGAAATCTGCCGACAGGGCAGGAATAGGGGTGAATTCCGAAAATAGTTTAGAGAGTTTAACCTGAGGCACAGTAACCTTTCCCAGATATGGGAAGACGCCCAAAGGACAACAATAACCCCGGGCGTCTCAGATTTAATATGGAGATAATTAATTATCGCAGGCTCTGGTCCATAGCGTCCAAATTGCCAGATACCGAACCATCCAGCACTTTGTCGCCCACACGCACAACCAAGCCGCCTAATATGCTGGGGTTAACTTTGAAAGTAACATCAGCTTTTTTACTGCCAAGTTTAACCAAGACATCTTTCTTAACTGTGTCTTCTTCCTTCTTGGTCAAGGGTAAGGCGCTAGTGACCACAGCAGAATCTCCTGCTAACATAGCGCTTTCAAGGACGACAACTTTTCCAGATTTCACGCCAGAAAAGAAGCTGTCGATTAAGGCATGCTGGCGCTTCTCATTCAGAGCTTCGCCAATCAGTTTATGGGTTGCAGACATCGCCAAAGCAGCCACATGGCCGCGTACTTCACCCAAAATGCGGTTGCGTTCTTGTTCGGCTTCTGCAATAGCCTCTTCACGCGCTTTAGCAGCTTCAGCATCAACGCTGGCCGTGATATCCCGGCTGGCTTCCTCAGCTCGCTGTGTGGCTTCGCGCACAATTTCAGAAGCCTTTGATTGAGCTTCGGCGATGACCTTCTCAGCCTCGGCCTCAGCATTGGAGCGCGCTTCTCCTGCCACGCGCGCGTCTTCCAAGCCTTTGGTAATCGTCTCGCGGCGCTGCTCAAGCACGTTCATTAGGGGTTTGTACACCCATACTTTAAGCACCACGAACAAGATCCCAAAATTAAAAATCTGAACAAATATATATCCTAAATTAATACCAAGGTCTTCCAATGGTAGCCTCCTTACTAATGACTGATCTCGTTCCTAATTTCCAACAACGAACAAAATCAGGAGGGCAACCACAAGGCAGTAAATTGCTACAGCCTCAGCAAAGGCGATGCCCAGAATCATGTTGGTTTGAATGGTGCCTGTGGCATCAGGGTTACGACCCATAGCCTGAACCGCACCACTGGTTACGATTCCAATTCCAGCACCAGCGCCGATAGCGCCGATCATTGCCAATCCCGCCCCAATCAATTTCGCTGCGATAACTATATCACCTTCCATTAGTTAGTCCTCCAAAAATTTTCAGTCTTGCGGGGTTTACTCCCGCATTTGTTAATAAAACTAATCGTGATGTTCGTCGTCGTGGCTGATAGTTGCTTGTGCCATGAATGTCATGGTAAGCATGCCAAAAACGATTGCCTGGATCATACCGACTCCAAACTCTAATAACAAGAATCCTGATTGAGCGGCCACTGGTACTAGCGTGCCGATGACGAACAGAAGCACAGAACCAGCAAAAATATTGCCGAACAAACGGAAAGAGAACGAAAGTACTTTAGAAATTTCTGAGACCAATTCGAGCAAACCAACCCCAAAATCAATTACACCAAACATGGGCACTTTGAAGAGGGTTTTGGTATTAATGAATTTTCTGAAATAGCCGCCTTTTAATGCCCGCACCCCGATGACCTGGGTCATGACGACTGCGATTAGAGCTAAGGAAATAGTGAAGTTCAGATCTGTTGAAGCCACACGCACAAATGGGCTCAACAAATATTGTTTTTCATGATGCTCAGCATCGCCTTCAGGGGCATTAACGATAGTATTAAAACCGAAGGCATCCTCTATTGGAAAGCCATGTTCACCTTCTCCAACAGGTTCCAATAATCCGATGCTGTCCACTCCAGGGATAAGCTCCATCCAGTTGACCACTAAAACCAGTAAAGTGATGGTAGCAAAATAGGGAAAAATGGTCTTGGCCCATTTTCCGGCAGTGGATTCTGTCAGGTTATACAATCCCTCTAGCAGCCCTTCTACCGCTCCAGAAATACCTCTGGGAATCAAGTTGCCGCCCCGTGTAGATCGGCGGTATGCAAAAGCTAATAGAATAATAAGCACATCCGCAATCAGGGTTGCTAGTATTGTATTGGTAAGGTAAAAATCACCAATAATCGGGAGCGTCACAGGATTATGGGTAAGTCTTTCAGCTGGTAGTGCAATATGCGGCTGCACGGGAGGATATGATTGTGCAGCAAAGAAACCTAATACAATAAATAACAAAACGAACCAGCGGTGAACACCCCAACGCCATCTACTAGTCTTCTCTTTCTCTTCCAAATTCTACCTCCTCTTGTGGAGATTCATTTTTTGGTGGTAAATCAAAATTCATGCGTGCGGTAGTCGCGCGTACAACTTTGAACATCGTAATAAGTGTGACTGGCATGCTTAAGACCAATAAAATGATGGTGAACAACGGCGTTGTTTCAAAACGGTTATCCATCCAAAGTCCGGCCAGTAAAGATATGATAATAATGACAACAGTAATGCATCCAACTTGTCCAGCGACTGCAGCAAGAGTGAGATTGAAAGCATATTGCCCACGATCCTTCTCTGGTTGATCGCCATTATCGGTCATTGTTAGTAAATTATATCACAAATGAATTATGCGTCAACGGCGACCAGTTTCGGTCAGTCATTTACCGAATGCAAAGACACCAAATGCAGCTTTCAATTTAGAAAATTGCGTCAGCGGCAAAAGATGTCCACTCAAACCAGGGAGCTAAAACCACTCCCAGTATAATTATGCTGATAATACAGATTGTTAACGCAACGGCATGCGGGCGAGCAACTTTTATAGGTGTCTCATCTTCATCCGAACGGAACAGGTAAACATGCTTTAGAACGATCAAGTAGTAATACAGTCCAATAATCGCGTTCAAAACACCAAGAACTGCTAACCAAATTAGGTCAGCGTCAACAGCAGAAGCTATGACCAAAACCTTGGCGATAAATCCACCAAATGGGGGGACGCCGGCCAGTGACAGAAAAGCAACCAACATAGCAACAGCCAACATAGGCGAACGTCGGCTGAGACCATCATAAGCGGATACATCATCAGAACCCGTTGTGTGCCACACGATAGCAACCACACCAAAGGCAGCCAAGCTGGTTACTAGATAGACGATCAAATAATACACTACGCTGGTGACACCCAGGCTGGTGTGCGCAGCAGCCGCCACACCCATAAGGACATACCCGGCATGAGCGATCGAAGAATAAGCCAATAGGCGTTTGATGTTCTTCTGCGCTAACGCTAAGGTGTTGCCCAATGCCATTGATAAGACCGAAATCACACCGATCACAATAACCCATTGGGGGATATTCGCTGCGGGGAAAATTACCAGCAAGAAGCGTATCATTACCGCGAAACCCGCCGCCTTAGATGCAGTGGAAAGGAATCCAGCTACAGGCGTTGGAGCGCCCTCATATACATCGGGAGCCCAAAAATGAAATGGCACCATAGATACTTTGAAGCCGAAACCGACCAACACCAGTAACAAAGTGCCCAGACTCACTAATACAGGCAGTTCGCCAGCCTGAATGTTGGCTGCTAACTCGTAAATATTAGTCTCTCCGCCGCTGAATCCGTATAATAAGGTAAAGCCATACAGCATGACTGCAGTTGTCATGGCGCCAAATAGCAAATACTTAAAGCCTGCCTCCGGGGATTTCTCATCCTTGGTCATAAAGCCCGCAAGGACGTAGAGCGGAATGGATGCGGTTTCTATCGCCAGGAAAAGCATAATGAGATCGCCAGCCGCGCTCATCAAGCTCATTCCCAAAGTAGAGGTCAGCAATAGAATGTAAAACTCGCCTCGTTTGCCGACCTGCTCCCAGCCAATGGCGAATAAAGCAGTAATTCCAGCGCCAAAAAGGAAAACAAGATTAAAAATATAAGCTAACCAGTCGTGGCGTATCATGCCGCCCCACAGCTCCGTTTCATCGCCGGGGCGGGATAGCAGGAAGGTTAGGACGAAGGTAAGTGCAAGACCGCCTACCGTCAACCAGGCCAAGATACCTTTGCGTTCCTTGGAAATTGACAGATCGACCACCAATATTACACCAACGAGAACCAGTAAGGAAATTTCAGGCAAAATTGCCAGGATCATTTCAGGGGTAAACAACTATACACCTCCCAGCAAGGTCATAACATGCTGTACGCCAGATTCAACCATCGGGACTATGACTGATGGGAAAATACCGATACCGACTAACACCAAACATAACACACCCAACGCCAATTTTTCACTCCTGGATATGTCATGGACATGGCCTTCGAATTTCTCCGGCATTTCTCCAAAAAACACACTTCCAACAATGCGGATAACATAGGCCGCGGTGATCACAATCGAGATCACTGCTGCAATCGCGATCCAGGGATGAGATTGCCATACGCCCATGAAGATAGGAAACTCGGCGATGAACCCGGAGAAGCCAGGCATGCCCATTGAGACCAAACCTCCGATGATGAATGCGCCAGCCACAAAAGGCATTTTCTTGGCCATTCCGCCCAATTCGTCAATTTGGCGCGTATGCGCCTGGTCGTAAATCAAGCCGACCACAGCAAAGAAGAGGGCGGTCATCACTCCATGAGAGACCATCTGCACTCCCGCGCCAATAAAACCATCCTCGGTCAGGGTCGCAAAACCCATAAACACCAGACCCATGTGAGAGACCGAAGAGAAACCGATAACATATTTGAAATCTTTTTGCACCATGGCGATATATGCCCCGTAGACCACATTTACCAGGGTAAGTAAGATGATCCAGGGTAAGTGAAATTGCGCGCCTTCGGGCAAGAGCATTATGCCAACACGTAATGCCGCGAAAGCGCCCAGCTTCATCAGCACTCCGGCGTGGAACATGGAAACGGCTGTTGGGGCAGCAACATGCCCATCCGGGCTCCAATTGTGGAAAGGCCAAATGCCTCCTAAAACCGCGAAGCCGATGAAGACAAAGGGGAACCATAGTTTTTGGAATTCTGGAGAGAATTTAAAGCTTTCCAATTGGAGCATATCGAAAGTGCCCAAACCTGCTTCAAAATATAATGCCAGTCCGCCAACCAAAGCAATCACTGAGCCTATAAAGAGATACAGAGTGAGCTTCATGGCGGCATATTCCCGGGTTTCTTTCCATCCCCAAATAGAGATCAGCAAATACATTGGGAAAACAGCGATCTCGTAAAAGAAGAATAAGGCGAACATGTCCAGGGAAGCGAACACACCAAACACTCCTGTCGCCAGAATAAACAGGAAGGCGAAGAATTCTCGCGGTCTGTCGTCTATACGCTGGGAAATTATCACCCCGGTAAAGATAACGATTCCGGTAAGCAATATCAATGGAGCCGAAATACCATCCACAGCAACGTAATATGAGATGCCTAGGTCTGGCAGCCAGTCAAACTTGTCTATGAATTGGTACCTGTCCCCATCGATATCATAGCCTATATAGACAACTATACTGAGCAGAAATTCGATCAGGCCAGTAGCTAACGCCCAGCGGTAGATCAGCTGTTTGCGATCACCTGGCAAGAAGAATAAGACTACGCCAGATAATAGGGGCAGGAGAACAATGATAGTTAGAATAGGAAAATCTTGCATTAGTCACCTCAAGCTACTGCAAAAGCAGTAGAATGGTGGATCAATCTATCCAAATAATGAGAGCATTGCATTGTTAATTACGTCCAAAAGCCAGGCCGGCCAAACACCCAGCCAAAGCATAAGCGCCATCAATGGAGCTATGACGAATACTTCACGTCGACCTATATCAGTAATTTTGTAGTTGCCTTCAGCCTTGCGGGGTCCATGCAGGGTGCTGGAAATTCCTTTGAGGATGTACGCGCCAGTAAAAAGCAGGCCCATCATGCTAAGAGCTGTGAAAAGCGTAAATATTGGCCAGGCGCCACGTACAACGAGAAATTCGGAAACAAATCCGTTTAGGCCGGGCAAACCCAGAGAGGCCATGGATGTAAATATTAGGATGCCTCCATATATCGGGATCACGGGGAATAAACCGCCTCCAATTTCATCCAAGTCGCGGGTGTGAGTGCGCTCGTAGATCACTCCGACCAGGAAAAACATACCCGCTGCCGATAGGCCGTGGTTGAACATCTGCAATACCGCACCGTTCAAAGCAATGGTAGCATCTTCCGATCCTAAAGAATAAGCCGCGGCAGCAATGCCCAGGACTACAAAGCCCATGTGATTTACCGAAGAATAGGCTACCAGTCGTTTAAAATCTCTTTGGCCGTAGGCCGCGAATGCGCCGAAGATAATGGCCATGGTTGCCAGGAAAGCTAGAATTCCTGCAGCGGCTTTTGCTTCATCCGGGTACAACGGCAGAACCAAACGCAAGAAACCATAAGCGCCCAGCTTCAACAACACCCCAGCCAAGATCATTGATCCGGCTGTTGGCGCTTCGGTGTGCGCATCGGGCAGCCATGTGTGGAAAGGCCACACAGGCACTTTGATAGCAAAAGCGATGGCAAACGCCCAGAAAGCAACCGTCTTCACAGTGGCGAAGGGGATTATGGTATTCCCTAAGGTCAAATCACCTGTCAAGGCAGGCCATGAATCGAAGATGGCTACAAGGTCGAAAGTTCCCGAAACCACGCCGATCAACTGAATAGCCAGTAGTAAGCCCAAAGAACCAGCCATAGTATAGATCATGAATTTAAAGGAGGCGTAACTGCGCGCAGGCATTTTACGCCCGTTCCATAATTCCCGCTCACCTTTTTCGCTGCCCCATTGGTTGATTAGGAAAAACATAGGAACTAATCCAATCTCCCAGAAGACGAAGAAGAGCAGCAGATCGAGTGAGAGAAAAACGCCCAACATGCCCATTTCCAGGAAGAGGAAGAGCGCCATATAAATATTTACATTCTTATCAATTTTAAAAGATGCCAGGATTGAAAGGGGTGTTAACAGTGTTGTTAGCAGAACCATGGTGAGTGAAAGACCGTCCACGCCTACGTGATAGGAAGAATTTATGGCCTCATACCAGGTGTACTGTTCTACATATCTGAACTTATCCACTACAGCCGCATCCTCAAAGCCAAACCAGACCACGATAGAGATTGCCAAAGGAACCAAACTGGCACCAAAAGCCACCCAGCGGATGGTTTGTTTATTATTGCGCGGCAGAAACAGCAGGAGGATTGCAGTTAGCGCTGGGATAAACAAAATCAAAGTAAGCAACATACCCTAACTCCAGTGTGCCAAAATTACGGCTGCAGGGCAACCATATAATAGAAGAGGCTAGCAAAAGCTAACAATAAAGCCACCAGCATATACTGCTGGACGCGCCCGGTTTGAATTCTTCGAAACCAGTGTCCAAACTTGTTGGTGGAGAAACCCACTAAATCACCAAAACCATTGATTATCGGTTTGTCAATGGAGTTGCGGAAAAAAGCGCCTATTTCGAATGAAATTCGCGCCACAAAATGCAGAACGCCATCGATGATTTTGCGGTCGAGGAAAAGATACGTGAAAGTTTCAGATACCCACATCGCCGGACGGACGAACAGGACGTTGTAAATTTCATCAATATTGTATTTGTTCTCGAAGAGAGAATAAATCGGCCCTAGCGGTTTACGCAGCGGATCCTCCGACCCAGCAGAAACATTGCGGTAGACCAGCCAGCCCAAGAGTAAACCGCCCAATGCTACTCCAATAGAAACCAAAAGAGGGATCATATCGAACTCCTCCAGGGTTTCGGGGTTGTGCAGCAGCGTGCCGCCGACAAAATCGTGCAGCCAATTCGGGATTATGCCGCCAAGAGCGGGAAAATGTTCGGGAATGCCAATCCAGCCAGCCCCAATTGCAAAAACTGCGAGCACAACCAGAGGAGCAGTCATGCTGCGGGTAGATTCATGCGCATGCTTGGCTTCCTCGGTACGAGGCTCTCCTAAAAAGGTGAGCGTTATCTGGCGCATGGTATAGAACGCGGTGAGCAAAGCCGCCAATGCAAGCGTCCAGAATACGGCCGGATTATGCGCCAAAGCGTCGGCAAGGATTTCGTCCTTCGACCAGAACCCAGCCGTGATCAGAGGAAATCCAGAAAGTGCAAAGCCGCCAATTAAGAATGTCCAAAACGTGGTGGGCATCTTCTTGCGCAGCCCGCCCATATTGAACATGTCCTGGGGGTCAACCTCGTGGTTTCCGGTGTGATAAACGCCGTGCTCCATACCGTGAATTACAGAACCAGAACCGAGGAACAGCAATGCTTTGAAGAATGCATGCGTAAACAAGTGAAAGACGGCTGCGACGTATGCGCCCACGCCCAGCGCGGCGATCATAAATCCTAGCTGAGAGATCGTTGAATAAGCCAATACGCGTTTTACATCCTTTTGCGCAAGTGCAATAGTTGCCGCGAAGAGGGCGGTAAAAGCTCCAATAAATGCCATCACGCTTAGCGAAATCTCTCCTACCTCCAGCAAGGGGAACATACGGATGACCATATAAACGCCCGCCGAAACCATGGTTGCCGCGTGAATCATTGCTGAAACGGGAGTAGGTCCTTCCATTGCATCCGGCAGCCAGACATGCAGCGGGAATTGTGCGGATTTGCCGACCGTGCCCAATATTAGCAACAGGCCAATCAGTCCAGCCGCCGAAAGCCCCAGGAAACCCGAATCTGCTTGTGCCAAAGCATCCAACACAGCTTCATTATGCAAAATATCCCGAAAGTTTAGCGTGTTAGTGGCTTTAAACAAGTAGGAAATACCTAAAAGCATAAATACATCGCCAATGCGGGTGGTCATGAAGGCTTTTTTGGCCGCGTCGCGGGCTGATTCTTTGCCATACCAGAAACCAATTAGCAAATAAGAACACAAGCCCATGATCTCCCAACCCACAAAAAGTGTCAGCAGGTTATTTGAAACCACCAAGGTGAACATGCCGAAAGCGAATAAACCGATAAAGGCAAAGAAACGGGCATACATTGGCTCGATTGAGGGTACGATCTGCTTTTTACCGTCTTTCTCGACAGTGGCCCCGTGAGGCGGCAAGCCGTGATGATCGTCATCGCCTTTGGGCTGCCCAAAGTTATGATAACCAATGCTGTAAATGAAGATCATCAAGACTGTCCAGCCCACAAAGAAAAGTGTGACAGCCGTCAGCGGGTCGACCAGAACACCGATCTCTAGGCTGCTGTGCTTCCCTAGCGGAAGCCATTGGATAAAATCCTCAAAGACTTGCTCGCCAAAATGTTCTTTTCCAATCGCGGTGAAGAAAACGACCATACTCAATAACCAAGAAATAACAGCCGCGCCAACCGCGATGCGGTGGCTCAAGCGGTTATTCCGGTTGGTGAACAGGACAATTAGGAAAAAGGCTAAAATCGGGGGAAGGGGTATCAGCCAGATAAGTGTGGTTGTTTGCATAGATCCTCACTAAATATTTCAGCGTTCATAAATTGGAACGCAAAATTTACCATTTCAGCATATCAATTTCATCAGCGGCGACGGTTTTGCGAAGGCGGTATACCGAGATCACCAAGGCCAGCCCAACCGCGACCTCTGCTGCAGCCACAGCAAACACAATGATAGCGAATGCTTGCCCAGCAATAGAATCCGAATCCACATATCGCCAAAAGGCAACCAAATTAATATTGGCCGCGTTAAGCATCAATTCAATGCCCATTAAAATCCCCACTGCATTCTTCCGCGATAAAACACCATACAATCCAACACTAAACAATCCTGCGGCTAATATCAAGTACCAGGAAAGAGGAATCATTAATATTCTCCTATTTATCCTTTTGCCATGCGACGACAATAGCCCCAATAAGGGCGGCCAGGAGTAAAACTGAGGCGACTTCAAAGGGGATCACGTATGCATCGGGGTCTACCAGGCTTTGGCCTAATTCTGCCACAATTTCCTGCCCCAATTCATTGGATGGCACGCCTGGACGCGTGAGAGGGGATGCAAATGTTGTGAACTGTGACCAAGCCCCCATAATGATCACCAGGCTAGAAAATACCAACACGGCAAGCATTGCAGCCCAACCCGCGTTATGGTTTGCAACTACAGTATCATCACTGGCTACGCGGCGGGTGAGCATGATAGCAAAGATCATCAAGATGGCTATAGCTCCAATATAAATCAATACTTGAACCACAGCCAAAAAAGTAGCCTCTAACAGCACGAACAGCACCGCAACGCCAAATAAAGTCAATACCAGATATAAGGCCGCATGCACTAAATTACGGCGAGTAACCACCATCCATGCCGAAAACAAAATCATTGCAGCAGTTGCTAAAAAGATCACTTGCAAGGCAGTCATAAACTAACTCCTCAATAAATCGGCCATATATATTGAAACGGCCTTTCCTACGCAGAAACCTCTTCAGCCGGGGGAGGTACGGCCACAGGTCGGGGTTCAAAAGTCTTTAGTTCGCGCTGTTGGCGCTTGCTGACAATGCGCAAGATTTGGACGGTGATGATCAAAACCAGCAGGTTTGCGCCAAACAATACTGGAATGCGCAATGCATCAGCCTCAAAAGCCTTTTCCAGGAGAGCTGTTACCATGAGCAAAACGAGTGAAAGAGGGGTAAGAAATTTCCAATTGAAGGCGAGCATGTGGTCAATACGCACGCGCGGCAATGTGGTACGGATCCAAATAACCAGAAAATAAAAGACAAAGGATTTAGCAAACAAGTAGATCAAACCTAGAAGGGGAAATTCCGCCGCGCCAGGTCCTTGCCAGCCGCCAAAAAACAAGATCGCGGTTAGAACAGCAATCGTAAAGGCATGCAAGAATTCTCCCGCCATGAACATGGCATATTTCATACCACTGTACTCAATGTGGAAGCCGGCTACAATTTCAGATTCAGCTTCTAACAAGTCAAACGGGGTGCGTCCAATTTCAGCTAATGAACTGATAAAAAATATCAGAGCTGGAAGAGGGGCAAGAATAACAAACCATGTATCCTGAGCCTTGACAATCCCATTCACCCCCATGGTGCGGCCTAGCAAAACCGGGACCAGCAAAGTTAAAAAGAGGGGGACTTCATAAGATACTAATTGCGCGACAGAACGGAAAGCGCCTAAAAGAGCGTACTTGTTGTTTGAAGACCAACCCGCCATTAGTATTGAGATAACTCCAAAAGAACCTACTGCAGCGATGTAAAGCACGCCCACGTTGATTTCTGTGCCAAACCAAACAGAGGAAAACGGAATAACCGCCCAAATAAGGAGAACTGAAACAACACCCAGAATTGGAGCAATATTGAACGCGATCTTGTCCGCGCCCGACGGGGTAATATCCTCTTTGGTGATTAATTTAATCATGTCTGCTATGGCTTGCAATAGCCCAAAAGGTCCTGCCCGATTTGGGCCAAAACGATCTTGGAAACGGGCTGCTACCTTGCGTTCAATCCAGGTGAGCAAAATAACCAGCAGCAAACCAAAAGTCGCAACTGTTACAACACCGATTAATTTCAGGACAACAATATTCCAATCCAGTGGAAGGTTAAGGGCACCCAGAATCGTTTTGATTAAGTTTGCTAACCATTCTCCGAGCTGATCCCAAATTTCCATCAATTATCTCCTGTCACACACTTTTAGATAGCCAGACATTCTGGCAACATAATAAAAGGCTGATAAGTTTTTCATCAGCCTTCCTACATTATCTGGTTATGACCACTCCAGAGCGCCCTTGCGCCATGCATATACCAAACCGGCACCTAAAATGAGGATAAAAATTACTCCTTCTACAACGGCGAAAAACGCTAGTTGATCGAAAGCAACCGCCCAAGGATAGAGGAATATTGTCTCAACGTCGAAGATTAAAAATACCAGGGCATAAATATAATATTGGACTTTGAACTGTACCCAGGTTTCCCCAACTGTTTCAACGCCACATTCATAAGTGTCTTGCTTTATTGAGTTAGGTTTTCTTGGGATAATAAAATAATTTATCAATATCGGCGTTGCAGGAAAAACAGCGGCAATCAAAACAAATAGACCGATAAATAACCAATTATCCAGCATAACTACTCCTCATTAATTTGTGAGCGCTCCTTTTTTTCCACAAAACTTAAGCTCTCAAGGAAAAATGATGTTGTTGCTCACCAAAGTGTTTATACATAAAGCTTGCGAAAGTTATCTGAAATATCCTTCTTAGTAAATTGAACTTTTCTGCATAGTTCGTTGTCATCCTGTTATTCATAAACTTTCGCAAAATGAGAGATTTTCCAAATAATTAATTGCACAAAACTTCCTTGATATTTTAGCATGTCAATTTATTATTTGCTCTCACATTTTAGCGGGAAGATTTTACCACAATTGAACCGATTGTGCATCTTTCCGCAAATAGAATCCGCCTTAAATAATTCCCTTTCAACAACAAACCTTTATCATCCCGTAAGATCTTATTATTAATAAACCCCGAATTCTGGACTTGTTATTTCTTACATATCAGCTTCTAAACAATTTTCGAACAAGAAGATAAGCTTCAAAAGCCTCCCTCCTGGTGCATTTTCGTGTACAATAGCAATATTAACCGGGAAAGTAAAACCGGAAGCCAACTATCCAATGAGGTATTTATGGATCAAGGTCCAGGCAACACAGATACCCAATCCTTGAAAGAACAAATTGACCAGCTAGGTACTTTGGCAGCTAATGTCAATACTATTCTAAAGGACGGAAATACCACATTACCAAAGGATGTGAACAACGGTTTAGACACATTAGTCAATTCTTTGACATCACTTAGTAAGGATGTATTACAGCAAGAAGAAGAGCGCAAGAATCTTCTCGCTCTCGCGGATATAGGGCAGGTGATCAATTCCTCATTAGAGCTTAATGAAGTCCTAAATATTGTAATGGATACGATCGTGCGCCTTACGGGGGCAGAACGAGGATTCTTGATGCTAAAAGATGAATTGGGAGAACTCGCCATACGGACTGCTCGTAACTGGGAGCAAGAAGCTGTAGACTCTTCTATGTTCGCGATCAGCAGCACAATCGTAAACCGTGTAGTTGAAGAAGGTGAGCCAGTTCTAACAACAAACGCACAAGAAGACCCGAGATTCGGGGGACAAGAGAGTATCGTAGCATACAACTTACGCTCAATCCTGTGTGTACCACTAATGGTTAGAGATGAGCTGATCGGCGTGATATATGCAGACAACCGCGTGCGCACGGGGCTGTTCTCAGAATCAGAACGCGACCTTCTGATGGCATTTGCTAACCAGGCAGCCGTTGCGATCGAAAATGCCCGCCTGTTCGAATCTGTACGCCTAACACTTGAAGAGGTGACCGAACTAAAGAATTTGATGGATAACGTTTTTGCTTCTATCGCCAGCGGTGTGATAACCTCAGACGTCGAAGATAAGATCACCTTGATTAACCATGCAGCGGAGTCGATCCTCGGGCAAGCGTCAGATGAACTAATTGGTCATAAACTGGAAGAAATTATTCCCCCATTCGCAACCAAAATTTCCCCCCACATGGAAAGCGTGCGAGAAACGGAAAAAGCTGTTATTGGCTTGGATATCAATCCTACCTTACCGAAAAGAGGACAGGTGGACCTGCGGTTAAACCTATCCCCCCTTAAAGATCACGCGCAGAATACGCAAGGGGTAGCGATAGTCCTAGATGACTTAACCGAACATAAACGTCTGGAAGCGCAAAGAAGATTGTTTGAAAAAATGGTCTCACCAGCAGTGATCGACCAACTTGACCCAGACCAACTAGCATTAGGCGGTGAAGCAGCCAAAGTCACCGCAATGTTTGCAGACATACGAGGTTTTACCAGCTATAGCGAGAAAATCGATCCTCAACAGTTGGTTTCTGTGCTCAACCGCTATCTGGCTGCTTGCGCGGATGCCATCTTGGAACAAGAAGGCACAATTGATAAATTTATGGGAGATGCCGTCATGGCCTGGTTCAATGCTCCTATTCCTCAGCCAGACCACGCACTGCGGGCTGTAAAAGCTGCAATAAGCATCCGCGATAAAATCGTGGCCCTCCACCAGGAACTGCCGCCGAATGCGCATCTTTCATTCGGGGTGGGCATACATTTCGGGGAAGTGGTTTTAGGGCTGGTTGGTACGGAGCAACGCCTAGACTACACTGCCATCGGTGACAGTGTGAATACGGCCAAGCGCATCCAGGAAAACTCAATTGCTGGACAAATTCTGATAAGCGATACGGCTTACAAACTGGTAAAAAAGGATATTGAAGCTCTCGCAGTTCCGCCTGTACATGCTAAAGGTAAAAGCAAGCCTGTAAAGGTTTATGAAGTATTGAAATTAAAGTAATCCTGAAATCGAAACATCATTTTAAATAAAAACCTCCCGCTGGAGCGAACTTGCTCTCCACAGCGGGAGGTTTTCAATTGTAGAGCCTCCGGAACTTACAAAGTTGTTTTTGTAGAAATCTACTCTCTGCGAGAATTCAACCAGCGCATAACCTCCACTCCAGCCCCGGCCAACAACAGTAGTATTGCCACACCAATACAAACATAAATCAGAATCATGTAGTTGAACCCGCCAGCGGCGTCTCCTACTGCTGCTTCAGCTTCGGATTGTGCCGTTCCAGTCAACTGCCCCACATTCAACGCACGTGTGACCGTGGAAGTAGGTGTTGAGGTAAACCCACCCCCGCCTTGTCCTTCGGATGAAGGGTCGAAGGTCGGGCTGAGAGTGGAGGTTGG
Source organism: Chloroflexota bacterium (assembly GCA_019456165.1). GTDB lineage: Bacteria > Chloroflexota > Anaerolineae > Anaerolineales > UBA11579 > VRUJ01. The sequence goes on from VRUJ01000002.1 coordinate 152,647, forward strand.
TGAAATCGCCAACACAGATAAAGTGGTGGTTGCAGAAGGCGCGTTCGCCGTAGCCAGTGCAGTCAGGGTCATCTCCGGGCTTGATAGTGTGGAGGTCGCAGTATATTGCGTCCCTGTGCCTGTTGGTGTCAGCGTGTTAATCGACACAGTGGTTGTGATAGTTGCTCCGCTGCCAAGAGTAGATGTGCTTGTTGGGGGTACAGGGGTATTGGTGGGGGGAACAGCTGTATTGACTGGGGTCTGGGTGATTGTAGGAGTTAGCGTTATCGTTGGAGAAGGTGTAGGCGTAGCCGCTGGAGCAATTGTCACCGGGACACAAGGAGATAACTCTGATGTGTCTCCGGTCGTCAGGTCAGTAGCAGTTGCAGTGACTTGATAATTCAAGGGAAGATTCCCAGCAAGATGGATATCAAAGAATACAAAGCCTGACCCATCTGTAGTAGCATTACCTGAACCTTGGTAATTCGCTCCTTCGCCGTCGCAGAACGATCTATAGTAGAAGTCCAACCTATAAGTTTTGTTCGGTTCGGTATCCAGGAGACCTTGCAAAATAGTCTCGCCAAAACCGCTGCCTGCTAAGGTAACAAATGGTTTGTTCTGCCTATTGTTGGCGCCGCCGTCAACATCACCAGGATCATTTATGTTCGGCCCAAAAGGAGCCAGATCAATACCCAAACCAACGTTTGAATAAATTGAATTACCAGCGATTGTATTACCGGTCCCTGCTAAAACTGTTACACCAGCCCCTTGGTTAAAGGCCACCGTATTACCTTGACCACCAGATATGCCGCCAATATCGTTATTGTATCCATTACTGATCGAGATTCCGTACAGGCTATTTAGTAAACTAGAAGTACCATCGGAGGCAAGCCCAACGTAGTTACCATAAACAATATTCCCATCCGCATTGAGACCGCCAGTAATTTCGATGCCGTCATTATTGTTTCCGGAGATCACATTGCCTTGGCCTGAGCCTCCGATTACGTTGCTCGGCGCTCCCTCGATACGAACCCCATCAAATGTATTGCCCAAATCTATCAGGCCTGTCTTATCAGTTCCGATGTAATTGCTTGCAACCACGTTTCCGGCAGCAGAATTACCGCTGATGCGGACACCATTTGTATTGCTCGAGATGACGTTCCTGCGTGAAGAACTACTCCCACCAACCGTATTACCAGGGGCATCATTTATGTACACTCCAGTCCCATTATTTAGAGTGCCGGTACCAGCGACATTTACACCGATGTAGTTGCCGGTAATTACATTTCCGGTAGCATTTGAGTTCAATATCTGGATGCCATCACCGAAGTTGCCAGAAATGAGGTTGCGTTCTGAGGCGGAAGTGCCGCCGATGGTATTGTTTGGAACGTTGTTGATTAATATACCAGTCAGATTGGGCCCTGCCGAATAACCAGTAATGTTTGTGCCAATGAAGTTGCCCTCAATGTTATTGCTGTCATTGCCGCTTAAGCGGATTCCGATTCCAGTTGAGAAGTTATTTATCACCAAACCGCGCACAGTACTATTACCCGCAGAAATATTCAATCCAGGTCCGCCGGGGGTTGAAGTCCCATCAATCACCACTACCGGTGTTCCAGAATAATCTGGTTCAGTAGTGCCGTCAATAATCACCGGAGTAGTAATCTCATCATAAACACCAACGGGGGTTATCACATGCGGTCCAATACCAGGAATGTTGAACGCAATCGTATAAGGTCCGGCTCCAGCATTGGCTTCTTCAATGGCAGCTCGTAGAGAACAATTTCCCCCACCATCCGCACAGAAGCCATCTCCCGGAGCGACATCCACACCGTTTGTAGTGACGTTGACCACAAACACGCCCGCTGAAGGTGGAGCAGGCGGCGCGGTCACAACAGAGCAAGCTGAAAATTCAGAGGTGTCTTCAAGAGCGGGTACGCCATTATAACTAGTAGCCGTGACAGTAATGAAGTCACCTTCTGAGACACTTGCAGAAACCGATTCGTTGATCGCGTAATCGCCAACACCGTCTGTTGTAATATCGACCGAGTAGAAGAAGGATCCTCCCTCGCCATTTCCGGAGCCGTCACAGTTCAGACTGGAGTAAAATTCGAGACGAAAGTCGGTGCCGAGTTTACTGTTAAAGGTTCCTGAAATGTCCAGAGTGCCGTCGAGCACAGTTGAAATGATTACAGGGAAGTTTTGCTGTTCGTTTGCACCGCCATCCGGGTCGCCATCCACCAGATCATTAGGCGTCACACCATCGTTCCCTAAATCAATCCCCAGCCCCGTATTAGAGAAAATCGAGTTCCTCAATATTCGATTCGCAGAATTTGTACCTAAAACCATCACCCCGTCCATGGTGTTGAATGCGATGGTGTTGCCTTCCCCTGCACTTGTTCCGCCTACTTGATTGTCCGAGGCATTGAGGCGCACCCCGTGGTTATCATTTCCAAACGCCACCGTACCAGAGGGATTGGTGCCGATCATATTTCCTTGGACAACATTTCCGGTCCCATTGAATATATTGACTCCATTACCCCCATTACCAGAAATCACATTAGCTTGCCCAGCGCCGGATCCACCTATCGTATTATTATCGCCACCATTTATGTAAACCCCCTGGGCAATATTGCCAACATCTATATCACCATCCGTATTCAATCCGATGTAATTAGCGCGTACAAAGTTCCCGTCTGCGTTTGAGGCAAGATTAACACCCGAGCCTCCATTATTTGATATCAGGTTGCGTGCGCTAGCGGTAGAACCTCCGATGGTAATTCCCGTGGAGCTGCTGACGTTAACACCGTGATTGGAATTGCCCAAGGGGTTATCGCCACCTTTATCCAAGCCGATGATATTGCCCTGCACGGTAGTTCCGGTAGAAGCTACTCCGCTAATATTTACACCGTTGGTACCGTTTCCAGAGATGAGGTTTCCAGCGCCCACACCAGTATTTCCAACGGAAGTATTGGCTGCTCCAATCACCCTTACGCCATCGGAGCCATTAGGGATAGCGCTTAGGCCGTTAACATGTGTGCCAATATAGTTACCTGTGATCGCATTACCAATCGAGTTAACATTAGTAACCAAAATTCCGTAACCAGTATTGCCAGAGATTAAATTTCTACGGGCAGAAGTTGTCCCACCAATAACATTCGAGGGGGAATCGCTGATGCGAATACCGTTTCCATTGGCGGCTGCACCTGTTCCCAAAAAGTCTGTACCAATATAATTGTTGTAGATGGAGTTCGAGCCTGCATTGCCGGACAGTTCAATACCATCGCCGCCGAAATCGCGAATTACCAGCCCTCGAACGGTGCTATTTCCCGCTGTGATCCTCAACCCGTCAGCACCTCCACCTGCGCTCGACCCATCTAAGGCCACAACAGGTGACCCAGCAAACCCAAGTTGGGATTGGCCATCGATTAAGACCGGGTAGATGATCTCATCCAATTCCGAGTTAAGAAAGATCGTTACGAAAGCTCCACCAAGGTCGAATGCAATAGTATCAATGTCGGGGTTAGCGTTAGCCTGCTGGATAGCTGCACGCAAAGTGCAAACCCCGCCGCCAGTTAAACATAGACCATCGCCTAAGTTGGCATCAACAGCATTTCCATTATCATTAACAACAAATGTCGCCGCAGCTCGAACATTTGATGGACCAACCCCAAACATTAAAGTAAGTATCAGAAACACAAATAGGATAAATCTCTTATTTTTGCCCATCATAAGCCTCACACTATGCCAACTAGGATTATTATGTAATATTACATTCATTCATAACCTTCATGCTTGTTTTTTATGAGAAAATACATTTCTATTAATAGTATATATTACCTTGTCTGGTGTTTGGTTTTCAATTACAAAACCGCAAGGTGTGTATCAACCGATAGTACCATAGGAAGGAAATCCTCGCTGGTAAAAAAATCGTGCAAATTACTTCCTCCCGGAAAAGGATAATTGATTTCGTTTTTTCATTTTATATTGCAGTTTTATTATTTACAACAATTATCTTTTCATGAATTTTTATTGATTTTATTTAATCCAAACAAGTTTGGGTAAACCAATCCAAGGGGTGCAAGCTGCGTGCCATATATTTAAAAAGCAATTCCCTCAATATCGTTTGTGCGAACATATTACTTGGCTCACAAGCAGTGGATTGTCAGCTACAGCTTCTCAAGATGATCCAACGCCATTCCTGGGAATAAAGAATTAATATCGCTGTTTAAGCTCTGCAACTGGAACAACGATCTGTCCCTCTTTTACATCCCCCAGCATAGTCACGCCTTCCGGCTGGTTGAGCGCCATCCAAGCAGCGTAAGCAGCTGCCAAGGCTTCCAATTCTCCGCCAGAGTAAAGCACATCCGCAGGTAGATTTCCCTGCAAGAGGCGGTGCCTAGTAATCTCTTCAAAAAAACGCATCGGGTCGGGGATATTCAAACCTATATCGAAAAGCTTAAGTTGACGCTGCAGTCGTCCTTCCAAGCCATGTTTTGGAAGAGGGGGGCGTTCGAGCCAGACAGAATAGCAAGCCGTTGTTGGGCTTTCCATTATTTGCTTTTCGGACTCCTTCATTGGATAGGTTTGGTAGCCCACAGTTTGCAAACGTTTGTAGAGTGAAAAACCCCTCTGCATCCATTTCTTGCAGGCGCCGCCTTGGGATGGAGTCTTATAGGTGGGGATATTACGCTGCCACAGTTCATACTCGGCGAGGCGGTAATCTTTCCAACGGGTGGGTTTGGAGGTCAATAGTTTTTGTTCAACTTGCTCAAGCAATAACCCCTGATTTGGGCGTTGGGGAGCATTCACAGCCACAAAAGCAGCCTTTTGCCCACCCACAAAGGCCAATACTTCTTCCAGATCTCCATGCCCTAAAGCCACAAGACCCAAATCGTAATCCAGCGCAGCATAAGCAATCGCCCGTGCCCCGCCAGAAGGGTCAACACCAATATAAATTGAGCGAGTAAAAAGCATATTACACAGACAAATCTAATACGGAATCTAGTTTTAGTTTAATCTAAATTTCAAGCGCGCGCCACGAAAAGTCTGATTCTTTTTTCATTATTATGGCTCGGAAAGGTATTTTGACTAGAGCGCCTCCCTGGGCTATACTATAAGCAAGTTTACAGAACTATTTGTGATCAAGGAGAATCTAAATGGCTGACTTTAAGCTCACATATGCCACCATGTATAACCCCCCAGATGAGCTGCATACAAATTTCGAAAAAGAAGTTGAGAATGTACGTACCAGCATGGGACAAGAATATGCTATGTTGATTGATAATCAGGACGTATTTGCAGAAGATAAATTTGAAGACCGCTCTCCCATTGATACTGATATGGTTTTAGGCATCTTCCAGAAGGGTAATGAAACCCACGCCCAGAATGCATTGAAAGCTGCCCGCCGAGGCGCCGAAATATGGAACACGACACCCTGGCAAGCACGCATTTCTATGGTGCGCAAGGCAGCCGACCTCATTGACGAACGCATATATAAGTTTGGGGCAGTTATCGCCCTGGAAGTGGGCAAGAATCGCATGGAGGCATTAGCCGATGCCGCAGAGGCTGCCGACCTGATGCGTTATGCCTGCGACCAGATGGAAAAAAACAGCGGGTTTGTAGTAAAGATGGGTCAGGATCCGCTACCAAACCACACGGCTACCAATTATTCGGTTCTCAAACCCTATGGTGTCTGGGTTGTCATCAGTCCATTCAACTTCCCAGGGGCACTCACCGGCGGACCTGTTGGCGCAGCTCTGGCAGCTGGGAACTCAATAGTAATGAAACCAGCCAGCGATACACCCTGGACATCTCGCTTGCTTGCCGAAGTATTCCGAGACGTTGGCTTCCCGGATGGGGTAGTTAACTTTGTAACCGGCCCTGGTTCCACATTGGGCCAGGCATTGATAGACAGCCCAGAAGTAGATGGGTTAACCTTCACCGGCTCTTACGATGTGGGTATGAATATCTACCGGTCTTTTGCAAACGGCAAATACCCACGCCCAATAATTCTTGAAATGGGTGGAAAGAACCCAGCTATTGTTTCCAAGAACGCAGACCTAGAACGCGCCGCGCAAGGTATATACCGGTCCGCCTTTGGTCTTCAGGGGCAGAAATGCTCAGCCGCCTCCCGCATTCTGGTTGAAGAGGACGTGTATGACGAATTGGTCGAAAACCTAGTGAATCTTACAGCAGACGCTAAAGTAGGCGATCCATGTGAAAAAGAAGTTTTCATGGGACCGGTCGCCAACAAAAATGCTTATGATGATTTCAAAAAATTTACCGAAGATCTTTCTAAGACCGGCAAGTTCCTCACAGGGGGCAATGTACGTACAGATGGCGATTATGCAAAAGGTTACTTTGTTGAACCTTCAATCGCGGTAGATGTTCCAATGGATCACTACTTATGGAAGCATGAGATGTTCCTGCCCATCACAATGATCCACAAAGTAAAGAATCTAGATGAAGCTATGGAAATCGCCAACAGCGTGGTGTTCGGTCTAACCGCAGGATTCTACGGAAACAAGGATGAATCCCAATGGTTTTTTGACAATATCCAGTCTGGAGTCACATACGCAAACCGCCCACAAGGCGCCACAACCGGAGCATGGCCAGGCTTCCAACCCTTTGGAGGCTGGAAAGGTTCTGGCTCAAGCGGTAAAAATGCAGGTGGACCTTACTACCTGCAGCTATATATGCACGAGCAAGTCAACACTTCAATTGAGTGATGAGTCTAAGGAACATACCAAATTAAGTGAAGGCTCTTTCTAACTTAGGACTTACACAATACAGTAGTTTTCTGTCCAAGACAAGGGGTTTAAACCCCTTGTTATTACAAAATAAACCTAAGTGCGCAAATTTACTGTATTTTTGGATAAGCCCTAGAAATAATAACAGTACAAAGAACTTCGTAAGCTAACTGATTCTTTTCTGAAAGGAGCGCGACAAATCACAGCAAAATTAGGCCGATTTTTACTGGTGATCAGTATTTTTTTAAGTATCTTATTCGTATCCTCCGATGTGGCCGGCACTCCAGAATATTTGATATTCATCGGTGGCCTTCTCACTCTGATTCTCGCTTTTGTTTTAATGAGCCGCGGGCGAGAAGAACGAGAGTCCAGCGAACGTTTCCGCACGATCCGAAAGCTCAGTAAAATAGGCAAGAAAAAGAAAGATAGTTAACTATATACTCAGATAGTATTTTAGGGGGGTTTTCGCAGAGTAGCCGTGCATTTCTGGGTTAGGTATTGATTCGGACAGCAACGAAACAAAAGGATCTGGCATGCCAACATCCCGAAGACAGCAGCGCAATTTCATAACTCGCATTTTCATGTCACCCGAGGAATTACGCTTGCGTGCAGGATGGAGATTGTTTGGACACATTGTATTGCTGATTCCAGTCTCCATTGTTATCACTTATCCTTTAGCCTGGTTGAGCAATATCTCACCGAATTTAGCTTCCGCAAGCAGTGGTCCTACAAGCAACTTACTGGTGATCACCTTGTCCGTTTACTTAGCCAGGCGTTTGCTTGATCGCCGCTCTTTCTCCAGTCTAGGTTTGAGATGGGATTCTCAAGCGGTCGGAGATATTCTCCTTGGGATTGGAATAACAGCTTTGATGATGGCTTTCATTTTTGTCTCCGAATTAACTTTCGGCTGGCTGCGTTTTGAAGGATTCGCCTGGGAGCAGAAATCGACCTTTGAAATCACCACGTCGCTGAGCTCTTGGGCGTTCATCTTCTTATTCGTCGGTTGGTATGAAGAATTACTCAGCCGTGGTTACCAACTGCAAAACTTGGCCGACGGCCTGAATATGCCATTGGCAGTATTTCTCTCATCATCCATCTTTGCATTTGCCCATTATTTTAATCCCCACGCCTCTTGGATTTCAACCTTGGGTATCCTGGTGGCAGGTTATTTCCTGGCCTACGGATATCTGCGCACAAACCAATTATGGTTATCAATTGGTTTGCACATCGGCTGGAATTTCTTTGAAGGTCCGGTGTTCGGATTTCCAGTTAGTGGGATGAACACATCTCCATTATTGCTGCACAGCGCCCAAGGTCCAGAAATAATTACTGGAGGAGCATTTGGCCCTGAGGCAGGTTTAATTCTGCTGCCAGCAGTCGGACTAGGTGCATATCTTATTTATAAGTCCACACTGTTACGGAACGCATGAACCAAGGAGAATTTAGTCAATATGGCAAATTCAATTGATAAACATTCAAAAACTACAATAAAACATGCCGTAAAGCCGCTGGCTCAAGTTCGGCGTCCAGAATATGAGATCAAAGATGAAAACTGGATAAAGGCTCTATTACACCGTGGAACCTTTGGCACACTTGGAACTGCGTATAAAAACCAACCTTTCCTCAATACCGTCCTGTTTATATTCGATGAAGCCGAACATGCCATATTCTTTCACACTGCAAAAATTGGCCGGGCGCGTTCAAACTGTGAGCTAAATCCAAAAGTTTGTTTCAGTGTTGTGGAAATGGGGCGTATAATACCCAGCGAAGAAGCGGTAGATTTTTCTGTTGAATACAACAGTGTAGTAGTTTTTGGAACGGTAAAAGTTATTCAGGCAGACAAAGATTCCCAATCTGCTTTGCAGAAGCTTATGAATAAGTACGCCTCACATTTAAAGCCTGGAGAGGATTATCATCCTATCCGCTCCAAAGACCTAAAACGCACCGCAGTATACAAAATCACAATCGAGCATTGGAGCGCAAAACAACAATCAGGACCTGAGGATCACCCCGGTGCTTTCTATTTCCCACAGATGGCATAAATTTCCCATTGACGTTTACGCCACCATAAGCAGATAATTCATCTATGCTAATAAAACTAAAACCGCCGGTCTCATTGAGTGTCATTTTAGGTATCGCCGCGCTGGCGTGCAGCACTGTTACCCCGACCAGTGAACCATTACCTTCTGGTCTGCGCGGCATAGGAAATCAGACGGCTGAAAAGCTTTCTTTCATAGTGAAAGTGGAAGAAGTCCAACCAGTTAAAGATCCCGACCAAACTGCTTTCATAATTCAACCGCGTCTTTCGCCCGGGGAGCACCCAGACATCGACCCAGGACCACCGGGAATCAGCCCTACAGATCGAGATCGCCCTAGTCTGAGCGGCACTCCTCAGACTCTGGATACCGACCATTTCCGCATCCATTACACAACCACTGGAAGAGATGCCGTTTCGAGAACAGACCTCAACAACAATCAACATCCCGATTATGTTGAGGAAGTCGCCAAGGCGATGGAATATACTTGGTTTGCCGAGATAGAGCATTTTGGATGGGCGCCACCCCCACCTGATGGGACCTTGGGAGGGGACGAACGTTATGACGTTTATTTAGAAAACATCATGCCGGATGGAACCGCAGGATATACCGAGGGTGGTTATTCTGGAACCTTTGTGGGTGACAACCCCAACACATCAATGACCGAGTTAAATTCCGCCTCCTCCTATATTAGTTTAGATAATGATTACGATGAGTTAGGCTTGTCAAGGAATGCTGGATACACCACGATTGAATATATGCGCAGTACCGCAGCGCATGAATTTGCACACGCGATCCAGTTTGGCCTTGACAGTGATGAGCCTCTTGAATGGTTATGGGAAGCGACCGCAACCTGGATCCAGGATGAAGTTTATAACGAAGTGAACGATGGCAATGAATTCCTCGAGGCTGTTTTCAAAGCTCCCGACAGCTGCCAATTAACCGAAGGAGGTTCTGATAGGGTGGAGGATGATGGTCATTGGTACGGCCTGTGGATCTTTTTGCGTTTCATATCCGAAAATTACGGGCACCAGGTTGTACTCATGTTGTGGGAGAAAGCCATCTCTGAAAGTGGGTACGATATCTTTGACGCAACTCTTGAACCCACTGGTCTCAACTTTGAAGACGTTTTCCGTGCTTATTCTGTTGCACTGCTAACGCGTGATTTTGATGAGGGCTTGGACTACCCGCCAATTCGGTTGGAAGGAATTGCTGAGCTGGGAGTAACATTCAATCCTGTAGATGGAGTTGCCCAACTTGGAGTAGATTATATCGAAATCCAAGCAAATGGAGATATAACAATAAATCTCACCACCGAAAGCTTGGAAGGCTTGCTTGTGGGAATTTTAGACAATCAAAGTCACATCTTCAACATGCCTGATAATCAGATTAGCATAGATGCTAGCCGGTTCGACAAACTCTACCTATTGGTCTTGAATCAAAACAGAGTGGGCAACGAGCGAAGATGTCAATTTGAAGGTTACTCGATTTTGGTCAACCAGGGAGGACAACCCCAGTCCCCAATTCAAATTATTCCCGCGCCAAACTTCCTTTCACCTAGAGTAGAGGGCTTGCTAAACCCTGATGATTACTGGGAGGATTAATTTACGGCGAACAGAATGAAGAAATCAGCATCTACTTTGGAGATTCTTCTCTAAAAACGATTGAGAGGGTGCCTCCTGCTTCCAAATTGTTTGACTATAGTACAAGTTTTTCGATATTGCAGCTTTTCTTAGAAATTCACTACTTCATTCTTCTGCTGGACTGGTTAGTATAACAAGATATAATTACAACGCAGATTACAAAACGGTTATTCAATTAATATTCACTAAACACCAGGTGTGAAATTCCAATGCTACTAAAAAGAACACCTCTCATAGTATTATTAATATCGTTACTCTTTTTCGTGCTTTTTGCTGCCTGCGGAGATTCTGGTGAATTAGAGACCGGTGTCTCCGAGGCAGACCAGGCACGAACCAGAGCTGCCGAAATTGCTAACCAAGGCATGACCCTGACTGCCTCCGCAATGAGTCTAGCTCCAACTGTTACTCAGGGACCTCCAACACCCACAGTGACGCTGATTTATCCAACCACAAACGCACCAGAAAACCCCGGCGGCTCACCCACTCCAGGTAACGGTGAAACAGGTAGCGGCCAAACACCCGCTGCCACGCAAGCTATTCCCCTAGCATCAACCCCTTTCTCCACGCCAACGGCCGGGTCATCCGGAGAAACTCCTTGCTACCGCGCCAACCTCGAATACGAAACCATTCCTGACGGGACTCGTATCGCCCGCGAAAGGAATTTCGTGAAAGTTTGGCGGCTAAAAAACACAGGCACCTGCACATGGACACCTGCTTTCGACTTATTTTTTGTCGATGGCTCATTGTTAAATGCTTCTTCCGTGGTGCAATTAACCGCCATTGACGTCCCGCCGAACGGGTATGTTGACGCAACCGTAGACATGCAATCTCCCTTACAGACAGGGACTTACACTGGTTATTGGATGCTCCGCAGTCCAGACGGTGTAGTATTCGGTGTCAGCATCACCGGAACTGCATGGTTGTGGGTTGAGATAGTATCATTCGATCCTGCTGCTGTTCCATAAGTTGAACGTATCAATCACAAGGGGAAAAGAGCGATACAGTATTTTGACAGCACATAGAATTAGAGCCTACGTGCAGGGGAAATATCATTATAGTTTTTGATCGCTCTGAAATGCTAGTACAAATGGGAGTATATACTCAGCAGCGAATTTCAGAGATTGTTGTACAATAAAGTTATGCACAGCTTATCCTACCGAAAAATTCGATTATCCAACATTTTTCCCACACTATCCCCAAAGTTATCCACACACCAGTATGCCTATTGAAATTCTAATAACCACGCCCTTAGAAGATGATTTGATCGCCCAATTGCAGGCGGTATCTGATGATTTAGCAATAACAGTTCATCCGGCGCGGCAACCCGAAGAGATTCCTGCGGAAATCTGGGAGAAAACTGAAATACTCTATACGATGAAAACGCTGCCAGAACCGGACCTTGCCCCGAACCTCCGTTGGATCCAATTCAGCATGGCAGGTATTGATCGTTTGAAATCCGTGGCCATCCTACAAAACCAGGATATTCAAATCACGACACTGAGCGGTGCAAACACATCTCAGGTAGCTGAACACGTATTAGCCATGATGCTCGCACTCGGGCACCGGCTGCCAGATCTTTCAGCTCACCAACGTAGTATCAATTGGGCAAGCGACCGCTGGACTCGCTTTGTACCGTTAGAGCTGCGTAACGCAACCGTTGGTATTGTCGGCTACGGCAGCATAGGCCGTCAGGTAGCTCGTCTATTGTATGGTTTTGGGACTACAATCCTGGCCACTAAATTCAACCTAAAAAAGCTTGAGGATACAGATTACACCGAGCCAGGCCTAGGAGACCCCGAAAGTAAGCTGCCTCTGCGCATTTACCCGGCGAAAGCCCTGCGCTCGATGTTCAAGGATTGCGATTTTGTGATCGTAACTGCACCTCTAACCGATGCTAGTCGAGGCATGATTGGAGAAGCCCAATTAGCAGCACTAAAGCCCACTGCCTTCCTTGTGGATATCTCCCGGGGCGGTGTGGTTGATCACCAAGCGCTAATCCCAGCGCTGCAAGAAAAAATTTTTGCTGGGGCCGCATTGGATGTCTTCCCCGAAGAACCTTTGGCAGCCGACAGCCCACTTTGGGATATGCCCAACGTCATCATTACTCCGCACATCGCTGGTGTAAGTGTGCACTACAACCTACGCGCAATGCTCCTCTTTTCCACTAATCTACAATTTTACCTTGAAGAAAAACCACTGCTGAATCAGGTTGATTTAAAAAGAGGGTATTGAAATCTGATGCCTGCTAAAAAAGCGGTGTTGTTTGATTTGGGAAACACGCTAATATATTTCGATGGGGTTTGGCCAGAAGTCTTTGCAAAAGCGGATCAACAGCTAGTAGACTTTCTAGAGGATATGGGGATAGAACTTGACCGAGATATTTTCACGCGAGAGTTTCGAGAACGATTGAATGCCTATTACGAGCAGCGCGAATCAGAATTCATCGAACACACAACTGCCTTCATCCTGCGCACTTTGCTATCCGAAATGGGGCATGGGGATCTGTCGGATACTAGCCTGAATCCTGCTTTGGAACAAATGTATGCGGTATCTCAAGCACATTGGCACATTGTTGAGGATACTATTCCCTGTTTAGAGACTCTGCGGGAACTAGGTTACCGGCTGGGGATAGTTTCGAATGCCAGCCATGATGCCGACGTACAAAAATTGGTGGAAAACGCAAATATCCGATCATATTTCGATATCGTTCTCAGTTCGGCGGCTTGTGGTATCCGCAAACCAAATCCCAAGATCTTTGAGATTGCTCTAGATAAATTGAAGATTGGCCCAACTGAGGCAGTTATGGTGGGAGATACCCTGGGGGCAGATATTCTTGGGGCACGCAACGCAAATATCTTCAGCATCTGGTGCAAAAGATATGCTGAAACACCCGCAAATCGCGATCATTCCGACACAATCCACCCAGACAGCAGCATTGCCAACCTCAGCGAATTACCTGGAGTGCTCGATAGTTTATAATAATTCACATCCTGAGGCCAGTTAATCATTATCATCAATAACCGGCAGCTTTATGCTGAACTTTGTACCTTCTCCAGGGGCGCTTTCCACCGTAATAGTGCCCCCATGCAGCTCTACGATAGATTTAGCAATAGCTAATCCCAAACCCGATTCTCTGTCCGTTTGCTGGCGGCTCTCATCCCCACGGTAAAACCGCTCGAACACAAATGGCAGAGATTCAAGCGGAATACCCGGACCAGTATCTTGAACGCCTAGCAGCAACCAGCCATTCTCTGCCTTTGCAGTTAAGCTTATTTTTCCATCTGGAGGAGTAAAACGTACCGCGTTGCCGACCAGATGGCCAATCACTAGTTTCATACGCTCTGGGTCCACAAATATATCCGGTAAGCCCGCGTGTACATTCACATCTAAAGCGATATTTTTATCATCAACCTGAACAAGAAACGCATTCCTAACGCTTTCAAGTAACGCCTGTGGCGCTATGCGCTGCCTGTTTATGGGCAGTTCCCCAGCATCGGCGAGCGAAAGCGTGCGCAGATCATCACTAACCGCACGAGTTGCTGAATTTCCGACTCCAAGGTCGCCAAGCGCTCTTGCGAAGGTTCTAGAGTCCCAGCCTGGATAGCCTCAATATATCCTGACAATACCGTCAAAGGTGTCCCCAGATCATGGGCTATATCAGCCGTCATTTGGCGTCTTAAATTATTTGCCTTATCTAAATCCGCGCTCATCTTGTTAAACGCAGCGGCTAAATCCCCCAGTTCATCCTGCGAACGAACCGGTACTTGCTGTTTGAGATCTCCTTTGGAAACTTTCCGAATGGCGGCAGTCAGTTCGCTCAATGGGCGGGTGAGTGAACGCGCCAATAAAATACCTATAATAATCGCGGCCACAATCGCTGCCAGTCCCGAATACAACAAAACAAAGTTGCTGCGCGTTAAGTAGTTTTCTTCACGGGGGTCAAGTTCTGGCGGGCTGCCTGTTGCCAGCACGGTACCTACCTTTTGATCATCAAGCTCAACTATCGTGCCTTCCGCTAACTTCGAGGCTGGGACTTGATCTCCAAGACGATAATCCCCAGCAGGCACTACCACAATACCATCCTGATTGGCAAGTATAAATACGAATGCTGGCTGGAGGACTTGCTGATTTCCTGGCGGGTTTTGCGGTGGTATCTGTGGAGGGGGAGGCAGCGGCAAGTTTTGTGGTGGAGGCTGGGGCGCTGAGGCGCGCAGCTGCAAGCTTTCTAAAATGCCTTCCCAAGAGGCATTAGTTTGATAATAAAACGAAACGTCTGTGATGAACCTGGATCGTGCCTGATCGAAGACAAATTGGCTAAATTCCCTCACCGTCATCCAATAGGTTATTACAGACGCAAATAGGGTGCTAAAAACAATCACAAGCACAAACGCTCGCACTAGTTTTAGATTAAGAGAACGAGACATATCGGATCGCCTGATTATTTTTCCGTTCTGAAGCGGTAACCGATACCGAAAACAGTTTCAATGTAGAGTGGATTGCCCGGTTCAACTTCGATTTTGGCACGCAGGTTGCGTATATGGACATCAATAGTACGTTCAGAAGCCTCAGACACATTGCCTTGTAAGTGGGTTAGCAGATCGGCACGTGAAAAGACGCGCCCCGGAGAGGAAATCATTAGTGCGAAGAGATCAAACTCGGAGGGAGTCAGATCGACAGCTTGCCCGCTAACTTTCACAAAATAACTACTTCTATCCAGGACGATCTCGCCCACCCGCAATACTTCTGCCGGAAGGGAAGCGCCGCCCACCCTCCGCATGACAGCGCGTATGCGTGCGTCCAACTCCCTCATGCCAAAAGGCTTGGTCACGTAATCATCTGCCCCCAATTCCAAACCGATCACTTTGTCAGATTCGTCCAATTTGGCGGTGAGCAGTATTATTGGGGTGTTCTTCTCTTTGCGGAAGGCGCGCAGAAATTCATAACCATCCATTTCTGGCATCATGATATCCAATAAGATTAGATCCGGCTTTTCGTTCCTGGCGGTATAAAGCGCGTTCTGTCCATTGTCTGCGGTCACAACGCGATACCCTCGTGCAGAGAGGTACTCACGCACCAACTTGCGCAGACTGGCCTTATCGTCAACTACCAGAATAGTTTTGGTCATCTGGGTTATTGTAACAAACAACGCGTGGCCTGGCTGATAGTGATGGTTGTGTAAGGGCGCAGCGCCGCTGCGCCCCTACGCATATTGCAAATAAAAACACAAAGATTCACGAAACCAATTCTGCGTTCTTAGTAAGGGCCCAGCGCCGCTGCGCCCCTACACCTAGATTGCTTGGCATTATTCACACCTGATATTATGAAACCAATTCTGCTTTCTGAGACCAAACTTGGCGCATTTGGCGTAATTCGCGACTCAAACGTAAGTGGAACAGTATGAGGTCGCGAAAGGCCGTTAAAATTACTTTAAGGTCCGCTCCTGTAGCATCTCCAGCTTTTCGGGGCAAATGGGTGACCGACACCTCGGCGATGCGATAACCACGGGCTTTAGCTCCTGCCAGGAATTCAGTATCCACCATCACTCCGTCAGACTCAAGGATGACGTGGGAAAGAATTTCTCTGCGGAAAAGTTTGAAGCCGCAATCAATATCCCAGCTCAAACGGCCGAACAAAAGGCGCACCAAGGTGTTCCAACCCCAGCCATTGAGCTTACGGATGAAGTTATCCTGTCTGTCCTTGCGGTATCCACAGATTATGTCTGCTTCATCCATGCGCTCCATGAGCAGTTTGAGCTCTGCAAAGTCGAACTGCCCGTCCGCTGGGATGAATGCCACCCATTCTCTGGCTGCCGAAGCAAATCCGGCTTTCAGCGCCCCGCCATAGCCACGGTTGGGAATGTGTTCCTCCAGCCAAAAATGGGGGATGCACAGCAGCAGGCTGCGAGCAAAATCGCCAGTGCGGTCCGTACTGCCGTCATTGACCAATATGATCTCATGATCTATCCCCAGGCTGTGAGCGGTTTTGGATACCTTCTTTACAGTTCGTGCAACGTTGGCTTCTTCGTTGTAAGCCGGAATTACTATTGAAATGCTTTTCATTTTGACACCTCTTTTATTTAGATCTATTTTGGGTTGACAATTAAGTAGCAGATTAGTGTTCATGATTTGAAAACCACCCATTTATTAAGACCGAAATTCCAGACAAAAGCCGCGCTAGTGGCCATTGCTATGGCCACCGCTTCAGGCATATTGGTCAATTCTAAACAAACTGCCATCACTCCAGCATTGATGCCCAACGCTACGATATGAGTTGCAGTAAATAATGCCCCAGTGCGCCATGCGCTGCTCTGTGATTGGAAAGTCCAGGTCCGGTTCCAGTAGAAGCTGTTTAGCATGCCCACTGCGTAGGAAATGCTTTTCGCCAAAACCAGTTGAGCGGCAAAGAAAGCTGTCCAGCGGGTGAGAGCGAAGTACATGCCTGCATCGATCAGGGTGTTGAGCACTCCAACAGAGAGAAACTTTGTCATCTGCCCCAGTAAATCGGAGGCTTCCCATCTTATTAGCTTGCGCAGTCATACAACACCTCGCTTTGCCCCTGCTGCCCACCAGGGAGGTTTCCCACTGAGGGGAAATCGGATTGCAAACTGCTGACTCCCGGCAACTCAACCAGCGAGCAATTCTGTGTCATCCAACTGGCAATTTCCTGTTTCTGTTGGGGTAAACCAAGCACATATTGCAATTCCCCGCTGTAGACCATCTCGACAAACTGTTCGACGCTAACTACGTTATCACTTCCGGTGAAACCGCCAAAAGTCAGCACCGCGCGCCCGGTCTCAAGAATATAGGGCGCAGCCTGGCGAGCGCTGAGGGTTGCGACAAGGTAGCTATCAGGATCAGTGTTTGCCAGCAAGTAATCGAGAATAACGTCGTTTTCATCGTCAATGGTCACATTGGGTGCGTTTGGCGGTGCGTTTTGCCCGGAATCCACACCTGAAGCGGGTAAAGCTACATTAGGATTCGTGTTCAAGGTTGTCACTATCGACCAGGTGAGAGGCGCGGTTAGCAGGGCGACAAACACCAGAGTGATCGCGGCATTGCGAACCAATGGGTTTGTGCGTAAAGCCAACAACCCAATCCCAGCCAACCAAGCCGCCAAACAGATCAAGGCCACCCAGCCTGCGTAGTCCGGGTAACTACTCATTGTGTATATCTCGAATAGAACGGTGATTCCGCTTAAGGCCAGCAACAGGCCCCAGCCCAACCAGTGGTTTTGTTTCCAGAGTTTGACCAACGACCAAGCCGTAATGCCCACAAGAGCGCCTAACGCCGGGCCAAGCATGATCAGATAATAGCTGTGGAACAAACCGGAAGTGAAGCTGAAATATGCTAATGCCGGCAGCAGCCAACCTGCCCATAGTATCAAGCCAATAAATTTATCATTCAGCGGCCAAGACCAACCCAAAGCCAACAGCGCCAATGGGATACCCAGCAGTGCAAAGGGCAGCAACCAGCTTGCTTCTGTGGCTAAAGGCTCAGTGAACATGCGAAACAATCCAGCTGTGCCAACCTCAGAATTACGCCCACCGCCAGCCCCATCGCCACCGGGGCCTCCACCATCGGGTTGTCCATCATTGAAATTAGTCTGGCCGGGCTGTCCACCATTTTGTGGTGCAGGGAAATTATTTAGCTGCCCATCATCTTGCGGGACTGATCCCTGCCCGGGGAAGCCTCCAACTTGACCATCATTTATTGAGGGTGCAACACCCTGCTGAGGCCTTTGATTTTGGCCGCCGTCCTGGGGAGGCCCGAACCCTTGCCCATCATCTTGAGCAGGCAGGTTGCCGCCATCAGGACCTGAACTAGATATACCTAAACGGCTGAGTCCATTATGCCCGACGATCAATTCCATAACCGTGTTGTTCGAACTGCTGCCGATATAAGGGCGGTTTTCTGCAGGGGTAAGATCAACCACAACCGCCCATGAAAGGGAAACCACAAGTAATACAACCGTGGCGATGCATAAATTCACGATGCGTTTCCACCACTCTGTTTTGCTTCCAAAAAAATAGATGGCATAAAAAGCTGGCAGCGGCATGAATGCCTGCAGCATTTTAATATTGAAGCCTAAACCCACCAGGACTGCCCCAAGTAAAAGATGGCGCAGCTTTCCAGTTTCTGTAGCTATGATGAATGCCCAGGCCGCCAACAGCAACGTCAAAACCAACAAACCATCGATGGTGTTGTTGCGTTCTGTCACCACAGTCACCGGCACGGTTGCCAATACTAGCGCAGCCGTTAGACCTGCAAAGACGCCAAAGTGGCGCTTGACCAAGGCATACAGCACGGGAATAGAGATCACACCTGCCAGCGCTTGGGGTAAAGCCAGCGAGAAGCCGTTAACGCCCAAGAAGTAGGCGGAGACAGCCTGCACCCAAAAGCCCAAGGGTGGTTTATCGACAGTGACCGAGCCGCCCGGCTCGAAGGCCGCGTAGAAAAAGTTGTCCCACGAGGTCAGCATGCTCTTGACCGTGGCGGCGTAATACGTGTTGCCGATGCTGTAGGCACCCAACTCGTAAAAGCGTAAAAATGCTCCCAGCAGGATGATTAAACCCAATCCTGCTGTTGTATACACCTTCACCATTGAACGGTCGGATACTTCAGTAGTATCGTCTTCAAAAACCTTTGTCTGTTTAGTTATTGCACTCATGTCAGCCTCCAAAATTCTTATTGATGGCTACATGATAGGAAAAAGATGTTTAGAAGTTGTTAAGATGTTGTTGAAGCTTGATTAACGCTTTTTCCCCAGTTGAGGGTATAAATCTTTCTAATTTGTCTTTCTGAGTGACCGAAGGGAGCGAAGAATCTCTGAACAGAATTCTCCCATAAAATTATAACTGAAGTTTCGATTACATCGAACCCACGGTCATATGACCATGCTATAATCCTCCTACCATGACCGACCTCTTCGACCACGCCATGCAAGAACGCCTGGCTACTGAAGCGCCCCTGGCCGCGCGTATGCGCCCGCGCACCTTGGATGAGTATGTCGGGCAAGAGGAGATCGTGGGCGAAGGCCGCTTGCTGCGCCGCGCAATTGAAGCAGATCGGTTGTTTGCTTCAATTATTTTGTGGGGGCCACCCGGCACAGGCAAGACCACATTGGCAATGGTGATCGCCAACCACACCCAATCCCACTTCGAGACCCTCTCCGCTGTTTTGGCCGGTAAACCCGATCTGCGCAAGGTGATCGACGCAGCCAAAGAGCGCCGCAAGCTCTATAACAAGCGCAGCCTACTTTTTGTGGACGAGGTGCACCGCTGGAACAAGGCCCAGCAAGACGCATTGCTGCCGCACGTCGAGAACGGCACCCTGACATTGATCGGCGCCACCACAGAAAATCCCTACTTCGAGGTCATCGGCGCGCTGGTATCGCGTTCGCGCGTGCTGCAACTTAGACCGCTCGAGGATGAGGATGTACGCATTATCATGCAGCGCGCCATTGAGGATAAAGAGCGCGGTTTCGGCCAACGGAAAATCGAGCTGGATGAAGACGGCATGCAGCACTTGCTGCGCGTCGCCGGGGGTGATGCACGCAACGCGCTGAATGCGCTTGAGCTTGCCGTTGAAAGCACTCCGCCGGATAAAAAAGGGGTGATTCACGTCACCTTAGATGTAGCCCAAGAATCCATCCAACGCCGGGCGGTGTTATATGACAAGGACGGCGACTCCCACTATGACACCATCTCTGCTTTTATCAAATCAGTGCGTGGCTCTGATCCCGACGCGTCTCTTTATTGGCTGGCCAAGATGCTTTACGCAGGGGAGGATCCTCGTTTTATCCTGCGCCGGTTGATCATCCTTGCAGGGGAAGACATCGGTCTGGCAGACCCGCTGGGATTAGTGGTTGCCAGCTCTGCTGCCCAAGCATTCGATTACATAGGCCTGCCTGAGGGTGTTTTCCCCATCGTACATGCAACGCTATATTTAGCGACGGCCCCCAAATCCAACACCGCAACTTCTTACTTCAAGGCTTTCCAGCTTATCGAAGACGAAGGTATCACCGAAGTCCCCGATCACCTCAAAGATGGCAACCGGGACGCCAAAGCTCTGGGGCATGGCAAAGATTACCAATATCCCCACAGCCACCCAGACCACTTCCTGCCTCAGCAGTACTTACCCAAACCTCTGCTGGGAACCTATTTCTATAACCCATCCACACAAGGATACGAAAAACAGGTTTCCGAGCAGTTAGAGCGCTGGCGTGCAGCCCAACGAAAAGCCTTGGGAATTACCGAAACAGATGAGATCCCCGACATGAGCGAAGAAACCATCCAGGCGATCAAGCGCCACCACAAACCGACCGGAAGCCGGGCAGCAAGGTAATACCAGGCTTGGTTAGTGACTCCTTTAGTTATTGATTGACTCCCCCTAGAAAAAACCATTATGCCAACTATCCTACTAATCAGACACGGAGAAAACGAGTATGTCAAGAAGGGGCGGCTGGCCGGGCGCCTGCCGGGCATACATTTAAATGAAAAAGGGCAAGCTCAAGCAGAACTTTTGGGCAAGTCTCTCGCCAGCATGTCGCTTACCGCGGTATACAGCAGCCCTTTAGAACGCACTGTTGAAACAGCCAAACCCATCGCCAAAGCTCATAAGCTCAAGGTAATTAAACGGAATGGGTTATTAGAACTCGATGTGGGCAAATGGGAAGATAAAACCTTAAAACAACTCAGTCGCCTGAACCTGTGGAAGGTTGTGCAGCAGTCACCTTCCCTGGCACGTTTCCCGGAGGGAGAGACCTTTGCAGAGGCCCAACAACGCATCATTACAGAACTTCAAACTCTGACTGCCAAACACAAGCCAAAAGATATTATCGTTTGCGTTGGGCACAGCGATATGATCAAACTTGCCGTGGCCTATTACCTTGGTTTGCCATTGGACATGTTCCAACGTCTCCTCGTGCAACCCGGCTCTATCAGCACCGTACACATCACTAAAACTCACACTCGCTTGATTAACTTGAATAATATTCCCCACGCGCCAGCATAACCTTGATACTGGTATACTAGCCCAGATGGACAATACTGATGAGTGAACCCCAGGAAATTGATCTGAAACCGGTCAACCACATTACCACTGACGCAATCGGTGAGCCGGGTAAACGCGTCTTTTACATCCAAGGTTGGAAGGGTGACCAGGTAATCACACTTCTAGTAGAAAAATTCCAAATCCAAACCCTTACGATTGGCGTCGAACAATTCCTCGGTGAATTATCTCAGAAATTCCCTCAACTCCCTGAAGCCTCCGCAGATTTCATTGAAGAAAAAATGCATATCCATCCACCGGTGGAACCGTTATTCCGCATCGGTGAAATTGGTCTGGGGTATGACGAGGCTAAAGACCTGCTAGCATTGGTGGCCCGGGAGGCGAGCGGCGAAGAAACAGAAAGCTCGAATGTAGTTCGTTTTTGGGCCACCCGCTCTCAGATCCGTGCGATGTGCCACTGGGGCTTGGAAGTTGCCAGCCGCGGCCGTCCCATTTGCCCTCAATGCGGTCAACCCGAAGATCCAGAAGGGCATTTCTGCGCCAAGAAAAACGGCCATAAACATTAATAGGGCGCTTTCCATGTCCACAAGTCAACTAGAGCCAATCATAGATTGCCTTCAAAACGGCAGTTTAGCTGTCGAGGGCCAGTTTATGTGGGGGTCGAATTTCACCTTCCTCGCTGAAGTAAAGCACAACGATCAGACACTCATAGCAGTTTACAAACCAACACAAGGAGAGAAACCTTTGTGGGATTTCCCTAACGAATCCCTTGCCGGAAGAGAAGTTGCCGCATACCTGGTCAGTGAGGCTCTAGGCTGGAACCTTGTGCCTCCAACCGTGCTGAGGACAGATGGTCCAGCAGGGACTGGTTCCTTACAGCTTTTCATCGAACACGAACCGGACTACCATTACTTCAACTTTTCAAACGAAGACCGCCAGAGGCTGCGCCCGGTTGCCTTGTTTGATATTTTAGTCAACAACACCGACCGTAAAGGCAGCCACGTATTGGTTGACAAACCAGGTAAATTTTGG
Source organism: Chloroflexota bacterium (assembly GCA_019456165.1). GTDB lineage: Bacteria > Chloroflexota > Anaerolineae > Anaerolineales > UBA11579 > VRUJ01. Next base: position 175,098 of record VRUJ01000002.1, read on the forward strand.
CTGATCGATCACGGAGTTTGCTTTCACACCAATCCCAAACTGCGCACCGTGATCTGGGACTTTGCCGGGCAAACCCTAACCAACGAATACATTGAAGAATTACAAGCCTTCCAGGAAAAGTTAGAGCTAGGATCTGATCTGGTGAAAAAGTTTTCAGATTTTCTTACGGAGCGCGAAATCCAAGCCCTGGTAAATCGTATAGACCATCTAATCACTCAGGCTCGTTTTCCAACACCCACAAACGATTACCGTTCCTACCCCTGGCCTCCGGTTTGATCTTTCCCAAAACCCTTCTATAAAAGTAAGGCTTTCATGAAATCTTCCTAAGTTATTAAAATATGTATCATAAGGGCAGGTCTGAGACCTGCCTCTACCGAAAAAAATACTTTAAATATGTCTAGCACAACAAGGAACATAACATGAGCCACTACAACCTCGCCTTTATCGGATTTGGAAATGTCGGACAAGCGCTCGCCCAACTGCTACATCGCAAGCAAGCTGAGCTAGAAAGCCAACACAATATCACCTTTACGATCACTACAATCGTTACCGGCAGCCATGGTGCAGCCTTAAACAATGATGGTTTGGATATGGAAAAAGCACTAAGTATTGCCCAAGCAGGGGGTTCACTTGCTGAGCTTTCCGCCTCACCTGCCCCTGCAGATACCCTCGAACTAATCCGCACTTGCAGAGCAGATGTACTTTTCGAAAACAGCCCGGTGAACTATCAAACTGGCCAACCTGGTCTCGACCACTTGCGCACTGCATTGGAAAGCGGAATGTACGCCATCACGGCCAATAAAGGGCCTGTGGTGCATGGATTCCGGGAACTTACCGATTTGGCAGAGAAGAACAACGTTAGGTTTTTCTTTGAATCCACTGTTATGGACGGCGCGCCAATTTTCTCCCTATTCCGTGAAACGCTTCCCAGCGCTAAACTGCACGCTTTTCGGGGAGTGCTTAATTCCACAACAAACTTGATACTCAGCCAAATGGAAGATGGAGCAAGCTTTGATGAAGCGGTATCACACGCCCAAGCCATCGGCATCGCTGAAACCGACCCCAGTGGGGATGTGGATGGTTGGGACACAGCCGTAAAACTTTGCGCCCTGGTGACAGTGCTCATGGATTTCCCGATCACTACAGATCAGGTAGATCGAGAGGGCATACGGGGAATAACGCCGCAGAAGATTGCTCAGGCCAAATCTGAGGGCAAACGTTGGAAACTAGTGTGTTCTGCTAAACTTGATGGGCAAAGTGTACTAGCGCGTGTGGCTCCTGAAATGGTTGGACCAGATTCCGCGCTATTCACCATAGATGGCACCACCTCCATCGTGGAGTTCGAAACCGATACACTTCCAAGTCTATCTGTTATCCAGGGCAATCCCAGCCCCGTTACCACAGCTTATGGCCTCCTGGCCGATTTTATCAATGCCGTTGCTGAGTAGATCTTAATTGAGTATAGACCAATTATTTTTGTGTTCTAATTATCAGCTTTTTTCTGGTCTCCAAATTAAGGCAGCCATTGGGGTGCATAGCCTCCAATCACCAAACGCAATGCGTTGCGGCCGTCGGCATCAATCACCCACAGCTCCGAGGGGGCGGTCAGCAGCGTTTGGTTGAAACGCACATAAGCAATTTGAGTTCCGTCAGGACGCCAGGCAAAAGCAGTATGTTTGTAGGTCGGGTCATCGGTGAGCATACGTACCTCGCGGCCGTCGGCGCGCATGAGCCATAATTGACGGCCCGGTGACCAGCCCTCTTCATCAATTTGCCGCCGGGCAAAAGCCAGCACCACACCAGATGGCGAGAAAACCGCCCCAATATCTTCTAAATCGTCACTGACTGTCAAGTCTGAAATTTGGTAAGTTTCTAGATTAAACGATATCAGGTGGGTGGAAAGCACGCTAACAGCTTGCAAGTTTTCCTCTTCTACTTCACTGTTTTCGGCTTCCCCACTCGGTCCACGTAGGATATCTAAATCAACATCGAAAAACTCTGAGGCCACAAACAGATTGCCATTCGGGGACCAACTACCCGCTTCGCCAATCAGATTATCAAAGAAAACTTCCCCATCTCCCTTCAGATCCATAAAGACATAGCTGTCCAAACCTGCATCATACAAGCTCAACCAGCCATCCGGCGACCACACAGGCAGTCGTGTTTCGCGGTTGGCGATCACTACCTGGTTAGTACCCGCGGGCCCAACCGAAGTGAGCCAAACTTGAGAATAAGTGGCTTGGCCTAACCCAGCAGACACCTCACGCTCATATGCGACCATAGACTGATCGGGACTGACCTGCGGGTTTCGGCAGGTGACCGATTCGCACGCCAACAGTAATTCGCTTTCTCCCGTTCGTCTGTTCAGGATCCAAAGGTCACTGCCGCCTGACGGGTTGGTTGCACTGTAGAAGATTTTTATGCCATCCTCGCTGACATCGTACTCCAATACTCCCAAGCTATCAGTAAGCTGTTCCACCTCTCCCGAGATCAGATCTAGGGCATATAATTCAGACGGGCCATCCACCGGCCACAAGTAAACCAGCCGTATGCGTCCCACCGTAAATGACCAGCGCAACTCATCTCGCAGTCCCACTCCCAGGCTAGAGCGGGCCCCTTCGGTTAGATGCACGTCAATGTGTGTGCCTCGCGGCCAGGGTTCATCTGGCGTAAAGACTAATGTGTTGTCCACCCAGGTGAATTCACCAGCGAGGTCCGGATTCAACTCTACGTTCTCGATCACCGTTTCGGGCCGCATAGATCGTGAAAATTCCAGCTCAATGGGCGTGTCAACGATCACCCCTTTGGCTCCATCAGCCGGAGAAAACCCCACTACATTAGGCCTCAATTGGCCGTAAGTGACCCAACCTACGATCACAACCACCAAAATCAGAATGCCAATAGAAGCCTGCCGGGTATTCATGAGGGTATTATAGTAGGGAATCGCTTTCGAAAACATCGGACTGCCAACTATTGGACCTGATGCGGGGCACCCTACTGCATTCGATTGTCATAATTAGCGCGGGTAAACGTTCATATTCAACGCCGCTATCAGTCCGACAAGGGTATAATCAGCCCGTTATGAAAAGATGGCAGTTTTGGATCGGTGTACTCATCAGCATTACTTTCTTGTACGCGGCATTAAACGGCCTGGAACTTTCCGACTTCTGGGAAAAAGTACAAGGAGCAAATTATTGGTGGATAATTCCAGGTGTGCTGGTTTATTTCATGGCCGTGTGGGCTCGCTCGTGGCGCTGGCACTACATGCTGCGGCCCTTGAAAGATATTCCCACCAAGGCTATGTTTCCCATAGTGACAATTGGATACATGGGCAACAATGTTTATCCGGCACGCGCGGGAGAGGTGTTGCGCGCCGTGGTGCTCAAACGTCGCGAAGGTGTGCCCATCTCTGCTTCTTTAGCCACGATCATCGTAGAACGTGTTTTTGACGGGGTGGTGATGCTGTCATTCGTATTCCTAAATTTAGGTGAACTAGCGCGCTTCAGCGGGGAAGCCGGGCTAATCGGAGAGGTTACAATTCAAGACATCGCTTTATGGAGCACTGTGTTTTTTGTGATCGCCCTGGTGGTCTTCCTGACTGCTGCGATGTTCCCCTCATTGACAAAACAATTGTTGGCGTGGTTTTTCCGCTTTGTGCCTGCACGCTATCGAGATCGCGGTCTTGCCCTGAGCAGCCGTTTTTTGGATGGGCTAGAATCTCTGCGCTCACCAAAAGATGCCTTGATGATTTTCATCACATCACTGGTCATCTGGCTGTTGGAAACGGTCAAGTTTTGGTTTGTGATGCAGGCCTTCAATTTTGAAGTCAGCTTCTTTACCCTAATGTTGGTCAATGGCGTCGCCAACTTGGCGACCACTATCCCTTCTGCCCCAGGGTATGTGGGGCCATTCGACGCCGCCATTATCGCAGTTCTGGAGGGATTTAGTATAAGTACGGCCCAGGCTGCCGCCTACGCGCTTGTGCTGCACGTGGCTCTGTGGTTACCAATTACTGCGCTTGGTGCAATTTGTCTTGGGCGAGAAGGAATCAAGTGGGGGGAAATTCCCCAAGGTGAGGTTTCCTCATGAGAATCGCTATCCTCGGAGCAGGTTACGGGGGCATGGCCGCGGCTTTTGACCTGGTACGCGCACGGCATCAAGTCACCATTTTTGAAGCCGCCGGGCACGTGGGCGGCTTGGCAGCCGGGTTCAAAGAACCGCATTGGGACTGGTCGGTGGAAAATTATTACCACCATTGGTTCGCCTCCGATAAACACATGCTCGGCCTGATTGACGAGCTGGGCTTGAGCGAAAAGGTCCTTTTCCCCCGCCCATACACCGTATTGCTGCATAAGGATAAATGGTACCCCTTTGATTCCATCCTGAACGCTATCCTGTTCCCCGGCCTGGGGTGGGGATTGAACAAAGCTCGTTTCGGCCTGGTGGGCTTATACTTGCGCCTGACCAACAATTGGAAAGTACTGGAAAAATATACCGTAGATGAATGGATGGGGAGATGGGCTGGAAAAACAGTTTACGAAAAAATGTGGCAGCCCCTGGTGATAGGCAAATTCGGGCCGTATGCCAACCAGGTGAACATGGCCTGGTTGTGGGCGCGCCTCAAAGCGCGCACCACCCGCCTGGGCACATTTGAGGGCGGTTTCCAAGCCTTCGCGGACGCATTCGGTGAAAAGCTGCGCACCCTGGGAGTCGAGATCAAACTCAACACACCCATTCAGGCGATTCAACCTCAAGTTGACCATACTCTGAAAATTCAAACAGACGAGACAGGTCAAAATGATGAAACTAAATTCGACCAATGCCTAGTAACCAGCTCCCCCAGACAATTTGCGGACCTCGCCCCCGACCTCCCCAAAGATTATCTCAAAGGACTGCTAGAGCTTAAAAGCATGGGCGCAGTGGTGATGACCCTGGCGCTCAAACACAAACTCTCAGAGGCCGGCCACTACTGGCATAACTTACCCAAAAATGCCGGTTACCCCTTCCTGGCGCTGGTGGAACACACCAATTACGTATCGCCCGAACATTTCGGTGGAGACCACATCGTTTACTGCGGTGACTACCTGGAAAGCGACCATGAATATTTCGAGCTAAGCGAAGCAGAATTACTCGAGCGCTTCATCCCCGCACTGAAACGTTTCAACCCCAAATTTGAACGCGGCTGGATTCGCAAGACCTGGCTGCACCGCACGAAGTACGGCCAACCAGTACCACTGGTCAACCACTCGCAAAACATCCCCAGCATCCAAACGCCAATAAACGGGCTGTACTTCGCCAGCATGAGCCAGGTATATCCCTGGGATAGGGGTACAAATTATGCTGTAGAGATTGGGAGAGAAGCGGCAAGGCTGATGGGGAAAGACTATCCCAAATAGATGGACCTCTCCAGCTTCAAACAACTCCTCACCCCCGAAGGCCAGTGGGCGATAGAATCTGCAGCTGCCTTTGAACCGCGTGAGAAAGATTTCCTGGCAGATTTCAAAATGATCGCCAAACGCTTCCCCCGCGAACTTGCCCGCGCAGCCCTAGAGACCGCCATCCTTCGCCGTGAAGCGCGCTCAAAATTCCCCAACGCTGATAAGATGTATTTTACACGCGAGGCATTCCAGCAAGCCTCTTCCTGGGATGTCTCCAGCTACCGCGCCAAACGCTATCAAGATTATGAGCGCGTCTTCGATTTGGGCTGCTCGATAGGCAGCGATGCGCTCGCCCTGGCGCAAATCACCCAAACCACGGGTATCGACCTCGATCCACTACGGCTAGCCATGGCACAAGCGAACGCTAAGGCTGTTGGCTCGCGCGCAAATTTCATCCAGGCAGACTTATCTACCCCAAAACTACCTCTCTACCCCAATTTCAATCTTGCCCTCTTCTTTGACCCCGCCCGGCGGAAAGATCACCAACGTGTATTTTCTGTTGAGGACTATACCCCACCGCTGTCCATTATTAAGAACTGGCTGCCGGACTTTCCAAATCTAGGCATCAAGATCTCACCGGGAGTAATGCTGGAAGAACTTAAGGGCTACGAAGCCGAAATTGATTTCATTTCGCTAAAAGGGGAATTGAAGGAAGCGGTGCTCTGGTTTGGTGAGATGAAAAGCGCCCACCGCCGCGCCACTCTGCTGCCCGGCCCCCACACCCTCACAACCGAAGAACAGCCCCGCCTGCCGATAAGTGAACCGCGCGCCTTTTTTTACGAACCCGACCCGGCCATTTTACGCGCTGGTCTGGTCGCAGCGGTAGGAGCAGAATTGGACGCTGCTCAACTTGATGCGGAGATTGCCTATCTGACCGCAGACAAACTCACGGTTACACCTTTCGCGCGGGTTTGGGAGGTGGAGGATTGGCTGCCGTTTCAACTCAAACGCCTGCGCGCTTACCTGCGTGAACGCAATGTCGGTAAGGTGACAGTTAAAAAGCGCGGCTCACCCATCCTGCCAGAAGACTTGATCCGCGATCTGCGTTTAGAAGGAGAACTTGAAAAAGTCATCGTTCTCACCCAATTAGATGGCAAACCAATCGTAGTGGTCTGCAAACCCAAGATCGTCACATACACGCACGAAGAGGGAAAATAAAACCCAAACCTCAGTGAATAACGGCGCAGAATTCCGCCATATTCTCGAATACCCCTTCATGAATTAACATAGTTAAAATTTCCCGCCTAATATTAAAAAATGCAGAACACAGAGAGATGCGTTTCTCCTTGTGCTCTGTTGCTGATAGTTTTCCGAAGTGTTAATTACCTATCTCACTCATGCGGGTCGCCATCAATATTAGTATCTCGGGCTGGTAGTGGATAATCCCCGGCAATGCCAAAGGCCGTATATCCTACTCCACTTGTATACCACCTGCCGTTGGAGGGTCTGTATATCGTCTCATCCCAATCCCCATCCCCATCATAATCTCCCGGTACTGGGATATCTCCGGCTATGCCATAGGCCACGTAGCCTTGCCCTAAAACATACCACCTGCCATTGCTGGGGCGGTAAATGGCAACATCGAAATCTCCATCACCATCGTAATCTCCCGGTACCGGTATATCTCCGGGGATCCCCCAGGCAGAATAACCCTGGCCCTGGACGTACCACCTGCCGTTACTAGGCCGGTAGATGGCGACGTCACAATCTCCATCCCCGTCATAATCTCCTGGCACCGGGATGTCGCCTGCAATCCCATAGGCTGTGTAGCCCTGGTCTTTGACATACCACCTGCCGTTGCTGGGTCGATAGATGGCGATGTCAGCATCCCCATCTCCATCATAGTCGCAGGGCATAGGAATATCGCCGGTAATACCAAAACCCACACTGCCGCCACCGTAGAAGTACCACCTGCCGTTGGATGGGCGGTAGACGACGATGTCGGCATCCCCATCACCATCATAGTCTTGCGGTACGGGGATATCACCAGCAATCCCGAAGGTAGCTAATAATCCTGCGGTTGATGTGTACCAACTTCCATTGGATGGGCGGAAGACTGAAACATCTGTGTCGCCATCGGCATCAAAATCAGCGGGAGTATCTAAGCAAGATATGATCGTCAGGTCGATGTTATAACCGTTAATTACGTCATTGTCTTGCCATTCAAAGATTTCCACGTAATAAGTGCCAGCATCTAAAGCATCCACCCCACACAAGCGATCAATCTTTGAAAAGAAAGTGTTGGGGTAATCAAAGTCGTCATTGTTTTCAATCTCAGTGAGGTCGGAACTGTATAAGTATATGACAGTGTCATCACGGTATACGCCGGATGTTTCGATCACAACTTCCGACGGACGCGCTACGGTGAATTTAACCCAATCATCATCCCCGGCCGGAATAATGCTGTGGTTTTGCTGGATGCCGCTGAAAATCCATTGAGCCTGTCCAGAGGAATCATCCGGCTCGTAGGAATCACCCGCGCCGCCAGTGCTGTCCCGGAAATTTGAAACGGTAAAAGCGGTATTATTGAGCGTCTTCCAATTCTCGGCATCACAAGGTGGGTTACTTTCAGATTCAGCAGTACACGCAGTGGAGGTGCCCTCAGCAATACCGGTGGGGTTACCTTGATAGAGCACATTGGGATTTGACCAGTAATTGACCTTTATACAGAAACCGGTCCCGCGGTCAGTACATTCGGTGTTGTAAGCCATGATGGTGCGCCAGTTGTTTTCCCAATTCACAAAACCTTTATTATAAGAATATGGAGAGTTGACAACATCACTCACGTACCAATCGTGACGGGCGCCCTGATTATGCCCGATTTCGTGTGCGAAGATGTAACTGCCTGTAGCGCAGCCATGCCAAACGATAGAAAAAGCGTATAGTTCATAATATGTTGAGACAGTAGGCATGATCCAAGCCCATCCGCAGTTATCATTAATGCCACTAATCATGATGACCACATCAGCATGGTAAGTATCGCGCAGCACATTTACGTTATCCATGTAACCATCCGAAGGGTCGGTCAAGCGATCAAGGTCTGTGGGATAATCAACTTCTGTGTAACTGACTTCCACTGAATGAACCAGGTTTATATCCGGATTGATATTACTGTTGTCGTATCCGGTGTTTGTTTCGCTGATCGCAGTGGCGATCAAAGCGTCCATAGCAGGAACGCCACCAACCGATATTCTGGCAGCATGAGTATAGACGACCATGACGTCGATCACAGAGCCGTCATCTCCCAGCACATCTTGGTGAACTGTTTGGGCTGGCTCGCTTTCAGTAGGAGGAGTAAGGGATCCCTGGTCAAATTCCCCGGGATACTCGGGTGGGAACATCTCAGGGTTGATCTCGTGGATCACGTGGATATCAGCATTTCCCGCATAGCGCACGCGGTAGAACCCTCCGGGGTAGACCACACTGGCCCACATGACACCCTCATTGATGGTGATGGTGACGTCACTCAGCTCGATACCCTCTAAGCGCCCAACCATCGAGAGACTACCGTTAATATCTAGATCTGTGCGCTCAATCACCGTGCTGAAAACTTTGTCGTCAAAGAGGTTCAGGCTCAGGCTGAAGGGTTGGAAGCCCTTATCCTGGGGTATATAAGCAATAGTATCAAGCAGGTTATTATTGAGAGTGACAGTCCTACCGCGCACCACCAGGGGATCGTTGCTGAAATCCATGGCAGGGTCTGCTGTGCTGGATACGAACAAATCCTCCGGCCCTTCCAAAGCAGGAGAGGATAGCGCTACAGAAGTACTCATAGCCCCCAATATCATTATTATCGTAAAAATAATACTGATCTTCCTCTTTCGTTGTATTGACAACATTGTAACCTTCAGAGGATATTATAGACGAAAAGATCTTTTCAGTTTAACGAATATTAACTCTCCAGAGATTCATCTAAATCAAATACCTATGCATAAAAGATATATTAATTATGCGGATCACCATCAATATTAGTATCTCTGGCTGGGAGGGGGTAATCCCCGGCAATGCCATAAGCTTCATAACCTATGCCATATTTGTACCATCTGCCATTGGAGGGCCGGTATATTGTTTGATCCCAGATCCCATCCCCATCATAATCTCCTGGTACAGGGATATCTCCAGGTATCCCGTAGGCTACATAGCCTTGTCCTAACACATACCACCTGCCATTGCTCGGGCGGTAGATTGCAAAATCAAAATCTCCATCCCCATCATAATCTCCCGGCACGGGTATGTCTCCAGGTATCCCCCAGGCAGCATAACCCTGCCCTTGGACGTACCACCTGCCGTTGCTCGGTCTGTAGATAGCAATGTCACAATCGCCATCCCCGTCATAATCCCCGGGAACCGGGATATCGCCAGCGATCCCATAGGCTGTGTAGCCCTGGTCTTTGACATACCACCTGCCGTTGCTGGGACGATAGATGGCGACGTCCGCATCCCCATCTCCATCATAGTCGCAGGGCATGGGAATATCACCAGTAATACCATAGCCTGTGTTCCCGCCCGCGTAGAAGTACCATCTGCCGTTTGAGGGGCGGTAGACCGCGATGTCAGCATCCCCATCCCCATCATAATCTTGAGCTACGGGGATATCCCCTGCGATCCCGTAGCTGGCCAGGAATCCTTGGGCAGATGTGTACCAACGCCCATTGGATGGACGGAAAATCGATACATCCGTGTCGCCATCCCCATCAAAATCAGCTGGGGGAACTGCGCAGATAATGTCTGTACTATATACGCTCGTCAAGCCGAGTAACCAGGTTTGGAAAGCGGTATAGGATGGTTCGCAAAGGCTTGTGACGCCAAACCAAAAGTGTGTCAAACTGGCTAGATTGGTCAGACTCGCGGGCAGCCTTCCGCCCAGGGAAGTATTATTGCTAATCCTTAAGTTAATCAGATTAGTCAAGCTGCCCAGCTCAGTTGGAACGATCCCGCTTAAGTTGTTGTTATGCAACCAGAGATTTTGCAGGTTTGTGAGATTGCCCAACTGGGTGGGGATGCTGCCTGTCAGGCTGTTGCCCCACAAATCGAAAGTTCTTAAGTTTGAGAGATTACCTAACTGTGTGGGAATGCCCCCCGTCAGGTTGTTGCTACTCAACGCCAAGTACGTCAAGTTTGAGAGGTTGCCTAATTGTGTGGGAATGCCCCCCGTCAAGCTGTTGTCTCTCAAATTAAGACTTTGCAGGTTCGTGAGATTGCCCAACTGTGTAGGGATGTTGCCGCTCAAGTTGTTGGTGCTCAACACCAGGGTAGTCAAGTTTGTGAGGTTGCCTAATTGTGTGGGAATGCCCCCCGTCAGGCTGTTGTTGTTCAAATAGAGCGAGACCAAGTTCGCAAGGTTGCCCAACTCAATGGGGATAGCGCCCGTCAGGCTGTTGTAGCTCAACGCCAGGTACGTCAAGTTTGAAAGATTGCCTAACTGTGTGGGGATGCCCCCCGTCAAGCTGTTGTTGTGCAGCCAGAGCTGTATCAAGTTTGAAAGATTGCCCAACTCTGTGGGGATGGCGCTTGTCAGGCTGTTGCCGCTCAACGCCAGGTACATCAAGTTTGAGAGATTGCCCAATTGTGTGGGGATGCCCCCCGCAAGATTGTTATTCGCTAAGCTCAGCGTAGTCACATTCCCGGTGGTGCAGGTTACGCCATACCACGAGCAGGGGGTGTCGGTGGTTTTCCACCCCGTACTAGTCGTCCAGCTCCCCCCGGTTGTCCCATCATACAAAGCCACCAGCGCTAGGCATTCAGCCGTTGGCATGTCGGTCTGGTCGCCTGGATTGGTGCAGCCTGTGTAGGTCACGGTAAGAGGCCTGGCCTGGGCATCGCTGATTCCTCCTAGGGCAATAAACAATATAAACAACAAACACACTAACGCAACTCCAAACCCTGATAAATTATGTTTTTTTACCATCTTCTTCTCCTCTTTAGACAGTTCTCCCCTGTTTAGTACAAATTTAATTGATTTACCGATTTGATCTTACTTTCTCCACCGAACATCATACCATTTGTCTCTTAATCAGATGGATACAATGATTATACAGATTCCTTTTTGGAAGTCAACCACCGGAACTGTATGGACACCCACAAGGGGCGTCCATACAGTAATTCCATTAAGATTATAAACTAGGTCTAATCGCGCAATATTAAACTTACTCCATCAACTCAAAGCGTTCCCCCGGGCTTCTTGAATCCACACTAAACACCAGCTGATATTTTTGCGATGGAAATAAGCTATCTTACTCATGCGGATCGCCATCTATATTAGTATCTCTGGCCGGCAGGGGATAATCACCGGCTATGCCATATGCCGTATAACCTACTCCACTTGTATACCACCTGCCATTGGAGGGCCGGTATATCGTCTCATCCCAGTCTCCATCGCCATCATAATCTCCCGGTACTGGGATATCGCCAGCAATCCCATAGGCCACGTAGCCTTGCCCTAACACATACCACCTGCCATTGCTCGGCCGGTAGATGGCAAAATCGAAATCTCCGTCCCCATCGTAATCTCCAGGTACTGGAATGTCTCCAGGGATCCCCCAGGCGGCATAACCCTGATCTTTGACGTACCACCTGCCGTTGCTGGGCCGGTAGATGGCGACGTCACAATCACCATCCCCGTCATAATCTCCAGGCACCGGTATGTCGCCAGCGATACCATAAGCTGTGTATCCTTGCCCTGACACATACCACCTGCCGTTGCTGGGACGATAGATGGCGACGTCCGCATCCCCATCTCCATCATAGTCGCAGGGCATGGGAATATCACCAGTAATACCATAGCCTGTGTTCCCGCCCGCGTAGAAGTACCATCTGCCGTTTGAGGGGCGGTAGACCGCGATGTCAGCATCCCCATCCCCATCATAATCTTGAGCTACGGGGATATCCCCTGCGATCCCGTAGCTGGTAAGGAATCCTTGGGCTGATGTGTACCACCTGCCATTGGATGGACGGTAGACTGAGACGTCCGTTGAGTTATTCCCATCAAAATCAGCGGGGGGAACGGAGCAGATAACGTTAGTGCTGTTTACAGAGGTCACACCGGACAGCCAAGCCTGGAAAGTTGCATTAGGCGGTTCACACAGGCTGGTACTATTGAAGTAGAATGTGGTCAAATTGGTAAGGTTGACCAAATTGAGTGGTAACGGTCCGCTAAAGCTGTTGTTGTGTAAATAGAGCGTAGTCAGGTTGGTGAGATTGCCCAACTGTGTAGGGATGTTGCCGCTCAAGTTGTTGGTGCTCAACACCAGGGTAGTCAAGTTTGAGAGATTGCCAAACTGCGTGGGAATGCCCCCCGTCAGGTTGTTGTTTCTCAAATAGAGAATAGTCAAGTTTGTGAGGTTGCTTAATTGTGTGGGAATGCCCCCCGTCAGGCTGTTGTTGTTCAAATAGAGCGAGACCAAGTTCGCAAGGTTGCCCAACTCAATGGGGATAGCGCCCGTCAGGCTGTTGTAGCTCAACGCCAGGTACGTCAAGTTTGAAAGATCGCCTAATTGTGTGGGGATAATCCCCGTCAGGTTGTTGCTGTTCAAAGACATGTTTGTCAAGTTTGAAAGATTACCCAACTCAATGGGGATAGCGCTCGTCAGGCTGTTGCCGCTCAACCACAGGTACGTCAAGTTTGAGAGATTGCCCAATTGTGTGGGGATGCCCCCCGCAAGATTGTTGCTATTTAGGCCTAACGTGGTCACAACCCCGGTGGTGCATGTTACGCCATACCACGAGCAGGGGGTATCGGTGGTTTTCCAACCCGTATTGGTCGTCCAGCTTCCTCCGGTCGTCCCATCATACAAAGCCACCAGCGCCAGGCATTCCGCCGTTGGCATGTCGGTCTGGTCGCCTGGATTGGTGCAGCCTGCGTAGGCCGCGGCAGCAGGCTCGGCCTGGGCATCGCTGACTCCGCCAAATGCAATGACCAATAAAAACACCATAAACACCAGCGCGATTCCACGCCATGAAAACAAACGGGTTTGTGACATCTTCTTCCTCCTCCATATTTATAGCTCAGATGGCTGCAATGCGATAAACTTATTTGTGTTGCTGAGTGAATCTTATTATCTCCACCGAATATCCTTCCGTGGCTCTTATTATCGGGTGGATGCAAAGATTATACAGACTCGCCTGCTGGAAGTCAACTCTCGAAAGTATAAGACCACCCTCGTGGGCACCCGTAGGGACTACTTGTAACCTACACTAAACATGACCAGCTGATAGTTTTCGAGATAAAATGGCTATCTCACTCATGCGGATCGCCATCAATATTTGTATCTCTCGCTGGGAGGGGATAATCCCCTGCAATACCATATGCTTCATAGCCTATACCATATTTGTACCACCTTCCGTTGGATGGCCTGTATATCGTCTCATCCCAATCCCCATCCCCATCATAATCTCCTGGTACTGGGATATCTCCAGGTATCCCGTAAGCCACGTAGCCTTGCCCTAACACATACCACCTGCCATTGCTCGGGCGGTAGATGGCCACATCAAAATCCCCATCCCCATCGTAATCTCCAGGCACGGGTATATCTCCAGGGATCCCATATGCCCAATAGCCCTGATCCTTGATGTACCACCTTCCGTTGCTCGGGCGGTAGATGGCATAATCACAATCTCCATCCCCGTCATAATCCCCTGGGACCGGGATATCGCCGGCAATTCCATAAGCTATGTAGACATCGTCTTTGACATACCATCTGCCGTTGCTCGGTCGGTAAACGGCGATTTGAGCACGCCCATCCCCCTCATAGTCGCAGGGCATGGGGATATCACCAGCAATACCAAAGCCCACATTGCCGCCCCCATTGAAGTACCATCTACCGTTGGAGGGGCGATAGACAACAATATCGCTGTACCCATCGCCATCATAATCTTGAGGCACGGGGATATCCCCGCTGGTCCCGAAGCTAGCCAGGAATCCTTGGGCAGATGTGTACCAACGCCCATTGGATGGTCGGAAGACGGAGACATCCGTGGTGCCATTAGCATCAAAATCAGCGGGTGGACCTCCGCAGGATATGATGGTCAAAGAGATGGTAAACCAATCTATAGTAACGCTGTCACTGAATTCATCAATTTTCGCGTAATAAGTGCCTGGGGTTAAAGAATCCACGTCACATATACGGTCTATCCTTGAAAATGAGAAAGCCCCACCGTCATCGTTATATTCAAGTAGAGCGAGACCGGAAGTGTATAGCCACATCCTGGTATTTCCACTGGGACCGTTAGTTTGGAGCAGAACGTACGACTCAATAGTTATGTTAAATTTAACCCAATCTTCATCCCCCACTGGCGAAATGGTATGGTCCTGCGGGAGGCCATTATAGATCCAGCTGGCTTGCCCCGAGTTATTATCCGGCTCGTAACTATCCTGGCAGGGTGAGATTGTCAGGTCGATGTTGTAGCTATTAATTAAACTGTCGTCACCATTATCTTCAATTTTTAAATAGTAGGTGCCGATGGGTAATGCATCTATCCCACACCAGCGGTCTATCTTTGAGAAAAAATTAGTGCCATCATTATCGTCATACTCAACTAGAGTGAGGCTGGAATTGTAAAGCCACATAACTGTATCTCCACCAGGACCGGAGGTTTCGAGCAAAACTTTGGATGAGCCATATAAATAAAATTTGACCCAATCCTCATCCCCTACCGGCTCAATGTTATGGGTTTGCTGGTTTCCGGGGTTGATCCAGGTGGCTTGTCCTGAGCTATTATCCGGTTCGTACGCGTCAGCAGCCAAAAGCGGAGCGGCTTTTCCCCCAGGCGCCATCACAATCCATGAGATAAATAATGCCAGGGCAATTCCACGCCATGAAAACATACGGTTATGTGACATCTTCCTCCTCCTCCTTGTTCAAGGCTCAGATGGCTGCAATGCGAGAAATTTATTTGTATTGCTGAGTTGATCTTAAAATCTCCACCGAATACCCTGCCATTTGTCTCCTTATCGGGTAGATGGCTCCATTATACAGATTGGCATACTGGAAGTCAACTATCGGATGTAAAAGTAAAAAGACAACAAGAAGAGGCACTGTCACATTTAATGACTGTACCCCTTCTTTTTATAGATCATTTAAGTTAACAGATTTAATCAATGGGAGCAAAATCCAACGTTTCGCCGTTTGCAGTTACGATTTGCAGTTCACCATCCATAAACCGGTAAGTCTGCGCATCCCACATGATCTGGAGATAAACCTGTTCTTGCTCCATGACCCCGTCTGGTTCCGGGCACGCCATAGCAGTGCTCATTATCTCGGGTGCATCCAGGATGCCTTCGCTGGCCGCTTCCAATCTGCCCCCATAGCCGTTGCAGCCCGCCGAGCCGGAGATTTCCTCCCCGCTAAATTCCAGGGTGATAGTTGTACCTTCAATGAGATCAGACCCGTCCAAAGAGATGAGCTTCCAGCTCTTGTTCGCCAGGAGAGAATCAACCTCAGTTTCCGGGCGCATGATAAATTCCAGGATAGTTTCGCCATCCGCGTCGAATAATTCCAGACGCTCATCTTCAACGCGGTAGGCTGTTGTGTTAGCAAATGCCTCGAAGTAAGCGGACTCTTGATCCATAAGACCTTCTGGTTCGAGGCAGGCGGTCATTGTAGATGTTACTTCGCTGAAGTGCATACTTCCATCTTCAGAGGTGTACCCCCCGCCGAAATAGTTACAACCCGCATTCCCTCCAATTTCATTGCCGAAATAGAATCTCAAGATGATCTTCGATCCAGGAATCAATTCACTTCCGTTCAGTAAGCTAAGATGCCATTCTTTATCCATGGGGATCGTTCCCCCTAGTGGATTACCCGTCGATGCACAGGCCGCAAGGATGACTCCAAGAGTTAGGACGAGTAACATTTTTTTGTTAAGTTTTCTAGATTTCATTTTTTTCTCCAATTTACTTCGCAGGATTCTCCATTCAGAGTTATCCTTCCAATTATGAACGAATCAGCGGTGAGTTTTGTTCCAAAAATCATCCCCAAGTATGTCATATAAAAAAAAGCCAGTTGTTATAATCTAGGAGCGTGCTGATCAGGTAATCAAAGGAGAAAATTATGAGCGCCCACAGTAAACTTTTTGCATCTACCGTAGAGGCCATTGGGCAGACACCCTTGGTTGAATTATCTAGAATAACCAACGGAGTGGAAGGCCGCATACTAGCCAAGCTGGACCATCTCAACCCCGGCTTCTCGAAGAAAGACCGCATCGCCCGCCAGATCATTGAAGATGCCGAGGCAGAGGGGAAATTGAGACCGGGACAAGTTGTCGTGGAAATGACCAGCGGAAACACCGGCACTGGGTTAGCCATCGTGTGCGGCATCAAAGGTTATCATTTTGTAGCTGTAATGTCTAAAGGCAACACTCCGGAAAGAGCGCGCATGATGGCTGCTTTAGGTGCGGAAGTTGTACTGGTCGATCAACTACCGGATTCTACTCCCGGCAAAGTTTCCGGTAGCGATCTAGAACTAGTTGAACAGAGAGCACAGGAACTCGTAGCCGAACGTGATGGTTTTCGCGCCAACCAATTCCTGATCCACAGCAACAAAAGAGCACATTATCTGCACACCGGCCCAGAGTTCATCGCCCAGTCCGGGGGGGATATCGACGCATTTTGTGATTACGCCGGTACAGCAGGCTCGTTTGCGGGCTGCGCAGCCGCTTTCAAAGAGCACAACCCCGAAATCCAGTGCTATCTGGTCGAGCCTGCAGGGGCAGCGGTTCAAGCCGGGCAACCCATCAGCAACCCCCAGCACCGCATCCAGGGGGGCGGCTACGCCAGGGCAGAACTTCCATTGTTAAACCGCGAGCATATCGACGGTTACTTACAAGTGAGCGACGAAGAAGCTGTCGAGGCGGCGCGGCGTCTCGCGCGGGAGGAAGGTATTTTTGGCGGTTATTCTTCGGGAGCCAACGTGGCCGCAGCCTTGCAGCTCCTCGAGGGATCCCAGCGCGCCAAAACCATCGCGGTTATTATCTGCGACTCCGGATTAAAATACTTGAGCACCGATTTGTGGGAGTGAAATGGTATAAAGACACTAAGCCACCAAGGGAAATTATCTTCGTGGCTTAGTGTCTTTGTGGTAAAAATTCCGATACAAATTTATCTAATCCCCCAGCCCTGCCTCCATCGGCGCCAAAGATTCCGCAATCAGGATAACTTCATTCTGCGGGAAGTTGGAAACCATTTCAAGCATGACATTGTCCTCAAACCAGACTAAAGAGATTACATCCATCGTTGTAAACATTGAAAAATCTTCCAAGTGGTCCAAGTATTCGTCCACATCTACGATCCTGATCAACACCCCACTCTGCCCATCGATAGTGATTAGCTCCCCTTCAGGCAAACCTGGCAGCGCCTCTCCCGCACTCTGGATCAACATGATAAAGCGTTCATTATCGTCAAACATTGTGGTCATGCTGGAGATTCCCGGGGCATCCTCAAAACCGATGTAATTGCCTACCACCTCAAAATCATCCGGGAAATAATCCGCGGCTAGAGGTATAAACGGCTCCTCCCCACCAAATCCTACCCCAATTCCTCCTTGGTCGTTGGGCAGCTCGCTGCGGAAATAAGACATCACAAGATCATCAACCAGCGCCCTAACTGCGGGAACAGTTGTATACACTAGTCCAAAGGCCAGCAAAATCATGGCCATTGTAAAAACCAAACTTTTTCTCATCTGAATACCTCTTTGTTTCGCATTCTCTTTTGGTCGAGAAGGTAGTTGTAACCGGACGCGTTCCCAAACACCTTCCGCCGGGACTGCCTGCGCAGCCTGCGCTTGCAATGAGGTTCGTAACTGTTTTTCCAACCCCGCTGTGTAGTACAACTCTTCCTGGCATTCTTCACAATCAGCCAAATGCGCCTGAATGATTCTCTTTTCAGAAGGAGCGACCTCTTCGCTCAGATATGCGACTATTTCCATTTTTTGCAGATGCTCTTTCATTCGGCCACCTCTTTCAATCCATGCACTTCAGCAATTATTAGTGTATTACCCAGCTTGTCTAAGGCTTTTGCAAGTCTCGACTTGACCGTCCCCAATGGTATTTGCAAAGTTTCAGCGATCTCTTTATAAGACAGATCCAGATAATAACGCAGCACGATCACGGCGCGCAGCTTCACGCTCAACTCCTCAAGGGTCTGGCTTAAAGTTAGATTTTCGATAGCCTGTACTTCAGGAGATGGTTTGGCTGTGCGCGCCTTGAATTGTTTGCTGAAGGAGAATAATTTAAAGCGTTGTTTTCGCTGCCTGTTTAGGCAGGCGTTCACCGTTATACGATGCAGCCAGGTGGTAAAACCCCTCTGCCCGTGTCGTAGGAGGCTAGCGCGGTGTAAACCTTGATAAAAACTAACTGCAATACATCCTCGGCATCTTGCGTATTGCCCAGCATCAGATATGCAGTCTTGTAGACCAGGTTCTTATACTGCTGGAAGATCTCTTCAAAAGCTGCCTGTTCCCCCAGCAGGCTGCGTCGAATCAAGTCTTGGGGCGGGTGTTTGGGTGTTGTCCGGTCCATTATAAAGAACTATACACCCGAATTTGGAGAAAAGTTCGCTTGAATTAAGGGTGTTCCTTTCTTAAAATAAATTGTGTCGCCTAACAGCCATTTGAAATAAATCCACTAAGCAAGATTGCTGATTTGTTTAGGAAATTATTAAGAATTATTATTTATTTTCGCTTGCGCTAATCTTTGCAAATACTCGATATCCTCATTTGGAACAAGAAGGACTCCATGGTCTGGACATTCATAAATATTGCGATTCATATCTTCTTGAATGTTTTGAAAATCTCTAATACTTTGCGCAAAATGTATCGACTTTCTTTGGACTCGAAATATTATCGTTCCTTCACAGTGAGGACAAATAGGAGTTGGATATCTAAACCGAAGACGCGACGGTTTCCAAAGTAAACCGCGAAATTCTATCGGAGTTTTTTGTGATCGGAAAAGTAACCATCTTAAAAGATTTAGAACAGGATAAGCTGCTAAAACCCCTATCACGATGATATATGTTAGAGGAATTTGGAGTTCAATACTTAAGAGCAGCCATTCTTTTAGCGATATCAGAACAGAGAGAATAGATCCAATGAAAAAAATAAATACCCATCGTGCCTTGATTACAGCGACGAAGAGGTTTAGTAATTCAGTTAAACGATTTATCATATGATTTTATAGGCCTAAACAATAAGCCAACGAAAAAGCTATATAGGGAGCAGAGGGGAAGAGATTGATGTTTATTGATACAAATATAAAAAATGACTAGTTTAACGCTTAGCCTTCTCCAAGAGATTTAAAAATCAAATCTTTGTCATAGGGCATTATTGTTTTTGCCCCATGAACTGCCTGCAAAAGATCAATTACTTCTTCCTCTTCCAACTGACAGATATAATCATTTGGGTTTTGTGCCAAATGATCTACCAGTTCTGCATATCCAAATTGCTCTTGTATCTCTGAGCAATCTAAATACGAATCATTGGCTAGAAAGGCATAATTAGGCTTCACAAGAAGCTCCACTTGACACGCCATTCTGGCAGGGTTGGAGCTGATTTTTGGGTAGATTTCGGAATTGATAAAAAATCCAAGCACCAAATCATCATTAACATCTATATGAACAATAACAACGAATTTATTTTTAGGGTTTCGGATATGTCGACAAAAAAAATGAACTATTGCTCCTGGAACGATATAAGCTTGTTGCAATGCTTCCATATATTACCCCAATAGGGCATTAGAATATTTAGATGGTGCTTAAATAACTCAAGACTTCTTGACCATTGTCCAAATCCTTGACAAATTCCTCGAATGAGATTGTATCATCTTGATCGGCAGCTTTGTGTGCTGCAGTGTGGCTACATTTTTTAACTTCGGAAAAAGTTAATTCCGACAACTTTTCGTATGCATCATCTAAACATTCCCTAGCAGATTCGCTGAGAAAAGAATTGTCCGGTTTTCTAAGAGGCAAAACGGTTCGTCGGTCGGGAGTATCAATTACACTGTTTGGTTCTGGATTTTCAAAACTATTCCATCCATCCCCACGAGCATCTTTGATAATATCATATGCCAAACTAGGAACGGGTCCATGACTCATTGCAATATAGTCATCACCAAGGAACATCATTCCATAACGTGACATATGGACTCGCTCTGCAAACCAAATCATCTTTAACAACCAATACAAGCGCTTTTCCTTATTGGCAAGATAAACGATTGATTCGATTGCTATGCGATATTTCCTTTGAGCACTATTCATTACTTTTACCCTCTGATTTTTCTTTCTTAGGCTTAGGTGTTTTCATCAATCCATCTAATGCATCTTCATGCGTAAGACCCCACAAACTAACAGGTTTTTCACGCTTTTTCTTACTTGCTTTGTCTTTTTTGTCTTTTACCATTTCTAGTTAGTATCCTCTATTCCAGTTCCTGTTCACCCGTGATACACTATAAATGTGGGGAGGTAGAACGCCTGTGCGATACTGTCTACCAAACTTTACCAGCACCATGACAAACTACCTCCCCATAAAATCACCGGAGTAGATGAGCGTTGGCTAGCTCAACTGCGTAAGAACCAGTCATTCGTGGACACGAATCGTAAGTTCGAATCTTACCTACTCCGCATTTAAATAATTTTGACTCTTTTGTTCCTTCTTATCGAGTTACGCGACTCCATACGCACTGTTTAGAACAAATGTTCATTTGAATGTTTATGTCATAATACCACAAAATCGCAATTTGACCATGACAAGTTCATTTCTGTTTTTTGTAACGAAAATTTGTAAAGAACTGTTTTAGGTAATTATATATACTACCGCGCGCGTATGTCAAGAATGCCGTTCGATTTTAGGTCTGTCAAAGGGATAACCGCCTAATCTTATTACCATTGGAAAGTTGTAATTGGAGACCTTTAGGGTCTCAAGAAGCAGCAATTATTTGACCTTGTGATTTGACTTCGTCCCTATCGTTCTAATCCAGCCAAACGGGCAGATGCCCCAGAGAGATTATGTCCTCCCATTTGGCTTTATCGCCTTCGGTGAAGATAGCTGCCTCCGCGGCCACTTTAGCCCCCGCTTTCTCTACCACCGCGCGCATCGCTTGCTGTGTGGAGCCTGTGCTGATCACATCATCCACCAGAATTACTTTGTTCCCTTTGATCACATCCCTATCTTTGGCATCCAAAAAAAGCGTTTGCGGCTTGCCTGTGGTGATCGAAACTGTCTCCGCTTGGATAGCATCACCCATATAGGGTTTATAGGTTTTGCGCAGCACAGCGTAGGGCTTGTTGGTCTCTACAGATAATGCGTGGATCAAAGGAATGCTCTTGGCCTCGGCAGTCACAAGGGCAGCATATTCAATTTGTGACAACTTCTCAGCCAATTCTATGGCGCAGGCTGTCACCAATTCGGTATCGCCCAAGATGTTGAGTATGGCGATGGTCACACCAGGGGCAACTTCGAAAAGGATTAAATCTCGTTTTAATCCTGCCACCTCAACAGGGTGGGTTTTCTGGTCTGTCGACATGCTAAAAGCTCCTGCTCACATTTATTGAGATAATGCCAATTATAGCGTTTTCTAGCCAATTGTGTCCCTCAAATTAGGCTTTTGATTCTGCTATAATATTGCCATGAGTGAGTCCACCACAGTCCCAACGTTAAACTGTACCCAATGCAGCGGTGAGCTGCACCCCGACGAGGGACAGATATTCCTCACCTGTCCATTCTGCAATTCTACTGTTTTCCTCGACAAATCAAAGGTGGTCTTCCACTGGTATCTTTCCCCAACTTTAGATGCCAGCAAAGCTCAATCCGCGCTGGCGCGCTGGATGGCGGGCAACCAAACCGTTAAAGACCTGGACAAAAAAGCGCACATTGAAGGACATACTTTCGAGTATTTCCCGTTATGGTATTTCAAGCATACTACCCCTGACGGCAAGGAAGAGATTATCATACAGCCTGCCGCGGCCACATCGGTTAGCGAACTGCGCAACTTGAACCTGCCAGCCGGTGACCTCAAGAAATACAATCCATCTCTGGATTCCGAAGCCTACCCACCTAACGTCCCTTTGGATGCAGCCTTGGGTTGGCTCTCTGATGAGAAGGATGTGTCAAAGACCGAGATCGCTGAAAGCGCAATAGTCCATGTGCCGCTTTTTACCTTTAAGTACAATTTCAAAGGCCGCATATATACCTCTGTGGTTGAAGCTGCCACCGGGCGTGTTTTGGCCAATATCTTCCCGGAAAAAGCCGAAGCTCCATATCAGATGGTTGCTGGGATTGCGGCGGTCCCATTTTTGTGTCTGGCAACCTTTCCTGTAATAGGCAGCCTGGGGGGAGGCGAAGGCGCTTTCACGGGATTAGCCTTTTGTACCGTGCTCGGCATACCCGCCGCCGCCATTTTGATCGCTGTTGCTGCGTGGGTGGCGGCGAAGGTTTGATGGTGATTTATGGCTGAAAAAGATACTCTCCACGGCCTAAACTGCCCCAACTGCAACGCCATGCTGCCAATCCCTGAGGGACAAAAGATCATCGTGTGCCCATATTGTGATATGCGCTCATTGGTGCGCGGCGAGCGTGGTCTGCGGCGCTACCAGGTGCCGGTAACCATCCAGCGAGAAGAAGCCCATCAGGCCCTATCTAAATTCCTCAGCGGTAAATTTATGATCGCGCGGGGAGCATCTCGAAAGAGCATAATCCAGGAAACCTTCATCGCTTATCTACCGTTCTGGACCAACTGGTCACGCGTGCTAGGCTGGGTTTTTGGGCAAGAAGAAGTGGGCAGCGGGGATAATAAACGCTATGAACCTCGTGAAATGAAGATTACGGAAGATATGGTCTGGAACGGGGCCGCTCTGGACGTAGGAGAGTTTGGGGTTGAGAAGGTTGCCTTGAGAGCCGGCCAAGATATGGACCCCTTCAATCCTGAAGAACTGCACTCCAGCGGAATGGTTTTCGAGCCGGTTAGCTCCACCAGCGAGGCCAAGGCTGACGCTGAGAAAGATTTCTTGACGCGTGTTCGGGATATGGCTAACCTGGATAGAGTCGCCCAGACCTTCGTACGCCTGACCAATAAACGAATGGGCCTGGTTTATTATCCCTTATGGGTGCTGCGCTACCTATATCGTGGTCGTTCCTACCAGGTCGTAGTGGATGGGCACAACAGCGAAGTACTCTACGGGAAAGCCCCGGGAAGCACCATGTTCCGCTCGATAGCCCTCATCGGAGGTATCGCGCTGGGCGCCTTCATCGCGGTGGACGGCTGCTCTTTAGCTACTTACTTAGCCTTAGCATCGGGGGACGATGACGGTTTAGGGATATTGGTAATAGCCGGAGGCGCGCTGATCTTTGATTTTGGAATGATGGCCGCGGCCTATCGCGCTTTCCGGTATGGAGAACAGTACGAATATCATGGGCATCGCAAGAAAAAACGCCGCTTTTGGACTCGCAAAGAGGACGGTATCCGGCGTGTGCGGGAGAAAAACGCATGAGTATGCCAATCAGCCTGGTGCCACTCAAATGCGTCAAATGTGAGACTCCGGTTCCAGCCGAAACCGACGAGATCGCCTGGGTATGCCAAACCTGCAATACAGGATTGCTATTAGATGAAGAAAAAGGCCTGGTACCCTTAGAAATCCACTACAGCGCGAAAATCCCTGATAATGCCAGCGGTCAACCATTCTGGGTGGTGGAGGGGCAGGTAAGTCTCAGCCGCGATAGCTACACAGGCTTGGGCAAGAAAACCAACGAGGCCAAGAAATTTTGGTCGAAGTCGCGGCGGTTCTTTATCCCGGCTTTCAACTGCTCTCTGGATGAGCTAACCGGCCTCGGCAAGCTGGCGATTACCACCCAACCCGAATTGAAGGCGGGAACTGCTGCTCATTTTGATCCGGTAACCCAGATGAAAAAGGATTTACGCGCTCTGGCAGAGTTTATTGTTATCGCTGTTGAAGCCAACAGACGCGACAAAGTTAAAAAAGTAGTTATTGATTCAATCCAATTGGGGGAGCCAGAATTATGGATTCTACCTTGAGGGCCAATCTCTCCGAACATTTGACAATCTCTGGTATGCGCAAAGGTGTATGGCTCACAACGCTCCTAATGATTCCGTTGCTCGTCAGCGCATGCAGTGAAGCTATTCCAACCGAACAAGGTATTCTCACATCCGACGGTTGGTATTCAGTGTACTTCACTGACCCACAAAGTACGGATGCCGAATCTTTTCGCAACGGACCAGATGAAGCCCTGGCCGAAGCTATCAACGCGGCGCGCCTCAGCGTGGATGTCGCCGCGTACGACCTAAATTTATGGAGCATCCGGAATGCGCTGCTGAATGCACACCAGCGCGGCGTGAGTGTGCGTCTAGTTGCCGAAACCGACAACCTGGACAACGTAGAGATCCAGCAGTTAATTGCAGAAGGAATACCGCTTGTTTCTGATCGCAACAGTGCCCGGATGCACAATAAGTTTGTGGTTATAGACCGTTTCGAGGTTTGGAGCGGTTCTATGAATTTTACGCTCAACGGCGCCTATGAGAATGACAATAACTTGATACGCATACGTTCTTCCCGCCTGGCTGAGGACTACCTGGCCGAATTCGATGAGATGTTCGTGGATGGCAGCTTCAGCACCGCTTCGCCTGCCACCTTCGCAATTCCTGTGCACAATATTGAAGGCACTCAGGTGGAGGTGTACTTCTCTCCAGAAGATGACACCGACGACCGCATCATTGAATTGATTGACCGCGCAGAAGAGAGTATCTATTTCATGGCCTTCTCCTTCACCTCTGATCCCATCGCTGAGGCTTTGCTGCGCGCCGACGCACGCGGTGTTTACGTGGCTGGCATCTTCGAAACATCCCAAGCCTCCAACACGGGAGGGGAATTCTTCCAAATGGCCGATCTAGGTCTGCCTGTAGAACTTGACGGCAACCCAAAATTCATGCATCATAAGGTTATAATCATCGACAGCCGCATCGTCATCACCGGCTCATATAACTTCAGCGCCAGCGCAGAAGAGCGTAACGATGAAAACACCCTCATCCTGCATAATGCGGACATCGCCGAGTTGTATTTGGCAGAGTTTCGACGCTTGCTTGTCGATGTACAGTAAGATTCACAAAATGTCAGAGGAGAGATATGATGCATAGGCCGACCAAAACTTATTTCAAATTGTTCATTTTCATCCTATTTCTTGTTCTCTTTGGGCTGGGTTGCGGTAACGTTCCCTCATCATCCACATCCTCACCTCCAGATACTGAATCGGAAACCGAACCTCCAGATGTACCTGCGGATGTAACCTCAACTGCGACACCCCTCCGACTGGATTCTACGGCCACAATCACACCATCACCTCCTGAAGAACCAACCTTGGGCCCGCCAGTAGGCCCCACGCTCCCCCCACCGGTGATCAACCCGTCCGCCGCGATCCCTCATTTGAATCCTGGCCAAGATGTGATTATCTCTTACATTGACATGCAAGATGCGGCCAGCGGCTGGGCGGTCGGCGGCACTGCTGACCCCGGCGGCCACGTGCTGCGCACCAGCGACGGCGGCACTACCTGGCAAGATGTCACTCCGCCAGAACCCGACTCAGAGCCAGGTGAACCACGCAAAATAGCTGAAGCCTTTTTCATGGATAACAACAATGCCTGGGTAACTTTCAGTTTCGCAAGCTTCTTCACCACCCCAACCGATGTCATCGTGTGGCGCACTACCAATGGCGGCAGCACCTGGACTTCCAGCGCATACCTCGACACCGGGGGAATGATGGAAATCTTCGCTCCAACATTCTTGTACTTCGTGGATGCATTTAACGGCTGGTATTTGGTCAGCGTAGGGGCAGGCATGTCCCACGACTACTCGATTTTCTTCCGCACCAACAATGGAGGAGCAACCTGGACGAGGATCGCCCACCCATCCGAAAGCGTTGATATGCAAAGCTGCTGCAAGACCGGCATGGCCTTCGCGGATACCAATACTGGCATGGTGACCTATGAGCAGGGGCCTTATACATCCGTGTATGTCGAGTGGACATATGACGGCGGGTTAACCTGGTCATTTTCTGATTTGCCTTCACCGCCAAGTGACCCTGGGTATTTCGAGACTGTCTATTGCGAAGCGCACTCGCCCACCTTCTTCTCAACTCTCTCCGTCACCATCGGAGTAACGTGCAGAGAATGGGTGGAGGGTGGCCCAAGTATCTATACCCATTTCGTTTACCGCACCACAGACGGCGGGGCGACGTGGCTTAGCTACCCCTACCCTGGCGGCGACTTGCTCTTCATCGACGCTAATTTAGTTATGGCAACGACTACTTCTTTCGGGTCTTCCGAGGAGATCAGCAAAAGCGCTGACGGCGGTATGACCTGGGTGATTGTGAAAACGGTGATCTGGGATGGTCAGTTCAGCTTTGCCTCCGAGATGGTGGGCTGGGCGGTGGCGCGTGACGAACCCGAGATCGCCCTGGTGATGACCAGCGACGGTGGTAGTTCCTGGGCAATACTTGAGCCTGTGATTGGGCCGTGATGTAACCTTTGAACCAACATCTGGTAAAATAAACAAGCGAACAAATTAATAACAATATATCTTTAAATCATAAGAGGGAGTTATGCCTCTAATAGAAACATTGACCCTTACACTCGGCCCAAGTATAGCCAAGTCAATTCTTAAGTTGTGGTTAAAAGATTCCAATATTGCTCTCGATATTACTTCGGGTTTTGTCGAAGTGATCGCTAAAATCACAAGTGATGTGGCTGCTCGCCAAAAAGCCAAACGCCAATTTGAAGAGATTGGGGAAAAGGTTGCACTCAGTCTACAACCATTATTGGAAAATGAATATCAAGAAATTAATGAAAGCAGCCAAACAGCAGTTGCTATTGCAGTTGCTGAAACATTGGATAAAACTCCAATAACCACTGAACTATTAATTGAGCGTAATCTTGATCCAAAAAGTATAGCTAATCTGTTCAATGACTCGAACCCTGAGGTTACCAAACTATTTTCTGAACCCGAAGCTTCACTTTATCATCATATGATCTCAGAAGCTAGTCAATATATCGTAGATATTGCCTCTCAACTACCAGCTTTTAATGAACAAACAGTAGCTGAAATTCTGGTTAGGGAAGATCTAATATTACAGGTAGCTGACCAAATTCTTGAAGAAGTTCGACGAATACGTGAAGGAACAGAACGACTAAACCCCGAGGTAAAAGCTGCCAAATTCGAAAAAGATTATCGACGAGCAATTATTCGCAAACTAGATAAGTTAGAGTTGTTTGGAGTCGATGTATCTTCAGTTAGTCGCCGACATAATCGATTGTGCAACATCTTTTCTGTAAAATGGTCAAGCCCTTTTTAGTCGGGCAAGCTTTAGCCTGAGTTAAAGTTCA